>JBKEEB010000040.1:0-45173 GCA_047975735.1 Niabella sp.
CATTCAAAAAGAAATTGAGTTGAATGTTAAAGCCAATAAGAGAAGAAGTAAAGAGCCGGATATGGAATACAGATACTTTGATGAGGATCTTTACAAACAACGCACAAAAATTGAGCATGCCAATGCGTGGCCGGATGCCTTTAAAGCAATGCTGGTGCGTTATGAGAAGAAAATATTTACTTGGATGGGATTACATTGGCTCGCTTTTACCGCAAGATTCTTAATCAAATTAAAAGTTTAAACAACTTCAATATTTTACAAGTTGGCATAAAACCTAAGTTTAAGTAATAGGTGCAACACCTGTTTAACCGTAGGAGGCTGGGGTTTATGCAAGCGCGCAACTAAAAATAAAAAATTTATGCTCACTTTTACTTGGGAAAGAAATAATAACAATTTTAAATTTGTAGTATGACAAACTTTATTCCAATATTTCCGCTCGAAATTGTTGTTTTTCCTACCGAGCATTTGAATTTGCATATTTTTGAACCTCGCTATAAGCAATTGATTAAAGATTGTTTTGAACAGAAAAAGCCCTTTGGTGTGCCATCAATTATTAATGATGAATTAAAAGAGTATGGAACGCTAATTTATGTGAAAGAGGTATTTAAAATTTACGATAACGGAGAAATGGACATCCGTACAGAAGGGGGCGAGATCTTTCGTATTCTGGAAATCATAAAAAACATACCCGAAAAATTATATTCGGGTGCAATTGTAAATTATCCTGAAAATAATGGTGGGGGAAATACGGCTGTAATGGCTGCCCTGCTTGCAAAAATGCGGGAAATGCACGCCGGGTTAAGGGTCGTTAAAAACTTTAAAAAGGCTGATGATGATCTTATGGTGTATGATATTGCCCATCATTGTGGTTTGTCTATATTGCAGGAGTACGAGCTGCTACAACTAACCACCGAAAAACAAAGACTGGAATATTTAAGAAGGTATTTTGAGAATGTACATCAGGGGTCTTTGGAAAATGAGGCACTGAGGGATAAAATTAAAATGAATGGCCATTTCAAGCATTTGAGCAGCTCTTTTAATTGGTAAAAAGAAAAGCCAGCGCATAGCTGGCTTTAATCAATGTCGTAGCAGTATAATTATTTTGCAGCTTCGTAAAGTTCTGCTACTTTTTTCCAGTTTACCACATTCCAAAAAGCATTCAGGTATTCTGCTCTTTTGTTTTGATATTTCAGGTAATAAGCATGTTCCCACACATCTACACCCAAAACAGGCGTTCCTTTAACTTCTGCAACATCCATCAATGGATTGTCTTGGTTAGGCGTGCTGCTTACTTCCAACTTTCCGTCTTTTACAATTAACCAAGCCCAACCGCTTCCAAAGCGAGTAGCACCGGCGGTATTAAATTTTTCTTTTAATCCGTCTAATGAGCCAAAAGTTTCATTAATTGCATCTGCTAAAGCACCACTTGGTTCGCCACCGGCATCAGGGCCAATAATTTCCCAAAAAAAACTGTGGTTCCAGTGTCCTCCACCGTTATTTCTTACAGCAGGCGATATGGCACCGGCATTTTTTATCAGTTCATCCAAAGTTTTGTCTGCATTGGCAGTGCCGTCAATGGCTTTATTTAAATTATCTACATAGGCTTTGTGATGCCTGTCGTGGTGTATTTCCATTGTTAATGCATCAATATGTGGTTCTAATGCCTCTTTTGCATAAGGCAGGGCTGGTAGTGTAAATGCCATGTTCTTTGTTTTTTTATAAGTGAATAATAGTCTTTTATATCTAACAAATTTATGGCGAAGGAGTTTAAATATTTCTATTTAATCCAAATTGATATACATATTATTATAACTATTAATGCGTTTTTTTGCTATATTTTCTTGTTTTATACATTTTCGTAGCTTAATTTTAACATAACCATAAAACAAAAAACAATGTTGAGAAAGCTAATTCCTCTGATTTGCATTGCAATATTATGCCTTTTAATACCAAATTCCGTAAAAGCTCAAAGTCGGAAAATTTCTGGTACGGTAAAAAATAGTATTGGAGATCCGATAGTTGGTGTCACTGTCCATCAGCAAAATACTGTAATTGCCACTTCGGTTGGCAATGATGGGAGTTTTACGATTAATGTTACCGGAAAAAACCCGGTGTTGGAAGTTTCTGCTATTAACTACAAAACCCAAACCATACAGATTGGCTCTGGTAGTTTTTTTGAAATTGTGTTAGAAACCATAGATGCTAAGGCGATGGATGAAGTGTTTGTTGTAGCCTATGGTACTGCCCGTAAAAGCTCCTATACCGGTTCTGCATCGGTACTGGAGCAAAGAGATATTAAAGATATTCCCAACACCTCCTTTGAGCAGTCGTTACCGGGCCGTGTTCCCGGCGTACAGGTAACCACCAGTTCCGGTCAGGCAGGTTCGGTATCCAGTATCCGTGTAAGGGGTGTTGGTTCTATAGCTGCTACTAATGATCCGTTATATGTGGTTGATGGGGTACCGGTAGTATCCGGGAATGTAGGTGCTATGGATAACCAGCTATACACTTCTAATAACGTAATGAACACAATTAACCCTAATGATATTGAGTCGATCACGGTTTTGAAAGATGCTGCTGCTTCTTCTCTTTATGGTTCCAGAGCTGCTAATGGTGTGGTTATTATTACTACCAAAAGTGGTAAATCCGGTAAGCCAAAAATTAACCTGAGAACTTCAATAGGCTTAACGCCCAGCTGGGCCACGGAAAATTATAAGCCGGCCAGCGTAGAAGAGCAAATCAAATATTTTTATCAGATATTTTATGACTATCGCAGCTCTAATGGTTATACCGATGTACAATCGAGAGATTATGCTATAAATCGAATGAAATCTCGTTTTGGTATGCATGGGTATGATTTTAGCACTACAGGCACTACCCGTTGGGAGGAGGTAACCATTACCGGAAAAACTGATGGTGTAGAAAACAGGGACGGGAAATATTTTGACTGGAATAAGGCGCTCTTTCGCACGGGTGTATATCAAAACTATGACCTGTCTGTAAGCGGTGGTAACGATAAAACTAATTATTACTCGTCATTAGCATACACTAAAGATAAGAGCCGGGCTTATACCAATGAATTTGACCGAATTAGCGGGCGGGTAAATCTGAACCAGAAAATCGGCAATTTCATCGACTTTGGTTCTAATGTCAATATCAGCGTCAATGATAAATCAGGATATAACGATACCCGAAATACTGGAACAAACTATTTATATTTAGCCAACAATATGTTGTTTCCTTTTTACTGGCCAACAGATTATTTAACAGGAGAGCCCTATACAACAAGGTATCGTTCTTTAGGGTATAACCCGCTTTATTACGACAAACAGTGGGATAACAATGCCAAAACACTTAGATTAAGTGCGGTAGAAACCTTGGCTGTTCAACTACTGCCCTCGTTAACGGCGAAAACAATTTTTTCTTTTGATAATACACAGGTTAAAGAACATTTATATTATAGCCCGTTGCATTATCATACTACTTATGGAGCTACGGCCAATGGTACCGTATTTGAGTATAATACAAATATCAGAAAGCTCGTATCATCTTCTACATTAAACTACGATAAGAATTTTGGATTGCACGCGGTAAATGTATTGGTAGGCTTTGAAGCAGAAAAAAACCAAACAGATTATGCGATGGCCAGCGGGTCAGACCTTCCCTCCAGTTCTTTGCATACCGTAGCTACAGCCGGTGTAAAAGATGCCAACTCATATTTTTGGGGGTATAATATGATGTCTTATTTGTCCAGAGCAGAATACAATTATAACGAAAAATACTTTTTGGCCGCTTCTTTCAGGCGCGATGGTTCTTCAAAATTTGGACCGGCTACCCGTTGGGGTAATTTTTGGTCGGTTTCCGGTGCCTGGAATTTGAAAAAAGAAAGTTTCCTAACTGCTAATAATAAAATTAACCTGTTAAAGCTAAGAGCGTCCTATGGTGTAAACGGAACCTTCCCTATACAAAACTATGGTTGGCGTTCCTTAGCCAGTTATGGGTATAATTATAATGGCGGTTCTGGAGGTGCATTAACTACGGTAGGAGATGACAGTCTTCGTTGGGAAACCAGCTATACCTATAATGTGGGGATAGATTTTGGACTATTAAACAATAGGTTGTATGGTAGCGTAGAATATTTTAACCGCACCTCCAAAAATCTATTGCAAAGCGTTCCTATTTCTACAGTAACCGGCTTTTCTTCTACATTAAGAAATGTAGGCGCATTTAATAATAAAGGTATAGAGTTGGCTTTAGGTGGCGATATTGTTAAAAATGATGAGTGGAAATGGTCTGCCAGTGCTAATGCTTCCTTTATAAAATCAAAGGTGGTTGAACTTTATGGCGGCCAGGATATTATTTGGTCCGACCCTACCGGGGGCGATGCCAGAGTTAGTTTTATTTACAGAGAAGGAGAACCCGTTTATTCTTTTTATGTACAGGAATGGGCGGGTGTAGATAAAACCAACGGTAAACCTATCTGGTACACTAACGATGGAACGGATGGCGATTTTCTGCATAATGGGCGCGGAGCTACCAATAATATTTCCGATGCGGAATACATTTTATACAAATCGCCCATGCCTAAGGTTTACGGCGGTATTAATACTGATGTAACATATAAGGGCATTACACTGGGAATGAATTTTATTTATAAATTAGGCGGTATGTTGTTTGATGCCGGATCAAGAGATGTGGCAGAAGATGGTTACTACTGGGAAAGGGTGCGCTCTTATTATGGTTATCAGGAAGCCTGGAGGCCGGATAATACGGATGCGCTCTTGCCGCAAATTAGTGGTAACGATCCTACTGACGGCATTGCCCGATCCAGCAGGCATTTACATAATGGTAATTTCCTTCGTCTTAAAAACATCAACCTTTCTTACGCTATTCCTACATATTTGCTAAACAAAGTACATATTGCAAATGCCCGAATATTTTTTAACGGATCTAATCTTCTAACTTTCTCAAAATTCAAATGGGCCGACCCGGAAGTGAATGATTTTGGTACACGCGGTTGGGAAATGCCGTTTGGTAAAACCTTCACATTTGGCTTAGAAGTAGGTTTCTAAGTAGCTTACGTGTAATAAAATTGAGAAAATTAAAAATGATACAAATGAAAAATATAGTAATAATAATAGCAATCTTTTCAGGCCTTATATTAAGTTCCTGCGGAAAAGATTTTTTAGACGTAAGACCCAGCGACTCTACTGAATCTTCCGAAACCATTAATACCTTGGCTGATGCCAAAGTAATGACCAACGGATTAATGCGCACTTTAATAGGTTCAAGTTATTTAGGTAGAAATTTTATGCTATATGCTGATGCCAAAGGCGGCGACCTTACTATTGCATCACAAGGCAGGGGGTTAGATAACTTATACACTTTTAACCACAGTGTTGATGCGGGCAGTTATTCCTCCTTTTGGTCAGAAATATATAATTCAATTTTACAGGCTAACAATATTATTGCCGGTATTAATAAATTAGAAAGTGAAGGAACTACTATTGATTTTAGTAGTTACAAAGGCCAGGCACTAACGTTACGCGCCATGATGTATTTTGATTTGGTACGTTTATACGGAGAGCCTTATACCGAAAATAAAGCAGCTTATGGGGTGCCCATAGTCTCTACTATTTTAGATGCATCTGCCCAGCCATTAAGAAATACGGTGGAAGATGTATATACACAAATAACAAGTGATTTAACTGCGGCAGAAAGCCTTTTACCTAAAACAAAAAATAACGGTTATATTAACTACTACGGAAATAAGGCTATACAGGCCAGGGTATATTTAACAATGGGTGATTTTGACAAAGCCTATACCGCAGCCAACGAAATTATTACCGATGGCGTATATTCTCTTTACTCCAATGCAACTTGGGTAGATTCATGGTCTAATCAATTTGGAAGCGAATCTATTTTTGAATTGACAATGGCAGAGAACGAAGGAGAACTGGGTGCCTCGTCAGTAGGCTTTTATTATTTACGCCGGGGCGATGAAAATGCTTTAGGAAATTTTATAGCTTCGGATTATTATTTGAGCAGATTGAACGAAGATCCCACAGATGTACGTTGGGGTATTATGACCTATGATGAACTATCCAACACCCGTATGGGAGCCTGTTATAAATATGTGGGTTCAGTAACAAAAGAGGGCGATGGTAAAGGCCGGTTTACAGCCGTCAATATTAAAGTCATCAGGCTATCAGAAGTGTATTTAATTGCGGCAGAAGCTGCTTTAAAGAAAACTACTCCCGATAAAAACATTGCCGTAACTTACCTGAACGCCATTCGTAAAAGAGCACCGGCTGCAGCTTCTGCTACTGTGGCTACCATAACAGAAGATATGGTGTTGAACGAAAAAAGTAAAGAAATGATTGGCGAGGGACAACGCTTTTTTGATATGATACGACTGAACAAATCTATTACTTTTAATGATGAACATGTAGGCGTAACCATGGCGCACAGAAACAAAACAATTGACAGAAGTTTTTATAAAACCATCTTGCCAATAGGCCGGGACGAAATTAATGCCAACCCGGGTATTGAAGCGCAACAGAATACAGGATATTAAGTTTAATGCTACCTTTTTTTAAGGCCATCCTCAAACGGGGGTGGCCTTATCTTTTGCTTTTAAAAAACCTTTGCATAAGTGCCCTACAATCATTTTCCAAAATTCCGGTAACAATAGTTGTTTTAGGGTGAAAAGGGGATATTGCAGGTTGGGTGCGGCTATACCCGTTTTTACTGTCTGATGCGCCCCATACAACTTTGCTTAGCTTACTCCAATAAAGAGCTCCGGCACACATTACACAAGGTTCAACAGTTACGTATAAAGCAGCATCTGGTAAATATTTAGCACCCATATTGCTAAAAGCACTGGTTAGGGCAATCATCTCCGCATGGGCAGTAGGGTCATTTAACTTTTCCGTCATATTATAACCACGGGCAATTATTTTATCGTTTTGCACCACAATAGCCCCAATAGGCACTTCATCTTCGTCAAAAGCCCTTTGTGCTTCTCTTATAGCCAGCTGCATAAAATACTCGTCAGACATTTTTGTTGTAATTTTATTTAAAGCAAATGTATAACATGAGTACCATCGTTACAAACCTGCAATTAATGAGCGGTTATTTTAATTCGGGGGCTACCCGGGAATACGATTATAGAAAGGAGCAGTTACAGAAGTTGAAAAAAACAGTTTTAAAGTATGAAGATGCTTTGAATGCTGCGTTGTATAAGGATTTACATAAAAGCAAGGAAGAGTCCTGGCTTACCGAAATAGGCATGGTAATAAGTGAAATAGATTATTTTATTAAGAATTTAGATACTTTGATGCAGCCAAAAAAGGTAGCTACTAACCTTTTAAATATACCGGGGAAAAGCTATATTGTACCAGAACCATTGGGCGTAATACTGATTATTGCACCTTGGAATTATCCTTTTCAATTATCATTTATGCCATTGGTTGGCGCTATTTCCGCCGGTAATTGTGTGGTATTAAAACCCAGTGAATTTGCAACCGCAACGGAGGCTGTCATGAAAAAGATTATTGATGAAACTTTTGATATAAAATATGTAATATGCATTAATGGAGATGGCGCAACTGTGATACCCGAAATGATGAACAATTTTACTTTTAACCATGTGTTTTATACTGGTAGTACAGCCGTCGGTAAAAAGATCTACCAAATGGCGGCAGAAAATCTGGTACCGGTAACATTGGAGCTGGGTGGTAAAAGCCCCTGTCTTGTTACGAAACATGCTAATATTAAAGTTGCCGCTAAGCGAATAGCTTTTGTTAAATTTTCAAATGCAGGCCAAATGTGTATTGCTCCGGATTATTTATTAGTACATAGAGATGTTAAAGAAAAATTAATAGAAGAACTGAAAAAAACAATTGTTGCGTTTTATGGGGAGCAACCTATTAAAAGTTATGATTACGGGCGTATAATTAACGCTAAACAGTTTGCCAGATTGATGGGCTATCTGGTTGGTGCTAAAATTGTTTATGGTGGTACGCACAATGAAGAATTGTTATATATTTGCCCTACAATAATGGATAATGTTTCCATGGAGGATGCTATTATGCAGGAGGAAATATTTGGTCCGTTATTGCCCGTACTTACTTATAACACCCAAGAAGAAGCTTATAATATTATGAAACAACATGCTAACCCGTTGGCCTTTTATATTTTTACGGATGATAAAAAAGAAGCAGATGCCTGGTTACAAAAAGTAGCTTCGGGGAGTGCTGTAGTAAACACCACGGGTGTTTTTTATTTTAATAAAAATCTACCATTTGGTGGTCGCGGCAATAGTGGTATTGGCAACTATCATGGTAAGTTTTCATTTGATACTTTTAGCCATCAAAAAGCGGTACTTAAAAAATCTCTCTGGCCAGATTTTGCAATTGCATACCCCAGTTACAAGGGTAAAATAAATATGTTAAAAAAAATTATATAACAAGTTAGTCAATTATCGTATTGTTGTATAATAAAATCCAGTAGTTAAGCACCATGACATTCCGACAACACCTATTGAAAATTTTGTACCCTTTTATTAGTATTTTTTCTGCTAAGAATAATATTTCATTCAGTAATGTAATGCCTTTAGTCTCTTTTTATGATTTATCGGCGATTACTAATGACGGTAGTATTTTTAATTTTGAACAATTAAAAAATAAAAAAGTATTGATAGTAAACACTGCATCTAATTGTGGTTATACGCCACAGTACAGGCAATTGCAAAAAACGTATCAGTTGTACAAAGAAAGGTTGGTGGTTATAGCTTTTCCTGCCAATAATTTTGGTGGGCAAGAGCCGGCAGAAGACACTGTTATTGCTACTTTTTGTACTAAAAATTTCGGTATTAGCTTTCCATTGATGAAAAAATGTTCGGTACGTAAAAATGAATACCAGCATCCGGTATATCAATGGCTTACCAATAAAAAGCATAACGGTTGGAACAACAAAGCCCCCGAATGGAATTTCTCCAAATACCTGATTGATGAAAACGGGATACTTACACATTATTTTTCTCCGGGCGTATCTCCTTTGGGGAAAATAATGCGCAGGGCAATTGGTGCATAAAACAGCCGACAAATGCTGTCGGCTGATATTTTAAAACACTATTTTTTTAATTCTTCAACAGGGGGAGGCGGCTCTGGCATTGGAGCATTTGCGTCCGCTTCTATATTTATTTCTTCATATTTATTTTTGGGTAACGACAAATAAATACGGTCAATATATTTGTTGAGTTGCTTTAAGGAATTGGTTTTAGTTTCTGAAAGATTTATTTCAATTTTCGAATCGGTAATACCGCCTTTTACATCCCAAATCATTTGAATGTCTTTCCAAAAATCGGCAGAAATCTGTATAGCTTTTTGTGTACTGCTATCTTTATTGCCAGCACTGGCCGCAACAATCAGTTTTTGCAAATCAATATAACCGCCTCCATTATGACCGTCAAAAATATTTGAATAATCGGGCTTTTTATTGTTGGTTAAAAATGCGTTTACTTCCGTTTTACTACTGCCTAAGGCAAACCATTTGTCTTGTAAAATGTATTGTAGTTTGCTTCCGGAACTATCCATAACACTCATTCCCTTTGCTGCTTGTTTTTCAATAACATCAACCATTTTTTGGTAAGCATTTTTATCGTTTACAGAAGTGGCAAACACAAATTTCATATCAGGCTTTTCATCTTCATAATGAATGGTTTCCCCGTCTTCGAGTGTGATGCTTTGCGGTACTTTTTTAATAGAAAAATCAGTAAGCGCAAAAGCAAGCTCTCCTGCCTGGGCTTTTATAAATTCATCTACACTAAATCCAAATTGAGCCATAGCTGCATTGGCCATTCCGTCAACGCCTAAAACCTTTAAGAATTCTTTTATACCATCAGGGTTAAAATTCATGGCAAAGGCCATCAATACATTTTGAGCCGGTAATTTATTAAGTAAATCATTACTTACGTTTTTACCTTTGTATTTTCCAAACAACTCTGCCAGTTGTTTGCCGTAAAACTGCTGATTGTTTAAAGTGATTTTGCTGTCTTCAAAATTAGCGGTACCGGAAGATATGTTCCCTTGTAGTACATCGCCAATTTTCATCATGGCCATAGGGCCGGTAAGTAACCCTTCGTAGAGGCTTGAGGTATTAATCCAGTAATGAATATCAGCTTTGTTGTTTATTAAATTAGCAAAACGTTTATCACTGTCCAATAAATCTTTTCCTTTCAAATTAAAAGTGTGTTTGGCAAAATAGCGAAGACTGTCAAGCGTGTACCCGCTGCTATTACCCGAAAGATCTGGTAAAGAGGAGTTGATGGCCATTTTTTTTGTATTGGAGGCATCAGTGATGAATACAAAATTTTTGTTGTTAAAATATAAAACACTTTGACTGTTGTTTTCAAAACTTGCATAATCCAAATTACCGTCTTTTTCAATTCTAACCGAGCCTTTGGCTACTTGTTGAAGGGAGCTTTTGAACTTTTCAATATCCTTCATTTCGCCAACAATGGCTACATAGCCATTAGGGTTGCTGCGTTTCATAAATAACACCATATTACTATTGGTATTAATGCCGGAGCTTGCCGGGTCTGCCAATAATTTTTTGGCCAGCGAGTCGTTAATTTCTACTTGTGATTCGCTATACCATGCCGTTTGCTGAATTTCTTTCCAGGTAAGTTTAGAGGATAACGAGTTGAAATTTATATGTACCACCAATGCTGCATCAGCAGGAACCAACAGGCCGGTACTGCCACCGTTTTGACAAGCCGTAAAAGCAACTGTAATAAAAAGAATAAAAAATATGAATTTGGTTTTCATTACGAATAGTTATTATTTATAGATAAAAAAATGCAATAGCAGGTCGCTAAATTACTGAATAAGCAAGGATGTTACTAAAAAAACAGGTGAGTTGTAGAAAATCGGGAGTAAACGGTAATTTGAAAAAGTTTTTCTTATTCTTTAATAACAAAATTCAATTGTTTTACCCCGTTACAAGTTTTGTTCTCGTGAGTTTAAAACTTAAAATCTTTCAGGTTACTAAAGGCTACCTGTTTTTGTATGCCCGTAGTTAAATTTTTAATGGTAACAATTTCCTCTGCTAATTCCTTACTGCCTAAAATGGCAACATAGGGAATGTTTTTCTTTTCGGCATATTTAAACTGCTTGTCAAATTTTACGTTTTCGTAATAGAGCTCGCAGCGCACACCGGCCTGACGCAATTGTGTAGCCAGTTCAAATGCTTTTTCCGATTCTTTTTCGCCCAAATTAAAGAACAATACCTGACTGGATACAGATATTTCTTCAGGGAAAATATCTAATTCAGCAAGCACATCGTAAATCCTGTCAACGCCAAAAGAAATACCAACGCCCGGAACATCCGGTACGCCAAATAATCCTGTAAGGTTATCATAACGACCACCACCGCCAATACTGCCGATTTTTACACCTACTGCTTTTATTTCAAAAATGGTTCCGGTGTAATAGTTTAGTCCACGCGCTAAAGTAGGGTCAATTATCATATTGGTGTTTTTACTCCCAAAACGGGTTTGTAAAAATTCCAGTTCTTGAATGCCGACTTTTCCAACTTCGTTATTTACGAACAGTTTTTTTAAAGCCGCCAGCTTTTCGCCATTGGTTCCACTAATGTTTAAAAAACTTTCAATAGTGTTTACCTGTTCTGTGTTTAAACCTCTTTGCTGCAACTCTTCTTTTACTTTTTCTAAGCCTATTTTGTCTAATTTGTCAATAGCAATTGTAATGTCGGTCATTTTATTGGAGCCGCCAGATAGTGCAGCTAAAGCAGCCAGTATTTTTCGATTGTTTACCCGTATTTCAATAGGGATTTTAAGCTTATTGAATACGTTGGCATAAATTTCTGCAAGTTCCAGTTCATTTAATAATGAAGTGCTACCAACAACATCGGTATCGCATTGGTAAAACTCTCTGTAACGGCCTTTTTGCGGCCTGTCTGCACGCCAAACCGATTGCATTTGGTACCGTTTAAAAGGCATTGGTAGCTGCGAAAAATTCATTGCCACATAACGTGCAAAAGGAATGGTAAGGTCGTAACGTAAAGCTCGTTCCGTAATATCTTTACTGCTTTTTCCTTCTAGTATATTCGAGAAGCCCTGTTGCGTTTTTGCTGCTTTTGCAGGATTGTCAAGCCCGTTATTTAATATTTTAAAGATCAGTTTATCGCCTTCTTCTCCATATTTACCCATTAATGTATCTAACTGTTCCATAGCAGGGGTTTCCAGTGGCTGATATCCGTAAAGCTCAAAAACCTCACGGATAGTATCGAAAATATAATTACGTTTCCGCACAGTTGCGGCATCAAAATCTCTTGTTCCCTGTGGTATGCTTGGTTTCATTGTATATTGTAAACTAAAGTATTATTGTTGTTATTTGATATTATTGTATCTAACCAGTAAAGCATCGGTGGCTTTGTCAATCATTTCATAGGTTTGATGATAGCCCGGTTCCGTACCGTACCATGGATCGGGTATATCTTCATTTTTACCGGGGTGTAACTCGTTCATTAATAAATCTACTTTTGATGCATCATAATCAGCTCCGGCAATCCATTTCATTTCATCAATGACATCATCGGCCATGGCATAAATTTTATCATATTTCTTAAAATCTGATGCCGAAAATTTTCTGGAGCGTTGTTTGCTGATATCAATACCATTTATATTGGCCACTTTTTGCGATAATCTGTGGGGAGCTTCGCCTACATGATACCCATTAGTGCCGGCACTTTCAATTTCCCAGTTTAACCCCAAATAATCTACCTTATGTTGTAAAATGCCTTCTGCCAATGGGCTTCTGCAAATATTGCCCAAACAAACCATTAATACCTTCATGCCCGCAAAGATAATGGCATTTGCTGTTTAACCGATGCGCTTTGCAATAGTAATCAGCATAGATTGCTCCCTGACGGATAATAAATCAAAACACTCAATCGGGTTAGTTCGTTAGCTATAACAAAGTTTCCACATTCTTTTAGCCGCACTGTTTCATCAACTAAATTCCTTTACATTTGTTATTAATCACAGAATATTTTAATGGATACAAAGTTTATAGTTTCGGCACGTAAATACCGGCCTCAAACCTTCGATACGGTTGTAGGCCAGGAGCATATTACTACTACGCTTAAGAACGCCATCAGGCAAGATCAATTGGCACATGCCTTTTTATTTTGTGGGCCAAGGGGAGTAGGAAAAACTACCTGCGCCCGTATTTTGGCCAAAACTATTAATTGTGAAAACCTTACAGCAGAGGGGGAAGCCTGTAATGCCTGTATTTCCTGTGTTTCTTTTAATAATGCGGCCTCTCTTAATATACACGAGCTGGATGCTGCCAGTAATAATTCGGTGGATGATATAAGAGCTTTGGTAGAGCAAGTGCGCTTTGCACCGCAGGCGGGTAATTACAAAGTATATATAGTTGATGAGGTGCACATGCTAAGTTCGGCAGCTTTTAATGCCTTTTTAAAAACGCTTGAAGAGCCACCGCCTTACGCTATTTTTATACTGGCTACCACAGAAAAACATAAAATACTTCCAACTATCTTAAGCCGTTGTCAGATTTTTGATTTCAGAAGAATTACTACTAATGATACGGTAGTGCATTTGGCAAAGATTTGTGAAAAAGAAAACGTAAAAGCTGAGAAAGAAGCATTGCAAACTATAGCACAAAAAAGCGAAGGCTGTATGCGCGATGCACTAAGTATTATGGATAAAATAGTAAGTTTCACTAATGGAGAGCTTACTTATGCTAATACTTTAGAGCACCTGAATATATTAGATGAGGATTATTATTTTCGGTTGATGGGTTTGATGCTGGAACAGGATTTAAGTGGTGCTATGTTATTGTACAATGAAATTAATAGCAAAGGCTTTGAAGGCGATCTTGTATTGAATGGCTTTGCCGAGTTTATTAGAAATCTGTTAGTGAGTAAAGATGCTAAAGTAGCAGCTTTGTTAGATACGGTAGAAAGTTTTAAAGAACGGTATAAAACTACAGCAACTGATATTCCTGCCGCTTTGTTGGTAGGAGCCCTCAATATTTTAAGTGAGGCAGAAATGGGCTATCGCTCCGCAAGAAACAAAAGATTACATGTAGAGCTGGCTATCATAAAACTATGTTATCTGAAACAGGCTATGCAAATAGTTTCGGACGGAAATGCCGTTGTGGAAAAAAAAATAACTGAAACAACAGCTATTCCATTTCGGAAAATTCAACCAATAGCAGCATCCCCTAAAAAGGAAAAAAACAAGAAAGAACAGGGAAATGAAGCATCCGGAGCTAAGCTGACTATAATAGAGAAAGAGCCTGTAAAACAGGAAAGTAACAACCCTGTTGAGCTGCCATCAAAGCCTATTAAGACAAAGCCTGTAAAAGAAAAAGCAACCAGCAGAAAAATTTCAACTGTAGAGAAGATAATACAGCAATACAAATCTCTGGAGCCTGAAAAAACCGATGAGCCATTAGAAGAAAATAACTTAAAGAAGGCTTGGGATGCATTTGTTAAGAAATTGAAGAAAGAAAAAAATTCAGCCGCACAAAGTTTTGAAATGGCACGCCTAAAAATATTGGATGAAAATTCTTTTTACGTTTACACTTCCAGTATTATTGAACACCGCTTTGTTGACAGTTGTAAAAATGATGCATCAGAATTTTTACAGGAAAAATTACAAAACACGCAATTGCAGTTTTACATTATAAGGCAGGAAAATGCTGCCGCAAAAGAAGCTGAGGAACAAAATGCCCCACTTACAAGTATGCAACAATACCAAATGATGATTGAAAAATTTCCCCTGATAAAAGAATTGAAAAGCCGGTTAAAATTAGAGCTTGACCGTTGATAATGCCACACTACAGCTGTAGAATAAAAGATGCCTGGCATTTTTACCGTTACAAAAATGTTGCACCATGAACTTTCGTTATTTTATCTTAATTTCGGCAAAAATTATAAGGTAATGGCTGAAAAGATATTAATGCCCCGTTTAAGTGATACTATGACAGAAGGTGTGATAGCCGCATGGCATAAAAAAGTGGGCGATCCCGTGAAAAAAGGCGATTTATTAGCTGAAATAGAAACCGATAAAGCCACTATGGAGTTAGAAAGCTATAAAGATGGTACTATTTTGCATTTGGGCGTGCAGCAGGGAGAAAAATTAAAAGTAGATGATTTGCTGGTGATTGTAGGTAATCCCGGAGATGACATTTCGGGACTCTTAAATGGTAATGATGCCGAAGTTGCTCCAGTAACTTCCGAAAGTAAACCGGCTGAAAAAGCACCTGCCGCATCTGCAGCGGCTGCTTTAGATGTATCTGCTATGGAAGAAGTAGTCTTAATGCCCCGCCTGAGTGATACCATGACCGAAGGAGTTATTGCAGGTTGGGCAAAAAACATTGGCGATGATATTAAAAAAGGCGACTTACTGGCCGAAATAGAAACCGATAAAGCCACCATGGAACTGGAAAGTTATAAAAACGGAAAACTTTTATATCAGGGTGCCAAAGCAGGAGAGAAAATACAGGTGAATGATTTATTATGCATAATTGGCGAAGAAACAAAAGTTGACGTTGATGCCATTGTAGCTGCTGTAAAAAATGGTGCTGTTGCGGTACCTGCTTCAACTGAGGATACTGAAACGATTGCTGCTACAGCACCGGAAACAACTACTGCTGCTTCCGGTACAACTACTGTTTCATCATCTGGCGACGGGCGTATTAAAGCATCGCCGTTGGCTAAAAAACTGGCTGCCGAAAAAGGAATAAACTTAGGTAATGTGCAGGGTAGTGGCGATAATGGCAGAATTGTGAAGGCCGATATTGACAATTATGCTCCTGCAACTAATGTTGCACCTCAGGCTTCGGCTGCTGCATCGGCTAAAACCGTTGTTCCGACATCTCCAACAGGGTTAGTGAGTTTTGAGGATGTAGCTGAGTCGCAAATGCGTAAAGTAATTGCTAAACGCCTGGCCGAAAGTAAATTTACAGCACCACATTTTTACCTTACCATGTCTATTGATATGGATAATGCTGTGGCCAGCCGTGCAAAAATTAATGAAACCAGTCCTGTAAAAATATCCTTTAACGATTTTGTATTAAAAGCCTGTGCTATTGCTTTAAGGCAACACCCAACTATTAATAGTAGTTGGTTAGGCGATACTATTCGCACCAATCATCATATAAATATAGGTGTAGCTGTTGCGGTACCTGACGGATTATTAGTGCCGGTGGTTCGTTTTGCCGATGGCAAATCACTTTCGCAAATAGCGGTTGAAGTGAAAGATTTTGCCAAACGAGCCAAGGATAAAAAATTACAGCCTGCCGATTGGGAGGGTAGTACATTTACCATTTCAAACTTGGGAATGTTTGGTATAGATGAGTTTACCGCTATTATCAATCCGCCTGATGCCTGTATATTGGCCATTGGTGGTATTTCGCAGGTGCCGGTGGTTAAAAACGGGCAAATTGTACCCGGCAACATCATGAAGGTTACACTTAGCTGCGACCACCGCGTGGTAGATGGTGCCAGTGGTGCTGCCTTTCTGCAAACATTAAAAGAGCTGTTGGAAGAGCCTTTAAGAATGTTGGTATAAAAGTTAAGCTACTAAATTATTTGCAGGCTGTAAGTTTTTTACAGCTTGTTTTGTTTTTGACCGATTTTGTGCAGTGCCTTATTCGGTATGGTTCCTTCTTTCGCAAACAAAAACAATATTACTTGTACCGTCTCTCAAATATAATTTGTCGCCATCAATGGTAAAAGCACTAATGCGAGTTTGCAGTAGTTTTAAATAGGCGGTTTCCTGTTCTAATTTATCACAAGCCTTTTTAGTGGCACCTATGTTTTGAAAACGGATACCATATCCATTCAGCAAAATGGTACCGAATATAGCGTTACAGGGGGCTTCTCCGGTAAACTTAGCACTGCTACTGTCAAAAAACAAAGAAACTCCGCTAAGTTGCTCTTCTTCAGCCATTTGCTGGCGTTTCATGGAAATAACATTCCAGCCTCCTGCCAGTTCGTTTTGAAAGGATTTAGATACAACTGTGGGTGTAATAGTGTCTTTAACTACAGTTCTTGTAGAACCACTACGTCTATTATGGGATGTGGAACCACAACTAATGAAAATAAAAATAAGCGCAATAATTGTAAATTGATAATAGTAATTTTTCATGTTTCAAAGGTTTATGAGGATAACAAAATACAAAATTAGGAAAAATTATATTTTATGGGAAAAGTGAATATTTTGACAGCGAAACCAATATAAACTAAAAATTTTTATAAAAACATATAATTATTATATTTTTGCCCCAAAGAAAGCCCAAGAAAATGAGTTTTTTTAACTGTTTGAAAAAAAATTTAAATCCTCATAACCAAATAGCAGGTAAATAGTTTGTTTTTCTTGAAGACCAAATTCTGAATATTCTAAAGAATATTTTAGGGGTGGTTTGTATTTTATTTTTTGTATAATAACAATTATTACATTATGGGATTTTATTTTATTGTAAGAAAAATTTTTTCTTTATTATTCACTTGTGTTCTTTTCCTTCTAAATGCTAACGCTCAACCTACTAGCCAAACATTCAATACTAACGGAGCCTATGTTGTTCCAAACGGCTATGCGGCTATCGTAACGGTAGAGTTGTGGGGTGGCGGTGGTAGCGGGGGAAACGGAACGAATATAAGTTCATCGGCGCGCACCGGAGGAGGTGGTGGAGCATATACCCGGTATATTGGATTGCGTTTAACAGGGGGTAGTTATACGGTAACGGTTGGAACAGGTGGGGTAGCGCAGGACTTAAATGCAGCATCTCCATTATCAAATGGTACAATATCTTCTTTTGAAGTTTTAACGGCAAATGGAGGCACCAGTACATACGGAGGAGGAATAGGTATTGGAGGCGCAGCTTCGGTAATACCATCTGGTTTAGTTGCCGGTAATTATATTAGTTATGCCGGCGGTAGCGGGGGTGCCCGGGATGCCCTCAATAATACAAACAGCGGTGGCGGCGGAGGTGGCGGTTCTGCCGGTCCGTCGGGAGTAGGAGTTGTTGGCGGAAATGGATCGCAAATAACCGGGGGTACCGGCGGCACTGGATCTGGAGCCGGGGGTAATGGCGGCACGGCCAGTATTTTATTTGGTACCGGAGGTTTTGCAGGCTTCATACCGGGAGGTGGCGGCGGCGGAAAAGGTTATGGAACAGGGTTAAGTGGAAACGGAGCCGGAGGCAGGGTGATAATTACTGTAACTCAGGTGTTGCCGGTTAGTTTTGGTGTATTGGAAGCTTCCGAATCATACCAAAAATTGCAAGTACATTTTACAACGCTTACCGAAAATAATAATGATTATTTTAATATTCAAATATCTTCGGACGGGCATCAGTTTAAAAATGTAGCAACCTTAAAGTCAAAACATAAAGGTGAAACCTTTTCGGGAATAACAAACTATTCCATCAGCATTGATTATAACCAACCTGTAGCGTCAGCTTCGCTGTTAATCTTCGTTATGGCTGTTATGGGATTCGGTTATACAAAAAAACGTACAATAAAAAGGTGGGTACCTGTTATCTCAATTTTTATGGCCGGTATAATATTCCTTTCCTGTAACACTAAAAATGATTTTGTTGTACAGCATAAAGAGAAAGATATTTATATAAGAATTCAGCAGGTAGATATTGACGGTATTAGTTCCTATTCAAGAATAATAAAAGCTATTAAAGATTAGAAAACCAATGGTGCATTTAAAAATTGTTGCATCGCCATGTAGATCCGCTTGGGCGGAGAGATATTTCCTGCATATTTTAAGAGATTTACCTACGGTGAAATTGTTGTCTTCATCTATCCGCCGCGGCGGATGATTCATCGCAATGACACCAAAAGGAGGCTTCTTCTAAAGCGACAATTTTAAGTGTACCCCAACCAAGGTGTATATAAAGTTCCTCATATTAATAGATTAATTTTGAAAAAACTATTGGTATGATAAATCGTAAAACATTGGTGTTAGGGGCTTCGGAAAATAAGGCAAGGTATAGCAATATGGCCATTAGAAAATTACGGGGTTTTGGGCAGGAAGTAGTAGCTATCGGACGTAAGGAAGGGATTGTAGAAGATGTGAATATCCTTACAGGAAAACCCGCATTCGAAAATATTCATACCGTAACGCTTTACATGAGTGCCACCAATCAGCAACCTTATATTGATTATTTACTTTCGTTACACCCCAAGCGCATCATATTTAACCCTGGTGCAGAAAATGATGCATTGGCTAAAGCTGCGCAGGATAATGATATTGATACGCTGGAGGCTTGTACATTAGTGATGCTAAGTACAAACCAGTATTAAGTAACTTTAAATAATACTATAGTTGCTCTACATTATAATTTTAAAGGAATAATGATACAGATTTAAAAAGTTTTATTTATTTTCAATACAATCTTAAATCTGTTTACTATGAATAAAATTGCATGGGTCTTAGTGTTTTTTCTGTTAACGAATGTGATGCAGGCGCAAACACTTATGCCAGTTGATGCCCAATCGAAAGTAGTATTTACCATCAAAAATATGGGGATGAATGTAGATGGTGTTTTGAGTGGAGTAAAGGGAAAACTGGTGTTCAACCCCCGAAAGTTATCAGCCAGTAGTTTTGACGTAACGGTAGATGTAAATACCATTAATACTGATAACGAAAAACGGGACAAACATCTTAAAACGGATGATTTTTTTGATGCAGCCCAATATCCCGTTATACGCATTGCCTCTACAACTATTGTATCTAAAGGTGGGAATAAGTATAAAGCCATTGCCATGCTCTCTATCAAAAAAATAACTAAAAAAATAGGGTTTGATTTTGTGGCCGTTCCTATTACCGGAGGGTATCAGTTTACCGGCAGCTTTGTAATTAACCGGCGGGAGTTTGATGTTGGAGGAAGCAGCATGACCATGGGAGATAATGTAACCGTTAATTTAAATGTACAAGCCAATAAGCAATAGAATTTTCTATCTCTAATAAATAGCTTCATGAAAACCTGTCTGAACGCTTTGCGGTAAGTTCAGTTTTAAAATAAAAAGTATGCTTGTAAAAGTTAATGGAAGTGCTGTTTATGGTGTAGAGGCCTTGCCGATAACTATTGAAGTGAACTGGATTTCATCATCCGGCAAAGACCCCATGATAGTGGGATTGCCCGATAATGCGGTAAAAGAAAGTTTGCAAAGAATTGAAAGCACTTTTAAAACAAATGATTATGAAATGCCACGTACTAAAGTGGTGGTAAACCTCGCTCCTGCAGACATTAAAAAAAGCGGTACTGCATTTGACCTTCCAATTGCATTAGGAATTTTAGGTGCCAGCGAGCAACTAAAAAACGCAGCATTACTATCGGAATATGTTGTAATGGGAGAGTTGAGCCTTGATGGAATGGTGCGGCCAATTAAAGGGTCATTACCCATTGCCATTCAGGCCAGAAAGCAAGGGTTTAAAGGTTTGATTATCCCGCATTCCAATGCCCGTGAGGCAGGAATGGTAAATAACCTGAATGTATATGGTGTACATCATATTAAGGAAGTAATTGATTTTTTTGAAAATGAAGAGCAGGGTCTGGAACAAGTTGTGGTAAATACCCGTGATGAATTTTTTCACTCCCAATATGATTTTGAAATTGATTTTGATGATGTAAAGGGACAGGAAAACATTAAACGTGCTTTGGAAATTGCGGCTGCCGGTGGACATAATGCCATATTAATTGGTCCGCCCGGAGCCGGTAAAACCATGCTGGCTAAAAGGCTTCCCACTATTTTACCTCCACTAACTTTGCAGGAGGCATTGGAAACTACTAAAATTCATTCGGTGGCCGGCAAGCTGCCGGAAGATGCCACATTGATTTCTAAACGCCCATTTCGCTCTCCGCACCATACTATTTCAGATGTGGCCTTAGTAGGCGGTGGTGGTATGCCGCAGCCGGGCGAAATTTCTTTGGCACATAACGGTGTATTGTTTTTAGATGAGTTGCCCGAATTTAAAAGAACCGTATTGGAAGTAATGCGCCAGCCAATGGAGGAGCGAAGAGTAACTATTTCCAGAGCTAAAGTTGCTATCGACTTTCCGGCCAGTTTTATGCTGATAGCCTCTATGAATCCCTGCCCTTGCGGATACCATAACCATCCCGACAGAGAATGTACCTGTCCGCCGGGAGCTGTTCAAAAATATTTGAACAAAATTTCGGGCCCGCTATTAGATAGAATTGATTTGCATGTGGAAGTAACCCCGGTGCCTTTTAACAAGCTTTCAGAAATTTCAAAAGAAAAAAGTTCGGCCAGCATCAGGGACAAAGTAATCGCCGCCAGAGAAATACAATTGGAACGGTTTAAGGATGCAGGTATTTTTTGCAATGCGCAAATGAGCAGTAAACAGTTGAAAGAAATTTGTGTGATTGATACTATTGGGCAAACCTTGTTAAAGCGAGCCATGGAAAAACTAAACCTTTCTGCCCGGGCTTATGACCGAATATTGAAAGTAGCCCGCACTATTGCCGACCTTGAAGGCAGCACCGATATAAAACCGGAATATTTGGCAGAGGCAATACAATACCGTAGTTTGGACAGGGAAGGCTGGGCAGGGTAAATTGATATAAAACACTAAAAATGAATGAACACCGATGATTTGTCAGAATTATAGCGATTAATAAAAATATCCTAAAAAATGTTGGTTTTATCCTGACCTGATACTCCAAACAAATTCTTATGTATATTCCCTCAAGTATGTTTCGGTATGTCTTTATCATATTACTATTTGCCATACCGTTGGCAACATATTCACAACAGTGCTATGAGCTAAATAGCGGTGCTGGGCTAAAACTATATTCCCCTTTTTTATTGGGAACACCGCTTGGTATACCACAATTGAAAGGTTCCAGATTTGGAGACTATGTAACAAGTTCATTGTGCAACGGCAAACCTAAAAGATGGTCTATTGCTGCATATAATTTCAATGGAAAGCCACTTCCTGTCTTTGCTGCACATGCCGGAGTTGCAAATATTTATACAACCACATCCATAACAGGGGAGGATGGTCAGGTAAATGATGCGGTCTGGATTGATGGGGATAGTATTACAACGAGTTATATGGGGATACGCCCTACAGTTTCAAATGGGCAGTATTTGTATGCAGGTCAACTAATAGGAACAATATACACAGATGTTATTAATGACAACTTTGGATTTGGTATTAGACGGGCGCATGTACTTAATCCTATTCAAAAAAGAGGGTATCTGCCCTCTGAAAGAGACGCTAATTCCGAATGTGCCTGTACTAACAATCCACTTTGGCCGGAATACTTTGTAAATCCGGCATCAGTTCGTATCAGCTATTATGCTTATAATGAAGTGTTGCCTGAAGCAACCCTTAAAATAACGATCGAACCCGGCGGCGTTGGGCAGTGGAGCTTTGATAATGGCACTACATGGTTAAATAGCGGCGAAAAAATAACAGGGCTTCCTTATGGGCATTATAAAATAATTTTTTAAAATGATTATGGCTATAATCCACCTCCGTCGATAGAAGTAAACACAAGGCCTAATAAAAAGGAATTCGAAACGCTTGCAAAATATATTCCAGATTACAACATTCTAAAGCGTCCTGAAGCAGAATTACAAAGGGATGCTGATAAAAAACTGATGGACACCAAACTATCACATGCATTGGACTCGTTAAATAAAATTATGAACGCGGATGCTACAACTATTGCGCTAAGAAATAATATTATTGACAGCCTGAACACTCGTTTTACCCATATAGAAAATATACAAAAAGAAACATTTTTCTTTACACGTCTCTTTAAATATATCTTACCCATATTGGCTTTAGCTATTTTATTTACAATCATTCTCTTTTTTCAGAACAATAAAATACGAAAACAGAAAAAACACCTTGAAAACCTGCAAAAGGAACAGCATCATAGGGTACATAACAGCCTTGGCGTGGTTAGCAGCCTACTGAATACTTATAAAGACAATATCACACCTGAAAACCTGGCCAATATTGACAATAGTATTATTGCTATTTCCACTGTACATCGACAGTTGTATAAAGGCAACGATCTGGAGCATATTAACTTTCAACCCGTAGCGGAAAGTATATTTCAATCCCTGTTATCACAAAGAGAATTAAGCGATACTGTAACCCTTACCATTGATGCAAACGTAATGATACCACAAAAAACATCTACAGTACTTGCTTTAATATTTAACGAGCTTTTTACTAATTCGCTTAAGTACGCTTTTGATAAGAATAGCCTGAAAACGATATCTTTAAGTACAATACATGAAGATGGGCATATCTTAGTAATTTACAGGGATAATGGTAAAGGATATAATACTGATTTTTTAAAACACAAAACAACAGGTTTTGGGCGTGTATTAATTGAAGGGCTTGCGCACCAGTTAAGGGCTAAGATTATGTTTTACAATGAAGAAGGTGCCTGTTGTATGATAAAAATTTAACTATGAAATGAGCCAAAGGCCTTTATTCCAAAATTAATTTTCGTTTTGCCAATTCTATGTAACCATTAAAACCATAAAACTAAACAATGAAAAAAATACTGATTGTTGAAGATGAATTTATTATTGCCCACCGTGTAAAAGAATTATTAGAGCAAAAAAAACTGGGTAATTGCCATATAACGGATACTTATAAGGATAGTGTCCAATATATAAAAGCAGAACTACCCGATCTGGTATTGCTGGATATTCGACTTTTTGAAGATGAAGATGCAGGCATCTGCTTAGCACATTTTTTGCAGGATCATTACAATATTCCCTTTATTTTTTTGAGCGGATATTCTGACAACACTACGCTGAAAAATGCCAAACTATATAAACCGGCCACTTTTATTACCAAGCCGATTATTGAAAAACAATTATTGGCTGCTGTAGAAATGGCTTTGCCCGAAACAGCTACCTCCAAAATAAAAGCGGCTTATATAAAAGGAAAGTATTTTGAGAATATTACTTACGAAAAACTCATGAAAGCCAGCTTTGCTGATTATGATTTTATAAACAAAGAAATACGTTTTGATGATATAACTATTATACAGGCCTTCAATCATGTAAAGCGGAATACTGTTTTGTTTAAATTCAAACAGCCTAAAACTTTTTTTATACTCGGTTCTACCATTGAAAAAATTGGTGAAATACTCCCTCCGTTTTTTGAGCAGGTGCACCAGTCCTATATTATTAACACCCAATATATTACTGCTAAAAGAAACGGCTCTTTTTTAATAGTAGCAGACGAAGAAGTACCCATTGGAGCTGCTTACAAAGTGCATTGATTGTTTTAGCCTGAATAGGGTGTTTTTTGTCCTGTTAGTTTTTTTCTCAAGTTATTGTTTGAGAAATTCGGTTATGGTATTTTGTTTAGTCAATAGAGAACTAACTTGCATAGGAATAAATTCTGGTGGTAGAAAACGGCAATTAAGAGGAAATACAGAGAAGAATATTGTAACTTCTGATGACCAAAGTAATTTCATCGCTAACGCTATAAAACAAATTCCAAACTATCGCTTTTTCAGTGAAAATTAACCCGACTATGAAAACAAAAAATCCTTTTTGGTTATTGATAAGCATACTCCTGTTTTTCTCCTGCTCTAAAAAGGACAACCCAACTCCTGCTCCTACCGCACCAACAGAAGCAAAAAAAATAGTAACAGCATTAGTTAAAGCAAATACAGCGCAACATTAGAAACATCGGATTCAATTAAAGTTGTTATTCCTGCTGGTGCTTTGCCTAAAGACATTACTATAACAGTTGGAATAAATGGAGATGAACCGAATACCATCCCAAACCCTACTTGCTCAGTTATCGGCAAACCATTTACAATAAAAATTCCTGTAGATTCATTAAACACACCTATTAAAATATCTTTCCCGAAACCATCTGTTTATACAGATTTTTCTAACTCAGCAATTTTAGCTTTTAATGGCAACTCCTACTTCCCTTTAGTTTTTAGCGAGAATGGCAACTTCTTAGAAGCAGAACTCCCCTTAACAGACTGGGAAACTAATCTAAAAAATACAACTTATTTACGTGGCGTAATTACTAAGGCGTTAACCTTGTATTTAGTAATAAGGCAAACTCCGAATAACAACGAAATGGGGCTGAGAAAGATATCGTCAACAGGTTCGGGATCTATTATCGAGGAGATACAACCGGTTAACTCCCATTCAAAAATTCTTTTATTCGTTCATGGATGGATGGGAAGGACAAAAAAACATGGGAGAATTTTTTGCCTAACTTTCAGTCTAAATCCGTATCCGGTTATACTGACTATTGGACTTTTGGCTATAATTCTTCATACAGTATTTTGCAAAATGCACAAATATTAGCAAACTTATTAAAAGCTAATTCCAACGGCGCAACTATTGATATTGTAGCACACAGTATGGGAGGCTTAGTCGCAAGAAGTGCCATTGAAGATTTTGGATCAGATAGTTATGTTTAGCCATTTAATAACTTTGGGTACGCCGCATTTGGGGTCGCCACTTGCCGCTATACAAAGAATAATAGGAATGACTGCATTGGTTACAGATCCATCTTTTTTCGATGCCGTAACATGGAATGTCAGCACACAAGGCTTCCGAGACTTAGATCCTAACTCTCAATATATAAGGCGGCTACTAACTTATTCTAAATCAACTGTCCCTTATTATACTATTGCATGTATTAATGGGGGGGCCAACTTATACTAACAAGGTATTCAATGAACCTAACGATGGAATAGTATCTTTTCGAAGCGCAACGAGTGCTTACGGTGGTATTGCACTTGCTAATACTCTCATTGTTGGCGATAATTCTGGAATATTTTCCTTTGGCCATGTTAAGATGACAGACGATAATGGAATAATACAGCAGGTTGCTGAATATTTAAACAAGGAGAGTCCCGCACCAATAACTAATCCAATCTGGGTTCAGATTTACAGTTCAGTCAGTCACACGTTAGCAATAAAGTCCGATGGAAGTTTATGGGCCTAGGGTCAAAATATATACGGCCAATTAGGTGATGGAACAACTATTAACAAACTAAAGCCAGAACGAATTGGAAATGCCAACGATTGGAAACAAGTGGCTTGTGGGGCTAGATACTCAGCTGGAATTAAAAAAGATGGTAGTCTGTGGGTTTGGGGACTAAATCAGAATGGCTTATGGAAATTTGGAGGTATTACTACGGATCAAGTTGCAACACCTACACGCTTAGGAACTGACAGTAATTGGGAAAAGATATACCTAAATACAATAAATTTCACTGCAATCAAGTCTGATGGAAGTTTATGGATTTGGGGAGATGACACGTATTTACAAGTTGGAGATGGGGTGGATTGGTTTTCAAAATTAGGGCATGCTATGTATTTTACTTCACCGGTACAAGTCTCAAGCCAGATTAAATGGAATACACTTTCAATAACACACGGTGATGACGTACATATATGCGCAATAAAAGCAGATAATAGTCTTTGGTGGTGGGGGTCAATACCCATGACAGTAGGAGCTCAGAGCGCAATATCGCCTAATCAAATAGGCATTAATAATGCTTGGAAAGAAGTAGCAGTCGGAGATGGAATAACACTTGCAATTAGATCAGATGGAACACTTTGGGGTTGGGGTAATAATTGGACCGGAAATTTAGGAGATGGAACATTTGATCAGGCCAGCTTTTTCAAACAAATTGGATCGGAAAACAACTGGGCACATATATCATGCGGAGTATCACATACAATAGCCATAAAATCAGATGGAAGTTTATGGGCATGGGGCTTATATAAATTTGGGCAATATGGAAATAATTCTGATCTCTGCTATAACTCTCCTACCAGAATTGGAACGGATAATAAATGGAAAAGTATTGTATGCGGAGGATATTGTTCTTATGCAATTAAAACGGACGGAACACTTTGGTCATGGGGTAGAAATAGCATAGGTGAGTTAGGCGATGGAACAACCCAAACAAGATATATTCCTGTTGAAATAAAGTAAACCATAACTGTATAGAATATGAAAACAATAGTTTCGGATTCAGGAAATTTAATTGGGATTATAGGTATTATTTACGCTTTGTTTTGGGGAACAAAAGATAAAGATTAGCACGTAAAGATTATAAATTTAATTCTGTTTTACCAACAAGGTGATAGAGCCTATTTATACTGTAAATTAATACATATTAACCATGATGTTTAGAAAGCAGCTAATTATAACATGTTAATTATTTTATCCCAATATCATTATTATTTATCCTGCATAATTGTTAAAGCTGATCAATTGCCAGAAGTTTGAGATATTAAATAATTCAACTGTTAATGAAAAAATAATTAACCCGTTTGACCTTGTAATTGGTTACACATGAACTAACCTGTATGCGTATTACGGCAAGTCTCACGATAACACATTTTCATTTCAAAATTTAAACTAATTTAATTCATCTGCAATATTTGCCACATTTCTTAATATACTAAAAACTATAAACAAAGGGCAATAATAAAATTATATAAAATGATACCAAAAACAATTTGTTTTATAACAGCTATACTAATTATAAATATTGCTACCGGGCAATTGGTGTTTGATCAATATAGGTCTTATATGGATGTTAATAATGATTTTGATATGAGTTACAATGTAAAGGAAAAACGTATATATATTAATGCTTACAGTAATAATACCGCAATCCCGGCAGGGATTACAAATAGCGTTAAAGACTTAACCGAATTTTATGAGAGTTTTAAAAAAGCGAGGGATAAATATATTGAATGGAAAAAAATTGCAGAAGCGCAAGACGTTAGTTCATTGGAAAAGGATTTGCCTTTTTCATATAAAACTACAGTTTATTTCACTTTGAATGGAAAGGTTAACACTTGTAAGATATTGTGTAAATATCGCTTTTTTGTTGTGACCAATAACGGCACGAAAGTTTATATGCTTATGTTCAATTCTGGAGAGATAAAGCATTATCAATTTATTGATAAAAATGGTAAAGTTTCGGATGAATGGATTCCAAGTAATTCATCGAAATTTGATGCTTTCAATAGTGCTCTTAGAATGGCAACTAATCAATCTCAGGTAATTGAAAAATTTGATGGGATAGCAATAGCTTTTAATGACGAAACAGAAATTGATGCATTTTTAGCAAAAATAACTCCTGAAAAATTAAAAGAAGTTGAAAAAGAGAAAGGCAAGATGGATGAGCAGCAAAGAGTCAAAAAAGAAAAATTATTCAATTAAAATAAAACAAAAAGCATGATAAAGCATCTTATATTCTTATTCGCACTACTTTTTATTATTCATATTTCGCATGCTCAGAAACCAATAACAAATGACGATATACTATCAATGAAAAATGCAAAATTTTCTGAGAAGAACATTATCTCAACTATGGCTACCGGGAAGTGTGATTTTGATTTAACAACCACCGGACTCATTGCATTAAAAAGCCAAAAGTTAAGTGATAAAATTATCAAATCTATGTTTATTGTATCTCCTCCCAAATCGGATTTTATTACAAATGAGGAAATCATAAAACTATCAACTGCCAATATTTCCACAGATCTCATTAATATCAAAATCAGGTTAACTCCACATAAATTCGATATTTCTCCTTCTGCATTAATTAAACTGAAAAATGCAAAAGTGCCAAAGACAGTTGTAAGTACAATGACTATTACACCTGAAAATGATTAAAGATTGAGCTATGAAAACTGTTGTTCTTTTGTTTTTTACTGTAGTAATTACTGTAGCATGTCATGGCCAACAGGGTTGCTTTCGTATTGATCAAATAAATACTGTAATTTCGTATCTTGCCAAAAATAAAATAAATGATGTTTATTTTTGGCAATCATGCTATGGGGTTAATGCACTTAAAACAAAATTGCACATCAATAGTTATTCAGCAGAAAATTGTGGCAACAATTTATACGCATTAAAAATAGATGGTACATTGAATGGCCAGTCTGTATCTGGCAGAATGAATGTAAATGATCTGTATATACCAAATGGACGTTTTGCTATAAGTATTGGCACATTGATGGGTGTTCAAACATCACCTTGTTACCCTCAAATTGAGTTGGCAGATGGGCAACAATCCCAAAATAGTGGACAAAATCAGCAGAATGTGCAGCCTTCAACAAATGCTACCAATATTGGTAATGTTGGCAAACCCTCATTATATGTGTCTGTATCATCGCTAAATTTTGGTGACGTAAAAACAGGAAACATGGCTTCAAGAAATTTCGTAATCCGAAATACTGGCACTGCAACACTTGTTTTAACTGGGGTGAAATGGTCTAATAGAGTATTTACAAGTAGTCAGATATCTTCGCCAATTGCAGTCGGAGGGCCAGTACTCGTAACATTATATTTTCAGCCAACAATAGCCGGGCAATTTTCGGATATGTTTACCATCAACTCTAATGCAGGAAATGTAACCATTTCTTTAAGCGGACAGGGTCTCCAACCCCAGACAAACGCCCAAAATCAACAGAGTGTGCGACCTGCAATTGATAACAGGGATCAAAAACTAGAACAGCAAAGACAGGAACAATTGAAGCAACAACAATTGGAACAACAAAGGCTTGAGAAATTGCGGCAACAACAATTGGCGGCAACACAATCCAGTTTGTCACAACAATCTAGTACAGCGACAAGTGTTCAACAGAATAATAGCAATACAAGTCTCTATGCAATATCACAAGCTAACAGAATAGTACAATTTTTGAATAGTAACAATATAAAAGAAATTTTAGTAGCGCATTGTTATAATGGTAAAGTTATAAGAGATGATTACTATTTAAATTGTATTTTCAAAAGTGAGGGTGGAAAAGTTAAATTAGCATATGCTACTCAAAATAACCCTATATCCGGAAATCGCGCAGTACTGCCAAACGAACTTGATATATCGAGAACATTTATAAAAGTGAATAACAAGGCAAAATGTTTGGGTGTTATTGTAGGATATAACATTAACCCTTGTGCTGATAATTTCTATTGGAATGAGAATGAGGATCCACAAGTGCAAGCAATAAACCAGTTTAATCAAATGGTTGAACAAAAAAGAGCAAGTGACTACGTGCAACAGCAACAACAGATACAAAAAATACAACAACTGAATTCATCGCAACAGAAAACAATCAATAATTCAAATTCCTTAAATATAAATGATTTTGATACAAGGAGTTTAGCTGTCTATAGCGGGAAAATAATTAAAGTAACTTCTGATAAATTTGTATTGAGTGTTGGGGTTGGTTATTTGTCAGCCAATTACGATGTTTTTACTAATACTCAAACTCTTAATCAATATGTCGACGAAAAAACTCAAAAATTAGCATTTAATATTAAGCTCGTTGATGGATCAGCAGTCCAAGTATCTGGATATCCAGCTCTAAGAATAATACTAAAAAAATATTGGCGAAAACTATAATAGTTAAATCTATCCCGAACTCTCTACTAAGGTAGGAGTAAAAATTCATTGAAAGGGTTGATATTTTTCATTATAATAATATTAGAAAATCAATGATCAAAAGCGGTATTGAATTAGTTCTTACAATTAAAATAAGCAAATGAAAAAAAATATTTTATCAGCAATAATAGTTCTGCTATCAGTTAATATACTTTTTGCACAAAAATATGATGAAATAAAAAATGCGCTCATTTTAAAAAGAATCGATGAAGCAAAGAAAATGTTTGACAGAAACTCAGCTAATAATGATTTCTTCGCAAAACCTGAAGGTTTTTTGCTCAAGGCTGCTATATATATTAATCTTGCTATAGATAGTAACAAAGCTAATGAAGCTGATAATAACCGATATGAAGCTACTGTCGCTTTTGAAGAATACAAGGAAATGGATTCCGATACAAAATTGATAGAAGAAAACCAAGTCTATAAAGAAACACCTTTCAAATTATACACAGCTTATTTTAATGCAGGAGTTGCTGACATCAATAATAAAAACTATGAGGCTGCTTATGATAAATTTAAGACTACAGTAGTATATTCAGATTTTCTAATTTCCAAGAAAATAATGCATGCACAAATGGATACTGCTTCAATTTATTATACTGGAGTATTAGCAGAAAGTACAAAGCATCTTGATGAAGCTATCAAATATTATACTCGTCTTTCTGATGCACAAATAAAAGAATACCAAGGTACAACATATGAAAGTGCGTATCAAAGTTTAATGAGGTATTATGCCTTAAAAAACGACAAACAAAATTTCGATAAATACAGAATTTTAGGAAGGATGCTATATCCCCAAAGTGTTTTTTTTACCTACAAAATTTCCGATTTTTCTGCAATTCGATAGAATATTCACGCCATACGAATGATAGCCAAATAGCAAAGAATAATTTGAAACATGGAGAGTACTTCATCTGAATAAAACTTTTAGGAAATAATACAAAAAAAGGCGAACCCTCTGGTTCGCCCTTTGATTTTCAGTAGGGGTTTATTAATCCCTTATCGCCTGCACAATGCTGGATGTTTTTTGAGTGCCATCCTTGTCAATTTGTACAATGCGTACCCAAATTTTCGCATTATCTTCAGCAATATTTAAAGTATCATTGCCTCTTTTACAAGCAACAAACAAACCCGATGCCAGTACGATTACCGCTATAACTTTTAAAATATTTTTCTTTTTGTTAAAACCGAAGGTTAAAAGGCCCAACGCAATACTAATTGCAAAAGCACCGGCAACTTTTGAGTATTCTTGTATAAACTCGTAACTAATTTCTTTGCTACTGTTGCCGTCAACCGCTTTTGTAACTACTGTGCCTATAGGTATGAAATTTTTACCGTCTTTTGAAACCTGAATTTCAAAATGGGCATTATTGTTTTCCATTAAAGTACTCCAGTTCACTATCAGTTTTCCATCTTTTATTAAAGCACTAAACATACCCCAGTTTACCGGTAATGCTAAACAATTGTCTAACATGGTTGAGGATGTTTTAACTTCGGAACAGCCGCCTACTGTATAGGTTACAGTTACTGAGTATTGTCCTTTATCAGCCTCAGATGCATTGGGTATATTCAGTTGTGTTCCCTGTACCTTACTACCATTAGGCTTTGTCCAGACTGCGGTGGCATAATCAGGAATTTCTACGTAAAGGTTAATATCGTTACCGAGGCATGCATTTCCGGCAAACTTAATAACGGGCATTGGGTTTTGTGCAATATTTACTGCCGATACACCGGAATTACCACACTCATCTGTAATCCTAAAAGTATAACTACCGTAAGCATTTATAGTAAAATTAGGTGAGGATTGTGGTGTGCCAAAGGTTTGCCCGTCGGCATTTTGTAATTCGTAGCTGGTAATTTGTGATGACTGGTTAGTGGGGAAAAGTTTTATAGCAATAGAACCATCAGTACAGGAAGCTGTAGCTGCTCCGGCAAGTTGTGGGTTGGTTGGTGCATCGGTTACCGTAATAGTATCTTTCTTTACAAGAAAATTACCTTGATATATATCGGATGTAGGAATTGAAAGAACATTTGTACGGACATTGGATATTCCTGAGTAATAATAAAGCGTATAAAGATCCGCAGGGACATTTTGTTTGGTGTATGTGTAGGTTGCTCCATTAGCATAAACGCTTTCCGTTGTTCCTTTTCTGATATTTACTGCGGGGCTATTAGCGCATGTTTGTGTTGCCGTGAGGTTTAACTTTCTGGAACCGGCGCATCCTGTTACCGTTTCCCGGGGAATAGTATAGGTTGTTCCCGGGGGCACAGCTGTATAGTTTACAGTTTTGGTATTACATCCATCGTTCAACTCAATTGTGTAAGTTCCCGGTGCCATATTGGCAAACCTTATAATATTATTAATCATGGGCTGTGCGGAAATTGGGTAAGTTGCCGTATAGGTTTTGCCCATAAAAGGTGAGTAATAGGAAGTAGGCCCATTTGTAATGGTAGCTGTTACCGGCGTTTTCCAGCCTTGTTCTAAATTATAAATATCAATACTTATTGTACCCGGTATATTACTGGCACAGGTGGTTACAATTGAGGAACCTAATGCCGGAGGCACTAAGTTAAAATTTTTGGTTATCGTATTGCCGCAGTAGTCAGTAAATGTAGCGGTATAATTACCTGAAGTTAAATTGGTAAAAATTGTTGACCGGGTGCTTTGGTCTGTAATTTGCTGTGAAGGCAACGCTGTACCCCCATTGGGTGTAAGACTTACCGTTACAGGGTAAACCCATCCTTCTCCAATTTTAGCTTCTAAAGAAAGTTGGCAATCTACATTAACAGCATTTAAATAATATTGACCTAAAGTGGGCGTTGTTGGTTTTACATACGTACTATTCGGGTTAGTAACGCAGGCATCTGTATATTTAAATGTATAGTAAGTGCCTTCAAAGTTGGGTGGGTTAGGCAGGGTAAACTTAAAACCTATAAATGTTGTACCGGGAATTTGAACTAGATCTGCAGCAGTTACTGTAATGGTAGTAAAACTGCCGTCAGGTTTATATGCGTAATAGGTGTGTGGATAGTTAGATCCTATGCCGGGTTTTAAATAATAGTCCATATTGTCACACCCGGAGGGCCTTACATATGTACCGATAGTAAGGTTGTAAGTAGGTGCCGCTACTAATGTAGCTTCTCTGGTTTGAAATGCATTACAGGCATCAGTAACCCTTACATAGTAAAATCCGGGAGCCTTATTTTGAAAAGTATAAGATGTAGAAGTAATATTATTGCCAATTGTAGTAAAATTAGTTCCATCGGTAGAAATTGAATAAGAATACGGAGCTGTACCCTGGCCGGAGGGCATACTTAAAGTAATGCTTCCTGAGTTGCTACCGGGGCAAACTTCCCGGACAGCTGTGGCAGTTGGGTTCATTGTAGCATAAGAACTACTAACAGTAATACTGCTTACAGTATAGGCAGCATTATTATTATCGGTAATCTTAGCGTTATAGGTTCCGGCTGGCAGGTTGGCAAAAATATTGGAAGATTGTGGATCCCTGTTTATTGTGCCGGTTAAACTATATAGATAAGGGCTGGTTCCTCCCGAAGCTGAAACTGTAATGCTCCCGTTAGCGGGGCAGGTAGCAGGAGAAGTAGAAACAGAAGCTGATAAGCTTTGGGCAAAAGATGCCAATGAGTACATACTAAGAAGTATGAATAGAATGACTATTTTTTTCATAGCTAATATTGAATATATTATTTGTTTATGTATTAAGTCCTTATTTTATTTTATATTGTGATTTCGAATTCAGTACTACTCCGCCTACCGCCAAACAGGTAGTAAACTTTGTTGCCTGCCTGTCATGGGTTACTCAGGCGGACACAGCACTCTTCAACAATAGTACCAATATCAGCATTTTTTATAATACAGTCTAAATTGGGTTATTATTAATAAGTTACATTATTTAAGACACAATATCTTAGTATAATACAAAATTACTACTTAGGATATTCAGCGTAAAGAAAATTCGATGAGTCAGCTATATTTTTCGATGAATTAGCTATATTTTTCGATGAATTAGCTATATTTTTCGATGAATTAGCTATATTTTTCGATGAATGGCCTGTTATTAGCGATGAACAAGGTGTTTTTTTATTATATAATAACGCAGTAGTATATGATTTTTAATGTATTGCGTGTGGCCAGTTTTGAATATTTTCTAGTATCAATATTCTAAAAAGCACATCATACACAACACGCCCTGGTATGTGCTAAGGCGCATAACCTGTGTGGAAATAAAAACAAAGAACGGATACCATTAAAATAAAACAACTTTTACAATCCTCAAAACCATTGATGTTATCAATGTACTATTTAAAATAGTTTTATGAACTTTAATAATTTATTGATTTTCCTCATATATGCTATATTTTTTACTAAAGCGAGCTTAAATACGGCCAGTATTAAGTAACTTGCGACACCAATCAGATTACTTTGATTAAACTATAAAAAAAATTCCAATGAGTTACATTACAGATGTCTTTGCAAGACAGATTTTAGACAGTAGGGGTAATCCTACAGTAGAGGTGGATGTTATGACCGACGAAGGCGCTTTAGGCCGTGCCGCTGTTCCCAGCGGTGCCAGTACCGGTATTCACGAAGCCGTTGAACTAAGAGATGGCGACAAGAAAAAATATCTTGGAAAAGGCACCCTCAAAGCCGTAAAAAACGTTAACAACATTATTGCTCCCGTTTTATTGGGTATTGATGTAGCAGACCAAACCGGTATTGACAAAATAATGCTTGAACTGGATGGCACACCTAATAAAGCTAAATTAGGTGCTAATGCCTTATTAGCTGTAAGTATGGCCGCAGCCAAAGCCGCCGCAGAAGAAGCAGGGTTGCCGCTTTACCGTTATGTAGGAGGTACTAATGCTAAAACATTACCCATCCCCATGATGAATATTTTAAATGGTGGCGCGCATGCTGATAATAAAATAGACTTTCAGGAGTTTATGATTATGCCGGTTGGTGCCAATACTTTCAGCGAAGGCTTACGTTGGGGTGTAGAAGTGTTTCATGCTTTAAAAACAGTGTTAAAGAAAAAAGGATTTAGTACCAATGTTGGCGATGAAGGTGGCTTTGCTCCCAATATTCAAAGCAATGAAGAAGCTATTGAAACTGTATTGGAAGCCATTAGTGCGGCAGGGTACAAACCTGGCTCTCAAATTGTTATTGCAATGGATGCCGCTAACAGCGAGTTATGGGATGCTAAAAAGAAAAAATATGTTGTCCATAAAAGCTCCGGTAAAGCCATGAGCAGCGAAGAATTAGTGAAATACTGGGAAACATGGGTTAAAAAATATCCCATTGTTTCAATTGAAGATGGTATGGCGGAGGATGATTGGAAGGGTTGGAAAATGCTTACTGATGCCATTGGTGATAAATGCCAGTTGGTAGGCGATGACCTTTTTGTTACCAATGTTGAACGCTTGCAAAAAGGTATTGATACGGGAGTGGGTAATGCATTGCTGGTAAAAGTAAACCAAATTGGTACGGTTACCGAAACCATTAATGCTGTAACGCTGGCCCAACATAACGGGTACAACACCATTATGAGCCACCGTAGCGGAGAAACAGAAGATACTACTATTGCCGATTTGGCCGTAGCTTTAAATTGCGGACAGATTAAAACCGGCTCTGCCAGCCGTACCGATAGAATTGCAAAATACAACCAGCTGATTCGTATTGAAGAAGAACTGGGCGATACCGCTATCTATCCAAAAGGTAAAGTAAAATTCTTAAGCTAAATAATAATGGTGGCCGGTAATTTTATCGGCCACTTTTTTTATTTTTGTACTGATGGGTTTGCTCAGATGGCCTTATCTTTATATTGTTTGGCATAACTATTATATGTTTTGAGTTTGATAAGGATAGTCTGTAAAGAAAAACAGACCTGTTAAAATTAAGATACCATGGAAGAATTTGTTGATTTTATTACCGAAAAAGAACCTGAGATTAAACCTCGGCCAAAGACAAAAAAAACATTGTCGAAGATTGGCAGATTCCTAACCAACAAATTTTTTATTGCCATCGTTGCATTTTTGGCGGTAATGTTGTTCTTAGATAAAAATGACCTGATTACAACCATGGAGCGCAACAAAGAATTAAACACCCTTGAAGCAAGCAAAGAGCACTATAATAAAGAACTAACCGAATTGCAACGCATCAAAAACAACCTTGAGACAGACCCTGCGGTAATTGAAAAATTTGCCCGCGAAAAATACCTGATGAAAAGAGATAATGAAGATGTGTTTTTAACAGATGAAAACCACGATTTGCTACAATCTAAATAATTCTGAATTTAAGTTAGCCTTTTTACATACCTGTAATATATATTAACTTACTTTAATAGGGAGCGTTTAAAATTATCGCTTCGTCATTTCTATCTGCCCCGGCGGAGAAACATCCCATCACTATAATCAAAGACATTTCTCGCTTTACTCAAAATAAAACCATAAGGAGTGCTTTTTATAAAGCAACAATTTTAAATACATCTTATTAATAAATCATTTACAGATATCATATTTTTTTTCTAACTTTATAAGGAGCGATTGCCTTTTCTCCAATATTCTTTTATGTAGCCCGTACCCACATAGTTGTTGTTAATTAAACTTAAAATATATAGATATGAAAAACGTTTTTTTTACTCAGCTAATCAGACAATTACTTTCAATTAAATTATTGATAGTAGTATTGCTAATGCCTTTGTTTTTCTCTTGTGGATCGGGGAACAAAGAATTATCGGGCGAAGCCCTGCAAAAAGAAAAAGATGCTATACTGGCAGTAATTGAGAAAGAAACTTCCTCTTTTTTTGCCAGAGATTATGATAGTTGGAAATCTACCTTTATTCATGAAAATTATGCTTTTCAAGCTTGGAGTAATCAGGACGGTACTTTTGATGCCAGTGTAGGATGGGATGGAATTGATAAATCGATAGGAACATATATTAATGATAACCCGGTACCAGACTCTGCACAAAGAAGGGTAGAGCGTAAAAATATTGTGTATAAATTTTATGGCTCCAATGTAGCTTTTTTAACTTGGGATCAGTTTAATAGCGACAGAGGGGTTAATATGTTCTTACATAGCAAGGAAACCCGCCTGATGGAAAAAATAAATGGCGAATGGAAGATTGTTGAAGTATCCGCTTTTTGGGATTATAAAAATCCTATTTCGGGAGATAGGCTAAAAGATATTGAAAGAATGGATAAAGAGAGCCGCGGTAAAGATAAACTGTAATTAGTTTTATGATAGTATTTCTTTTAAAATAATAAACAATCCCATTAACAAGACAAACCATCCAAAAATAGGTTTGAGTTTTTTACCATCAATTTTTTTGCCAATGGCCATGCCAATAAACATGCCTGTAATAGCCATTGTAGATACTTTTGCCAGTAGCATTTTATCAAATTGAACACCATTTATCAAATCGCCTAAAAAGCCGATTAGGGAATTAGTTGTAATAATAAATACCGATGTGGCAATGGCATATTTTAGTGGTAATCTGCCATAAAATAATAAGGCAGGTACTATTAAAAATCCACCTCCGGCACCTAAAAAACCGGTAACTAACCCTACCAGTGTACCTGTTATTGCCAGTCTTAGTATAGATGATTTTCCGGGTGTAACCTCGTCTCGTTTTTTCATCATTGAGAGGGCTGTTACAATCATCAATACCGAAAAAACTACCATTATCAAATTATGCTTGGTAAAGGTAAAAGCGTTATTGCTAATAATTATTTCCGGAATGGCCGGTAATAAATACTTGCGTGTAAGTAGTAGTACAATTACCGATGGTATAGAAAAAGTAAGGGCTTCTTTTATTTTTAAATTGCCTGATTTTAAATTTTTAAAAGAGGCTATAGAAGATGTGATACCTACAATAAAAAGTGAGTGCGTGGTAGCATTATCGGGCGTTACACCAAATAAATATACTAAAATAGGTACCGCCAATATGGAGCCGCCACTACCAATAAGCCCCAGCGAAATACCGATAAACAGTGATAGTATGTAACCTAAAATTTCCTGCAAAATACTAACCTAATAACAGCGAAAGTAATGATTGTTATTGTATGTACAAGATACGAGTTTAGGAAAAATTCTTTTTATAATAAGTACAGGCTACTTGCAAACCGCATTCTTTACATTTAGGATTTCTGGCAATGCAAATGTAGCGGCCGTGTAATATTAACCAATGATGGGATTTATGAATAAGCTCCGGCGGAATGTTTTTTACCAACTCTTTTTCTACTGCCAAGGGTGTAGTAGCTTTAGTTGATACCAACCCAATTCTTTTACTTACCCTGAACACGTGTGTGTCAACAGCCATATTGGGCTGCTTTTCTATTACTGATGTAATTACATTAGCTGTTTTACGTCCCACGCCGGGTAGGGTCATTAATTCGTCCACCGTCATGGGAATTTTTCCTTTAAAATCGCTGCGTACTTTTTGCGCCATTCCAATAAGGTGTTTGGTTTTATTATTGGGGTATGAAATGCTTTTAATTAAAAGAAAAAGATTGTCAAAATCGGCTTTGCTAAGCGCTTCTACATCAGAATATTTTTCAAAAATATGTGGCGTTGTCATATTCACCCTCTTATCAGTACATTGCGCCGATAGAATAACCGCCACTAATAATTGATAAGGCGTGTCATACACCAGTTCGGTTTCTGCTTCCGGCACATGTTGGGTAAAATAATCTATAATAAATTTATATTTTTCTTTTTTTGTCATGATGTTGTTGCTCAATAATCAAAATAAAAAAGATGAACATGCGCAATGTATGTTCATCTTACAAGATAAGATAAAATAGTAAGTTTTAAAAGTTGCCTTTGCCTTTAATAGCTTTGCTCACTACTTCGCTGATAGCACTAATAGGTATCCTTTCCTGCTCCATACTATCGCGATGGCGGATGGTAACTGTATTGTCTTCTTTGGTTTGATGGTCAACAGTAACGCAAAATGGTACTCCTAAAGCATCCATGCGGCGGTAACGTTTACCAATGGTATCCTTTTCCTCATAAAAACATTTAAAATCAGCTTTATGGTTGTCCATAATGTCTTTGGCAATTTCGGGAAGTCCGTCTTTTTTAGTAAGCGGGAAAACGGCTAATTTTATTGGTGCCAGTTGTGCCGGAAACTTCAATACAACACGGCTATCCTGCTTTTCTTCGGTACTCAAATCTTCTTCGGTATAGGCTGCGCAAATCATTGATAAAAACATGCGATCTAAACCTATAGATGTTTCAATAACATAAGGAATATAGTTGCCGTAAGGCTTACCGGTGGCCGGGTCTATATCATTATCAAAGTATTGCATTTTCTTTTTGCTATACTCCTGATGGTTGCGCAGGTCAAAGTCGGTACGGCTGTGAATGCCCTCTAATTCTTTAAAGCCCATTGGGAAATTATATTCAATATCACAGGCCGCATCAGCGTAATGGGCTAATTTTACATGGTCGTGAAATCGATATTCTGATGCCGGTACGCCCAATGCCAAATGCCATTGTAAACGGGTTTCTTTCCAATACTCGTACCATTCTTTTTGCGTACCGGGCTTAATAAAGAACTGCATTTCCATTTGTTCAAATTCGCGCATGCGGAAAATAAATTGACGTGCTACAATTTCATTGCGAAATGCTTTTCCTATTTGGGCAATTCCGAAAGGAATTTTCATACGTCCGGTTTTTTGCACATTTAAAAAATTCACAAAAATACCTTGTGCTGTTTCGGGGCGTAGATATACTTTGTTATTTTCATCTTCAGATGAAACGGTGGAGCCAAATTCTGTAGAAAACATTAGATTGAATTGACGGATGTCTGTCCAGTTGGCCGTACCGCTGATGGGACACTTAATTTTATTATCGTCAATAATTTTTTTCAATGCAGCTAAATCTCCGGCAGCATCAGCCTGTTCCATTTGGCTGGTGATGGCAGTTGCTTCCGACTCTTTGCCATCGGCTTTTAACTGGTCGGTATAAGTTTCAATTAAATGATCAACCCTGTATCTTTTTTTACTATCCTTATTATCAATCATGGGGTCGTTAAATCCATCAACATGGCCGCTGGCTTTCCATGTAGTGGGATGCATAAAAATGGCTGCATCAATGCCTACGATGTTTTCGTGCATTTGTGTCATGCTCTTCCACCAGTGGTCTTTAATATTTTTTTTCAACTCGCTGCCCCATTGTCCGTAATCATATACGGCTTGTAGCCCGTCGTAAATTTCACTACTGGGGAAAATAAATCCATACTCTTTACAATGCGATATGATCGCCTGAAATCTGTTTGTATCGTTTGTTGCCATAGGCCGCAAAAATACGAATTGGAACGATAGAATAATAAATAGAAACAGATAGTTTCATTTTAACGGGGCACCCTATGTTTTATAGCGGTACGCCGGCTTTAAAAAACAGACTGTCTTCTTCAGCCGATATTTTTAGCTTAGCACCTTTAAATGCAGCTGCTGCAATTTGGCCTGTAGCAAGCGTTAGATTATTAGTTTTATTGCTAATGTTAATTTTGCCATGCATTAGTAGTAATATTTCAGTCGTATTGATGTCAATTTTAATACTATCTCCTTTATGTAAATTATAGGAAGTTAGTTCAAAATCGGTAACTGGAGTTTTATAAACTTTTTGGGCAACTTGTTTTTTGGCAGGAATAATTTTAGGAACCGTGGCTTTGCATTTTGTATGTTTAAGCAATTCTATGGTATCAATATGTTTGGTTGTAAGCCCGCCGCGTAATACATTATCGGAGTTGGCCATAATTTCTACATTTTGTCCTTCCAAATATGCGTGTGGTAGTCCTGCATTTTGAAAAATGGCCTCGCCTGGTGTTAAGTGCAGCAAGTTAAAAAAATAAATAGAAAAAATACCCCTGTCAATTACATTTGGTTGAACAAATGTTAAGGCAGCCCTTGCTGCCCAAAAATTTTCATCATTTTTCTGTAATTTATTTTGCTGGTATAAGGGTATAATGCGATTGATAAGTGGTTGTAATAATTCGTTTACCTCTACCTGCGGTAGTTCCATAGCCATTTTGTACAATCCTTCGTACCCTTGTTTTTTAAAAACGGAAGTAAATATTTTTAGTTCGGGAGTTGTTTTTAAGATCTTTAACAACGCATCTTCCGGCTTAAAGCCATGTAGCAAATAAAAATTGCTCATGGCTACCATTAGTTCCGGCTTGTGGTTAACATCCTTGTAATTTCTGTTGGATGCATTAAGCGCAATACCTTTTTTATTTTCAGCTTCAAAATCAATGGCAGCCTGTTTTTTAGAGGGGTGTACCTGTATAGACAGCATGTCTTTAACATCCAAAACTTTTAGTAAAAAAGGCATGTTGCCAAATGCTTCATATACAGGCTGCCCTAAAGTTTTTTTAGGTGCTTTAGCAATGAAATCTTTTAATAAAATATGCTCACCATCTTCTAATTGTAAAAAACATTTTGCTTGCGGATGCACGCCCATCCAATATTCTGCAAATGGTTTGGAATGCGGATTTTCAATTTGCAATAGCGTGGGGATATATGAATTTCCACCCCAGTCGTAATGCTTTACATCTCCCTGTAACGGAGCAAGTAATTGCGTCATAAAAAAATGTATTAACTTGTAGTAAAGATAATAAATGCTTTCACATAATCAAGTTGGAAAAGGCGGAGAAAACTTAGCTGCTTCATTTTTAATGCAGAACGGTTATGAAGTACTACACCAGAATTGGCGGTATTCTTATTACGAAATAGATATTATTGCCAAAAAAAGTAATAAATTACATTTTGTAGAAGTTAAAACCAGAAGTTCTGCAATACATGGCCATCCGGAGCAGGCTGTAACCAAAAAGAAATTTAAATTCCTTCAAAAGGCAGCACATGAGTATTTGCAACAATACCCGGGAAATAAATGGATTCAGTATGATATCGTTTCCATTACGCTTCATAAAAATAAAGCGCCGGAATTTTTTCTGCTGGAAGATGTGTTTTTATAGCTTTTTTCATACAATTTTATTGCTTTATACAAAATTTAAAGAATGAAAGGATAATACTTTTTAAAACGACGTGAAATAAGTACTTTTGACAATAAAAATTAACGTTATATGAAATTATGTAAGATTGCATTTGCTCTGTTTGTGTTAGTACTTGCCGGTTGTGGCGGTAGTGGTGAAAAAAAATCCTCATCATCCGAACCATTTTGTAAAGACACAACCTGCATAACCGAACCCATACTTGTATCAAGTGATGCTCCTGGCAAACCTTTTGTAAGGGTATCTTTTAAGGATTGCAAAATTGATTCTATTCACTATGAAAAAGGAGGAATGGGCGTAATTAAAGATATTATTTTTGCAGAGTATATGCCTGATAAAGAAATTAGGGTTTCCAAAGACTATTTTAAAATTGATATTGTGGACGCTAAATATGCCTGGGTGAAATTTAATGACTGCGCTACAGGAAGAGGATATTTGCTAAAATTAGCTTTTGATAAATCGGGTACTGAAATTAAATTGAGCAGTGCCATTAACAATACCGACAAAAAATTTAATGTAGCCGATGGCCTGGTAGCTTATTATGATAATACATTTATTTATGTGCAGGATATGGCAACTGATAAAGTAGCTAAACAATTACTGACTGATACAGGCGTAAAAGAAATAGACTTTAACGATGTTCACTCGCTGATTGATAGTGTGAATATCACTAAAGATAATATTTATGCTAAGTTGATTGTTGACGGTAAACCTGTGGAGCATAATGTTCCTTTAGAGTTTAATTAAACTAACACTTTTTGTGTGGGACTCGTACAAAAAAAATTTTAAGGCATACCTGCAGTTAGAAAAATCTCTGTCGGAAAACTCTGTTGAAGCTTACCTGCACGATTTGGATAAACTTACTGAATATCTCCGGGACACAGGAAAAACTGCTGCTCCCGGAGATATTTCTTTACAGGTTTTACAGCAGTTTATACAATGGATAGCAGAACTTGGCATGACACCTTCCTCGCAGTCAAGAATTATTTCAGGCATTAAAGCCTTTTACAAATACTGTTTGTTAGAAGATATTGTACAGGATAATCCGTCGTTTTTATTGCAGGCTCCTAAAATTAAAAGAACGTTACCCGATGTGTTAGATTTTTCTGAAATTGAAAATATTATTGCCCAAATTGATGTGAGTAAACCCGAAGGTGTTAGAAACAAAGCTATTCTTGAAGTTATGTACAGTTGCGGTTTACGCGTGAGCGAAGTAGTAGGTTTAAAAATTTCTCAATTGTATTTAGATGTTGGTTTTGTGAGGGTAATTGGTAAGGGTGATAAAGAACGTTTAGTACCAATTGGAACAGATGCTGTTAAATATTTAGCAATATATCTGAAAGAAATCCGCGTGCATATTCCTGTAAAAAAGGGCAATGAGGACATTGTTTTTTTAAATAGACGTGGTACTAAAATGTCTAGGGTAATGATATTTCTTATCATCAAAGAACTTACCGCAAAAGCCGGAATTACCAAAACCGTATCACCACATACGTTCCGCCACTCATTTGCAACCCATTTAATTGAAGGAGGTGCCAACCTGCGTGCCGTACAGGAAATGCTGGGCCATGAAAGTATTACTACTACAGAAATATATACGCACCTTGATAGAGAGTTTTTACGTAAAACTTTAGAGCAGTTTCATCCCTCTTTCAAGTAATATGGAAATTGTGGTAAGTGGTAAATAAATGACGGAGATTATTCTTTACTTTTTTCAATCCTTTATTTGTTTGTTTATTGGTTATTGCGGTAATTTTCTTTCCTGATTCACAAACAAATTGAATATAGACGATAATACCGGAATGCCCATCATTATTATAATTGATAATTTCGGCAAATAAATAGATAATGCGATGACACCACCAACAAGTATAATTAGAAATAAAAAATTTCGCCAAACCGTTTTGCCGTGCTCTTCTCTCGTTTGTTTTGTCTGGTTCAAAAACACTTTTATTTCATCGATATCGCTTTCTTCCATTATTAACCGGAACATCATTATAAACCTAAAGCTGGATAAAAGATAAATTATGTCGTAACCAATTACCGGAAGCAATGAACCCTGATTAGTGATGACCCATGCCGTAAACAGTGGGATTAATGAAAGGAAAAATAGAAAAAATATATTGGCAGCAATAATCTTATGGTTTATTTTATCGATGATGCTAAAGGCATGATGGTGTTGGTTCCAATAGGCTCCTACAACTAAAAAACTCAATAAATAAATAACCAGTGAAGTGCCAAACGTTAATAAATCTTTCGGCTCGGTAGTCTTTGGTAGTGGGATAGACAACACCATTATTGTAATGATTATTGCTATAAAACGTGAGTTTTGGATGTTATAGATTGGTTATCAACATATGTAGATAAAAAGATGTTTGAAAAAAACAGGCATGGGCTTAAAATTAGGTAACCAACCTACCCATGCCATGTTATTAAATGAACTTAAAGTTATAAAGATTTTCTGTGAGATAGATGATTTTGTAAAGGGATGTGAAAAGATTGTGGATGGAAAACTATTAGGCAGTAAAAGTCCCCATGCTGTTAATGAACCGGGGCTATACCCTTCAGAGATGATGTGCATTGAGCTGCTATATCATTTGAGCGGATA
>JBKEEB010000088.1:0-6957 GCA_047975735.1 Niabella sp.
TGAATATTCTTATAAAGCCTAGGTTCATTTTGTTTAAGCCATAAGATTTTCGGAATTTCCATCTCTGGGCTTATCTCACCGCCAACATATGAAAGCACATCATAACCGCCTTTGTTAATTTGCTTGGCTTGCTTAAGCGCTCGATGATCCATCCATAAAATGATATTTTGCTCTAAATTATGTGTAGGCGATACTGATGCAGGTTTATAATCGGCATCAAGGGCAACGAGCGAGCAGGTGGCATCAAAGCCGATGCCGATAACTTTGCTTTTGTCAATAGCGGCCTCAGCCATTATTTGGTGAACAACTTTGCAAACCGATTGCCAAATATCATCGCTGGATTGTTCGATAAAGTTCGGCTTCGGATCAAAGCGTTTAATCAATTGTTCGGCCTCGGCATATTTTTTGCCGGATAAATCAAATAATGCCGCCCGTGCGCTCGTCGTCCCTACATCAACACCTATTACATATAACATGCTTATGTCCTAGGCCTAGGGATTAAGCAATACTTTGATAGATTCCATTGAGGTTGCCATTTCAAAAGCCTCTTTAAAATCATCTAAAGTATATTGATGGGTGATAATACCTTTAGAAGTCACAAGACCGCGTTGGAAAAAATCGATCGCAACCGGATAAGCATAAGGGCTTAAATGAGCGCCACGAATATCTAATTCTTTACGATCCCCAATAATCGACCAATCCACCGTTGTTTCTTTGCTAAACACACTAAATTCAACAAATCGGCCGAGCTTACGGATCATGCTTAAGCCTTGAACAACCGCAGCCGGATTACCTGTTGCCTCAATATAAACATCACAGCCATAACCATCTGTTAGGTCTTTCACTATTTTATCTACATCATCTCGCATAGGATTAAGAACCATATCGGCACCAAATTTTTTGGCAAGTTCTAATCGTTTATCATCCATATCAATTACAATGAATTTTTTTGGGGTTTTTAGCGGAATAAGCTGCGCCATACACAAACCTAAAGGCCCTGCTCCAGCAAGCACAACAACATCATCCCAGTCAATATCTCCGCGGCGAACTGTATGAATAGCGCAGGCCATAGGTTCAATCAAAGCTGCATCTTCTAAAGACATATCTTTAGGGATTTTATGCACAATATCATGGGCAAAAAACTTCATATATTGTGCCATTCCACCTTCAGCTACATCTTTTTGGAAGCCTCTGATATTATGAACCTCACACATCCAATACTTTCCTGATTTACAAAAGCGACACTTGCCACAAGGCACAATTTGGTCAGATATAACATGATCTCCAATCTCTACACCATGAAGCTCCGCAGCACCTTCGCCAAGCTCTTCAACAACACCCCAATATTCATGACCAGGCACAACAGGCGGCTTCACCCACGATGGTTGGCCACCGCCCCCCCAAAACATAGCCGCGCCTCCATAACATTTCACATCTCCTGCGCAAATTCCGCAAGATTTAACTTTAACCAAAATCTCACCGGCTCCAATTTTTGGTTTTTTTACATTATCTTCTAATCTATAATCACTTGGTCCATGACAGATCACAGCTTTCATTTTTTCACTACACATTTTAAAGTTCTCCTCACTTTTATTTGCGTTTACGTTTTTGAATAACACTAATTAGAACAGCGCCTAAAATAATGGCACCTTTAATAATTTGTTGCGGATAAGGCGGCACGCCTAAGGTATTAAGACCAGTATTTAAAACACCTAAAATAAAGGCGCCGATTAATGTTCCTATTATAGAGCCGCGCCCGCCCATAATGCTGGTTCCGCCTAATACAACAGCAGCAATGGCATCTAGCTCAAAGCCTTCTCCTGCACCGGGCTGACCCGAAGAAACACGCGATGTTGCAATAATGCCTGCAATCGATGCGGTTAGGCCGCAATAAGTATAAACAAAAAACAAAACCCATTTTGTTTTAATACCTGATAAAATAGCAGCATCTTCGTTTCCGCCTACAGCATATATGTAACGACCTAATCTAAATTTACTTAAGATGATATAACTTACAAAATAAACGGCCAGCATAATCCATGTTGGTATGGGAATACCGGCAATTGAGCCTCGGCCTAAATAGGTAAAAGCACGAGAAATTGGCATGGGATAACCGCCTGTATAAGTTAAAGCGATCCCGCGTACAGCGACCATAGCAGCTAAGCTGACAATAATAGCTGGCAGCCCAAAATAGGCAACAAAAAACCCATTAAAGGCTCCGCAAGCAATGCCAATAAGCATGGCAACCCCCCATGCCATCAGTAAAATTAACATAGGAGATATCTGACTATCACCCTTACTAAAAAAGATGATAACGCCCGCCATGACCGTACCGGCAAAAGCTAAAACAGCACCAACAGATAAATCAATCCCGCCTGTTAGAATAACAAAAGTCATCCCTGCTGCTAAAATGGCATTTACTGAGACTTGGCGAGAAATATTTTTTAACGTACCTAGGCTAAAAAAGTTTTCACCAATAAACGACATAGCAATAATAAGAACCAACAGCCCTAATAAAGGAACAAATTCTGGTTTTTTTAATAATCTTTGCATAAAACCCGATTGCACCGATTCGATATTAGACATTATTTTTCGCCTCCTGAAGCATATTGCATTATTATTTCTGGATCTATTTGATCTCCAGTTACATTGCCTACAATTTCACCTTGCCGCATAACCAAAACACGGTCACTAATGCCAATAACCTCTGGCAAATCAGATGAAATAACGATAATAGACATACCCAGTTCCGCCATTTCTTGGAGCATATTATAAATTTCTAATTTTGCACCGACATCAATCCCTCTTGTTGGTTCATCAAAAATGAGCAACTGCGACTCTGTTAACAACCAGCGAGCAATGATGACTTTTTGCTGGTTTCCACCACTTAATTCACCAACAATTTTATTAATTCCTGGCGTTTTAACACGTAGGCTTTCTACATAATTTTGACTATATGTCCGGCTTTTTTTAAGAGAAACGAAGTACAAGCTATTGATTAAGCGGCTTAATGAAGAAACAATGATATTTTCTTGAATATTAAAATCTAAAAATAGACCATCTTTTTTACGATCTTCCGAAAGATAGCCCATACCGCGCTCAATAGCCTGAGAAGGATGCGTAAAATTGGCTTTTTTACCATTTAGAAGAACTTCTTTTTCCTTAAAAGGGTAAGCACCAACTAATGCGCGACACAGCTCTGTTCGGCCTGAGCCAACAAGACCCGCCATCCCTAAAATTTCCCCTTTATGTAGCTGAAAAGAGATGTGCTTGCCTTCATCGGTTATCAGTTTTTGAACATCTAAAACAACGTCTTTTTCCAAAAAATTTGTATCGCGTTTTGGTGGATAAGAATGTTCAAGATCTCGGCCAACCATAAGTGCTATCAGCTCATTTTCTGTGATTTCACCGACTAAATAAGTCCCAACCATTTTTCCATCTCTTAAGCATGATATACGATCAGATATCTCATAAACTTCATCTAAATGATGCGAGATATAAAAGCAGCCAACCTCCTCTTTTTTAAGAGAATCCATCACAGTAAATAGCTTATCGACTTCTTTAGGCGTTAATGTTGCCGTCGGCTCATCTAAAATTAAATATTTGCAATTAAATGCCAAAGCTTTTGCAATCTCAACAAATTGCTGCTCAGCAACAGTTAAATTTGCAACAGGTATATCTAAAGGCAATGATACATCAATTTTTTGTAGTGTCTCTTGCGCAATCTTTCTCATTTCACGCTTATTCAGTGTGCCGATTGAGCTTGTTATTTCGCGACCTAAAAAGATATTTTCTACAGCATTTAAATATGGAATAAGGCTAAATTCTTGAAAGATAATATTAATTCCATAATTTTGCGCATCTTTTGTATTATGGGGCTCAATCATTTTATCATCAATGAACATTTGTCCGCTTGTTGATATATATACACCGTTCAAAATTTTCATCAATGTTGACTTGCCTGCACCATTTTCGCCAACAATAGAGTGAACCTCGCCAGGTTTTAATGTAATTGTTACATCGTCAAGAGCGACAACACCTGGGAAAGTTTTGGTGATTTGTTCCATTTTAAGCATAAAAGCATCCTGTTATAAAACAACCCAAAGCCCAACAAAGTTGAGCTTTGGATAGTGGGAGATTACCAAGAAAAACCTTTGGCATTAGATGCATCAATAAGCTTTACATCTACAGGAACAACCTCTGGTACTGTTGCTCCCCAATGTTTAGCTAAGGCAACACCAAAGCCTATTCTTACTTGATCCCGTGGATACTGAGCAGCCGTTGCTTTAAAAGCGGTGCCTTCTAAAATGGCATCAATTGCTTCTGGGCTACCATCAACACTTGTTAAAGTCACATCTCTGCCCGAAGCTTCAATAGCGGCTAACACACCCATAGCACCGCCGTCATTTACACTAAAAATACCTTTTAAATTAGGATTACTTTGAAGCATATTTTCAGTAACACCCATTGCTATTGTGCGTTCTTGTTTACCATTTTGTGTATCGACCAATTTAATATCTGGATATTTAGCAAATGCATCTTTACATCCGCGAACCCGCTCTAGAATTGGCACAACAGGAATACCATCTAAAATTGCGACATCACCTTTTTCGCCAATTTCTTTAGCTAAAGCTGTGCAAGAAAGAAGGCCAGCATCGTAATTTTTAGAACCAACAAAAGCATCAAGCGGGCCTGCAGCTTGTGCATCAACCGAAACAACAACTACCCCTGCTTTTTTTGCATATTCAACGGCGTTTCTAACGCCTTCTGTATCGGTTGGGTTTAAAATAAGTATATCAATATCGCGGCTAACTAAATCTTCAACATCATTAAATTGTTTAACAACATCATGAGCCGCATCGGTCACGTATAATTCACCACCAATAGAGTTAACAGCTTCTTGTAGAGCTTCATTCATAACAACAAAATATTCGTTATTCATCTCTTGAAACGAAACACCCACTTTAATTGGGTCTGCTGCATAAGCTGTACCCATAAAAGTTGTTGCAATTAATGTTGATAATAATAATTTTTTCATTTTGAACTCCCTAGTAAATCTTATATTTTTAAACTAGCTTAAGATTAAGCACACTAATAGACTAGCATTTAAAAAAAGGATGTAAACTTCACTTTAGACAAATAACAATTTTTATTGTCTATATATGTCTATTATGATATTTTTTTGTTATGTTTAATTTTGATGATTTTTTAAAACTCGCGCCTAAAAAACTTTACCGTGAGGAAGTTTTTTCTTCCGCACCTAAGGCTCCTGTTATTATTGAATGGTGGAACCCGCATCCTGTTTATCGCATGCATAAACATGCTGGTTTTGAAGAATTTGCAATCATTCGCCAAGGTTTGTCCGTTCATTATCACAGAAATAGCTTTCAGCTGCTTACTCCAGGTGATGCAATATTTGTGGGCACAGAGCACCCTCATGCTTATGTTTGTACACATAATTTAGGATTGTTTAATGTTGTGTTTAATGCCGAATATTTTTATTCATACTTTCCAGAGGTCGAAAATATTTTAAGTAAATTAAAGACCTTAAGTAAAAACAAAAATAGTTTAAGAATCTCTTCTGAAAATTTATTGCAAACTTTATCTATTGTTTATCGGATTGAATACGAACATTCTTTGCATTTTGATGATTATACATCATCTTCTATGTTCTCACTTTTTTTACAAATTACAATTATGTTACTAAGAGACAATACAGAAGGTTATCAGGTTCATAAAAAAAACTTAAAAGACAGCATTAAACAGTTGGAAAATTTGAGTAATGTTATTACTTTTACTCGTAAACATATTGATTTGCCTATTAGCGAAATCTCTGCTGAATTAACAAAAGCTGGCCTGAATAACAAAACAATCCAACGCTATTTTTTAAAACATCTGCATATTACACTTTATCAGTATATTCAATTGCAAAAACTTATTCTTGTCATGAACGCTATTTTAAAAAACCCAGCTAGCCAACTCTCTGATATTCTTATTGAAGCTGGATATACAAATTATCGTAATTTTTCTCGGCATATCCATAAATTTTTTGGAATATCACCAAAAGAGTTTCAAAAAAATATATTAAACATTCAACAACTCAGCCAAGTCACTTCTCATTTAGAGTAATCTTAGATAAAATAGTTAAATGCCTAAAGGAACAGTTATTTAAAACCATTATCCAAAAGCCTTATTCTAACAACGGAGCTTTTTGTTGTTGACTACAATTATAATATTTATTTTTGAAAATCAAAATTATGTTATAAACTTATCTATTGATATCTTAGGAAATAAAATAAAAGAGGGATAAAAAATGACAAGCACACAGCAGCGCGCTACGCTACAGCGCCAAATTTGGCAAATTGCTAATGATGTTCGCGGTTCTGTAGATGGCTGGGATTTTAAGCAATATGTGCTTGGCACTTTATTTTACCGCTTTATTAGTGAGAATTTTGCGAGTTATATTGAGGCCGGAGATGAAAGCATCCATTATGCTCAGCTGCCTGATGATATCATCACAGCAGAGATAAAAGAAGATGCTATTAAAACCAAAGGGTACTTTATTTATCCTAGTCAATTATTTACTAATATTGTTGCAACTGCCAATGATAATGAAAATTTAAATACTGATTTAGCTGAAATTTTTAACAATATCGAAGCCTCTGCTAGCGGTTATCCTTCAGAGGAAGATATTAAAGGCTTGTTTGCTGACTTTGATACCACTAGCAATCGGCTTGGCAATACAGTTAAAGATAAAAATACACGTTTGGCAGCGGTGCTTAAGGGTGTAGCAGGGCTAGAGTTTGGTGCGTTTAACGACAATCAAATTGATCTATTTGGCGATGCTTACGAGTTTCTTATTTCTAACTATGCTAAAAATGCGGGGAAGTCTGGTGGTGAGTTTTTTACACCGCAGCATGTCTCTAAGCTCATTGCTCAGCTTGCCATGCATGGGCA
>JBKEEB010000094.1:0-20751 GCA_047975735.1 Niabella sp.
ACAGTTCTACTGACGCTTGTGTATGGGCAGTAAATAATTACAACAATGGTTCATATGCGATTTCATTGTATAGAGAAAAGAATTCTACTAACACCGTATCTCATCAGGAACTTGACAAATTTGCGTTGGAACGTGCAAATCAAAAAATAGAAAAATCATATACATCCACCGAAAAGCAATTATTAATAATTAGACCGAAGAATAGTAACGAAAGGATTTACAGACAACAAGGCTTATTTGTTATGCCGACAAACATACAAGTGTCTTTTATGGAAAGCTTGTTATCTTTCGTAAAAACTCCGAAATTATTTTGGGACTTTAGACACCTAATTAAAAACTCTGACTCATATAAACAAAGTCGATTTTCCATAATCAAAATTAATATCCCAAAAGAAATACATAGACAGATTTTAAGAAATTTAAGAGAAATGAACATTAACTCTGAGATTCTCTTTCCTGGAATTGAAGGCTTAGCAAAATCATTAAATTATAGTACTTTCAATGATTCATAACTGCCGCTAACATGAACTGTGTAAAAAACCAAATAAAGAGCTAATTATTTTTAGGTTTTATTGAACAATAATTAGGTTGTGTAGGGTTCCGCCCATAACCATCGCCAAACTAAAATCCACCCACCCTACCGAACCGTCATTTGCTCAATCGATAAGCGCAACATCTGCACCCGTTATCCCCAATCCCATACAACATTTTGAAATTGCGCAGATGGGTGTTACCTTTGCAAATTCCCAACTTATAATGCTATATACTTTAATATGGATATCTTAGAATCGCAATCAAAAGAATTTAGAAAAAGGCATATCGGCCCTAATGATATAGAGACCCGTCAAATGCTTGAAACCACTGGTTTTGAAAGCGTTGAGGCTTTAGTGAATCAAACTGTACCGCCACAAATAAGGATGCAGGAACGCCTACAAGTTCCCTTTGCCATGAACGAGAATGAATACCTGCGTCATATAAAAAATATTTCTTTAAAAAATAAGATATTTACCAACTATATCGGGCAGGGGTACTATGGTACAATTGTCCCTTCGGTTATCCTGCGTAATATTTTTGAAAATCCGGGTTGGTACACACAATACACCCCCTATCAGGCAGAAATTTCGCAGGGCCGCTTAGAAAGTTTACTGAATTATCAAACAATGGTTTGCGATCTTACTGCACTACCGCTTTCTAATGCCTCATTGTTAGACGAGGCTACAGCCGCAGCAGAAGCCATGCTTATGTTTTTCAATATGAAAAACAAGCAGGAGCAAATAGAAAGACCCCGTTTTTTTGTTGATGCCGCCACCTTTCCGCAAACCATCGACGTTATCAAAACAAGAGCATTACCCTTCGGGATAGAAATCATTTCCGGCGATTATCAAACCGCAGCTATTGATGAGACTTATTTTGGCGCATTAGTGCAATATCCTAACAGCAACGGAAGTATAGAAGATTATCGCAATTTTATTAATGGGGTTCATGAGGCCGGAGGCTTTGTAGTAATGGCAACCGATCTGTTAGCATTAACCCTCCTAACGCCACCCGGAGAGCTGGGCGCCGATGTGGCTGTTGGATCGGCACAGCGTTTAGGTGTTCCCATAGGTTTTGGGGGTCCCCATGCAGGTTTTATGTCGGCCAAAGACGAATTTAAACGCACCATTCCCGGTAGAATTATTGGCGTAAGTGTAGATGCAAACGGGAATCGCGCTTTGCGCATGGCACTACAAACCCGGGAGCAGCATATTAAGAGAGAAAAAGCTACTTCTAATATTTGTACGGCACAGGCATTATTGGCTAATATGGCAGCCATGTATGCGGTTTATCACGGGCCTGAAGGGTTGAAAGCCATTGCCGAAAGAATTACCACTTTCACATCTATTGTTGCAGAACAAATAAAACAAAGAGGGTTTGAGTTGGTATCAGAAAATTATTTCGACACGCTGGTTATAAAAACAAACCAACTGGCCGCCATCAAACAAAAAGCTGAAAATCAAAAAATCAATTTAAGGTATATTGATGAGCAGCACATCGGCATTTCAATTGATGAAACAACCATTCCCGAGGATTTATACGACCTTATTAATTGTTTTGAAAACGATACCGATCCCGTAGCTTTTACCATTGAAGCCGCTCCGGTTTTAAACAGTATTCCAAGCTCTTTAACAAGAACATCAACCTTTTTAACGCAGGCTGTTTTTAACGCACATCGTAGCGAAAGCCAAATGATGCGTTACATCAAATATTTAGAAAATAAAGATCTTTCTTTAAATACCTCCATGATATCTTTGGGCAGCTGTACCATGAAATTGAATGCAGCTACCGAAATGATTCCGCTTAGTTGGAACCACTGGAGTAATATGCACCCGTTTGCTCCGGCTCTGCAAACAGAGGGCTACGCACAAATAGTAAGAGAACTTGGTAATTATTTATGTAAAATAACGGCTTTAGATGCCTGTAGTCTGCAACCCAATAGTGGTGCGCAAGGAGAGTATGCAGGTTTACTAACTATAAAAGCCTACCATCAGGCACAGGGCAATCCGCACCGTAATATCATGCTCATCCCCATTTCTGCCCATGGCACCAATCCTGCCAGTGCTGTAATGGCCGGTATGAAAGTGGTGGTAGTAAAAGCATTGGAGAATGGCTATATTGATGTTGAAGACCTTAAAGCCAAAGCAATGCTTCACAGTGAAAATCTTGCTGGCATTATGATTACCTACCCCAGCACATATGGCGTATATGAAGAAACCGTGAAAGATATCAATCAAATAATTCATAATAACGGTGGGCAGGTGTATATGGATGGAGCCAATATGAATGCCCAGGTTGGCCTTACGGCACCAGGTCTTATTGGTGCTGATGTTTGCCACTTAAACCTGCATAAAACATTTGCCATTCCGCATGGTGGTGGCGGACCGGGCGTAGGACCCATTTGCGTTAAAGAGCATCTGGCAACATATTTACCGGGACACGTAGCCGGATTATTCCCATCTGAAAAAGGTAACGGAACGGCTGTTTCGGCGGCACCTTATGGGTCAGCATCCATCCTGTTAATTTCTTATGCCTATATTAGGATGTTGGGTGCTACAGGGTTAAAAGCGGCTACTGAATATGCTATTTTGAATGCCAATTATATGCGCGCAAAACTGGACGGCCATTTTGATATTTTATATACCAACGACAACGGATTATGTGCTCATGAATTTATTGTTGACTTACGGCCTTTTAAAAAATCGGCACAAATTGAAGCAGAAGATGTAGCCAAAAGACTGATGGATTACGGGTTTCATGCTCCTACCATGAGTTTTCCCGTTCCCGGCACCATTATGATTGAACCTACAGAAAGTGAAGACAAGGCAGAACTGGATCGTTTTTGTGATGCACTCATCAGCATAAGAGAAGAAATAAAAGCAATTGAAGAAGGGCAAGCAGACATAAAAGATAATCCTTTAAAAAATGCTCCGCATACACAACAAATGGTAACTGCCGATGAATGGTTACACCCTTACAGCAGGCAACAGGCGGCATTTCCTTTACCGTATATTACCACTAATAAAGTTTGGCCATCAGTTGCCAGAGTGAATAATACACTTGGTGACAGAAATTTGATTTGCACCTGCGAACCAACAGAAGCTTATGCTGAGGCATAATTTATTTTAAACCGTGAATTATTTTTATGACACGCAAAGAACTGGTAGCGCAAATACAACAAAAAAAGTCATACTTATGTGTGGGGTTAGATACTGATATTGCAAAAATACCATCGCACTTATTACAGGAAGACGATCCGGTTTTCAACTTTAACAAAGCTATTATTGATGCTACTAAAGACTATTGCGTATCCTACAAAATAAATACAGCTTTTTATGAAGCCTTAGGGGTGAAAGGATGGCAGGCATTAGAAAAAACGGTTGACTATATTGGCAACAATCATTTTAAAATTGCTGATGCCAAACGAGGCGATATCGGCAACACCTCTACCCAATACGCAAAGGCTTTTTTTGAAACCCTCCCCTTTGATGCCGTTACTGTAGCACCTTATATGGGCAGCGACAGTGTTTCACCTTTTTTACAGTACAATGGCAAATGGGCCATCGTATTAGGATTAACATCAAACAAAGGTGCCAAAGACTTTGAACTACAACCCTGCGGTAATCAATTGTTATATGAAACCGTATTGCATAAGGTTGCTACCTGGGGCAATACGGATAACTTAATGTTCGTTGTGGGGGCTACTCAGGCCGACTCCTTCGTTAAAATCAGAGAGATTATTCCCAACCATTTTTTATTAGTACCAGGTGTGGGAGCCCAGGGCGGAAGCCTGAAAGATATTTCGGAAAAAGCCATGACTAATGATGGAGGTATTTTGGTAAATGTAAGCCGCGATATTATTTATGCTTCGCAGGACGAAGATTTTGCTGCAGCTGCCGAAGCCAAAGCCAAAGCCTATCAATTGGAGATGATGGAGTACTTGAAGTAATGAAAAGAGAACCATGAACCATGAACCATAAAGCTATAAACCAAATAATAGCTTAGCTTTGGTGCATGCCACAAACATTTAATAAAGAAATTTACGAGTTTTTAGAACAAAAATTCCCATCGTTTAACGGTGAGTTAAAAGAACTGCTGGCATCCATCAGCAGTACAAAACAGGTAGCTAAAGGAGAATCCATAATACAAGCCGGGCAATATTTAAAACATACCGCATTAGTAGTGGACGGCTTAGTAAAAATTTACCGCCAAAGCGAATCAGGAGATGAAATTTTCATGTATTATCTTGAAGGGGGTAATGCGTGTGCGCTTTCCATGCTTTGTGCCTCCAGACAAAGAACCAGCGAAATTACAGCTAAGGCTATTGAGGATAGCACCATTATCATGATCCCCATTCAATATACCGATATGCTGATGAAACACTATCAGGACTGGTACAATTTTGTAATTGAAACCTATCGTTACCGATTTGAAGAAATGTTGGAGGTTTTTGACAGAGTAGTTTTTAAAAATATGGATGAGCGATTAGAAAGCTATCTTGAGAATCAATTTAAAAGCCTTGGCACTAACAGCATAGAACTAACGCACCAGGAAATTGCCAACGATATGAATACCTCGCGAGAAGTTATATCGAGGCTGCTGAAAAAATTAGAACAGACAGGAAAAATATCACTCAACAGAAAATTTATTGAAAAATTAAAATAACTTGGGTAACATTTATTACCAAAAAACAACTGTCAATTAGCCATATTACGAGCTCTAAAAACTAAACATATGCAACAAGAGGATAAAAAAAAGAAACTGTTCTCGGCTTCCAATATTATTACAACGATACTTATACTATTTGCCGCAGGCATGCTATTGTTTCCCAACTTTAAAGCTGTTGTATTACAAGGGTTGATGAAAGTGGGGTTGTTTCAACCAAGCGTTAACAAAGTTGACAACAATGTAAATACGAAGCGTAACTGGGATATATCTTTTGCAAATTCTTCAGGGCTTATTGTTGATAGCAGTTCAATAAAAGGCAAGGTCGTTTTCATCAATATTTGGGCAACCTGGTGCCCGCCCTGCATTGCAGAAATGCCTTCTGTTAACAAATTATATAATCAATATAAAAGCAACCCCAATATTTCTTTCTTACTTATTGATGCAGATAATAATTTTCTAAAGTCGGAAGAATTTATGCAACAAAAAGGGTATTCTTTACCGGTTCATATTTCAAATAAAGCCATTCCCAAAGATTGGTTTAACAGCACGCTGCCCACTACCATTGTATTAAACAAAAAAGGGAATATGGTTTATCGGCACGCAGGTGTGGCCGATTACGGTAATAAGGATTTTGAAAAATTTATTACCGGACTGCTAAACGAATAATGCTGCCGGTACAGTTCCAAAAAACACCCCTGTTTTACTGCTGTTAAAAAAAACAATAATGTGATAATAATCACAAAAAAGAAAACGATTGGTTTTTAATTTTGCCAGTAAATTACTACTACATGTTCAATACTTTTTTAAGTGGATGGAATTGGATGAGGATAATCAGGTTAGTGCTTGGTATTACACTTTTAATACAGGCATGGCAAACCAAATTTTGGGGTGCAGGGCTTTTAGGAGGACTGCTATTATTTCAAGCTTTTACTAATACCGGATGTTGTGGTACAGCCGGATGTGGCATACCTGCATCAAAAATAAATACAACGAAAAAAAATGTTGATGACATAGAATATGAAGAAGTAAAATAACCATAAGATTTACAATCAATCTCATTCATTACACATCCTACGCTATTGCCGTAGCGTAATTACAAACAGCTATTAAAATTAGATACAGATTATTTTATAAAGATTTAACACAAAATGAAATACGTTATTATTGGTGGTGTGGCCGGCGGTGCCAGCACTGCTGCAAGGTTAAGAAGGATGGATGAGCATGCAGCCATCATTATGTTTGAAAAAGGTGCCTATGTATCCTATGCTAATTGTGGGCTCCCATACTATATAGGCGATGTAATTAAAGACAGAGATAAACTATTTGTACAAACTGCAACAGGTTTTAAAAATCGTTTTAATATTGATGTAAGAATCAGTACTGAAATCATCAAAATAGACAACACTAACAAAATAGTAACAGCTAAAAATTTATTAACTGGTGAACAGTACAATGAAAGTTATGATAAGTTAGTTTTATCGCCAGGGGCAGAACCTTTACGTCCGCCTTTACCGGGAATAGACATTCCCGGAATATTTACATTAAGAAATGTACCCGATACCGATCATATCAAAAGTTACGCCCAGCAAAAACCCAAAGGCAAAGCCGTAGTTATTGGCGGTGGTTTTATTGGCCTTGAAATGGCCGAAAACTTACACCACCTGGGCATGAAAGTAACAATTGTTGAAATGGCTAAACAAGTAATGGCTCCGGTAGATTTTCCCATAGCAGCTATCGTACAGCAACATATCCGTTCAAAAGGTGTGAAACTATTATTAAACACTACTGTAAGTGGATTTGAAAAAACCGACACCGGCCTTTTAGTTAAATTTAATGACGGAAGCAGCGAAGCCGCCGATATAGTTATTTTATCCATTGGTGTACGCCCCGATACCAGATTGGCAGAAGACGCAGGTTTACAAATCGGAAAAGCTAAAGGAATTTGGGTAAACGAATACCTGCAAACTTCCGACCCTGATATTTATGCCGTTGGCGATGCTATTGAATTTGAAAACCCCATCATTGGCAGACCGCTTAACACTTACCTTGCCGGGCCAGCAAATAAACAAGGGCGCATTTGTGCCGACAATATTGTTTTGGGCAATCGGCAAGTATATAAAGGTGCTATCAACACAGCCATTGTAAAAATATTCGACTACACAGTAGGTGCAACCGGTATGGCAGAAAAGCATTTAAAACATTTTAATATTCCTCATTTGGTATCTACCACCCGTTCCTCATCTCATGCAGGATATTACCCGGGTGCCAATCAATTAACCATACAAATTACCTTTTCGCCACAAGATGGCAAGCTGCTGGGAGCACAGGTTGCAGGAATTGACGGCGTGGATAAACGGATTGATATATTTGCTACGCTCATACAAATGGGAGGTACTATTTACGATTTAACAGAAATTGAACACGCTTATGCCCCACCCTATTCATCTGCCAAAGACCCCGTAAATATGGCAGGCTTTGTTGCCGAAAATTTACTGCAAGGCATTTATAAAGCCGTCTATTGGGATGAGTTTTTACAAAACAGTTTTAATACCGATAGCCTATTACTTGATGTACGCACTGTAGAAGAACATCAAAACAAAACAATTCCCGGTGCTATTAATATTCCGGTAGATGAGTTGCGACAAAGACTTGCAGAAATACCCCATAATAAAAAATTATACGTTTTCTGCGAAATTGGATTAAGAGGATATTTGGCGCAAAGAATATTAAGGCAAAATGGGTATGAAGAAGTATATAATCTTTCCGGCGGATTTGCTTTATGGAATACTGCAACTACCGAATTGAAGCTAAGTAATACAGTACATAAAAGCGTGATGCCTGCATGATAGCTGCTTTATTATTTTATTTGTAATCGGAGGTATCGCCTTTTAGCGATAGTATATGAGTTTTCACTTTCGTAATTTTAATGTAAAATTTATATAATAATGAAACCGGCATATATCATCTTTATTTTTTTAACAACACTCTTATGGATAAGTTGCGGAAATAACGAATCTAATACAACAAAAAGCGAGGCAGATAATACGCTGGCGGATACTGTTAGTTATAACAAATACTTACAACGAGGCAAAGAAGCGGCCATGCAAACCGGCGATATTCTTATAAAAAACCTAACCGGGGCTATTAATGAACATGGTACAGTTTATGCCATCCAATTTTGTAACACCCGTGCCATTCCCTTAACAGACAGTATGGCAACGCAGCACAAAACGATTATTAAACGTGTAACAGATAAACCTAGGAACCCCAATAACAAAGCCAATGCCGAAGAGTTACAATATATTCAACAGCTAAAAAGCCTTTTAGCCTCCGGGCAAAAACCGCAACCACAATTGCATGAAAAGAAGGATACTATAGTTGGCTATTACCCCATTGTTACGAATACGATGTGCATGCAATGTCATGGAGATAAACAAAGTATTGCCAGTAGTACGCTATCAGCACTTAACAAGTTATATCCATCAGACGCTGCCATAGGTTACCAGCCTGAGGAACTTAGAGGTTTGTGGGTAATTGAAATGATAAAAAACTAAGGCTTTACAGTAGCCCAGGCCGGATTAGCCTGAAGGATTTTTTTATAAATAGGGCAATTATTACTATGGCTACCCGGCAAATAACCGGTACTCATTAAAAATTCGTTTACAATTTCTCCTCCGGTAAAACGGAAAGTTTTCTTAAATAATTTTGTCCATTCCTCCCTTGATTTTGGGTGATGTGCATCTAACCAATTCTTAAACGAGCCGTATTCTTTTTGGAGTAAAACAATTGTTTTAGCATTTTCTATTGCAGCATTTATTTTAAGCCGGTTCCTAATAATGCCGGCATCCTGCATTAAATCCTCAAACTTTTTTTGATTATACCGGCTTACTTTTTGTATATCAAAATTGTCGTAAGCCTTAAAAAAATTATCCTTCTTTTTTAGGATTGTTTCCCAACTTAATCCTGCCTGATTAATTTCAAGTACCAACCTGGCAAAAAGTTCGTTATCATTTTTTAGCGGGAAGCCGTATTCATGGTCATGATATGCCTGATGAACGGTTCCCTTTCCTTTATTCTTTACAAAATCGCAATAGGTATTAGCCATATTGCAAGATGCAAAAAATATTTCAAAAAAAAATTTGTTGTTAATAGCTATATCCCTATTTTTGCACTCCGTTTTTGAAGGGGAGTTTAGCTCAGTTGGTTTAGAGCATCTGCCTTACAAGCAGAGGGTCACTGGTTCGAATCCAGTAACTCCCACAAAAAGAAAAGCAGTTACAATAATGTAGCTGCTTTTTTATTTTCATCAACTTTATTTACCCTAATGGTATTACTTTTTTTGATAAACGCGTACATAATCAAAACTGGTAATATCAGGATATGTGCCTAAAGCCGGATCGCCACCAAACCCGGTAACTTCGGTTGAAAGGATGATGTATTCAGCTCTTTTGGATAAAGCCGTGCCGGTGCGCCATTTTTCAACTCCATCCACATAAAATACATATTCGGTATCCGTCCATTCTAACCCAAAAACATGGTAACCGCTACCAATTGATGGATGATTAATTTGCCTTCCTTCGTTTTGATGATTTACACCATAGCCGTTCCAGTGTAAGTTCAAATGAACGGTGGTAGGTGCTTTCCGGTGGTATTCAAAAATATCTATTTCTGTACCATCTACTTCCGGATTAAGGGTTTTACCCACGCTGTTAGACTGTAGCCAAAAAGCACTATGCGGGCCGATGGTTCCCGGCATTTTTGCCCTGCACTCAAAGTAACCGTATTTAGGCATAAATATTCCATCGGTACTAATCATGCCGGTATAATACTTTCCGCTACTTACATCTTTTGTAACCTTAATTTCCAATTGCCCTTTATTATTTAAAGACACGTTGCTTCTGTTATTCCAGCCAATGGTTCTTTGCTGGCCATCGGCACGGTAATTCCATTTTGAAAGATTTAGAGTAGCCCCGTCAAATTCATCCTGCCAAACTAAATTATAGTTAGCCTTAATTGAAGCCGGTACAAAACTTTCGTCAAGCTGTAAATTATTGTCAGTTGGTTTTTCGCTATTCTTACTACAATTTGCGAATAACGTAAATACAGATAGGTAGATAATGTAAAAATTCCTTTTCATGCAAGCTTATAATTTTGGTTTTAAATTGAGTGTAAGAAATACCCCAATACAGCTTTTTGCATTATATGGTATTCCCGATTTTGGGAAAAGGACATAATAGCAGCAAAAAAGTTTTGGTTTACTTCTTTAGTTCGCCAAAGTTAAGAGAATATTATTCATTTCAATCTCGAAATTTGACAAGGATTAAAGCAGACACTATACCCGGCAGGAAATCTATTTATCCGCAACTAATTTTCCTACAAAAGCCAAAATTCTTGATGCATCTTCTATACAAACCACTAACTAAAAATAATTAGGCATATCTGCCATAGCTCTTTTTTTAATTCTTTTGAACAGTCTTTCAGGATTATCAGACGTTTTTTTAACAGCCCTTAATCCGGTTGTCTTCAAAGAACGAGATGAGCCGGCAAATTTACTGTAAGCGGCAGCCAACTTAGTATCGTATTTATTTTTTTGATAGGCCGGTCCGTTGTACTTTCTGGCAAAATCTGCCCAACGCATTTCTCTTAATTCATCATCTAAAAAAACATTTTTTATATAATGGATAAATGCTATCAAATGATCTCGTTCTGAACGAAACATGGCATTTACAAATTCCTGCAAGGAATTAAATCCTGCCAAAGCATAATTAAATCCCATAATTTGAAATTTTCCCCAACTTGCAGACATCAAAGCGGCGTTCCTGTCTAATACCACCGCTTCTTGCAACCGCTTATGCTGGGCATTATACTTTCCATAGCCGCCTGCTATGCGATTAGATACTCCCGGGTTGGTATTATCGTACAACCTGTTTGTTCTGGAAGAAAAAATATGCCGCTCAAATAAAATTTTAGGCTCTCCGGTATCTAAAAATCCGGCACCACTGCTTTCTACTTCAGCTACTGCCTGAATAGCTGCTACAGAACAGTTTAAAAGAGCTGCGGCATCTATAAAGTCTTGATGGGTTAATGTAGGTTTGGTCATAATGGTGTTTTTAAAGTTTAGAAATCTTAGTAATTCAAATTTACAAATTATTCGTAATACAATACGTAAATTTGCACCCTTATGGAATTGACGAAAAACTTTGAACCTGCGGCTATTGAGGAGAAATGGGCTGCACACTGGAAAGAAAAAGGATATTTTAAAAGCACTCCCGATAACAGAGAGCCGTTCACCGTAGTAATACCACCACCCAATGTTACAGGTGTGTTACACATGGGGCATACCCTTAACGAAACGGTACAGGATATTTTGGTGCGTCGTGCCAGAATGAGCGGTTTTAACGCCTGTTGGGTTCCTGGAAGCGACCACGCCTCTATTGCAACAGAAGCCAAAGTGGTACAGATGTTAAAAGAAGAAAAAGGCATTGATAAAAATACGCTTACCCGTGAGCAATTTTTAGAATACGCTTTTGAATGGAAAGAAAAATATGGCGGCATTATTTACAACCAAATAGAAAAATTAGGCTGTAGTGTAGATTGGGATAGGGTAACCTTTACGATGGACGACCATTATTACAAAGCCGTTATTAAAGTATTTGTTAATCTTTATAATAAAGGACTTATATACCGTGGTGCCAGAATGATTAACTGGGACCCTGTAGCTAAAACTGCTTTGAGCGATGAGGAAGTAGAATACCGTGAAGTAAATAGTAAACTATACTATATACAATATAAATTGGATGGGCAGGACGGATTTATAACCATTGCCACTACGCGCCCCGAAACAATTTTGGGCGATACTGCTATTTGTGTAAACCCTGAAGATGATAGATACAAACATTTGCAAGGGGCTTATGCTTTTGTACCGCTTATCAACAGAAGGATACCTATTATTTTTGATGACTATGTTGATAAAGAATTTGGTACCGGAGCTTTAAAAATTACACCGGCACATGATATTAACGACTATAACATTGGGCTGAAACATAACCTTGAAGTAATTGACACATTGAATGATGACGGCACTTTAAGCGAAGCTGCTACATTATATATTGGCAAAGAGCGTTTTGAAGTAAGAAAACTCATAGCCGATGACCTTATTGTTTCCGGTAATCTGATTAAAACAGAAGACATCATTAATAAAAACGGTTTTTCACAAAGAAGTAATGCTGTGGTAGAACCTAAAATTTCTACGCAATGGTTTTTAAAAATGAAAGATCTGGCAGCACCTGCATTAAAAGCCGTTGTAGATGGAGATATTAAAATACACCCCGGCGACAGATTTTTGGCTACATATAAACATTGGTTAGAGAATGTAAAGGACTGGTGCATCAGCCGCCAACTTTGGTGGGGGCAGCAAATACCGGCATGGTACACGCCCGATGGTATTTGTGTGGTAGGGCAAACAAAAGAAGAAGCGTTTGAAAAACTACAAGAACAAAATATAAATATTGCTATTGACGATTTAAAGCAAGACAACGACGTTTTAGATACATGGTTTTCTAGTTGGTTATGGCCGAGCGAAGTGTTTCATGGCATAACCCACCCCGGCAATGAAGATATTAAATATTACTACCCTACTTCGGTATTGGTTACCGGGCAGGACATCATCTTCTTTTGGGTAGCCCGTATGGTAATGGCAGGCTTTGAATTTGAAAAAGAAATTCCTTTCCATGATGTGTATTTTACGGGTATGGTTCGCGATAATCAGGGAAGAAAGATGTCGAAACAATTAGGGAACTCACCCGATTTATTAAAACTAATTGATAGTTATGGTGCCGATGCAGTTCGTTTTGGTATTATGATTTCATCGCCAGCCGGTAACGATTTATTATTTGATGAAAGCTCATTAGAACAAGGCCGCAATTTTAATAATAAAATGTGGAATGCCCTGAAGCTGGTAAAAATGTGGGAAGGCAAATTAGATACTGCCGCTACTACACAAAGCAATAGCAGTTTTGCAACTAACTGGTTCTACAACCGTTTAAATCAGGCCAAAGAAGAAATTGCCCGGCTGCACCAACAATTTAAATTAAGCGAAGCCTTAAAAGTTTTATACTCCCTTATTTGGGATGATTTTTGCTCCTGGTATTTAGAATGGGCAAAACCGGGATTTGAACAACCCGTAAACCCTGAAGTATATAAAAAAACAGTTTTCTTCTTTGAAGAACTGATGCAACTGTTACACCCCTACATGCCCTTTGTTACGGAAGAAATTCATGCCTTATTAAATGAAGCAAACGGCAGCCTGAGTGTAAAACAGTTTAGTACTATTGAAGGTTTTGATGATATAATATTAGCTCAAGGCGAATTATTAAAGCAAAGTATTTCTGCCATTCGTGATGCAAGGATTAAAAATAATATCAAATCAAAGGAAACCGTTGATTTGTTTATACAAACGGCGCAACAAGAGAACTATGATGCCATTGCAGCTATTTTAAAAAAGCAGGTAAATATTGAAACGCTTAAGTTTACTGAAACATTAGTAGAACAGTGTATCAATGTATTAGTGGGTACGGACAAACTATACATTCAACCAAAAACAGCATTAGACACCAGTGCGCAAAAAGAGCAAATGGAAAAAGACCTTGCTTATTTTGAAGGCTTTTTAATTTCTGTTGAAAAAAAATTGAACAACCAAAAATTTGTTCAAAATGCAAAACCCGAAGTAGTAGAAACAGAAAGAAGAAAAAAAGCCGATGCCGAGGAAAAAATAAAATTGCTAAAAGAAGCTTTGGCGATTTTGTAAATCACTTTTTCAATACAATGTAAGAAACGCAGATGACAGATGACACAGCTCAATCAGATTGTCGTAGATGATTATCAATGTACATCAAAAAAATCATGTGTTATCTGCGTCTATTATTGTATAAACTAATACACATAGGTTTTCCAATGATACTCGGGCGTAAACACATCTTCCTGAATTTGTTTAGCATAAGCGGCTACCCATTCTTTATAATAATAATCGGCATACAACACATGATTGCGTAATGTAAATTTTGCAAATGGTTTTCCGATTACGGGCGTATTTTTTAAGCCGAATTTTTCTCTCACCCCGTTATCAAATTTGCAGTCCATATCATTCGACCAAATTAGTTCAAATTCGGTATTACTGAGTTTATGTACAGGATATTCGTAAGCACATTGCCCATGATAAAAAAACACGAGTGAGGAATCTCCAACATTCATATAAACCATATTATTTTCCCATGTCCCGGCAAAACTGCTCGCATATTGTATGGCACTTAGAAAAGAATCAAAGTTGAACCCATCTAAATACAATATCGTCCATTCATCATTTTCTCTGATGGCTTTAATTAAGCCGCCACCACCATTCCCCCAACTCCACCTATATGCAGCTGTATCTTTTTTAAATGTCAGGTTCCTGATCCGGATTTTATCTAAAAACCTGTCAGGTACATCCTGACAATTACACCATGGGTTAGCACCGTTTCCAAAAGGCGGCAACTCTCCTACATTCCAACGAATGGTTCCTGCTGTCATTCCGTTATTGATAGTAACTGCTATTTTATTATAATTATTAAGAAAGCTTTCAGAAAAAAAGCCTGTGGCCTTTAATTCCTGCATACGTTGTTGATGCTGTGCCATATTCAAGCCCGCATAAATGGTATCGGTTTTTTCGTGTTGTAATGGAGAAAAATCACCAATGTACCCCGAAGCCTCTTCCCACTCATATAATTTCTTTGTAAGCTGAAGTAATGACGTACTATCTGCAACGCTGCCTGCCATATATTCGGACTGCTTTAAAACGGTATCCTCTTGCATCAGTAGCACTTGTACATTTTCTGCTGGATGTCGATTGCCGTTTCCGCACCCTACAAACAGCATACATCCAAATATTAAAAAAAATACAAATAATTGATTTCTGTTCTTCATAGTTACGATAGGGATTGTTCCAAAACTCATTTTAATTTTTTCTTGCTTTCCATACTTTCCCAAAAGTCCATCTGGCCTGCATATTTAGGTTTTTCAATACGAATCGTAATAAAACTCCCCTGCTCTTTATTACCTGATAAAAACAAATGCGACTTCCAACCATCCGGTAATGTAAAATGTAAAGCCGTACCGCCATTACTATCAACTTTTATTTGTGCGGTATTATACTTTTTAAGTTTTACGTAAGCGTTATTGATAATTGTTTTAAAAATTGTATTTTCTTTTAAGAAAACCAGTTCCTCCAATAACCGTTCTTTCATAAAAATCGTACTTTTTTCTAAGGCCGGATTATATTCAATTCTATGACTAAAATAAAGTTCCAAATCCTCACACCCGTCAAGGATTGCCACATAATAACTACCATCAGGTAATTGTAACTGTTCCCGGCATTCTTCGTTAAACTGATCATTCATTTCAAGCTGCTTATCAATTTTAAAACCGCTATCGGTTTTAAATATTTTCTTATCCTTCATAGCCGATAACGGGCATTTAGCATAACCCTCTTCTACAATTTTATCTCCATCAAAATAAAAAACTAACGAAACCGATTTTAAATTATCGGTTCCTTCATCGGCAGAACGGGACATTAGATTTTCTTGATATGTAGCATAAATTTTTCCATTCTCAATGTTATCTATACTTAGATGTCCGTATGAAAATTTACCACCGCCAAAAATAATAAACTGGTTAATTATATTATGACCGCTATCTAACAGAACAACTCTGTAATCAAAACCAAATGCATTTCCGCCACCACCTAATCCCTCATCCAAAAAATTAAATACCGCATCCTCATACCCATCCCCGTTAAAATCAGTAACCCAGTCTGTTATACTCTCTGCCGAATAGCAAGAGAGAAAATCACCCTCTGCATTGCGAATACACCTGTCATCAATAGTATAACCATCATCCGCATTTTTTAATTCCGCCTGTACTAATCGCTCTCCAATTTTTGCGAGTGCCACTGCATCTAATTTTTGAGCAAATAAACTGTTGGCGAAAGCAATCAAACTTACAAGTAGCAAAACAGAAAAAATCAACTTCATAGTTACTAATACATTTTCATAGCCTGTTAGATAATATAGAGCAAGATATTCTAAATCTTTCTATTCTCATAGTTTTTCACTATAAAATTGCCATGCAGTAAATTTTATACAAACTATAAAAACTCCTAATAATTCCTTAGTTTTGGGCGGCTTGTTTTTCTTTTTTCACTCTCTTTATTTTTAACAATACATCAGTATGCTTAAAAAAAGAACCTCCGTGTTATTTGTCAGTTCAAATGGTAAGGATAGTAAAACTATTCAAATACCTACCATTTTTTTATTAAATTGGAAGAAATATCTAATTATCACAATCTCCGTTTTTGGTATTTTAGGCGTTACCATCGGGCTTTTTATTTTTGATTATACCAGTAAATACTACACTACCATGTATAAAGAAAAATTAGCCAGAGCCAATCAAATTAAAAATGCTATTGATATTGAAAAAGCTAAAAAATCTTTCAAATCGATAAATGAAAGTATGCAAAAAATAAACCTGTTTATGACGCAAAGAGGCTTAAAAACGATGAAACTTGAAAATGCCGGCGGCCCCGAAGAATTTGATATTGCCGATTTAAATTCGATTGCGGCATTTTATGCAAAGGATATAGCAAAAATGGAAGATCTTGTTAAAAATACTCCCATGGGAAAACCGTTCTTTGGAGAAATAACTTCCAGGTTTGGCTATCGGTATAACCCTTTTGGCGGTTCGGCAATTGAGGGGCATAAAGGCATTGATTTTAAAGGTGATTACGGTGCTCCCATTAAATCTACAGCTGAAGGAAAGGTTACTTTTGCCGGTACTAAAGGGGGGTATGGAAACTGTGTAATCATTCAACATAAAAATAATTTGAAAACACTATATGGGCACTTGTCAGCCATTTCCGTAAAAAACGGTCAACTGGTAAAATTGGGCGATGTAATTGGCAAATTAGGAAGTACCGGAAGAAGTACCGGCCCACACCTGCACTATGAGGTAATGAAAAATGATGTTAGAATTAATCCTGAAATATTTATAACACAATAACTATGTTCAACAAATCAAACAAAACCAAAAAAGAAGCTAGCATAGTAACTAATTTACCAATTGATACGGTAATTGCTGACAGCGTATTGTTAAAAGGTGATATACGAGGCGAAGGTGCCATAAGAATTGACGGACAGGTAGAAGGAAGTATTGAATTAAACCAGGGTGTAATCCTTGGCGAAAAAGCTGTGGTTACAGGAACCATTAAAAGCACAGAAGTAGTTATTTACGGTAAATTAATTGGCGACATAACTTGTAAGGAATTACATATTAAAAGTACCGGCAATATTGAAGGAAATATTTTTGTAAATTCTTTTACTGTAGAACTGGGTGGTGTTTATAACGGTACTTTAAAAATGAAAGGTGAAGAACCTAAGGTTAAAGAACTTGGATTTAGCGAAAAGCCGCCACAGATAAGCCTTGCGGTAGAAGGGTAGGTTACACTTATTTAAAAAATAACGGTACAAAGCATTTTGCTATCAGCCAATGTTTTGTTTTAAATAAACACGGCATTGTTGTTTCACCCCTTATATTTTGAATGGAAACATTGTTAGCTAAATTCATCATAATTAAAAAAACCACTTTGAAATTCTCAAAGCGGTTTTAATTTTAATTTTTATTCGTTGGTACGATTCTCAATTTCTAATTGAATGCTACTAACAAAATCGTCCACCGCTTGTGTGCCTGCATCGCCCCTGCCCTGTCTGCGAACAGAAACCATATTATCATTCATTTCTTTTTCGCCTACAATCAACATATAGGGTACTTTAAGCAATTCTGTATCGCGTATTTTTTTACCTATTTTTTCGTTGCGGTCATCTACCTCTACCCTAACACCGGCTTTTTTAAGTTGCTGTTTCACCTGTAAGCAGTAATCCATAAATTTATCGCTGATAGGTAAAATTTTTACTTGTAAAGGGGCTAACCATACCGGGAATTTTCCGGCATAGTGTTCTAATAAAAAGCCAATAAACCTTTCATGGGTACCCAATGGTGCCCGGTGAATAATTAGTGGTACTTCCGGTTCGTTATTATGATTAGTATAGGAGAGTTTAAATTTATTGCCGCTGTTAAAATCTACCTGATTAGTAGCTAAGGTAAACTCACGGCCAATTGCACTCCATATCTGCACATCAATTTTGGGGCCGTAAAAAGCAGCCTCATCCTGCACTTCTACAAAAGGCGTATTAGTTTGAATCAGTACATCACGAACCATGGCCTCAGTTTGTTTCCATAATGCAGGCTCGTTTACATATTTTTTTCCAAGATTTTCAGGGTTATGCAAAGAAAGGCGCATTACATATTTTTCAATACCGAATATTTTAAAATATTTCAGATACATATCATTTACGGCCTTAAACTCAGCAGCAAAATCTTCCTTGGAGCAATAAATATGTGCATCGTTCATGTGTAAACAACGTACCCGCATCAAACCAAATAATTCGCCACTTTGCTCATAACGGTAGCAGGTGCCATATTCCGCAAGGCGTAGTGGAAGGTCTTTATAACTCTTAGGTTCTGCATCAAATATTTTATGGTGATGCGGGCAGTTCATGGCTTTTAAATAGTATTTAGCCCCATCTAACTCCATTGGAGGAAACATACTATCGGCATAATAAGGGAGATGGCCACTGGTAAGGTACATGCTTTCTTTTGCAATATGAGGTGTTACTACTCTTTTATATCCTGCGGCTTCTTCGGTTTCTTTAGCCAGCTTTTCTAATTCCTCAATTACAATGGTTCCGTTGGGCAACCATAAAGGCAGGCCTGGGCCTACATCATCATCCATTGTAAAAATACCTAACTCCTTGCCTAATTTTCGGTGGTCGCGCTTTTTGGCTTCTTCCAACATTACCAGGTATTCATCCAATTCTTTTTGGTTAGGAAAAGTGATGCCATATACACGGGTGAGCATTTTATTTTTTTCGTTCCCTTTCCAATAAGCCCCTGCAATATTTGTTAACTTAATTGCTTTTATTACACCCGTAGCCGGAATATGTGGGCCACGGCACAAATCGGTAAAATTACCCTGTGTGTAAAAAGTAATATTACCATCTTCTAAGTTTTCTAATAAATCTAATTTATACTCATCCCCTTTTTCGGAAAAATAAGCGATTGCCTCTGCCTTAGGCATTTCTTTTCTAACATAGGAGCTGTTGGTTTTTGCCAGCTCGTTCATTTTCTTTTCTAAGCCTACCAAATCTTCTTCAGAAAGTTTTCTATCCCCTAAATCCATGTCATAATAAAAACCACCGGAATCGATGGGTGGCCCTACCCAAAATTTTACACCCGGGAAAGTGGCCTCCACAGCCTCGGCCATCAGGTGGGCAGAAGAATGCCAGAAGGTTTTTTTGCCGTCCGTATCGTTCCATGTGAGTAGTTTTAGCGTTGCATCTTTTGTTATGGGCCTTGTAGCATCCCATACCTCGCCATTAATCTCGGCTGCAATTACTTTCCTGGCTAATCCTTCGGAAATAGATTTGGCTATATCCATAGCTGTTACGCCGCTATCAAATTGTTTTACTGCCCCATCAGGGAATGTTATGTTAATCATATCCACTATATTCGAATTTAAGAGTGCAAAATTAACAAAGTATGGGCAGAAAGGAACAGGATATATAAAGAAATGTAAACCAACGTTGCATTTTTATACCAAACAGCGTCTTACTAAAAAAACACATGAGAAAACCAATTTTAAGTATCTGCCTGTTCCTTATTACCATGCAGCTTCATGCGCAAATACAAAAAGGCTGGTATGCCGAAGATTTTGTTACAGTTGGCAATAGCTGGTACACCCATTATGACAACTCTTTTCATTTTCACTTACAAACGGGAGCTAATCTCATCTATCAATTTAATAAAACAATTGGATTGGGGAGCGGACTGGCTTTTAGCACAGAAGGCAATACACATAAATATGCAAGCATTACTTCTAACACTAAAGTTGTACAAAGGAACAATTATGTAAGGGTTCCTGTTTTCGCCCGCGTGGTTTTAAATAGCGAAGGTAAAACCATCCCCTATTTTGACGGCGGATTTTCGATGGGTTTTCTTGTAAGCGGTAAACAAAAATTCTATGCCGATGATGAATTAAAATCAAACGAAAAAAATACGCCCATTAATAAGAATGATGTAGGATTATTAGCCAACCTTGGCGTTGCCCACCAACTACATCCAAAACTATTTCTTAAGGGGTACGCAACTTATTATCGCGGATTTGTTCAACAAGAGGCATTGGATGGAGGTAACGGCCCAACAATTACAAACAGCCATGCAGGTATTGGAATTGGGCTATGCTACCGTTTGTAAATATTTCGTATTTTAAACTGTTTGGTATAATTTTGAAAAAGAATATACCCATACTTAACCTTTAAACTAATATCATGAAAAATTTTCTTGTTCTATTTTGGGCTTTACTGGCAATTACTTCCGATGCAATGGCACAAAGGGGTTGGAGCTTTG
>JBKEEB010000061.1:0-13378 GCA_047975735.1 Niabella sp.
ACAGGTATTAACTTTTTAATAATAATAAAAAACCTGATAGAATAATCTTCTATCAGGTTTTGAAAATTAAATGAGTAAATATTACGGCGTTGGGTATCCAAACATAGAATATGGGTTATATTTCACTCTCATATTTTCAGAAGGAATAATAATATCCATTGTTACGGTACCTATGCCGCCACCGGCATCAACAAAAGATTTTACCAAAGCCACGCCAAAGGCTTCATTAGATGCACTGCTTGTAGCAAGATTCCATATTCCCCACCCAAAAACAAATCCTGAACCTGCTGAAGGAGCAGCACTAATACGACGGTTGGTACCACTTACATTATAATTCTCCCCTAATGGACCTGGCCCTTTTATATTAACATTGATGAAATTATCCATATTATTATCCCAAATTAAAGTATCTAATGCGGCGGCAGTAACACTACGTCTGTTAGAGGTTACAACGGAATATGTAGCTTTTGTAAATCCAACTAAATAAGGAGCTATCCGACTGGCATAGGTAGAACTTGCTTCATACAAGAAGGGTGGTGCAAAGCGGAAAGTTGTTCCGTCATACTGAATAAATCCAAAACTAATTTTCTCCTGATTAGCCGGGGCATTAGTAATATCATAAGTTATTGGCGTATCCCAACCACCAAACCAGTTGGCTTTACCGGCTCCTATTTCGGTAGTAAGCACTACATCATTAAACCTTAATAAACGTTTATTAACACGTAATACAGGAACTTCTAATAGATTGGATACACCACCTTCATTATTGGCCGAAATTCTAATGGCTTCCGTTCCCGGAAGCGGATTGTAATTAATATCAATAGTAAACTCGTCTTTGGGAGTGCCAACTGTAAGGGGCAACTCAGATCCATATACGCCATTTACTTTTACGGCATAGGTAAGTGCTGCAATGTCTGATCCGGAAAGGATGGAAACGTTTAATTTATTTACGCTGTCCGCATAAGCATTGTCAATAGCCGTAATATTACCAAGCAATGAAATATTAATGTCATCGTCTGACACATCACCAATTTTAAAAGTATCAACCACTACCCCGTTATATATATTGGTTGCCGTAATTATAACAGCCGTCAATCCTTTTTCTACCATTACACTTGCTAAGAACGGAGTATTGTTCTTATTGCTAAAAGGAATGGATGTTTCGGTAGAAACAATACCGTTCTCAATAGTTTTGTAGGATATCTTACTCAAATCAAACTCAGAGGTAATAGTACCTTCTACCGAAAGATGTTTATTTTCAAAATAAGTGGCAATAGAGTCTATATTGTTTTTAAAAGTCAGCATAGGTAAATTCCTGATCTCAGACATAGGAATATGAAGTTCTGATGCGTTGTTGTTTTGATCAAAAGAGACTAAAACCAATTCCACCATTGTCGGAGTAATAGTAAACGTAATATTTTCTGTAAGCTGGGCCGGAAAATCTGTCCAGTCCATATTTACCGGAGTACCCGGCTCGGTTCCATTGGCTGTTTTATTTACAAAAAAGTAAGAGAATCTTTTTATACCTGTAGTAGATTTTATCTGAACCGGTATTGTAACCTGATCGCCTACATTGATGCCGGCTATGTTCTCATATTCTTCCGATATAGTAATTGTAGGGCCATTGCCCCTGCTTTCTACCCATTCCTTAGCTTTACAACTGCCAAGAACAAGAAAGAGCAATAAAAAAATTGAATTCAGATTAATAATATTTCTTGTTTTCATGTGTATATTTTTATATGATTTGGCCACATGAAATTTTGCATAAAAATTTTCGTTGCTTTGACTATACATTTGCTTTAAAATTTTTATGGTCATTTCATAATATGGGCTTTATCTGTTAAACTTTAATTCTGCAACAACAGGTAAATGGTCTGATGCATAAAATTCACTTACTATCGAATGACTGTTGACGCTAAAAGCACTTGCAGGCCTATACGCCAGATAATCAATAACGGAGGTGGGATTTTGCGCACTAAAGGTTTTGGCACAATTGCTACCAACACAGGTGCGGGTGAATGTGCCGTCAAAAATATTAAAGAAGTCTGTTGCCGATTCCTGTTCGTTAAAATCGCCACCAATAATAATCCTATCAGACTTATTTCCTAAAATATTTACAATATCTCTTACTTGTTGTAATCTGTTTGTAGCACTATTATGTTGTAAATGTGTAACTGCAATTATTGCAGAGTCAATACCCGGAAAATCTACCATTGCTGTACCCAACACACGTTGTTCGGTAGCATCATTTTCTTTTGTAAGGTTATTCCTTTTAATGTCGCTTATTGGGTATTTACTTAAAATGGCTACCCCATAAAACCCTCTTAAATAATTTCTTGCTGCATAGAAATAATAATTCATATTAAGCAAGTCGGCAATTTCTTTAGCCTGATCACCGGTATAACCGTTCCTGTTTGTTCCTTTGTCAACCTCTTGTAAAAAAACAATGTCGGGGTTGCCGTTTCTTATAGCCTGTGCAATGGCTCCAATATCAGTAGTGTCGGGTTTGGATGGTGGTTCGCAGGCATGTATATTGTATGTCATTACCCTTATTGTATTTAATAAAGATTGGCCGTCATTATCGCCCCCAAATCTACCATCACCTCCCAGTTCTATATAAGTTGCCGGGCCTGTAGGTAAATAGGGGTCTCTGTTGCACCCAACATTTGTAAGAAGTGTTAGGAGTACGAAACAAGTTCCTAAAATTTTATATTTATTCATTTGTATATAATTGTGGGTTGAAATATTTTATTGCTGCCAATAGGGATTTTGTTCCAAGTTCTCGTTTAACGAAAGTTCATTAATAGGCAATGGCCATAAATAATCACGATTTTCATTAAAGGTTTTAGAAATATTTCTATTGGTTAAAATATGGCCCTTAGTTCCTTCGTCGAGATCACTTACAGGAAGCTGGTAGGCTCCTGCCGTTGCCGGAGGTTTAGTTCCAGCGTATATTTCAATTTCTGCCCCTCCGGTTTGATCCAGATTATAAAAACCCGTACCGGGGAAATAGGTTCCCTTAAAAGGATCTGCCAGTAAATGTCCTTCTTTCCAACGCATCAAATCTTCCCAACGCAGGTTGTTTTCCATTACCAGCTCTATTCTCCTTTCACGTCTTATTTCAAGTATCACACCTTTGTTTGCTCCGGAAACATGGGTGTAAAGTGCCGCCTGGTATGGATCCGGATTGGCATTGGCGGATACCATATCTAAATCGGGCATACCTACCCTGTTTCGTAAAAAATGAATAGAACGATCCAAGTCGGTTTGAGTCAGTGTGCCTAACTCGGCTTTTGCTTCGGCATAGTTTAACAGCACTTCGCCAAAACGAAATAAGGATAGATCCTGAATAGAAGCACCACTCCCATCCCATTGCGACACGTTCAACCATTTGATAGGCTGGTAACCGGTCATGGTTGACTCAAAATCTACGGATGATGGGGAAGTTTCTCCAATACGTATATAACCGGGCGTTTTGATGGTTTGTGCTAAACGTGGATCTCTGTTTTGTACCTCATCAAAAAACTGTAATGTATCATAGCGAGTAATATCGGTAAACCGGGAACCATCACTCATTAAATAACTGTTAACTAACCTTTTTTCCAGTCCGGGTTTTCCCTGCGTTCTGGAAGTAAGATAAAACTGTAAGCCATGTTTAAGGCTTAATTCGTTAGAATATTTACGAGCCAGTATCACCTCATCTATAACCGGATTAATATCAAGGTTGGCAAATAAATCTCTGTAAGGCAAACCAGTAGGGCCTGAAGTGCCGGTATAAACTTTATAAACGCCGGAACTCATTAGCTCATTGGAAGCGGTTACACATTCTTCCAAAAACCTGTCAGCATCCGGCAAGTTAAATTCTGTATGGTATTTTCTCCAGGTACCCTCATATAAACATATTCTTGATTTTAACGCCAGAGCAGTCCATTTCGTAATTCGTTCTAAACTGGTTGATGTTTCTAAATTGGCAATGGCAAAGTCTATATCGGCCAAAACAGAATCCATGATGAGTGTTCGCGAATCTCTGGCTTTATACAGGTTTTCATTATCATTGGTTGCAAGAACGGTATTGTACCAAGGCACATCACCGTACCATCTTACTTTTTCAAAATAAAAGTTGGCTCTAAAAAACTTTGCTAACGCCATGTATTTATCTCTAACCGCTTCGTCGGGGTAGTTAATTACATTGGGATGTGTAAGTAAGAAATTGATGTTGCGTAAATCTCCCCAGCTCCACCTGCTATCGGTAGTTGGTACTTGCCTTGCGCCACTAATTTCGGTACTAACGGATGATTTAACAATATTATCTGCTGCTTCACCGTAAATATCGGCCCCTCCGGGTAAAAAGCTATAGAAATAATTGGTATAGGTAATTAGGTCATTTTCTGATTTAAAAAATGTTGGGGATGACGGAGCATCTAAAGGGTATCTTTCCAAAAAGTTTTTTTGGCAGGATATGAGAACGAAAATACCCATTGTTAGAACTATATATTGTATTCTCTTCATGTTTGTATTTTTTGTTGTTTTTCTAATCATTTTAAAGCCTATTCTGTCATTCTACAGTATCGTTCAACATCAGGCCATTTGCTTTATGATTATTTTAAAAAGTAATATCTATACCAAAAGAATATATTTTGCTAAACGGATATACCCGGCCATTACCATCTGCAATAGCCTGTTCGGGATCAATATATTTACTCCGTAATTTTGTCCAGGTAAATAAGTTTTCGCCACTTACAAAAACACGAAAATTGGTTAACTTGGCTTTTTTTATTAGAGCCGGTGGTAATGAGTAACCAAGCGTCATATTCTTAAGCCTCAGGTAAGCCAGATTTTGTAAATACTTATTATTGGTGGCTCTTAGCTCGTTATTGGAATTTAAAGCAACATAGGCCACCAGTGTTGGGAAATAAGCATCGGGGTTTTCGGGTGTCCAAATATCACTGGCAAAATCCTTTGGTAAGAATGAGAAATAGGGTCTTGAGTACGGTCCCCAAAACCTGTCTGCATTATTACCGGGGTACCAGTCCTTTTTACCCAATCCCTGAAAGAATACCGAGAAATCGAACCCAGCCCAGTTAAATCCGGCATTAAAGGAATAGCTATATCTGGGCGTGGTATTTCCAATCACACGCTGGTCACCGGGATCATCAACTGTGTTTTTACCAGAGCTAATGATGTTATCGCCATCCAAATCAACCCAGCGCAAATCTCCGGCCCCAATGGGAATATTATTATCCCTGCGAACCCTGTTTAAAAATTCCTGATTAATTGGATAGGTTTGTGCTTCCGCATCTGTTTTAAAATATCCGTCGGTAATATATCCCCAAATTTCACCAATCTGTTTGCCGGGATATAATACATAGGTTAATCTTTGTAGAGCTGCTGCATCTGCAATATTGGTAACAACCGAATAGTTATCTCCTAAAACGCCTCCAAAACGATATACACAGGGTTTGTTGGCTACCATAAACTGGTCTCTCCAGTTAACAGTTAATTCAAAACCTTTTGTTTCCATTTCGCCTAAATTCATGGCAGGTGCATTGGCCCCAAATACAGCAGGAAGTATTAAGCCACCTGTTAAAATATCACTGGTTGTACGCAGGTATTTATCAAAAGAAAGATTGAGTTTGTTTTTAAATAATCCGATATCAATACCTCCGTTAATGGTTTTTACACGCTCCCAGGTAAGTGTGGCAGAAACCGGATCGGGCGATCGGTAATACTTTGGTCGTACCCCGTCTAACTCATAAGCCATATACCCATCAGGCATAAAAGATACATAAGGATAATAGTTTTGATTACCCGAGAAAGGTAACTGTTGATTACCCAGGCCTCCATAAGAAAAGCGAAGTTTAAGTTCACTGACTGTTGGTTTTAAAGAAGCAAAAAAGTTTTCCTGACTAACACGCCACGCTGCTGATGCAGAAGGAAAGAATCCCCAGCGATCTCCATTGGGAAAGCGGGAAGAACCGTCAAACCTTCCGTTGGTTTCAAAATAATATTTGCTTTTATAGTTATAGGTAAGGCGGTAGAAATATCCTTCTAAAGCATAATGGTATTGGCTGCCGTCAACAGTAGGATTACTGGAGCCTAAACTAAGGTCGTTTAAATCTTCCGAGCTTAGATCCTGAATACTTTCATAAGTTCTTTTTCCCAGATTAAGCTCTCTGTTGTAACCTGTCAGCACTTTAAAGTTATGGTCAAGGCCTAACTTCCACTCGTAATCTCCAAACAGGTTAAATACATGTACTTGATTAAACTGGCTGTTTTCCGATAATTGATCAATACTGTATTTTGATGCAATTTCTGTAACACCGGGATACAGGGAATATCTTGCCGGTACCTGTCTGTAAAATTCAGGTTCGTAATACATGTTATAACTATAATTGGCAGTTATATTCATGTTTTTAATGGGGTTAATTACCACCTCGTTAATCGTTTTTAGCTCGTATTTTTGTTCGGCACCTTTTGTTTTCCCATTTATTAACATGGCAAATATGCCATCACCAATATCATAACTGTTTAAGCCGGTAATATAGGTGGCAGTTCCATCGGGATTAAAAGGAGCATACGCCGGTGAAGCATGTACATTAATATGAACAAAGTTGGCATTACCACCACCTTGTCTTCCATAGTAATGATAATTAGAATTATAGAAATTTGTATTGTTGGTAAACTTTAACCAGGGAAGTATTTTAGCTGTTATTTTAGAGCGCACACCATAGGATTTATATTTATCTGTATTATAGCGCATAATACCGTCCATCAACTTCATGTTACCATTAATCATGTACGATAGCTTATCATTACCACCACTAATATTAATGTTGTGGTTTTGATTAGGTTGCCATTTATTAAACATAATATCCCACCAATCGTAATTGCCATAATATACATATTGCTCTTTCCCGTTTCTGTTTTGAATGGTAACCCAGGGTCGGTCAGGATTTTCAGTAACGTCGTTTCTTCTGGCGTATAATTCAGCATAGTCCTGCTCAGTATATCCGGAGTAACCACCAATATGTGCTAATGCCTGATCGTTCAATCGCATCCAGTCGTAGCCTGTTGTAATAAAATCGGTACTAACCGTGGGAGTGGCAAAGCCAAATGAATTATTATACCGTATGGAGGTTTTACCAGCTTTACCGCTTTTAGTGGTAACTAACACAACGCCGAGCGAGCCTCTGGCACCATAAATAGCAGCTGATGCCGCATCTTTTAAAACGGTAACGGTTTCTACTTCTTCCGGCGACAACCTGTCTAAAGTACCGGGAACTCCGTCAATTAATACCAGTGGTGCACCTTCAACAGCATTTCTGCCTTCAAACGTGGTTGCCCCTCTAATGTTTAGGCTACCCATTTGCCCGGGCCGACCGCCACCCATTGTAATATTTAAATTAGGCATTACTCCTTGCAGCATTTGAGAGATATTGGTTACAGGTCTATCGCGCACATCATCACCATTTACCTGATTAACGGCACCTGTGAGGTTGACCTTTTTCTGAGTTCCATATCCCACTACAATTACTTCATCAAGATCACCGGCCTCACTACCAGCCATTCTAATTGCAATTGAGTTATTGCTACCTTCTTTAACTGCAAACCTGTAAGTTGCCGGCTGATAAGCTATATGTGAGATCCTGAAATCATAAATACTGTTAACCTTTAGTTGGTTAAACCTGAAAATACCATCAACACCGGTTACTGTTACATATTTTATAGTGGTGTCGCTAATATTTACGGCAGTTACTGTAGCACCTGTTATAGGGCTTGTGTTTTCATCCAGTACCGTACCAGTAACCAATGGATTGTTTTGCGCTTTTGCTGTGTAAGAAAAAAATAGCCACAACAAAACGGTTGCCCATTGCAATAAATGTTTGGTTTTGCTCATTATTAAATTTTTATATTTCTATGTTTACACTATTTACTATGTACTTTTCTAATACTATAGGTTTTACTTTGTTTGGTAAGCTTCAAGCCATTCATATAACAGATCGTTTTTAGCATTTTTATCATACCATTGTTTATAGATATCTGTCCTGAAAAGTATTTTCCCTGTAAATCGGACTCATTGTATAAAATTTTATACCCACTTGCTTCTTGTACTTTTTGTATTACGTATTTAAGAGAACTTTTATTGAAGCTCATTACATTTTCTGCTTCAAAAAAATCAGGATTTTCGGGAATGCTTATCTCTTTAATATGCCCTAATAGTTTTTGTGGGTCTTTTATTCCGGCAATGGTGGTTGTATTCTCGTTGCCGATAATATTTATATCAGCATCATCATCTTCAGTTTTATTGTTTTTTTCAATTATTATTGTTTGATCCTGTACTTTGTATTGTAGCCCATTCAGTTTAGTGATTAGCTTTAATACAGCATCTTCCGATTCGCTATTATGAAACGATCCCGTGAAATAATTGCCGTTTATATCTACATTATCATATTCGATTTTTTTACCGTAAGCCGTTTGTAATTTATCAAACACATCCGATAAAGGAGTTTGCGTAAATGTTAAGTTTTCTAATATTATTGGCTTTGGGTTTGGCGAAATGGGAGCCTGTGCAATATTGTACTTTTTAATTTCATCAGGTATTATAGCCTCTACTATAAAACTATTATTTTTTACATTAACAAAACATTGCTGTCCAGGAAAAAGTATTGTGCTTTTAAACTTTAAAGAACTGTCAACAGATTTCACAACAATTTTCCCTTCAAATAACTGCACATTTAACCTGTTAAGTCCTTTTCTGTTATCCACCATAAAAACGGTGCCCAAAGCCGTTGTGGCAATGGCTCCGGAATAAACTGTAAAAGGACTTTTTTTATTTTTGGCTACTTCAATAACAGCCTTACCTTTTAACTCTATATTTCTGTTTGAAGCAAATTGTTTGTGATATTCTATTTGAGAACCCGGATAAAGTGTTACAGAGGACAAATCCGCTAATACAATTTTTTTATTATCCGTAGTATTATTGCTTATTTTCTCTACTGAAAACGATCGGGTATATTTTAAAGCTGTTTGAGGTAGCGGTTCTGTAGTTTTATTAAAGAATAATGAGGCTAAAAAAAACAATCCAATAAAGGAAGCAGCAACGGCAATGGCTTTGCGTAGATACAGAACTCTTTTTCTGGTTGTGTCGGCTAATATTCTTTTGCGTAACTCATCCTGTAGGTCCGGGTGTAACGGCGTTGAAATGTCGATGTTATTCCATACAGTTTTAGATAAATATTCATTTAATAAAGCAGGTTCTTTTTGAAGTAATTGCATAGCTTCTGCAGCTTCTGTATCAGTGCAATTATTTTCAAAAAATTTTTTTAAAAGGGTTGCTTTATCCATAATGGCTATTTATATAGTAGTACACGCCAGCATAGGTAAATCCCCTATTCGTTATAAAAAAAATGAAAAAAGATTAAAAAGCGGTCATTAAAATAATGCCAATAGCACTATAAGAGTTAAAGGACTTTCTTAATTGAGCTGTAGCTTTTAATAAATGATTATCTACTGTTTTAACAGAAATGTTTAAGTATTCGGCAATTTCTTTATAAGAATATCCGTGAATATGCTTTAATTCAAATACTTTTTTTCGCTTGGGAGGTAGCATTCTTAACGCCAATTCTAAATCAGCTAAGGTATCTTTTTCTATATGCTGCGCTGCATCGTTCACTTCTTCTTTAGAAAAATGTTTCCGATAGGTAGCTTCTTTTCGCAGCCAGTTTATGTATATTAATCTGGCCTTTTGAAAGAGCTGTTGATCTATATTTAAGTGTATGGAAATAGATTTTCTGTATCTCCAAAATTTAATAAATGTTTGTTGGGTAAGCTCTTTGGCTGTATATTCATCATGGGTAAGTTTGTAAAAATATTTATACACCCGGTTATGCCATTCCTCAAATATTTTCCCAAAGACTTTATGGTCTCCCTTTTTAATTTTTGCAAGTAGTATGGAGTTTGAACAAGTCATATTAGAAACAAATGTAACACGCAGTTCAAAGTTAGATATTAATTTTGCTTTAACAAATTATTAATATTTCTTCTGAGGCTGTTTTCCGGTACTGGAGTTTGCCGTAAAATATTTTTAAAGAAGGATAGCAAAAAAACAATAAATTTCCTTTCAAGCTGTACGCTTAGTACATCTTGAATCCTTAAATTTGCTTTGGTGATATCTCAAAATACTATACAGGAAATTTTATCGCGCATTGATATTATTGATGTTGTGGGTGAGTTTGTAAAATTGAAAAAAAGAGGGGCTAATTATTTAGGGCTTTGTCCTTTTCACAATGAAAAAACGCCCTCTTTCACCGTTTCGCCTGCTAAAGAGATCTACAAATGTTTTGGTTGCGGTAAAAGTGGCAACTCCATTAGCTTTATTATGGAGCATGAAAAGTACAGCTATGTAGATGCGTTGAAATGGCTGGCTGCTAAGTATGGTATAGAGGTAGAGGAAACCTTTGCCAGCGATGAACAGCGAGAACATTATCAAACAGCTGACAGCCTGTACATTATTAATAGTTTTGCGGAACAATTTTTTACCGAGCAACTTTTCAAAACAGAGGAAGGCAGGAACATTGGTTTGGAATATTTTAAAGAACGAGGCTTTAGAGAAGGTATTATTGAGAAGTTTAAATTAGGCTACTCCCCTAACAACAGGGAGGCTTTTACAAAGGAATCTTTGTTAAAACAATACAATAAGGAGTTGCTATTAAAAAGCGGATTGATTGTAGAACGCAATGGTCAGCTAATGGATAATTACAGAGGGCGGATTATTTTTCCCATTCACAACCATAGTGGCAAAGTACTTGGGTTTGGTGCCCGTATATTAAAAGCAAACGACAAGGCACCCAAATATATTAATACACCCGAAAACGAGGTTTATATAAAAAGCAAAATTCTTTATGGATCATATTTTGCCAGAACAGCTATTGATAAAGCAGATGAATGTTTATTGGTTGAAGGTTATACAGATGTCATCTCACTACACCAGGCCGGAATAGAGAATGTAGTTGCTTCGGGCGGCACTTCTTTAACGGTTGATCAATTACGGTTAATAAAAAAATATACCAACAACTTAACGATTGTTTATGACGGAGATAAGGCCGGTGTAAAAGCAGCATTAAGGGGGTTAGATTTAGCTTTGGAAGAAGGATTGAATGTAAAAATGGTTTTAATACCGGATAATGAAGATCCTGATAGTTATGTGAATAAGGTAGGAGCCGCAGCCTTTATTGGTTTTATTAATCAAAACAAAAAAGATTTCATTTTATTTCAGTTAGAACTTTCATTAAAAGACATCGACAATGACCCTGTAAAAAAATCAGATCTGGTAAATAAAATTGCTGAATCTATTTCCCGTATCAACAAAGCTGAGGATTTTACTAAACAACAGGATTACATTAAACAATCGGCCGAAATTTTAAAGATTGATGAAGGCGGACTTCATGCATTGGTAAATAAATTTATAAGAGATAAAGTAACTGCACAGGAAAGAAAGCATACTACCGATGCTAAAGAAAGATCCGAAAATGCGGCGGCGGCTGAAGCTTCTAATTTTGAAGATACAACCTACGAATTATTGTTTCAGGATAAATTGCAGGAACGGGAACTGGCTCGCATTTTACTGGAATTTGGCAACAAAACCTGGAATGATCAGGAGTTGATAGCACAATATGTTTTCAATGAAATTTCAGAACTTGATATTCAAGATGTGGAAGTAAGCCATCTGTTACAGGAAATGAAACAACTTCTAAATAAAGACCCTCAGAACTTTAACGACAAATATTTTATTTACCATCAGAATAAAGATATCAGCACATTGGCTGTATCGCTTCTCAATTACCCTTATGAAGAAAGCCCGCGTTGGCTACAGGAAAAGGGGTTGGATATGGGATATCAAAAAAATCTTTTTAAGCAGGATTATCAGCAGTTTTTACAAACTATAGCAAAGGGAAATGATGCCAACCTGAATGGATTTAAACTTATTTCAGAAGACAGAACACCGCAAAAAGTAATTTCAGCTATATGCTACATTAAGCTAAGAAAGGTAAAACGTATGATTCTCGACAACCAAAAAGATGCCCAGAATTTTAATGCCCATTACAAACAAAATATTTATGTACAAAACGCTTTAAAGGAAATGGAGCGAAGCATAACTAAAGAATTAGGTAGTGTGATTGTTCAATAATTTCCGTGTGCTATCTTAAGAAAGATTTTGTTTTATAGTGTAAAAACTGATGGAGAATATTTTTTATATTTGTCATAACAACTTTTACAACATTTTTTCATATTAAACACCATATTATGCACCGTAGAAATTTTGTGAAAAGCACTGCTGCTACAGGCGCAGGACTGTTATTAGCCCCCTTATCGTCTTTAGCCGTTGCTTCCAAAGTTAAAATTAAAGTGGCTCTTGTTGGCACCGGTAGCCGAGGTTCCAGCCTTTGGGGAACTACCCTTAAGCAGTCTTTCGCAAATGACATTGAATTTGTTGGGCTTAGCGATATTAACGCCGGAAGGTTGCAATTTGTAAAAAAGCTATTAGGAGTAAATTGCCCTGCCTTTACAAATGTTGATGAAATGTTAGGTAAAATAAAAGCAGACTTTATTATGGTTACTACTGTAGATGCAACCCATGACGAAATAATTGTAAAAGCACTGAATAAAGGCTTTAATGTAATTACCGAAAAGCCCATGACCACTGATGAACAAAAATGTAAACAAATCTTAGATGCAGAAAAACGCTCCGGAAAAAAAGTAATTGTTACATTCAATTATCGCCATTCTGTGCATAATATGCGGTTGAAAGAAATATTAGCAACTGAGCGCATAGGAGATATAGTTTCCGTTGATTTCAACTGGTATTTAAACACCTATCATGGTGCCGATTATTTTAGGCGTTGGCATGGCATTACAGCAAAAAGCGGTTCTTTATGGGTGCACAAGGCCACCCACCATTTTGACCTGCTTAACTGGTGGCTAAATAGCGAACCTGTAGAAGTGATGGCTTATGGAGCATTAAATTTTTACGGAAAAAACAACAGCTTTAGAGGTAAAAACTGCAGAGCCTGCGAACATCAATCAAAATGCGAATATTACTGGGATATTACCAAAAACCAGCGGTATGTTGATTTGTATGTAAAGAACGAATCCTATGACGGATATTTGAGGGATGGTTGTGTATGGCGCACCGAAATTGACCTTTATGACAAAATGTCTGCACACATAAAATATTCCATTGGCGTTATTGTTAATTACTCTCTTACTTCAGACTCTCCTTATGATGGCTGGCAATTAGCTTTTAATGGTAAAAAAGGCCGGGTTGAAACTTGGGAAGATATTCCCTACCTTCAAAAGGTAAATGTAGATCAATCTAAAA
>JBKEEB010000144.1:0-32530 GCA_047975735.1 Niabella sp.
AGTATTACTGTTACCGGTGTGGCATCAGCAACAGATTTAAGAAATGTACCATCGCAAGTAAGTGTCCTATCTAAAAAAAACCTTGAACAAAACACAGGAACCACGCTGTTGGATGCAATTGCCAAACTTCCTGGTGTAAGCATAGTAACTACTGGGCCTGCAATTGCCAAACCTTTTATAAGAGGATTGGGCTACAACAGGGTAGTTACCCTAAACGATGGTGTAAGGCAAGAAGGCCAGCAATGGGGCGATGAACACGGAATTGAAGTGGATGAATATAGTGCCAAAAGGATTGAAGTACTTAAAGGTCCGGCTTCTTTAATGTACGGTAGCGATGCCATTGGTGGCGTAGTAAATATTATTACCAATACCCCTATCCCCGATAAAACTATCAGAGCTAATTATAGCGGCAGTTATAATAGTAACAACAGACTTTGGGGGCAATTTTTGGATGTTTCCGGTAATAATAACGGCTTTAACTGGAACGCCTATGGTAGTTTTAAAAATGCAGGCGACTACAAAAATAAATACGATGGCGGTGTTTTGAACAGCCGTTTTAACGAAAAGAATTTTGGCGGTTATGTAGGATTGAACAAAAGCTGGGGTTACTCACATCTTATCTTTAGTAATTATGATCAACGTATAGGCATGGTAGAAGGGGAGCGTGATGCACAGGGCTCATTTATTTTAGATGGATATACCGTAACAGATAAATTATTGAAGGGTAGAAAACCGCTGGTGCCTAACCAGCATGTTAGTCATACAAAATTGGCCTGGGATAATTTATTCGTATTTAAAAATGAAGGCAGGTTAACGGCACTCGCCGCATATCAACACAATAAAAGACGCGAATTTGGCGACCCTGTAAATCCTGACGAGGCTGAAGCCTTTTTTGATCTTAAAACCATCAATTATAATATTGCATACCATTTACCGGTAACCGACCATTGGAAAACCTCTATTGGTATGAATGGTATGCAACAAAAAAATCTTAACAAGGGCGAAGAAGCTATCATTCCCGATTATAATTTGTTTGATTGGGGAGCATATTTATACACCTCTTATAGTTTGAATAAAACAACGTTTAGCGGCGGCGTCAGGTATGATATACGTAGTATGGATACAAAATTAATGATGGATGGTGGTGATATAAAATTTGATGCTGTAAAAAAAGACTTTCAAAATTTTTCTGCAAGTGTAGGAATGGTACATTCTTTTAACCAGCATTTTTTGCTGAAAGCCAATATTAGCAGAGGGTTTAGAGCCCCCAATGCATCAGAATTAAGTGCCAACGGTGAGCATGAAGGAACCGGCCGGTATGAAATAGGGAATGCCGCTCTGAAAAACGAAACCTCTTTGTCTTTTGATGCAGGAGTACAGCTTACTACCAATCATGTAGATATGACTTTGACCGGTTTTTATAATAATATTGATCAATTTATTTTTTATAGAAAATTACTCGACGGTAACGGAGCAGACTCTTTAATAGATGGTGCGCAGGTATTTAAGTTTACGCAGCAGGATGCTTCGCTTGCAGGTATTGAAGCATCGGTAGATATTCACCCGCATCCATTGGACTGGTTGCATTTTGAAAATACTTTTAGTTGGGTTCGGGGAAGCTTTAAACAAGCTGTTGACGGGTCAAAAAACCTGCCTTTAATGGCTCCTGTAAGGTTGATTACCGAACTTAGGGGAGAATTTAAAAATAAGAATAGCTTCCTTAGTAACCTTTATATTAAATTGGAAATGGATAATGTGGCTACCCAAGATCATTTTTTTGCAGGATATGATACGGAAACAAAAACCAGCGGATATACTTTGTTCAATGCAGGTGCCGGAGCTGATTTTATAATAAATGGGCAGAAACGGGCAAGTCTGGTTCTTGCTGTAAATAATATTACCGATAAAGCGTACCAAAGCCATTTAAGTCGTTTAAAATATTTAGACGAAAATCCTCAGACCGGTAGAGTAGGTGTGTTTAATATGGGACGTAATGTTACTGCAAAACTTATTATTCCCTTTCAATGGAAATTAAATTAAAAACAAATATTGATAAAAATTATTGCGAACACTAAACGATTTACCTGCATTTCCTAAAAGGAAGTGTGGGTATTTTTTTACATAAAATTCCTGTATCTTAGAAAGTATAAATACATCCTTATGGCAGATGTTAGAGATGCTTTTTTTGCAATAATAACCAATCCTTTAAAGTTTAAACTGTTTTTGTTAAGCAGGTTGCCCGCCGGTTTTTTTACCGGGTTAAAAGTTGTTGCCGTATCAGCCGGTAGTTGCACGGTTTCTGTTCCATACAAATGGTTTAACAAAAATCCATTCCGTTCTACCTATTTTGCCAGCTTAGCTATGGCAGCAGAGTTAAGTACCGGAGTGTTGGCAATGGCCAAAGTCTATGGTCGTAAGCCGGCTGTATCAATGCTTGTAACCGGTATGGAGGCTGCTTATTTTAAAAAAGCTACCGAGCGCACTTTCTTTAAATGTACGGAGGGGCAAGAAATTGAGAAGGCCGTTCAGGCTGCTATTAAAACAGGCGAAGGGCAGGTAGTAAAAGTAATTTCTAACGGTATAAATAGTGTAGGCGAACCAATTGCTCAATTTACATTTACTTGGTCTTTTAAAGTAAAAAAGAAACAGTAATGGCTCCTTGTTTAACAAATTAGTTAACAGTTTTTAAGTCGGGTTTCTTAACTTACAACTTTTATAACATTCAAAAAACGTAGTATATGAAGATCGCTTTTCATGGTGCTGCAAGAACAGTTACCGGTTCAAAACATTTATTGACATTGAAAAATGGCAAAAAAGTTTTGCTGGATTGCGGCATGTATCAAGGTATGGGGAAACAGGAAGATTATATGAACAGAGAGTTTGGTTTTGAAAGTAGTGAAATAGACGCTATGATTCTTTCGCATGCGCATATTGATCATTCAGGATTAATTCCCAGACTTGTAGCCAAAGGTTTTACAGGAAATATATATTGTACAGATGCTACACAGCAACTGGCAGGTATATTATTAATGGATAGTGCAGAAATACAGGAAAGCGATGCCCGTTTTTTGGAAAAGAAAAGAGTGAACTCGCCTCATGAATTTATAAAGCCACTTTATTCTACCGAAGATGCTAAAAAAAGTATTCAACAATTTGTAACTAAAAATTATGGTGATTGGTTTACTGTTACAGATGGCGTGCAGTGCATGTTTACAGATGCCGGACATATTATTGGCAGCCAATGTGTACATTTAAAAATTACGGAGGATGGAAAAGATACGCATCTTACTTTTAGTGGCGATGTAGGCCGCTATCGCGATATAATACTGCGCTCACCCGATACGTTTCCGCAAGCCGATTACATTATCATGGAATCTACATATGGTAATAGTTTACACGAAGAGGTAAGCGGTACGGAAGATGTGTTAGCAGAATGGATTGATAAGATTTGTGTACACAATAAAGGAAAACTGATCTTACCGGCTTTCAGCGTAGGTAGAACACAGGAAATATTATTTTCTTTAAACCAATTAAGTTTAGAAAATCGCTTACCCGCTATTCCCTTTTTTGTGGATAGCCCGTTAAGTATTGAAGCTACAGATGTTGTAAAAAGCTATCCTCAATACTTTAACCGGCGTATTCAAAATATTTTAAAAAATGATGATGATCCCTTTTCTTTTACCGGGCTTACTTATGTGAAAAGTGTAGAGCAATCAAAATCGCTCAACTATATGAATGGCCCTATGGTAATTATCTCTGCAAGTGGTATGGCTGATGCCGGAAGGGTAAAACATCATATTAGTAATAATATTGAAAACTCCCGCAATGCCATTGTTATGACGGGTTATTGCGAACCCAGTTCTTTGGGAGCCAGATTACTTTCGGGCACTAAAGAAGTTGGTATTTTCGGTGTAGAGCATCAGGTACATGCAACCATTGGCCAAATACGCAGTATGAGTGCCCATGGCGATTATGATGATTTGTGCCAGTGGTTGGCCTGTCAAAACCCCAGAGACGTTAAAAAGTTGTTCTTAGTACATGGCGAGTACGATGTGCAACAGGCATTTAAAAAAAGACTCCTTAAAAAGGATTTTAAAGATGTTATAATTCCTGAACGGCATTTTGAAATAGGACTTTCCTGATAGTGCCTAATCTATTTTGAAGAACGGTTGCTCTTTGTAGTCAACCGTTTTTTTATGTCTGAATGCGATACGTGATTTTTTCACATTTATTTTACAAAAAAACTGTAATTATTCTGGCTCTTCCATCGTCCTTGAATTAAGAACGGGTAAAATTGTATTAAATAATAAAAACAGTAGTTTGGTTTGGTAGTTACAATAAGTCCCTGCTATTTTTAGCAGGGGCTTTTTATTGCTAAATATAATAATGATTTAAGGTATAAGTATTTATAAGTAATAGGGATGGTGTATAAAGATTTATAAACAATAAAACATATTAGTAAATTAAAAATGTAAATAAGAATTTGCTACATTCGCACAATTGCCGTTTAAACGGGGTCTTGCTATTTCAACATAACATATAGGGAAATTATTTGAACTATACAACAAATAAAATTTAAAAAAGCAAGATGAGTAAAATTGTATTAACCTTACTAACTGTAATTCTATCCGCTGGTTTCGTACATGCACAGCTCGATAAAAGAGTGAATAACCTTCTACAAAAAATGACACTGGAGGAAAAGGCCGGCCAGATGACTCAATTGGATGTAGATTATATTTTGAAAAGAGATTCAAATGGGAATGTAATACCAGATGCTATCGATTTGCAAAAATTAAATGAAGCGGTAGCTACATTCGGTGTCGGTTCTATATTAAATACCGGCAGCGTTGCGCAATCAGTGGAGGGCTGGCGTAAAAGAATTGCTACTATTCAAATGGCTGCTGCTAAAGCAAGGCTTAAGATTCCGGTAATATATGGGATAGATGTTATTCATGGCAATAATTATACATTAAACTCCGTATTATTTCCCCAACCTGTAGCTCAGGCAGCTACTTTTGATCCACAATTAGTACAGCGCATAACAGAAGTAGCCGCCTACGAAACCAGAGCCAGTTTTATACCCTGGACCTTTAGCCCGGCAATGGATGTAGGCCGCAATCCTGTGTGGCCAAGAATTTGGGAATCTTTTGGCGAAGATCTTTTGCTGAACTCCATTATGGCGGTAGCATCTGTCAAAGGTTTTGAAGGCAGCGGAACAATAATCGATAAATACCATCTGGCATCCTGTTTAAAACACTATATTGGTTATGGGGTGCCTTTAAACGGTCATGATCGCACACAGGCACTTATTCCCGAAAGAGAACTTAGAGAGTACTATTTGCCTTCTTTTGCGGCAGCGGTAAAAGCAGGGGCTCGTTCCGTGATGATTAATAGTGCAGAAGTAAATGGCGTTCCGGGTCATGCCAACAAATATTATATTACCGATATTTTAAAAGGAGAATTAAAATTTGATGGTTTTGTGGTTTCTGATTGGAAAGATATTAAAGCTATGGATACCCGTCAAAGAACAGTAAAAAACGATAAAGAAGCTACCATGATCGCCATAAACGCAGGCATTGATATGAGTATGGTACCGGATGATTTTAGCTTTACTAAAGATGTAGTAGCATTGGTTAAAGAAGGAAAAATTTCTATGTCGCGCATTGACGATGCCGTACGCAGAATTTTAAAAGTTAAATTTGAATTAGGGTTATTTGAAAACTCTGTAGGTAGTGCTAAAGACTTTCCGGATTTTAATGGCAAAAAACACAATCAATTGAATTATGATGTAGCAGCCGAAGCCCTAACATTACTGAAAAACAACGATCATATTTTACCACTTCAAAAGGAGGCTAAAATATTGATAACCGGCCCCGCTGCCAATACCATGCGCTCATTAAATGGTGGTTGGAGCAGGAACTGGCAGGGAACCAATTCCGATGAAACAGAATCAGCGCATAATACCATTTTAGAGGCGTTCAAAAAAACTTTTACAAATGTAACCTACCTGCCCGGCGTTGATTTTGAAAAAGAAATTGATATTCCGGCTGCTGTAAAAGCCGCACAACAATCAGATGTGGTAATGCTTTGTATGGGAGAAGATGCTTATGCCGAAACACCGGGTAATATAGATGATTTGGAATTGTCGGCTCCTCAACTGGAGTTAGCTATGGCCTTGCAGGCTACAGGAAAACCGATGGTATATGTTTTAACAGAAGGGAGGCCCCGTATTATCTCTAAAATAGAACCCTTTGCCAAAGCCATTTTACAAAGTTATCTGCCGGGTAATGCCGGTGGCGATGTGATTGCTGATGCGATTGCCGGAAAAATAAATCCCAGTGGAAAACTACCTTACACTTATCCTCGCCATGCCCATACTTTTCATAACTACTATCGTAAATATGCCGATAACCGTCCAAAAGGCGATCAGGGCTATGACCAAACAGGGTACAACCCACAATGGGAATTTGGTACAGGGTTAAGTTATACTGATTTTAAATATTCTAATCTAAAGATATCTTCCACACAATTATCCGAAACCGGCAGCATTCAGGTTCGTGTAGATGTTACAAACATTGGAAGCCGTTGGGGTAAAGAAACAGTGATTATGTATGTAAGCGATTTGTATGCATCTATTACACCCGAAACAAAGCGTATGCGTGCATTTGATAAGATTTCATTGGATCCCGGACAAACAAAGACCGTAAAATTTACGATTAACAAAAATATGTTGTCTTTTATTGATGCCAACTATAAAAGAGTAACAGAACCCGGCGATTTTGAAATTCAGATACAGGATTTGAAAAGCAAGTTTTCAATATGAGAAACTCGGAAAATGAAACAAACACCAAATTCTTTTCTTAACAGGTCGTGTAATATTAATTTTAAATTTTCATATAAAAGCCAGCCGAAAGGCTGGCTTTTTGTTTCACAATAAGCAAAGTCGTTTTGTGACCAGTCAAATAAATTTTGTCGTGGTGAGCTTGCCCAACCACCCCCTTCGACAAGCTCAGGGCGACAGACACATTTAATATGATATGACAGTAGTTGTATTTATGGTGTAGTGGGGTAGGTGATTTCATGCACAAAAAAAGCCCAACTTTCGTTGAGCCTTTTGTACCGCGTACGGGAATCGAACCCGTGATTCATCCGTGAAAGGGATGCGTCTTAACCCCTTGACCAACGCGGCATTCCTCGTTTTTGGGAGTGCAAAGATAGGGGGATGATTATTTACAGCCAAAAAAAATAAATAAATAAAAATCCCTGTTTTTTCTGTGATTAAAATCATGTTTGTTTTCAGATAGTTTTCAGCTTAAATTCACTAACTTTACGCCTCCAAAAAGTTCTTACATAAACTAAATTATACAAAAGACTATGAGCAAAGTAAAAGTGGCCATTAACGGATTCGGAAGAATCGGCCGTTTGGCATACCGCAAAATCTACGATCAGGAAGGTATTGATGTAGTAGCTATTAATGACCTGACAAGCCCCAAAGTATTAGCACATTTATTAAAATACGATTCTGCTCAAGGAGGTTTTAAGCAGGATGTAAAGCATACCGATAATTCAATTATTGTAAACGGAGATGAAATTACCATCTATGCACAAAAAGACCCTTCTCAAATTCCCTGGAAAAATCATGATGTAGATGTGGTTTTAGAATGTACCGGTTTCTTTACCGATAAAACCAAAGCAGAGGCCCATATTGCAGCTGGTGCTAAAAGAGTAGTTATTTCTGCCCCTGCAACCGGCGATTTAAAAACCGTTGTTTACAACGTAAACCACGATATTTTAGATGGTAGCGAAACTGTTATTAGCGGTGCTTCTTGTACTACTAACTGTTTAGCACCTATGGCTAAAGTATTGGATGATAAATTTGGTATTGAACTTGGTATTATGACAACCATTCACGCCTACACTAATGACCAAAATACTTTAGATGCTCCTCATGCAAAAGGCGATTTAAGAAGAGCCCGTGCGGCAGCAGCTAATATTGTTCCTAATAGTACCGGTGCTGCTAAAGCTATTGGTTTAGTATTACCTGGTCTTAAAGGAAAATTAGATGGGGCGGCTCAACGTGTTCCTACCATTACCGGTTCTTTAACCGAGTTAACTACTATTTTAAACAAACCTGTTTCCGTAGAAGAAATTAATGCGGCTATGCAGGCAGCGGCTAACGAATCTTTTGGTTATACCGAAGATGAAATCGTAAGTACCGATATTATTGGTACCAGTTATGGTTCTTTGTTTGATGCAACGCAAACAAAAGTAATGACAGTTGGAGATAAACAATTGGTTAAAACAGTAAGCTGGTATGATAATGAAATGAGTTATACCTGTCAGTTGGTACGAACTTTAGAATATTTTGCCAAGCTGATCAGCAAATAAGATTTAAAAAAAGCGGAGCATTTGGTTCCGCTTTTTTTTATTGTATATGAAGCCGACAGTAATAACGATGACATCAATGTTGCGGCTTTAACGGTAGCTTATAAACCAATTTATTCATTTTAAAAAAATTATACGATGTCAAAATTCTCAGATTATAATTTTAAAGATCAAAAGGCATTGATCCGTGTAGATTTTAATGTGCCTTTGAACGATAAGCAGGAGATTACCTCCGATGCCAGAATGCAGGCAGCTATACCCACCATTAAAAAAATATTAGCCGATGGCGGTAGCGTAATATTAATGAGCCACTTAGGCCGACCTAAGGAAGGGCCTGAAGATAAATTTTCTTTAAAGCATTTAGTAAACCATTTGTCGGAATTACTGGGTGGCGTAAAAGTTAATTTTGTAGATGATTGTATTGGCGAAAAGGCAGCAACTGCCGCTGCCTCCTTACAACCCGGTGAAGTACTGATACTCGAAAACCTTCGTTTTCATAAAGCGGAAACCAAAGGCGATGAGGCTTTTGCCGAAGAATTAAGCAAATTAGGAGATGTTTATGTGAACGATGCTTTTGGTACAGCACACCGAGCACATGCATCAACAGCTATTATTGCCAAGTTTTTCCCGGCAGATAAAAAAATGTTTGGGTTATTGATGGAAGGCGAGGTAAGCAGTGCCGAAAAAGTATTAAAAGAAGCACAAAAACCATTTACTGCTATTTTAGGAGGTGCTAAGGTTTCTGATAAGATTTTGATTATTGAAAACCTGATGGAAAAAGCTACCGACATTATTATTGGTGGTGGTATGGCCTACACCTTTTTTAAAGCAATGGGTGGCCAAATAGGAGCTTCGCTTTGCGAGGAAGACCGTTTAGGTACGGCGAAAGAAATTTTGGAGAAAGCCAAAGACAAAGGTGTTAACATTCATTTACCCGGAGATAGTATTATTGCGGATAAATTTGCTGCTGATGCAACTGTAGCAGAGTCTCCAAGCGATAATATTCCTGATGGTTGGATGGGATTGGATATTGCGGCTAATGCCCGCGAGCAATTTTCAAACGTTATTAAAGCCTCTAAAACCATTTTATGGAACGGGCCGATGGGCGTATTTGAAATGGAAAAGTTTCAGGCAGGCACCAAGGCCATTGCCGATGCAGTGGCTGAGGCTACTCAAAATGGAGCCTTTTCTTTGGTAGGCGGTGGTGATAGTGTGGCTGCTGTGAATAAGTTTGGTTACAAGGATAAAGTGAGCTATGTTTCTACCGGCGGTGGTGCTATGTTGGAGTTTTTTGAAGGAAAGGAACTTCCCGGTATTGCAGCTATTAATACCTAATGAAAAATAGTTTTAAGTGTTTTGTAGCGGAGCAATTGCTCCGCTATTTTTTTGAAATTTCAAATCCGTATAAGGCATAAAAAAACTCCCCGAAATTTCGGGGAGTTACGCTTATTAAGTAAGAGTATGCAATTAAGCTACTTCAACTTCTGCTCCGGCTTCTTTAAGCTTAGCTGCAATATCATCAGCTTCGGCTTTAGCAGCACCTTCTTTTACGGGTTTTGGTGCACCGTCAACTAATTCTTTAGCTTCTTTAAGGCCTAAACCGGTAATGTCTTTAACAACTTTTACCACGTTTAATTTGTTAGGACCCGCAGCTTTAAGAATTACATCGAAAGCTGTTTTTTCAGCAGCGGCTTCGCCACCACCTGCAGCAGGACCGGCAGCAACTGCTACTGCTGCAGCAGCAGGCTCAATGCCATACTCGTCTTTTAAAATTTGAGCTAACTCGTTTACTTCTTTTACAGTTAAGTTTACTAACTGTTCTGCAAATGCTTTTAAATCTGCCATAGTTTTACATTTTTAATAACCGCCTTCATGGCTTCGACAGGCTTTGCCTGACATTCAGCTCCGGCGGGGTTGAATAATTGCTGCCTTCACTAACCCGAAGGCTTGGGTATTATGCTCCTTTGCGGGAGTAAAATAAAATTGTATAAGAACTTTTTGAATTTTGAGTACCGGTTATGTTGCTGCCATAATAGCCAAACGATGAACCGAGCGTGGCAATACCGATGCCATTGGCACTGGTGCCGACCCCAAAATTATGCCGGAGCTTTTTCTTCTAAAGCTTTGATGATACCAGCTAATTTTCCACCTACGTTTAAGCCGCTGATAACATTTTTAGCCGGAGATTGTAACAATCCAATGATTTCGCCAATAAGATCTTGCTTGCTTTTAAGCGTGGTAAGTGCTTTCAGTTGGTCATCGCCTTCGTACAGGCTGCCATCAATAAAAGCTGCTTTTAATACTGGCCTTTCTAATTTGCTGTCTTTACGAAAGCTGCTAAGAATAAGGGCCGGTTCTTTTGGGTTTTCGCTAAACATTAAAGCCGTTACCTGATGCAGGCTGTTATAAACCTCATTGTATTTTTCTGCGTCAATAGCTTCTAATGCTTTTTTAATCAAGGTGTTTTTGGCCACACGCATTTCTACATTTTTATCAAAGCAGGCGCGGCGTAATTTACTTACCTGATCTACACTCAGCGATTCTGTATCGGTAATATAAAAATTGCTGTACTGAGAAAACTTACCTTTCAGTACTTCAATTACTTCGTTTTTTTGATCTTTAGTCATTTTATTTAAAGTTTGACTTTTTTAAAAATTGATTCGAACGGTTTGTTTAGTGTACAAATGTTTTAGTATCTAAAGCAATACCGGGACTCATGGAGCTGGCCATACTGATGCCTTTTAAGTATGTGCCTTTTGCAGTAGAAGGCTTGGCCTTAATAATAGCATTGATAAACTCCTGGCTGTTTGCCGCAATTTTATCGGAAGGGAAACTTACACGGCCAATGGAGGCGTGTATAATTCCGGCCTTATCTACTTTAAAAGCTATTTTACCGCCTTTTACCTCTGTAACCGCAGCGGCTACATCGTTTGTAACCGTACCGGTTTTGGGGTTGGGCATTAGGTTACGTGGGCCAAGAATTTTACCCAGCTTACCTATTTTAGGCATCACCTGTGGCGTGGCAATTACCACATCTACATCGGTCCAGCCGCTTTCAATTTTTTGAATAAATTCGTCTAATCCTACAAAGTCTGCACCGGCTTCTGTAGCATCGTTTTCCTTATCGGGTGTGCAAAGAACAAGTACTCTTTTGGTTTTACCGGTTCCGTGAGGAAGGGTTACCGTTCCACGGATGGCTTGGTCTGCCTTTTTGGGGTCAACGCCTAAACGTACATGTAGGTCAACAGAAGCGTCAAATTTAGCTACATTAATTTCTTTCACTAATTCGGAAGCTTCCTGTAATGTATATGATTTGGTTGCATCTAACTTAGTATTTGCAACTTTTCTTTTTTTACTAATGAATGCCATTTTTCAATTCAATTTAAGATTTTAAGGATAGGGGTTTAATTTTCCCAGGGAGCTGCTCCCTCTACATTAAGTCCCATACTGCGGGCTGTACCGGCAACCATTTTCATGGCACTTTCTACAGTAAAACAGTTTAGGTCGGGCATTTTGTCTTTGGCAATTGCCTCAACCTGTTGCCATGTAACTTTACCTACTTTGTTACGGTTACTTTCTTTGGAACCTTTTTGAATTTTAGCGGCTTCCATCAACTGCACGGCTGCAGGAGGGGTTTTGATAACGAAATCAAAACTCTTATCGCTATATACTGTGATTAACACGGGCAGTACTTTACCCATTTTGTCCTGTGTGCGCGCATTAAACTGCTTACAAAATTCCATGATGTTAATACCTTTGGAACCTAACGCCGGACCGATTGGAGGTGCAGGATTGGCCTGTCCACCCTTGCACTGAAGCTTTACAAAGCCTGATACTTCTTTTGCCATTTTTTACGATTTATTGGTTCAAACGTGGCTTACAATTGTAAAACCACTCCCAAATTCCTCTTTCCCAAAATTTTAATGGGATGAATAAAAGAACTGATTGGGGGTGCAAAGGTAAGGAGAAATAATAAAATAATGGCTTTTTTTAGTTAAATTCAGAATCTCTAAGTTTAAGTATTAAGTGCAATCCCAGTTCAACCGCAACAGTGGGGAATGGCAGTAGCAAAAATTGTACATGAATGGTGCAGCTGCTAAAGTGTTGGGTACATTCATTAAATCACTAAAGGAATATCCTCCATCTCATGAAAGTAACACAATCCGTTGGGCGATGCTTTTGATTTGTTATCTTGGGCTTCATCAAACTAAAACCTATTAAAAGAGGCAGGTTTCGTCTTGACTGCCTCTTTTTTTGTGCTTTTTTAGCAAATATGTACTTAAATTTACAATGCAACGAAGTTTGATAGCTTGTAAGATTGCCAACCACGGGCTATTACTATAACTTATTAAAAAACAAAAAATACAACGTAATTATGTTATCAAAAAAAATGCAGGAGGCTTTAAATAATCAGGTAAAATTAGAAGCTGCATCGTCTCACGAATATTTAGCTATGGCCAGTTGGTGCGATATTCAGCCGGGGTTTAGCAATATAGCAGAATATTTTTTTAAGCAAAGCGATGAAGAACGTTTCCATATGCTTAAACTAATAAAGTTCATTAACGAAAGAGGTGGTTTTGCTTTGATTCCAATGTTAGAGCAACCTGTAATTACGCAGAAAAGTTTGAAGAGTTTGTTTGAAGAATTTTTAAAACATGAAATAGCCGTGTCCGAAAGTATTAATGAACTTGTAGATTTGGCATTAACCGAAAAAGATTATGCTACACATAATTTTTTGCAATGGTACGTAAATGAGCAAATAGAAGAGGAACGGAGCGCACGTGTATTAAATGAAAAATTAGAATTAATTGGCGATGATAAAAGTGGATTGTATTTATTTGACCGGGATATTTTATCAACACGCGCGGCAAACGAAACCGAGTAAATTTAGGCTAATAAGTAGAGTTATGCTTGGTTATATTTGTGATGTGAAATAGTTGGGTAAAATAAACTAAGATTAGAAACAGGGTATTGTTTTTTACTATTAATTTATTAACCGGTATTTTGAAATATATAACACGTACAGTTTGGGTACTATCTGTTATTAGCTTACTTACCGATACAGCCAGCGAAATGTTGTATCCCATTATGCCAATGTTCCTAAAGTCCATTGGTTTTTCAATTATATTAATAGGCGTGCTTGAAGGTGTTGCAGAAGCCACAGCAGGTTTAAGTAAAGGGTATTTTGGGAAACTGTCAGATGCTACTGCAAAACGAATTCCCTTTGTGCAAATAGGGTATGCTTTTAGTGCAATATCGAAACCTATGCTGGCTTTTTTTGTGTATCCGCTTTGGATATTTTTTGCAAGAACTATCGATCGTGTTGGTAAAGGTATTCGTACCGGAGCCAGAGATGCGATACTCTCAGATGAAGCCACAATTCAATCCAAAGGAAAGGTTTTTGGGTTTCACCGTTCTATGGATACTTTCGGTGCTGCAATTGGTCCGGTTTTGGCTTTATTGTTTCTGTATTATTATCCTGAAAACTATAAAATGCTTTTTTTTATAGCATTCGTTCCGGGAGTTCTGGCAGTTTTAGCATCCTTTCTACTTAAAGAAAAAAATAAGCCTTCAGGCAAACCCCAAACTTCCGTTTCCTTTTTTTCTTTTTTAAAATATTGGAAAGAAAGTCCCATCCCTTATAAAAAATTAGTAATAGGGTTACTTATTTTTGCATTGTTTAACAGCTCGGATGTTTTTTTGCTCCTTAAAGCCAAAGAAACTGGTCTTGATGATACGGCCGTAATAGGTGTATATATATTTTATAATCTTATTTATGCGTTAACAGCATTTCCACTGGGGATTATAGCTGATAAAATAGGACTTAAAACTATTTTCATTGCAGGGCTTGCGTTATTTGCAATTGTTTATTTTGGCATGGCATTTAACACAGAAATATACATCTTTTATGCCCTGTTTTTTTTCTATGGAGTGTATGCAGCTGCCACCGAGGGTCTTTCTAAGGCTTGGATTTCGAACATTACTAACAAAAATGATACTGCTACGGCTATTGGCACATTTTCTGGGTTGCAGAGTATTTGTGCTATGCTTGCAAGTTTTATTGCAGGAATTATCTGGTTTAAATTTGGAGCTGTCATTACTTTTATATTAACTGCAACGGCAACCTGCTGCGTTATCATGTTCTTTTTATTTTTTGTACCAAAGCCATCTATCAGCCTCCAAAAGGAGTAAGTCCCTTTTTTTCAAAAAAAAATTAAACAAATGTTTGATTAATTTAAACAATTGTTTAATTTTGCAAATCATGACTAAAAAAGAGTATATATTAAAAAAGGCGGAAGAGTTATTTTCTGAAAAAGGATTTGATGCCACATCAGTAAGGGATATTTCAAAAAGGGCAAAGATTAATATAGCCATGATCTCCTATTATTTTGGCTCTAAGGAAAAACTGATGGAGGAACTTTTTAAAATGAGGATGGATGTAGGATTTGCTAATGTTAAGGATATTGCAGATGCCACATCACTTACTTTGATAGAAAAAGTAAATAAAGCTTTGGATGGATATGTTGACAGGGTTAAACAAAACGCCCATTTTTATAGAGTAGTCTTGGCAGAGCAAACAACAAATAAAAACAAAACAATCATAAAATCCCTGAAACAGTCAAAGCTTACGTTTGCTAAATTTTTTGAGGAAATACTACATGAAGGGAAAACAAGTGGCGATTTTAAAAACACTGTAGATCCTGTAATGTATTTAAGTACGATTACCGGTTTTTTAATGCAAGCCTTATTAAATGCGCATTTTTATGCAGATTATCACGAAGTAGGATATTCCGATGACTGGGTCAATCAGGAGTATTTTGAAAAAGTAAAGGAACATTTAAAATCAATTAGCAAAAATATATTAGGGTATGAAGTTAAAAGTTAAAGAACTCCTTTTTCTCGGAGGTGTACTTATTTGCAGTGTAAATTCTTTTTCGCAGGAGGTGAGAAAAATAACGCTTGAAGAGGCTTTGGAACTGGGTGTGGTAAATAGTAAGCATCTGTTAATTGACAGTGCCAGAATAGTGGCAGCCGAAGCGTCGGTTGAGGAAGCTAAAAACAGACAGTTGCCGGATTTTAAAATTAGTGCAAGTTATTTACGGCTTACCAATGCCAATCTAAATTTGAAGTCGGCACAGTCTTCTGGTACCGAGTCGGAATCATCTTCATCTGGGGCGGCTATGCCCAAAGTAAATCAGGCAGCTTATGGCATGGCAAATTTATCAATGCCAATTTTTGCTGGTGGCAGAATACGTTATGGTATTGAATCATCTAAATATTTATTAGAAGCTGCAAGGTTAACAACCGCTGACGACGAAAATGCCGTAATGTATAATATCAGTCAGGCTTACGTAAATCTATTTAAAGCAGCACAGGTGGTAACTGTTATTAAGGAGGATTTGAAAAGTTCTAAAAAAAGAGATGCCGATTTTTTAAATATGGAGAATAACGGTTTATTAGCCCGTAACGACAGGTTGAAAGCGCAATTGCAAACTTCGGATTTGGAACTTAAATTATTAGAGGCTGAGAATAATTATACCATCGCAAATGTGAATATGAATTTGATGTTGGGGTTACCGGAAAGCTTAGTAATTGAAGTGGATTCCGCTTTTGTACAACGAAGCTATGATGTAAAGAGTATTCAAGAATATGAACAACTTGCTTTGCAAAACCGCAAAGATTTACAGGCTACCGATTTTCAAAAAAAAGCAGCAATATTAGACACGAAATCGGCTAAGGCAGAACGGTTACCATCCTTAGCATTAACAGGTGGTTACGTAGCTGCCGATATTCCTAAGGTGTTAACCATCACAAATGCGGTAAATCTCGGTGTCGGCATACAATATAATCTGGCTAATTTATGGAAGGGCAATACGGCACTGAAACAATCGAAGGCAAGAGAAGCACAATTAGATGCATCCAGAAATTTACTGGTAGATGACCTCCGGTTAAATGTGAATAGTGATTATCAAAATGCATTGCTGGCACAGCGGAAAATAGAGGTTTTAACAAAAGCAGCAACTCAGGCCACCGAAAATTACCGCATTACAAAAAATAAGTTTGATAACAGCCTGGTTACAATGACTGATCTTTTAGATGCAAATGTGATGTTGCTGGCAACCCGGATTAATATTTTAAATGCCAGGGCAGATGCGGCATTAGCCTATAAAAAATTATTGAAAACAACTGGAATTCTATATCAAAAAAATAACTAAGAATAAAAATGGAAAACAATTCTATCAACGAAATAACAGAACAAAAGAAAACGTCCGTTAAAAAGAAAAGAAGCCCGGTGTTTTATATTATTTTGGCCGTAATGTTGGCATTAGGAGCGTATCTTGGTATTACAAAATATATTCATAGCAAGTACCACGAAGAAACAGATGATGCGCAGGTAGAAGCCAACCTGAGCCCAGTAATTTCAAAAATATCGGGGTATGTAAATGAGGTGAGGGTAAAGGATAATCAATATGTTAAAAAAGGTGATACTCTGGTGATACTGGATCAGCGCGATTTAAAAATGGCATTGGAGCAGGCAGAAGCTACCTTAGGTATTGCGCGCAGCAGTCTTTCATCATCAATAGCAAATACGGTGGCTACCGATAAAAATGTTGGTACCGCTAACGCAGCAGTGCAAATAGCTAATGCTCAAATTGAAGCAGCCAAAGTAAATGTATGGCGGACTACCGAGGATTTGAAAAGATATGCTAATCTGATTAATGATCACTCCATTACACAGCAACAATATGAGCAGGTATTGGCTGCCAAACAATCTGCAGATAAGCAATTACAGGTATTATTGGCGCAGCAGCAACAGGCCACAGCTCAAACCAATGTAGTGAAAGGGCAGGTAGCTGCAAGCTCTGAACAATCGGGTGTAGCAAAGGCTAATATTCGCCAAAGTGAAGTAGCTGTTGAAAATGCCCAATTAAACCTAAGCTATACATACATTACTGCTGCAGAAAGTGGCTATGTTTCAAAAGTACCATTACAAACCGGACAGTTTATACAAGCCGGGGCGCAATTATTCAGCATTGTGTTGGATGATAGTAAATGGATAATTGCCAATTTTAAAGAAACTCAGGTTTCGCACATGGTGGAAGGGCAAAAAGTAATAGTGAAAATTGACGCTTTTCCCAAGCATGAGTTTCCTGCAAAACTAACTTCTTTTTCACCGGCAACCGGTGCCAGGTTTGCTTTGTTACCACCGGATAACGCTAGTGGAAATTTTGTAAAAGTGGTTCAACGACTACCCGTTAAAATTGAATTTGATAATCCGGGCGATTCTTTAATTAAAAAACTTCGTGCGGGTATGAATGCGGTGGTGGAAGTGGAGCTAAAATGATTGTTATGGTAGATTGAGAACCAGTTGTAGATTATGTTTTAAAAAATCGGCACATTGTTTTTTTGATAAATGCCGATAGGCAAAAAGAAAAAAATGGAAGATCAAAATTCATTAGTTGAATATGGCTTTCGCCGCTTTATTGTTACACTTACAGCCATAGTATGTGCGCTGCTTGAAATTGTAGATACCACAATCGTTAATGTGGCACTTAACGATATGAAAGGCAATATGGGGGCTACATTATCCGAAGTAGGTTGGGTAATTACAGCCTACGCTATTGGTAATGTAATTATAGTACCCATGACCAGTTGGTTATCGCAACAATTTGGAAGAAGAAATTATTTTGCTTTCTCAATTGCCTTGTTTACGGTATGCTCTTTTTTATGCGGTAATGCGGTAGGTATTTGGGAGTTGGTAGCCTTTAGGTTTTTACAGGGTATTGGAGGCGGAGCATTATTAGTTACCTCTCAAACAATTATTACAGAATCTTATCCGGCAGAAAAAAGAGGTATGGCGCAAGCTATTTATGGTTTGGGCGTAATTGTTGGCCCTACATTAGGCCCCCCTCTGGGAGGTTATATTGTAGATAATTTTAGCTGGCCTTATATTTTTTACATCAATATTCCATTGGGTATTATTGCTATCTTACTCACCTTGCAATTTGTGAAAAGCCCCAAGTTTGCCGCTAAAAAAGCTGCTAATGAAATTGACTGGCTGGGAATATTTTTGCTGAGTGTTACCGTAGGCTCCTTACAATTTATTTTAGAACGCGGACATGAAGAAGATTGGTTTGAAAGCACTACTATTATAATTTTTACAGCTTTAGCAGTATTTGGTTTATTCTTTTTTATTTGGCGAGAGCTTACGTATAAAAATCCCATTGTTGAACTTAGGGTATTACAAAATGGCAACCTGAGGATTGGTACTATTATGTCCTTTATATTGGGTTTTGGATTATACGGTTCTACATTTGTAATACCGCTATATACCCAAAGTTTATTGGGATGGACCGCTTTTCAGTCGGGAATGTTAATGATTCCGGCTACATTAGCTACGGCGGTTATGATGCCTTTTGTAGGGAGGTTAGTTTCAAGAGGAGTATCGCAACAATATATGGTAGCCACCGGGTTATTATTGTTTTTTGTGTATAGTGTGTGGGGGTATAAAATTTTAACACCGGATACAGGCCAGGAAAATTTTTTCTGGATGTTGATTGTGCGAGGTATAGGGTTAAGTCTTTTATTTATACCCATAACAACTATGGCTTTGTCAACACTTAAAGGGCAGCAAATAGGGCAGGGGGCAGCGTTTACAGGTATGATGCGCCAATTGGGAGGCTCTTTTGGTGTGGCTGCAATAACAACATTTCTTACTAATAGAAATATGATGTACAGAAATGATATGGTATCAAAATTAGATGTAAACAGTATGGATGTGCAGCATAGAGTGATGGGTATGCAGCAGAATTTTATTGCAAAGGGTATGCCACCGGATGTGGCACTCAACTCGGCATATAAAGCATTAGACTTTACAGTAACCAAACAGGCAGCTGTACTTTCCTATATGGATGTGTTCCTGTACATTGGAGTTATGTTTTTAATATGTATTCCATTTATTCTGCTAATTAGAAATAGAAAGAGTAAAGAAAAAATGGATATGGGAGCTGCTATGCATTAAAACAAAATTGCAGTAAATTGTATTGAAATGAGCATCCTTTGTACATAAATATCTGTATTTTAGAAGGATGTTTAAACTATTGACACTTGTGCTTTTGTGTTTATTAATGTTGATGCTTTTAGGAGGTTGTATTTCTTACCGTAAACGCCCTACAAAACTGTATCAAAATGTTTTACAGTTTGGTAAAACATTTGATGCCGGTGTAGTTCCGGGTTACCCTTACGATGGTAATCAGTGGGACACCGTTATGAAAGGACGTGTGCTTTGGGCGTATCATTTATATAAGCAAGGCATTATTCGCAATATTATTTTTTCCGGTAGTGCTGTTTACACACCTTATTACGAGTCAAAAATCATGGGATTGTATGCGCGGCAATTGGGTATTCCTGCTGAACATATTTTTTATGATACATTGGCAGAACATAGTACGGAAAATATTTTTTATTCTTATCAGTTAGCCAAACAAAGAGGTTTTAAATCGCTCGCTTTGGTTACCGATCCTTTTCAATCTTCTCTTACCAAACGCTTTACTAAAAGAAGGTTTGGTACTGATATTTATCATTTACCATTTATGGTAGATACCATACGAAAGCTAAATTATATTAAGCTGGCGATTGATGACACCACGGCATTTAAACAAGATTTTCAATCTATAAAAGAAAGAGAAGGTTGGTTTAAAAGGTTAAGAGGAACAATGGGAGCTTTTATACCCTGGGAAAATAAAAGGGAAAAAGCAGAACCGCTATAATTAAAATTCAAAACCGGCTTTTATGCCGAGCCCTATACTTTTTTTAATAGCACCGTTCATTTGAGCTCTTAGTATTTGTCCGTCGGATTGGTATAATTTATCTAATCCTTTTTTTGTTTTCCAGAAACTGTATCTGTTTATTATACTTAATTTAACTGTATTGGATAGCTTTGCAGTAGCACCTAAATCATAGTCAAGCCCCCAGCCGGCAGCTTTGTGGGTAAAACTTACAGGGTGTTGAAAGGATTCAACCAGATTCCAGTTGGCTTTTGCATTATAAAATAAATAGCGGCCGGTAAGGCTACTACCAATACTCAAGAACCGATTAATATTCCATATACCTTTTGCCGTTAACAGTGGCCCGTTCCAATTGGCTTCATAAGTAGTATTCAAAAAAGAATCATTAATGTCGGTTAAATAAAAAAGTTCTCTGGTAAGGTCAAAACCAATTCCGGCAATTAGTGATATGGTGTTTTGTGAAAAAAAATGTTCGTGAGCTGTAAATCCGGTACTTCTCATAAACCCTTTATTGCTTTGTAAGTATAGTTGCGAACTGGGTTGAGTACGGTTATCACCGTCATAATCAAAGTCGGTAGCCTCGCCATTATAAGTAAACAGCCTGTTATAATATATATGGAAAGATGAATTAGGAAACGGTGTATAACCCGCATCTATATGAAAGCCTTTTGCCCGAATGGGGTTGAAAATGAGCTCTGATAAAATATTAGGGTTAGTGCCCTGTTCGTTTCCGGCAATCGACCATCTGAAATTCTCTTTTCTAAATTCAGGAGATATCTCTAATGAAAACATCTTTGTTGGTTGCTGCGCATTGATTGTTTTTGTTGCTATCAATAAAAAAGCAAAGGCCATAATAATGTAGAAACTTTTAAAATTATTCATTAACCTGCAATTTGTTTTTTTGAAAGGTGCGGCAAAAATAACCGGTGATTACAATAGAAACCAAGTTGTACAAAACAATTATTGAAGTACCTACAGAAGTGTAATTATTTATGAAAAACCAATCCTTAGTATAAAAAATAATTAGTAATGCAGTTAATCCTTTTGCTAATTCCCAAATCCATGCTTGGGGATGCCGGTCTAATAATTCGCTGAAAGCATATACAAAAAGAAAAATGTAAAACCCATATAAAAAAATACCCGGAGAGCCAATGGTGGCTATAGTAGCAAATAAGTAACTGATGAAAAGTAACAGTGCAATTAGTTGCACCCATGCCCACACTTTTAATGAAGAAGATATTTCTGTATTGTATTTTTTAAAATGATATACATCTTTAATTTTATAAACGGGGTATAGTTTTTCTACATCTGCCGGTCGCCAACCCGTGGGCATCAGCCAAATTCTAAATTTATCTTTCAGGCTTTTAGTACGCCAGGCATCCTTTAGGAGCAGCCATAAATGTTGAAAATTTATTTTTATCGGGTTCCAGGTTTGCACAGGGCGGGTAATACCGTAAATAGGCGGCTTCTCCGGTAATTCCTCCTGAAAAGTACCAAACCATTTATCCCACCAAATAAATATTTGCGAATAATTCTTATCTAAATATTCCGGGTTAATAGCATGGTGCACTCTGTGATGCGAGGGAGTTACAATAACTTTTTCTAACCATCCCATTTTATTAATATGAATGGTGTGATACCAAAATTGCGCAAATAAATGCAGGGGAGCCACTACGGCAATTACTTTTTCCGGCACCCCCAGCAATGCAGCCGGTAACAAAAAAATAGCGAATACTTTTACTATGGAGGAAATACTTTGCCGTAATGCGCAGGCCAAATTAAATTCCTCACTGCTATGATGCACCAAATGGCTGTTCCAAAAAAAGTTATATTCATGTTGAATACGATGCACACAGTATCCTGCAAAATCAAGTGTTATAAAGGCTATAAGATATACCAGCCAGGTAGCTTCAATATGATAAAGAGCCCAGTGATTTACCATCCAGCCATAACCGTAAATGGCAATGCTTAATCCCAAAACGTCTTTAGTTACATTGGTAACTCCGCTTAAAAGGCTACTGATCATGTCGTTGGTTCTTACATTATCATAGCCCTTACGCCATGCATACCACTTTTCAAATAACACCAACAACAAAAATGCCGGCATCGCAATCAATAATATTTTACCGTAAGTTTCCATAATGTAAAACCAAATTTAAAAATTATTATGAATACTGCACAGTAAAATTTTCCATCAGTTTAAACAAACCAAACATTTTTTACTTATTAAAAGAGGTATATTTTCGGTTGTGTTTTATAACGATTTTAAGATGCCATTATGTTTGTAAAGATATTTTTTGAAGATTTTGCTCTCGGTCAATCACGTACATCTACCGGACGTACAATTACAGAAACCGATATTGTACTACATGCCGGACAGAGTGCTGACTTTTATCCGCATCACATGGATGAAGAATGGTGCAAAACCCAACCTTTTAAAAAAAGAATTGCACACGGCACACTTATTTTTACCGTTGGTGTAGGACAAACTGCCGGACAAATTAACGAAATGGCTATGACATACGGTTACGAACGTTTACGCTTTTTGCGCCCGGTATTTATTAATGACACCATAAAAACAACGGTAACTATTAAAGATAAGCGAGAACATAAAAAACCGGGTTTTGGTATTATTACTGAATTGGTAGAAACCTATAATCAACATGATGAATTGGTGATGGTTTGCGAGCACTTATTATTAGTACAAAAAAGAACCCCTGAGTAATAAATTTCAAAAATGCAGGGAATTGAAAACTGTGGAAGAAGTTAAAAATATGAATCAGGAACATTCAATAATATTGAAAGGAATTACGTGGAACCACAGCCGGGGTATTGTTCCCTTGCAGGCAGCTTCGCAACGCTTTCATGAGCTACATCCGAATATTGAAATTCAATGGGAAAAAAGAAGCTTACAGGAATTTGCCGATTACCCAATTGAAAAACTTACTCAATTTTACGACCTTTTAATTATAGATCATCCCTGGACAGGAACTGCAGCAGCATTGGAATGTGTTTTACCGCTTAATGAATATTTGCCTGTTGATTTTTTAAAAAATTTATCCGATAATTCTGTGGGTCAATCGCATCAGAGTTATAATTATCATAACAAACAGTGGGCATTGGCCATAGATGGAGCATCTCCGGTTGCCAGCTATCGCCCCGATTTGTTTGAAAAGTTTGATGAGAAAATTCCTGAAACATGGACGGAGCTATTAATACTGGCGCAAAAAGGGAAGGTGGCTGTACCAGCAATCCCTATTGATTTGCTGATGAATTTTTACACCTTTTGTATTGCCTGCGGAAACGAACCTTTTAAGAATAATACAGCCGTTATTGATGCAGAAACCGGTAGTAACGCATTAAAAACAATGAAACAATTATATGCATTAGTTACCATAAGTATGTTTAATAATAATCCAATTGATGTAGCTAATTTAATGGTAACAACAGACGATTATTGGTATTGCCCTTTTGCGTATTGTTACTCAAACTACAGCCGTAAAGGATACGGCAATAATATTTTGCAATATGGTAATACCGTTACTATTAATGGACAGGAACTATTAACTACTCTGGGCGGTACAGGCATATCAGTATCCAGATATTGTCAAAACAAAGAAACGGCTTTAGATTTTTTGCAAATGCTTTGCTCGCCAAAATGGTTAGCGGGAGAATATATACTAACCGGAGGCCAACCGGGATATACATTTGGTTGGGAAGATGGTTTGAATAATCTACTCACAAATAATTTTTTTAAAGAATCGTTGCCTGTAATTGAAAGGAGTTTTGTAAGGCCACGCTATCACGGGTATTTATATTTTCAGGATTTAGCAGGAGAGCCTATACAGCAATATTTGATGGGGAAGATTGGAGATGAAGGAATGGTTCTGCAAAAAATGAACGAAATCTATACAATTAGTTTACAACAAAAAGTCAGTACGTAAAAAGGTTTTTTACGAACCGCAAATAAAAAAGTATGGTGAATCTACCGTTAAAAGGGTTATTGGTATTAGAGTTTAGCCAGTATTTGTCGGGGCCTTCAGCCGGGTTGCGGCTGGCAGATTTAGGTGCCAGGGTAATTAAAATTGAGCGTCCAGATGGTGGCGATCCCTGCCGTAGCATGGCATTAAAAAATTTATGGGTTAACGATGATTCTATACTCTTTCATACCATCAACAGAAATAAAGAAAGTTTTACGGCAGATTTAAAAAGTGCTGGTGATTTGCAACTTGTAAAAAAATTAATTGCACAGGCTGATGTGATGACACATAATTTTCGGCCGGGTGTAATGGAAAAAATTGGATTAGCTTATAGCAATGTTCAGCACATCAATCCTAAAATAATTTATGCCGAAATTACCGGTTACGGGAAAAAAGGCCCTTGGAAAGATAAGCCCGGACAGGATTTGTTGTTACAATCCTTATCAGGCCTTGCTTATACAACCGGTAATAAGCAGGATGCCCCAATGCCTTTTGGTTTATCGGTAGTAGATAGTATTTGCGGCAATCATGCAGTGCAGGGTATTTTGGCAGCACTTATCCGTAGGCAAAAAACGGGTACAGGAGCTCATATTGAATTGAGCTTGCTTGAATCGGCATTAAATTTTCAATTTGAATTATTAACAACCTATTATAACAGTAACAAGCCTATTGAAAGAAGCAGGGTAAATAACGGAAACCCCCTATTGGGTGCTCCTTATGGCATATACAAAACGGCCGATAGCCATATTGCAATGGCTATGATGAATCTTAACCATTTGCAACAAGCATTAGACTGCGACAGGTTAAGGAGTTTTACGGAAAAGGATACCTTTAAAAAACGCGATGAAATGAAGGCTATTATTGCCGATAAATTGTTACAACATACTACGGCATATTGGCTCAAAAAATTACAACAATATAATTTATGGGTGTCTGAAGTACTTGATTGGAATGAAATGACAAAAAAAGAAGGGTATCAGGTATTACAAATGGAACAGGATTTACATTTGCCCAATCAATCAGCACTCAAAACAACACGCTGTCCTATTGTTATAAATGGGGAAAAATTGTATTCCTCAAAACCGGCACCGGTCTTAGGTGAGCAAAACGAAATTATTAAAAAAGAAATGTTAGGCTTATAATGAAATTATTGGAAGATATTGTTGTGGTTGACTTTTGTCAGTTCCTGTCGGGACCCTCAGCATCCTTGCGCCTGGCCGATTTTGGCGCAACTGTTATTAAAGTAGAAAAGCCCGGCATTGGCGATATTTGCAGGGAAATGTATGTTTCGGATGTGATGATTGAAGGCGACTCTTCTATATTTCATGCCATCAACCGAAATAAAAAAAGTTATACGGCTGATTTAAAAAGCAAAGATGATATTGCTAAAATAAAAGCACTTATTGAAAAAGCTGATGTAGTCATGAATAATTTTCGTCCCGGTGTAATGGAGCGTTTGGGTTTAAGTTATGAAGAAGTAAAAAAAATAAACCCTTCGGTTATTTACGCCGGTGTTACAGGTTATGGCGAAGAAGGAGAGTGGAAAAATATGCCGGGGCAGGATTTGTTATTGCAATCACTTTCCGGATTGACTTGGTTAAGCAATGCGGGTGATCAACCGCCAACACCTATGGGGGTAGCCATTGTTGATATTTTAGCAGGTGCCCACTTAGCTCAGGGTATATTAGCTTTGTTGTATCAGCGGTGTATTACTGGCGAAGGCGGCACTGTGCAGGTGAGTATGCTGGAGAGTGTACTCGATTTTCAGTTTGAGGCAATTACCTGTTATTATAACGACGGACAACAATTGCCCGAGCGTAGTAAAGTAAGCGGTGGGCATACCTATTTGGGTGCACCTTATGGTATATATGCAACGGCTGACGGTTATATTGCATTGGCTATGGGCGATATTGTAAAAATTGGGAAGCTCGTAAATTGTGAGCAACTGCAATCCTATTCGGATGTTACAGAATGGTATTCAAACCGAGACGAGATTAAGATGATACTGGCACAACATTTACAAAATCATACCACGGCTCACTGGCTCTCCATTTTGGAACCCGAAGGCGTTTGGTGCTCTAATGTACTGAACTATGATGAGCTGCGTAACGAAGAAGCATATAAAGCACTTAATATGGAAATAGTAGTAACCAATAGTAACGGTGTTTCGGTAATTACTACACGCAGCCCTTTTACAATTGATGGAGAAATAACCTCCAGCAATGTGGGTGCACCTTTGTTGGGCGAGCACAATCAGGAAATTGATAAATTGTTCGGAATGGATGAAAAAATTAAGAACAAAATAATTATGTAGTTCAATAGCAAAAAGAAAATCTGCAGTGAATATTATTGATACACATATACATATTTGGGATTTAAACCAATCTACATACGAGTGGCTTAAAACAGCTCCTCCATCGTTAAATAGAACCTATGACTTTAATGAACTGGAACTACAAATGGACGATGTCGGTATTGTAGCCGGTATATTAGTACAGGCTGATAATACTCTTAGCGATACAGATTTAATGTTAGCAACAGCCCGTAAATACAAAAAAATAAAAGGCGTTGTAGGATGGTTGCCATTAATGAATCCAACAGAAACAGAACGCTTGTTAGAAGAAAGATTTTTAAAAGAAAAATATTTTGTGGGTGTAAGGCATTTAATTCATGATGAGGCCGACCCCGCATGGTTGTTACAACCAGCGGTTATAGAGAGTTTGAAAATTTTATCATCCTGTCAAATTCCGTTTGATGTGGTGGGGGTATTGCCGGAGCATATCATAACTGTTTTAAAAGTAGCCGAAGAAATACCTCAATTAACAATGGTTTTTGATCATATTAATCAACCACCTATAGCTTCGGGCGAAAAATTTGGGCAATGGGGTAGTTTAATGCAGCAGGCTGCGGCGCATAAAAATTTTTATGTAAAAATTTCCGGCTTGGGCGTAACAGCCGGGAAAAGGAATTTTACGGTAAATAATATTACACCCTATATTCAATTTGCATTAGAGCAATTTGGTGTAAACCGTTGTTTTATGGGTGGCGACTGGCCGGTTAGTTTGTTGGCAGATGGGTATTGTAATACCTGGCGTTTGTATCAGAATGTGCTGTCATCATTATTACATGAAACAGAACAACAAAAGCTTTATTACAGTAATGCTGTTTCTTTTTATAATTTGGAGATGAATTAATTTATGCAATTATTTTTTGGAATATTTTATCATGCAATAGGGGCATCATCTGCCGCACTTTGTTATACACCGGAAAAAAAAGTAAAAGGTTGGAGCTGGCAAACATACTGGTTAGCACAGGCAGCAGTGTGTTGGTTAATACTACCCATTGTAGTTGCATTTATCACAATACCTTCTTTACGGCAGGTTTTGTCGGAGGCTCCTTCTTCGGCTATGTGGAATGCTTTTTTATTAGGTATGGCCTATGGTGTAGGCGGTACTGCGTTTGGTATGGCTATTAAGTATATTGGTTTTTCTTTAACCTATGCTATTTCGGTAGGTATTTCCTGTGTGTTAGGTACTTTATTGCCGCCTATTATGAATGGCACTATGGGTACTGTAATTAGTGGGAACGGAGGCTGGTGGATTATTGGTGGCGTTTTATTGGGAGCCCTGGGCATTGCTTTATGCGGTGTGGCCGGAAGGTTGAAAGAAAAGGATCTTAGTAAATCTCAGGAAAAAAAAGACGGATTTAATTTTAAAAAAGGATTGCCGCTTTGTTTACTGGCAGGTGTACTTTCGGCATTTTACGGCTTTGCTATTAATGCCGGTAAACCTATTTCCGATGTAGCAGCTGCTTATGGAGCAGGCAATTTTCAAGTAAATGTTGTTTATATTTTTTCTAATACAGGCGCATTTATTACTGTACTTTTTTACACGTTATATTTGCACAATAAAAACAAAACACTGGGTGAGTATCGTAATACGAATAAATTGCCAAAAGCATCGCTACGGTTAAATTATATGATGGCAATTTTGACAGGCGTTTTTTGGTACGGACAATTTTTCTTTTACGGGTTAGGTCATGTAAGGCTGGGTAAATACGAGTTTTCAAGTTGGGCTATCCACATGATTTTATTGGTATTCTTTAGTTCCATAGTAGGTATTGTATTAAAAGAATGGATTTATACAAAATCTCCTACAAAAAAGTCTTTAAGCTTAGCACTGGCGGTACTTTTGTTAGCGGTAGTAATTTTAACTTACGGCAATTATTTGGGTGGTTTATAGCCCTGTTTTAAAACGATGTTTGATAAAAAGCAATGCAAACAAATTTGAATATACCTATTTGTATCATTGGTGCCGGAGGCATTGTTAATGATGCGCACCTGCCTGCCTATAATATTGCCGGTTATACAATAAAAGGCATCACCAATCGCAATAAAGAAAAAGCCGTAATACTTGCGCAAAAATTTGGTATTGAAAAAGTATATGATACCATTGAAGAAATGGTAGCGGCCAATGGTACGGATGTGATTTATGATTATGCTTTACCGGCCAGCGAAACACTAAACGTACTGCAACAATTACCGCAAGGGGCAACGGTTTTAATACAAAAGCCACTGGGTGAAAGTATTCAGGAAGCAAAAGCTATTAAAGATTTAGTACACGAAAAACAAATGATAGCAGGTGTTAATTTTCAGTTGCGCTATGCACCGTATGTTAATGAGGCACGTGCCATTATTAAAAGTGGAAAACTGGGTACTATAACAGATTTTGAAGTATATATAAATGTTTTAACACCCTGGCATCTCTGGGGGTTTTTGTTTAGTAAACCTCGTATGGAAATTAATTACCATAGTGTGCATTATATCGATTTGATTCGTTCTTTTCTGGGAAACCCCCAAAAAATATATGCCAGAACCTATAAGCATCCGCAAGCAAAGCAATTAGCATCAGTAAAAACAAATATTATTATGGATTACGGCGATTGGGTACGGGCTACAATTCACACCAATCATAACCATGATTTTGGGTACAGGAATCAGGACTCTTATATAAAAATTGAAGGTACACAGGGTGCTGTTAAAATGGGAATAGGCTTATTAAAAAATTACCCCGAAGGTTTACCGGATAGCTTTGAATATATTATTTTAAAAGACGGTAGCGAGCCTCTGTGGCAAACAAAAGAAATAAAAGGAAGCTGGTTCCCCGAAGCTTTTATTGGTACTATGGAACAAATGATGCTCTCTAAAAGCGGTGCTATTGCAAAACCGGATAACAGTATAGATGATGCCTTTGATACCATGCGCTGTGTAGAAGCAGCTTATAGTAGTAGCGAAAAAGAAGGAGTGCCTTTGGCAGATGTTGGGTAACATACAATTTTTTATTATAAAGTAAGCGTTCTGCTATATCTGAAACTTTGAAGTAATTCCTTTTTCCCGGGGATAAGAAGTTATGGGATGAAATATTTTTTATAAAGGAAAAAGTAGCAGCATAAAACTATCAGGATTAAATGGTTGATAATGAAAAGGAACTTACATATCATATTGGCAATATTATTTTCAGTAATTAATATTCTTTCTTATGCCACACCTCCCAAAGAAAAATTGATTATCGCTCTGGCATCCAATGCCCCCTCAAGAATACAATTTGGGGCAGAACATTTACAAAAACAATTATCGGCTTTGGGGTATCAGGTAAGCATTTCAGCAAAAACAAATATTAAAAAGAGTAGGAAACTTAAGCGGATAACTATTAGTATTGGTAATGCAAACTCAAAAAAAGAAGGTTTTATAATTGATGCTAAAGGGAATGATATTTCTGTTATGGGTACAGATGCATCAGGTGCTTTATACGGTTGTTTGGAACTGGCTGAACAAGCAAACATATTAAAAAAATTGCCCGAAAATTTTCGTTGGGAAGATGCACCCGAAATGGTGTTGCGTGGCGAATGTATCGGAGTGCAAAAGCCATACTACCTGCCGGGCAGGAATGTATATGAATACCCCTACACGCCGGAAACCTTTCCCTGGTTTTATGATAAAAAATTGTGGATACAGGTGTTGGATTCCATGATGCAAAATCGTATGAACTCTTTGTATTTATGGAACGGCCATCCCTTTGCTTCGTTAGTGAAATTAAAAGAATACCCTTATGCTGTAGAGGTTGATGATACCACTTTTGCAAAAAACGAAGACATGTATCGCTTTCTTACAACCGAGGCAGATAAGCGCGGTATTTGGGTGATACAAATGTTTTACAATATTCTTATTTCAAAACCTTTTGCAGAAAAAAACGGTTTTAAAACACAGGAACGTGAACGGCCAATTATTCCTGTTATTGCAGATTATACCCGAAAATCAATTGCTGCTTTTGTAGAAAAATACCCAAATGTGGGTTTGTTGGTAACATTGGGCGAAGCAATGGAAGGCGTTGGTAAGGATGATATTGAGTGGTTTACTAAAACAATTATTCCCGGCGTGCAGGATGGTTTAAAAGCACTAAATAAAGCACAGGAACCGCCCATTGTTTTACGTGCGCATGATACGGATGCGCCTGCCGTAATGAAGGCCGCATTGCCTTTGTATAAAAATTTATATACGATGGCTAAATTTAACGGAGAGGCACTTACCTATGAGCGTCCCCGTGGTAAATGGGCGGAGCTGCATCAAACATTAAGCAGTCAGGGTAATGTACATGTAGCAAATGTGCATATATTAGCCAACCTCGAACCTTTTAGATATGCTGCTGCCAATTTTATTCAAAGAAGTGTAAAAGGTATGCATGAGGTGTTAGGTGCTAATGCCCTGCACCTGTACCCCGAGGCATCCTATTGGGATTGGCCTTATACGGCAGATAGTGTTCAAAACGGCCAACGCTTATTACAAATAGAACGCGACTGGCTTTGGTATAAAATGTGGAGCCGCTATGCATGGAAAGCCGACAGAGATCGTAATGCAGAAAATAACTATTGGGGAAAAGAATTAGCCGTACAGTTTGGAACCGACCTCGCTGCCGGAAAAAACATTTTAGAAGCTTATGAACAGGCCGGAGAGATTGCCCCTAAATTATTACGCAGGTTTGGTATAACCGATGGTAACCGCCAAACACTTACGTTGGGAATGCTGATGACACAGCTCATCAATCCGTATCGTTATGGGTTGTTTACTTTATTGTACGAAGCGGAAGCTCCCGAAGGAGAGTCGTTGGCTGAATATGCCGAAAAAGAATGGCAAGGAAAAACACATCAGGGAGAAACTCCGCCCATTGTAATAAAACAAGTGAAAGAACATGGCGATAAAGCCGTTGCAGCTATTGATGCGGCCAGTAGTTTTATTACTCAAAACAAAGCGGCGTTTGATCGTGTAAAGAATGATGTATATGCCTATCGTGCCTTAGCATACCATTTTGCTAATAAGGCAGATGCTGCTTTATATGTATTGCGATACAAATATTCTAATGATTTAAAAGATTTAGATAAAGCCCTGGTTTTACTGCAACAAAGTGTCAATGATTATAAAGAATTAGTAAGACTGACAAAGGGAACTTATTTATATGCCAACAGTATGCAAACACAACAAAGAAAAATTCCTTTGCGTGGGGTGGATGCTACTTATAAAAACTGGTATGAAGTGTTGGTGCCTTTTGAGCAGGAATTGAATATTTTCAGCCATAAATTAGATTCGTTAAAATCCAATAGCAGCAGCACTTTGCAACAAATTACAGCATTAAAGAATGCTAAAGTAACACGCAATGGAAATCATCAACTGTTTGTTATGGATAGCCTCTCTGCTTTATTTTCTGATACTTCATTTTTTGTTCGTTCCTTTGCAACGGAATTGAAAGGGCTTAAAGGAATACGTTTGTCTTTTCACAATCAAATTCAAAACGGCACACAAATTAGTTTTAACAATGCCAAGCCCGTGAAGATACTGGTTGGGTTTTTTGAACCGCAAAAAGCTGCTTTTACAAAAGATACCGTATTTTTAAAAGCTCCCGAATTAGAAACCAATGCACTGGCAAACGATTATGGCCAAGCCGACAGGCGCATAGCTAATGCAATAGTAATACCCGGTATGCCACAACTGCATATACATGCTTATGATTTTAAAGCGGGTGTAAATACTTTAAAATTAGAAAAAGGCGTGGCTTTGATATTGGGATTTATAGATGCGGATGCTCCATTGAAAACACATGACGCAGGCTTGTACGAAACCGGCAATAGAAAAATTGTGGATTGGTTGTTTGAATGATGGTTTTCATTATATTGAATTATAAGTATTTTGTGGTAATGGTAACGAACTTCAATTAAAAAATAATAATACAAATGACACATCAAACCATCACTCTTTTCTAATGACTATCCGCAATCTGGAATACTAACAATCCTGATTGTCATCCGCCACGGCGCACAGGTTTTGAT
>JBKEEB010000067.1:0-72198 GCA_047975735.1 Niabella sp.
AATGACTATCCGCCTTTTGGAAATATGCTTAATTTTTCCCGTCATGTCGAAACCGTCATTTCGAATGGAGTAAAACGGAATGAGAAATCCCCATCAAAAAGCATCTACTTCAATTGCATTTGAGATTTCTCCTCACCTCCCGTTGGTCGGCGTCGTCGAAATGACGGGAAAAACTCAAACCGTCATTTCGATCCGCCCGGCGGAGAGAAATCTCATTGGCTATTTTTGGAGACCTGTCTGCCGACAGGCAGGTTTACCACCGGTGAAATTGTTCTCTTCGTTTTCTTTCAGAAACCTCATCAAAACCTGTGCGCCGTGGCGGATGACAATCAGGATTGTTAGTATTCCAGATTGCGGATAGTCATTAAAAGTTTTATCACCGTTTAGTTTTTCAATATTAGGTATTCCTTCAATGGTTTGCGTCTTGCTCATTTCCTGCACAATTGCTAATACCTTGGTTTTATAGGCGGCTGGTAATTTTTCAACATCTTTGATAAATAGCTTCTTCGGTATTACTTTCATATTAAGGTTTGAGGGTAGCTATTAATTCATCTAAGCTAGCATTTCCATCATTTTGGCCGTCTTTTATTAATTGTCCTAGTATATAGTTCTCAGTCTCTTCATTCTCGATAATATCTAACAATTTCAACATTTCCTCGTCTGTCCAACTACCTCTTCTTTTTTTACATAGAAATTGCCAGATGTCATCCCAATCCTTTGTGCTAAATAATTAGTTTTAAAACCGCTATGGTCAATCATTTTACCTAATGATTGCTGAAGTTTTTAATAAGCAATGACCACTTCTTTCATAACAAATATTTTCAATATTTTGAATAAATGAAGTTTATTATTTGAATAAATCTAATATTATAATTTGAAATTATTTAATAGCCCACGATTTAAATTGGGCTATTAAATAAAAAATCCCGAAACCTTGTTAAGCTTCGGGATTGTAATTATGTTAAAGTAAATGGCTACACAGCCTTGGCACCTTCTACCAATACAGTTACTTTGTTTTGTAAAACTTCTACAAAACCGCCTTGTATTTCAAAAAAGTTTTCGGCACCGCCCTGTAATTTGTCTTTTAATATTTTCAGACTACCCTGTTTTAATGCAGCGATCATGGGAGCACTTTTTTCAAGCACCTCAAATGATCCGGTAACTCCGGGCATTTGTACACCAAATGCTTCACCGCTAAATACTTTTCCTTCCGGAGTTAAAATTTCAACTGTCATTTTTTAGTTTATTAAAGTAAAAAGGGGAAAATAAAAAGTAAAAAACGCTTTTTTAAATTTTTACTTTTTATTTATAACGTGTTATTATGCTGATGCTAAAAGTTTTTTACCTTTTTCTATCGCATCATCAATATTACCTACTAAGTTAAAGGCTGCTTCAGGGTATTCATCTACCTCGCCGTCCATGATCATGTTAAAGCCACGGATGGTTTCATCAATCGGTACTAACACTCCTTTCAAACCTGTAAAGGCTTCTGCCACGTGGAAGGGTTGAGAAAGGAAACGTTGTACCCTACGTGCACGGGATACTGTTAATTTATCTTCATCGCTCAATTCATCCATACCAAGGATGGCAATAATGTCCTGTAACTCTTTATAGCGTTGTAAAATTCTTTTTACTTTGTTAGCACATTCGTAATGCGCTTCACCCACAACCTGAGGCATTAAGATACGAGAAGTAGAATCCAAAGGATCCACCGCAGGGTAAATACCTAAGTCGGCAATTTTACGACTTAATACCGTTGTAGCATCTAAGTGGGCAAAGGTAGTAGCAGGAGCGGGGTCAGTTAAGTCATCCGCAGGTACGTAAACCGCTTGCACAGATGTAATAGAGCCGTTTTTGGTAGATGTGATACGCTCTTGCATCAAACCCATTTCTGTAGCAAGTGTTGGCTGGTAACCTACCGCAGAAGGCATACGGCCTAAAAGTGCCGATACCTCAGAACCAGCCTGTGTAAAACGGAAGATATTGTCCACGAAGAACAGGATATCGCGGCCTTTTCCTTCGCCATCACCATCGCGGAAATATTCCGCAATAGTCAATCCGCTTAATGCCACGCGAGCACGTGCCCCGGGTGGTTCGTTCATTTGTCCGAAAACGAAAGTGGCTTTTGAATCAGCTAATTCTTCCGGATTTACAGTACTTAAATCCCAACCGCCTTCTTCCATGCTGTGCTTAAAGGCTTCACCGTATTTCATAATGCCTGCTTCAATCATTTCACGCATCAGGTCATTACCTTCACGGGTTCTTTCTCCCACACCGGCAAATACAGATAAACCAGAATAGGCCTTGGCAATATTGTTAATCAATTCCTGAATTAATACTGTTTTTCCCACACCGGCACCTCCAAACAAACCAATTTTACCACCTTTTGCATAGGGCTCAATCAGGTCAATTACTTTAATTCCCGTAAATAAAACCTCGGTAGCAGTACTTAGGTTTTCAAATGCGGGAGGCATATTATGTATGGGGCGGCCATTTTCCTTGGAAACAGCAGGTAAACCATCAATGGGGTCGCCGGTTACATTAAAAAGGCGGCCTTTAATAGATTCGTTGGCGGGCATGGTAATAGCTTTACCGGTATCTCTTACCTCGGTACCTCTTTGTAGCCCTTCGGTACCGTCCATCGCAATGGTACGAACACTGTCTTCTCCTAAGTGTTGCTGAACTTCCAATACTAAAATATCACCGTTTTCACGGGTAAGTTCCAATGAGTTATAAATTTCAGGAAGGGTGCCATTAAATTGTACGTCCACCACGGCTCCGATTACTTGTTTTACTTTACCTACGTTTGCCATAAAATATTTAGTAATTAATTGGCTGCAAAAGTAAGGTATATGAGTAAGATTTTTGCTTCATTTTTAATAAATATTCCCTTATTTTACACTCCGTAGAAAAACTGTGGAAAATATGGTTACTATTATTCCCAAAAACTACAGATTTTTATTAATCCAAACCTTAATCCAAAAAAAATTATGCGCTTACACAAAGCAGCCGGCGTTTTACTAATTTTTTATGTAATGCTAACCGCTTCCTGCCAATTTTTTGAGTCTGATGATAAATTTACAAAAAAAGTAATACGAGAGGAAAAGCCTGTTACAAAGGTTGATGTATCCATTGATACCAGCAATGCTTTTAATTCTTTTTTTATGGATAGTAGTATAGTACACGGGTATTTGGCATTAGAAAATTTGAGCGATACGATGCTGAACAGGATTAAAAGTTTTTATAACAGCCGTAATTATCAGTTTGCCTGGTTTTCTAAGGAAGGTTTACCCGAGCATACAATCTCTTTTTGGAATATGCTAAAGAATTATCTGAATTACAGCAAGGATTCTACCGTATTTAATAAACCATTATTTGCCAAAATGGATGCCATGTTGCAAAAAGATACGGTGCGGATAAAAAATGACTCGGCATTTCAAAAAATGGAAATACAGCTAACGAAGTGTTTTTATTTATATGCAGATCATGCCTATGCTTATGAACCAAATTTTGATATGAAGTCGCTGGAATGGTATATTCCTAGGAAGAAACTTACGCTGGAAGCAATGGTAGAAGCTGTATTGCAAAAAAAAGGTCAGTATGCTGATACATATGCACCGGCAAACCCACAGTATTTGCGATTGAGGAACCGATTGCAAAAATACCATGATATTAAACTTAACGGCGGATGGCCGGAAGTTAAATCTACTGTGGAGGAAATGAAATTAGGGTATAAAAATTCTGCGGTATTATCGCTTAAAAAACGATTAAAAGCAGAAGGGTTCTATTTTGGAGAGGATAGTACGCTTACCAATGAGTATGATTCGGTTTTGGCGAATGCTGTTAATACCATGAAACTTACTTATGGCTATAAACCGGATGGTAAAGCCGGGAAAACCTGGTTGAAAGAGGTTAATATTCCGGTAGAAGAGCGCATACAGCAGGTACTTATTAATATGGAAAGGATGCGTTGGATACCCTTACAAACTAATGACACCGGCAGGGCTATAATGGTGAATATCCCCGAATATAAATTACATGTTTATGAAGGCGGAAAACCGGCCTGGGATATGAATGTAGTAGTGGGAAAAGAAGGCAATAATACCACTATTTTTACAGGTAGGTTAAGCACAGTAGTTTTCAGTCCCTATTGGAATGTACCTCCCAGTATTGTAAAAAAAGAAATGCACGGAAACCCAAGTGCCCGTTATCTGGCGCGCAATCACATGGAAATAGTAAAGGGGAGAGTTCGTCAAAAGCCGGGTCCTTGGAATTCGTTAGGATTAGTAAAATTTCTGTTTCCGAATAGTTATAATATCTATTTTCACGATTCGCCGGCCAAATCTTTATTTAATAAAGATAAACGTAGCTATAGTCATGGCTGTATTCGGCTAAAGGAGCCTGCTAAACTGGCCGAATATCTGCTGAACGATACGGCTAAGTATAATAAAAAGAATGTGGATAGCCTGATGCATACATATAAGGAAAAATATGTGCGCGTGCCAAAGCCGGTACCAGTGTTGATTACTTATTTTACGGCATGGGTAAATGATAGTAGTGTGCTTAATTTTAGAGAAGATATTTACGGCCATGATGCTGTTTTAGCTAAAAAAATGTTTTTAAATAGTGTGGGTACCAGTTATAGTAAACAAAAAGCTATTAAAGACAGTATTCAGAAAGTAAAAGATTTGGCGAAGCTGAAAGAACAACGAAAGAAAGATTCTTTGGCAAGGGTGGAGAAGTTGAAAGAGCGGGAAGCTGCAAAGCAAAACAAGGGAGCCGCCACAATAAAGCAAGAAACAGCTGATGAGAAAAAGAAAGCCAATAGTTTACAATAAACCGTTTTTGGTAGCAATGCGAATAAGCGATGCGGTATTATTTGTATCAAACTTGGTGAGCAAATTTTTGCGATGGCTATCTACCGTATGTGGGCTAATAAACAGTTTTTCGGCAATTTGAGGGTTGCTAAAGCCTTCAGCTATCAAAAGTAATACATCCCTTTCTCTGCTGGTTAGTATGGGGATATTCTTTAGCTCCTTTTGTTCGGATAAGTTCATATTCAAATCAACGCTCATATACATTTTGCCTTCGTAAACGGAGAGAATAGCTTCTTCAATTTCCTCCTTGGCTGCACTTTTAACCAAATAGCCGTCTGCACCGTTTTGTATCATTTGAGAGATGTAGCTGCGCTCATTAAAAGTACTCATGGCAATAATTTTAATCGCCGGATTTTCGGCTTTGATTTTTGCAGCCAACTCAATACCACTTACTTCAGGCATATTGATATCGGTAATTACAATATCCGGTTGAAAAGTTTTAACAGCCTCCATAGCATCGAAAGCATTAGATGCTGTGGCCAATAATTCCGCAAAGCTAATCTGTGCCAGCATTGCCCGCATCCCTTCAATTACCAAGGGGTGGTCGTCAACTATTATGATTCGAATTTTTTCCATCGTTTTCAAACGTACATGAAATTTTTCATTTATAAAATACACCAGGGATGAATGAAAAGTTTCATGGGAATTCCTCCTGACCAAAAAACAATAATAAATTTACAAGAGAATTTTACAATCAATATAAACGGATGTTCCTTTGCCGGGTGCAGACAAGATATCCATTTTTCCGTTAAGGTAATTTACACGGGATTGTATATTACGCAATCCTGCTGAATTAGCAGTATTTACTTTTGTAACATCAAAACCCTTACCATCATCTTCTATAGTAATGGACAAATTATTTTCATCCTGCCGTACAACCTGTACTAAAATATTTGCTGCACCGGAATGTTTTACAGCATTGTTAAGCAGCTCCTGTATAATGCGGTACGCTACAACCTCAACGGTGTTATCCATTCTTTTTTCCAAGCCATGAAATTCTGTGTTAATGGTAAATGGCTGGTTTTGGGATAAGCCATCACAATAATCCTGCAATGCCTGTTGCAGCCCCAATCGTATTAAGGCTTCGGGCATCATATTATGTGCCACACGGCGCATTTCGGCAATGGAAGTATCCAAACCATCCAATGCACGGTTAAAGGCGATACCGTTTTCTTCGGTTAAAATTAAATTTCCTTTCATAGCTCCTAATTGTAATTTAACGCCACTTAGCAATCCGCCCAGCCCATCGTGCAAATCCTTGGCTACTCTGGCACGTTCATCTTCCTGCCCTTTTAAAAGCGATTGTGTGGCTAATAATTGTTTTTCGGTTTCTAATTCGGTAATGCGTTGTTGTTGTAGTTTTCTTCGGTGGTTATAGTTTCTGTAGGATAGCAACAATATCGTAAGTAAAGCTACTGCGCCACCGATCAAAATATAGTTTAGTGTATTTTTTTGTGTGATGGATGCCTCTTGTAATTTAAGCTGCGTATTTTTTTTGTCCAGCTCAAATTTCTTTTCTGTATTAATAGTTGATTGCAAAATTTGCTCGTTCAATATGCTATCATTCAATACTGAAATCTCTTTTTCAAGATACGCTGCTTTTGAGAAATTTCCTGAAGCATATGCTAGATTGGCCAACTGATCTAAGTTCAGGGCTTTTTGCTGCAGAATTTGATATTTTTCTGATACAGCCAATGCTTTTTCAGCATACTGAATCGACTTGGGGATATCGTTAGTTTGCATGTAGTAATAGGACAGTCCCCGTAAAGCGATCGTTTCAGATTCAGGTATATTGTTCTTTTGTGTCTTTTCAAGAGCCGATTCGTAAAGATTTTTACTTTTTAGATATTGCTTCTTCGAAAAAAGTAAGTCTGCTATATTTATCTCGGTAGTAGCTATTAAAATTTCATCATTGATTTGCTTTGCCAGTTTCATAGCTTCTTCATGATAATTTAATGCTGAATCTTTTTGATTCGATTTTGCGAAACAAACTCCAAGATTGTTTAACGAATATGCCAGCAGTTTTGGATTTTCAAGATTTCTGAACATGGCTATAGCTTTTTTCCCGTGCTCTTTTGCTTTATCATATTGCTTCATAGAAGTATACAATACTTGCAAAATATCATTAGCTTGAGCTTTTAGAACTTTATCGTCAACTTTTTCGAACAAGACCAAACCTTTTTGATAATTTTCAACTGCTGGCTGGTAATCTGACAAGTACTGATAGGATGTTCCTGTATTAAAATAGGCTTTGGCTAAGAGTTCGTCGCTATTTAATTTTTTGGCAGCTTCTATACCATGTAAATTCCAATACAAAGAAGAGTCAAATTTCCCTTGCATATTAAGTGCAAATGTGTAATTGCTGGCAAATTTTACCTCTGTTAACGGGTAATTGATCCTTTCCCCCAGCTTTCTTGCTTGTAGGTAATAGGATTTTGCTTTCTCCAGATCTGTATGTTCAAAATGCTGCCCTATTTCAATAAGCAGCAATACCTTGTTTTCATCTTCCTTTGCTGATTTTAGAACACCGAGCAAACTGTCTGTTTTAGAACCGTCCTGAGCATTCGACACTACAAATGTTGTACAAAAAAAGAAAAGCAACAGAAAAAGGTGTTTACATTTCATGTGCGGAAACTGTTTATACAAATATCTGTTATTTACATTATTGTTTACTCCCCCTTTTCAGGGATTCTTCACCCCTAAAATATACCATTTCTACTGGATTGTTTTCACGGTTCTTTCAAGTCAATTTTACAGTAAACAAAAACATCATGAAATCATCCCTGACATTCGCCCTGTTATTTTTCTCCTTGCTATTAGCATGTAAAAAAAACGACCCTGGTGTTGTGCCGATGCCAACTATTCCAAAGGGGGTTACAACGGCTGCAATATCGCAAATAACAAATAATAGTGCTATTTCTGGCGGAAACGTAGCAGACAGCGGCGGTGCAGCCATTACTGCAAAAGGCATAGTGTGGAGCACTTACTCAAATCCTGCCATCACATTGGCTACCAAAACAAATGATGGCAGCGGTATTGGCGCATTTACCAGTACAATTACAGGTTTACAGCCTAATACAACTTATTACATAAGAGCTTATGCCACCAACAGCGTAGGCACGGCTTATGGAGATGAAAAATCATTTACAACAACTTCTGTTGCGCTGCCCGGAAATGTGTATGTGGCCGTTCAACTTCAGAGCAGCACTAACAGGGCGTTACTATGGAAAGATGCCGTTACCTCATTTTTGTCGGATGGAAGTAAACATGCTTTTGCTAAAAGTATTTATGTAAACGAAACGGGTGTATATGTAGCAGGCAATGAGCATAATGCCAGTGCTGTATATGTGGCTAAGTATTGGAAAAATGGTAATGCTATTGATTTATCTACCGGACAAAAACATGCTTTTGCAGACGGGATTTTTGTGGTAGGCAATACAGTCTATACCGCAGGGTCAGAAGAAACAGCTGCGCAACGCCGTGCTAAATACTGGGTAAACGGTACAGAACATAATTTAACCGATGGTTCAAAATACGCTGTAGGCAATGCCATATTTTTTGCTAACAATAATGTGTATGTAGCAGGCAATATGAACGAACCTCTGGAAACTGCAAGAGTATGGGTAAACGGACTGGATAATGTACTAACGCTTACGCAAAACTGCATCCGGTCTGTTGCAAAAAGTATTTGGGTTAATGGCAATGATGTGTATGTAGCCGGGCATCAGCAGTTTAATACTGCATCCGGAGGAAAATATGTTGCCACCGTTTGGAAAAATGGTACACCTGCCTTACTTACCCCTGCTTCAAATAATGGTTATGCAACAGCCGTTACAGTTAAGAATGCGAATGTGTATGTAACAGGGTATGAAAACATCAATGGCATTAACATTGCGAAAGTCTGGAAAAATCAAGTGGCAGTAAACCTGTCTAACGGAAATATTGATGAACACACATCTTCCATTTTTGTAACAGATACAGAAGATGTGTATGTTGGCGGATATAGTGGCAATATTAATACTGGGATACAAGCCAAGTACTGGAAAAACGGACAAGCCTTTACAAACAACAATGGTACTTATGCATGGGGCATTTTTGTTTATTAAAAAAATAGAGCAGATGAAAAAACTTGTATTCGCTTTTTTGTTCCTGATTGGCACTATAGGAGCAACATTTGCACAAAAGAAATCCGGACAAAAGCCATCTTCCCAACCCGACATGAACAAGCTGATGGAAGAAGCCATGAAAGCCGAAGGCATGAGCAAGGAAGAACAGGAAGAAATGAAAGGCATGATGAAAGATATAATGCCTGCTCTGCAAGAGCATAATGCCACAGTAGCAGACTATCCAGAATTTAGCAGCAATGCCAAACTGGTTCCAGAAAGGGATGAAATCAAAATTGCAGCCTTCAATAAAAAGCCATTAACCAAAGGTGAAGTATCTGCCTACGCCACATCACTTTATAATAAACTGATGACAAAAACCAATGCCGCTGAAGCCGCATTAATAAAAAAAATAATTGCCCAGTCGCCAAAAGCTAACGACCTCGCCGGAGCATCGGTATTGGCTATGCTGCAAGGACATCCTGAAGCAGCATTGGCTTTGGCGATGAAAGCGGTGAGTGCAAGTCCAGCTAACCTCAATCTGCAAAATAATATGGCAGCATTACTTACTGCTTACGGATTTCCTGAGCAGGCCATGCCTTTGTTGAAAAAATTGCAATCTGAAATGCCTTTTAACACTACCGTATTAAATAATCTAAGCTATGCGTGGCTAAGTGCCGGTGAAACAGATAGTGCATCGCACTATGCTGCAATGGTAAGAAAGATAAACCCGACCCACCCCGATGCGGAACAGGTAACTGGCGTTGTGGAAGAAGGCCGGGATGCAGAAAAAGCAATTGACAATGCCCTGCAAAATAGTCCCGACCCCTTTACTCAATCGATTGCTAAAAATAAAAATGGAGCTTCATCTAAATTGGATTTCGATAAAATAAGAAAAAGCATTACCAGCTATGAGTATTTTCCAAAAGATTGGATAAAAATTCCGGAGCCGCTGTCCAATAATGTGAAGGGCTATAATGAAGATATAGCAACAAAGAAAGCATACCTCGATATGGCCGAAAAGCTGGGTGAGCAAATTGATGCAATGAGCCGACAGTTGCAAATTGAATTAGATCAATCCGTTAATAAAGGAGAAAAAGAATTTGTAAAAGACATGTCTGTTGAAATGATAAAGGGGCTAAGCTTCATGAGCAAACCGGCTACTGTGGTGCTACAAATATTACTGGCTTATCAACAGCAATGGATGCAGGAGCATGGTGATGAAATGACAAAAATGATAAGATGGAAACAGGATTTACACAATGCAAAAGAGAAAGAAATTAAAGCCATCGAAAAAAAGATTGACAATCGTAAAAAAACATCCTGCGAACAATTTAAAGCGGAACTGGATGGTTTGGAAAACCAGTATATGTCAACCGTCAATAATAAATTCCGAAAATATCTGATTGAAAAAACAGAGCAATACCGTCAGTGGTTAAATATGTTTGTTACATGGAATTGGTATATAACCGGCAATACAAAAAATTATATTTTAATACAAGATCTTGCTGCTGCTGCCCATTTAACAGAGACCTATGTGGCCGTTGTTAACGAAATGGAAGTGATGTACGAACATTGCAACCCCAAAACCTATGATGTTAAAAGAACTGTGGCTGTTCCTGAAATTCCCAACTTTACCTGTCCTGCGGTAGTAAGCATACCCGTTGGTGCAGACTGGCAACAATTGGCGGCATCTGCAAAAGATTTTAATAAAAACACTACCAACATCAAAAAAACGAATAAGCCTGTACCTAACACCACAGTAAGTTTTGGTTCGGGAAATATGGTGGCACAGCCAGGCCCCGCTGCTTATGTAAAGACATCTAATGGCAGTGTATCACCGGGTGCAATTAATGAAATGGATGATTTGGCACCATTATCACCAATCCCGGTAGATTATGACCTTACGCCTTTGCCAAACATACCTGATGATAAATTAGCACCCTTGCCCGATTTACGAAAAGCAAAGTTGACCAAGGAACTCCTCAATAAAATGATGAAAGCTGATTGCAGCAATGTAAAATCATCCAAACAAAAATTAAAAGAAGAGCTGGAACGGATGATGAAAAAGGTAAAGGAACTGCAAGCCCACGAAAGGCTTGAAGAAGAAATTGAAAAACTGGAAAAGCAACTGGCTGAAAAAGAGAAGGCGATGGAGTCTATTAAAAAAATGAAGGAAGAAGCCGATAAAATGGAAAATGACATTGCAAAAGAAGAATCAATCAACAAAATGAAAAAAATGGCAGATGAACTTGAAAAAGAAGTGCAAACTGCCGAGGCAAAACAATCCATACAACATATGAAACAATTAGTTGACGAAATGGAAGCTGCTCCCGCCATATTAAAGGACATCCAGCAAAATGGTATCCAGCCCACTATTGGCAACAGCATGCAAGTGCCGGGTGCTGCTGCCTTACCTAAAAATTTATTCAAATAATCTTTAAACCTGTAACAATGAAAACCATTACGAAAATCAGTCTGTTAATCATTGGCTTTATAGCCATGAGTGCGGCTACAGTCAATGAAATTTTAGAGCAACTATCCATTAAGGAAAGCAATGCGCAGTATTTTATCTTTAATAATTTTGTGGGAAGTTTTAATAGCGGTACTGTTGATGTTTCCGGTACCAGCGGCGACCATAACTCAAACTACAATCAACTCAAAAGTTTTCAAATTCCTAAAGTGCAATTGAGCACTATAGCCTCCGGCGGTAAAGCCGCTGCTGCGTTGGAGCTATGCCAATATGTAAAAACCTATACAAGTAGTAAAGCGTTTGCTACTGAATATGCTAAAAAAAGAGAAAATGCAAAACCCACCTCAGAACCTTACCGCATGGATGCAGCCACCATTGAAGGAATGAAAAAAAGTGTAAAACAAATGGAAACAGACCTTGCCAAAATGAAAGCGCAGAAATTACCAGCTTCGGCTACGCAGCAAATGGAAGCGGCCATCGCGCAGCAAAAAAATCAAATAGCCCTGCAAAGTGACCCAACGCCAAATCTTAGTGCTTGGAAAAAAATGTATCCGGAAAATCCGGCCACTATGATTGAAAATCGATTAAAAGAATATTTGACATTGGTAAAAACTGTCGATTTTAATGCTACCACATCCGGAAGCGGTAAAAAAAAGATTTTTACAAACGCCAACTATGAAGCAAAAAGTTTGAAATGGAAAGCCATTTACCGTGCAGGGTCAGAAGTAAACAAAGCGGTTTCTCAGTTTGTGAACGAATGGTTGAAAGAAGGGGTGCTGACTGGTGTTGCGTCAATGCCTAAATCATCTGATAAATCGCCTGGTATGATGCCAAATAAAAAATCTGAAAGCTCGAGTGATGATATTTCAGTATCGGACGAAACCGAAAAGCCAAAATCAATAAAAAACATTAAGTCGAAGTTGAAAAATAAATTAGGTTCTGTAATTAATAGTAACTTGTAAAATAACGCTGCTAAAATAATTTTCATGAAAGGTGCTTATTTGCTATATCTGATTTTGTTGTGTAGCATAACAACAACTGCCCAACGTACTAAAGATGCCATGCTGGAAGACAGTGTTTTTGCATGGAAACCAATGCAGGGGTTGGTTCCGTCGAAATATCCTTGGGCCATTTCTCCAGCACAGCAAAAGCTGCCTGCTTTATTTTTTGAATGGATAAAGAAAAGCCATCCATTAGTAGGTGCGGTGAATAAATCTTATGCACTTGCTGAACCCAATAATAAAGATGAAGCATCCTCATATGCTGTGGGAGTAAATGCTGCAGTATGGAGAGCCATTTGGGATAATACTGGTAAGGTAGTGAAAAATCAACCACATAGTGAAACTCCAATTCAGATGCTTACCAATTATCTAATTGATGCAACACCTATTTCTCTACTTAGCATTCCCGGCAGGCCGGTGTTTTTCAGACGTAGCCAAAATCCTGAAGAAACATTTGCAGATTGGGGTTATGGAAGCAGGTTGATAAATCAATTTCAACTTGAAAAGCATCCGCAATTAGAAAAATATATTGTTCAATATTATGGATGCGTTGGTGAAGGATGCCAGCCAATGGTAGCTGTTTACCTCGCGCCCAATAATAAATTACCCATACGCCAACTTACCCGTGGTGAAGTGCTGAATATGTGCGAAGCTGCTATACCCGGTGAAATAAAAAGATTATTGGGCGACCCGATTACAGTAAACAACAATTACCTGAAAGAAAAATATGCGGCAAGGGAAAAGGAACTCAAAATAAACCAAGCGCCTAAGTGGAAAACGAATATCGAAAAACTGCGGAAGCAATATGCCAGTAGTTTGGATGAACTTGCTTTTATCCGCAATATCAATGGTATCCAAATGTCGGATTTTGAAAATGGGAATGATATTTTCGAAATCACTACTTCCCGAAAATTTGGTGTTTATACTTACGAAGATGGAGTGATGGAAAACAGCAAAAAAGATAAGCCGCTTTGGATTTGCATTAACTGGATGCCCGCCAACGAAAACACGATGTTGTATGCAAGAGAAGTTCATCGCAGTATGACTACGCATTTTAATTTTGATTATGTTTATAATTACTTTTTTAATGCTGATAAAGTAAAAGGGCAGCCGTATGCTATTCGCAATCCCGAAGAATTCAGACAAACAGCTTCAAGAATAAAGAGCAAGGCACCTGTAAAAGCCAACACCAGCAATCTAAGTGCCGGAGTTTATTTTGCTGATGATTTTTCTTCAAACTCTTTGGGCAATAAACCCAATGGTTGGTTTATGCCTTCAGTAGGAAAACAGAGTCTTGTTGTGCAACCCAATGGTCTTGAAGGCAATTGGGTTGATATGGGACAACATCGCATAACACCACTTGGATTGAAAAACAACTTACCTGAAAATTTTAAAATAGAATTTGATGTGGCTTGCAATGATTTTGAAGACAATCAGGGAGCCACTTTGAAACTGCAAATCAATAATAACGAAATCACTGCCAATGGCGATTACAGAAATGCAGCAAATTATGTAAATATTAATTTTGATATTACGCCATCTAATGCCAAATGGCAGAATAACCCTACTGGGAGTATCCGCTTGAATGCAGAATACAAAGGCATGGACAATAAAATTCGCTATGCCGGCAATCCGATGAAACTAAAGTATAACGAATTTAGCAACAAAAAAAATAAGGCTCATATTACCATCGTTAAAAAAGGTAACAAGATTGGCTGTTTTATCAATGGCCGGGAACTAGAAAGCCAAGCCAAAGACAAGTACGGAAATAGTATTCCAGGCTTTAACGAACTCCCTGCCGGAGCAAGGTTTACTACTTTTTATTTTGAGAAATCGGCAGATAGCCGAACAATCTTTATTTCAAATATTAAGGTTTCCAAGTTGGACTAAGCCATAATCCTGTTTTAAAGAGTTTCTTTCTATTTACATTAATTCAATCTTCACTTTATGAAAACAACAATATTACTAAGCATACTGTTAATAGCAGCCTCCTTCATGGCAATAGGCCAGCAGAAACAGTTTGATATAGTTTCTTATTCACTCCCCAAAGGTTTTACGGAAGAAAAAAATGCAGAAAGGGTAACGCTAACCAACGATGGCGGTACAAATGGCTTTTGCATCATCACTGTTTTTAAAAGCATTGATGCTTCTAATAATTCAAAAAACAATTTTGATGCAAGTTGGGAAAGCCTTGTAAAAAACATCCTACCAGTAAGTAACCCTACCATGCAGCCGCCTGTAACTGATGATGGTTGGGAAACGCAAGTGGGCAGCTCACCCTTTGAAAAAGAAGGTATCAAAGCTGCGGCTATTTTACTTTCCTCTACAAAGGGGAATAAACTGGTAAACATTCTCGTACTGCTTAGTGGTGAGACTTATATAAAAGAAATGACTTCATTTTTAGAATCAGTAACAATGAAAGAAGTTTCAAATAATAGCACCCAGCCAGTTACAGCCAACACTGGCAACAACAATTTGCCGAATGATAAAAAAGCAAAAGAACTTATTGCAACAGGCTCAAAGGCAGATGTGTGGGTATATTTCAGACTGAACTATTTGTTGAATCCCGATTTTTTAGGTAATACATCTGAATACAAGTTTGAGTATTTTATCGTTTATCCCAACGGCGATTACTATCCGGGTTTTCCGCTTGACGGGTTGCATACACTTGATAATGCTAAAAAGCAAAACGACTCATGGGGAAAGTTTACGATGAACGGGAATAAAGGAAGTTTTAAATCAAAGTACGATGTAATAGAACTCGAAAAACTGTCACCAGTATTAATGAAAAGACCTGGGTACACTTATCAGTTACGCAAAATGGCATTAGTTGATGGGTTGTTCTTAGAAGGTGAATGGGGTGTTTATGCAGATTGGGAAAAACAGCCACAGTTTTCTAAATCCGGTTACGAAGGCACCGGTGTAAGGTGTGTAATAACCTTTAAAAAAGACGGTACTTTTATTGATGATGGACTGTTTGTAACTAACCTAAGCCGCCCCAATGAAGCACCAGACAGAATGCCCGGTAAAGGCACTTATGCCATTAAAAATTTTACCATCCTTTTAAAGTATGATGATGGCAGGATGATTTACAAAGCCTTTACCGGCGCAGGCAGTATTGATCCGGCAAAAGATGACAAAGTATTTTACATGAATGAGAACCCATATTATAAGAAAGGGTATAATATAAAATAAATATGTGCTAATAAGCAGCGGGACAAATCAAAAATCATCTTTTTGCAGGATAAAAAATAAAAGGAGTTTCCTCCAAATTTACAGGGTCGCTTTCCCAATGAATCGAATATGTTTTCGATAAAGTAAAAATTAAAGAGCCATGAAACCATTTTGTTGGATACTAATAATTGTATTACTGATTTCCGCCTGTAAAACAGTACCGGTAACAGGCCGCAAGCAGTTAAACTTAGTACCCAATGCCATGCTGCAGGCAATGGCTTTTTCTGAATATGATTCTGTGGTAAAAGTAAGTGCCACTTTACCGCAATACGATGAGCGGGCTGCGATGGTATCAAGGGTAGGAGCAAGAATACAAAAGGCCGTTGAAGCCTATATGCAACAGAACAATCTCGGCAAAGAAATAAAAAACTTTAAATGGGAATATAATACCATTAATGAAAATACGGCGAATGCCTGGTGCATGCCCGGTGGAAAAGTAGTGGTATATACCGGACTGTTGCCTATTACACAATCTGAAGAAGGGTTGGCAATTGTAATGGGGCATGAGATAGCCCATGCCATTGCAAGGCATGGAAACGAACGTATGAGCCAGGGACTGATTATAAACATGGGTGGGCTGGCCTTACAAGAAGCCTTGAAAGAAAAGAAGGCGGAAACTCAACTACTATTTTTAGGGTTGTATATGATTGGCAGCAATCTGGCCTATGCGCTGCCCAATAGCCGGATGCAGGAAAGTGAAGCAGATAAGTTAGGCTTGATATTCGCCGCTATGGCTGGTTATGACCCCGCAGCAGCTATTCCCTTCTGGCAAAGAATGTCTGCACTTACTCAAAAGAATAGCCCGGAATTTTTGTCAACGCATCCAAGCAATGAAAAAAGAATCGAAAACTTAATGGCAATTATTGATGACATTAAAATGAAATACTTTAAACCGGAAACTAACTGGTAAAGCGCACAGAGGTGCGATGTATAACCTGTGAGTAAGTATCAAAAAAGTTTGCAATCCCCTGATTCCTATTAAAAAAATCCCTGTATAGAGGGATTGATGTACCGCAAATCAAAAGATAATTTTGAACTATAATTATCTAAAAAAAAGTAATGAAAAATCTATTCGTATTCATAGCAGTTTTATTGCTGATTACATCTTGCCAAAAAGATAAAATTAATCAGCCGGCTCCATTAACATTGTCCTCCATTTCTCCTTTGCAAGGGATTAAAGGAACCGTTGTAACCATCAATGGCAGCGGATTTGGCAGCGATGCTTCCATGGTTGAAGTTTTTTTTAATGGCAAAGCTGCACAGGTTTCAACTGTTAGTCAAACACAAATAAAAGCCATTGTTCCTGCAAAAGCTTTTAGCGGTAAAGTATCTGTTAAGGTGAAAGGAATTACGGTAGAAGGATCTCAATTTAACTATATTATGAGCGAGTATGTAGTAAGCACCTTTGCCGGAAATAGTATGGGCTTTGCTGATGGTGCAGGTGCCGCTGCCAAGTTCAATACTCCCAGCGGTATTGCTATGGGAAAAGATGGTAATTTGTATGTAGCAGACCGGGCTAATCATAAAATCAGGAAAATTACACCTGATGGGGTGGTTAGCACGCTGGCTGGTGGTGCTGCCGGTTATTATGACGGCGTGGGTGGCGCAGCAAAATTCGATGTTCCGCTTGGCATAGCAGTGGATACGAATAATAATGTTTATGTAGCCGATTTCAACAATCATGCCATTAGAAAAATTACGCCAAACGGCCAAGTAACTACAGTAGCAGGTGGTATTGGCGGTGGTTGGCAGGATGGTACGGCTACAGTAGCAAAGTTTTATACACCTTTTGCGTTATCCGTTACTGGCGATGGTACCATATATGTAGCCGATTGGGGAAATAATTTACTACGGCGAATAGCTACGAATGGCTATGTATCAACGCTTACAAACCCCCTTAGTGGTTATGCCGATGGATTGCCAGCCGTAGCAAGGTTTAGAGGGATAACCGGGTTAGCCCTAAACCCCCAAGGTGAACTATTAATGGTAGATAACGGAAACCACGCCATCAGAAAGTTTAACACAACCAATCACATAAGCACCTTTGCCGGAGGTAGTAAAGGTGCTACTGACGGTGCAGGCAATGCGGCTCAATTCAATTTTCCATATGGTATAACTATGGCACCCAACGGAGATGCGTATGTTTCCGATATCTATAATCATAAGATAAGAAAAATAACGCCAGCCGGTAATGTAACCACTATTGCAGGTACTTCCATGGGCATGGAAGACGGCCCGGCTGCTACAGCAAAATTTAATGAACCCAACGGCATAGCCCTTGACAAAGATGGTAATATTTATGTGGCCGACTTTAGCAATCATAGAATTAGAAAAATAGAGCAGCAATAAATTTGTTGTTATTGTAAAATATTCCTGCATGCTAAAAGGATATTAATTGCAATAATTCTTAAAGGATATTTACCTTCGTTAGATGAAACTGATTGAAGTTAATACGCCTCAACTTGCAAAGGCTTTTATCAATGTAAATGTTCTTATTAATAAAAACGACCCTAATTATATCCGCCCGTTGGATAAGGATATTAATGAAGTGTTTGATAAGGACAAGAATAAAGCATACCGCTTTGGAGAAACCATCCGTTGGGTATTGAAAGATGATGCAGGTAATTTAATTGGGCGCATTGCAGCATATGTAAATAAAAAATATAAAACAAAAGGCGATGATGGCCCTGTGGGTGGCGTAGGTTTTTTTGATTGTACCGATAATCAGGATGCGGCCAATCTTCTTTTGGAAGCCGCCAAAAAATGGTTACAACAAAAAGGCATGATTGCTATGGACGGCCCAATAAATTTTGGGGAAAGAGACACTTGGTGGGGCTTGCTGGTAGAGGGCTTTGGGCCGCCTTTATACCGGATGAACTATAACCAGCCTTATTATAAAGACTTGTTTGAAAATTACGGGTTCAAACCATTCTTTAATCAAATTTGTTTTTCGTTAAACGCTAAAGATCGCCTACAGGAAAAATTCTATACAAGGCATGCAGCTATTTCAGCCAATCCTGATTTTTCTTCAGCCCATATTCAAAAAAATAATCTTGAAAAATTTGCTAAAGATTTTGCAGTGGTGTATAATAGAGCTTGGGCCGGACATGGCGGTTTAAAACAAATTGAGGAAAAAGTAGTACTTAACATGTTCCGGAATATGAAGGCCATCATGGACGAACGCATCAACTGGATAGTATATTATAAAGGTGAGCCCGTAGCCACTTGGGTTAATTTGCCCGATTTGAACCAATGGTTCAAATTTTTAAACGGTAAATTTGGTTTGATTGATAAGTTGAAATTTTTGTGGTATAAAAAAACCAAACGCTGTAATAAATTTGTAGGCTTAGTATTTGGTGTTGTGCCGGAGTTTCAAGGCAAAGGGGTTGATCCCTTTATGATTGTGGAAGGGGCAAGGCTTATTCAAAACTTAACTATTAAAAATGGTGTATATACTTTAGGTAAACCAATTTATGATGATTACGAAATGCAATGGATTGGAGAGTTTAATCCCAAAATGATAAATGTAGCCGAATCGCTGGGAACCTATAGAAGTAGAAAATTAGTAACTTACAGATATAATTTTGACAGGGAAAAAGAGTTTAAAATGCACCCGATTTTATAATCATTATTACTATTAAAAAAATATTATCATGAAATTTACATTTTACGGGCATTCCTGCTTTAGCATACAATTAGGCAATACGGTTTTATTATTCGATCCTTTTATTTCTGGTAACGAGCTGGCAAAGGATATTGATGTAGCTAACATAAAAGCCGATTATATTTTAGTGAGCCATGGACATGGCGATCATTTGGCTGATTTGATTGCCATTGCTAAAGCAACCGGTGCCAAAGTAATTAGTAATTGGGAAATTGTGGATTGGTGCATTGCGCAGGGTATTACCAACTATCACCACATGAATTTTGGTACTAACGATTTTGATTTTGGAACGCTTACTTATTTTCAGGCGCAGCATAGCAGTAGCTTCCCTGATGGTAGCTATGCCGGAAATCCTGGCGGTTTTATATTGGCATCCCCACAGGGAAGTTTTTATTACAGTGGCGATACCAGCCTTATGTTAGATATGCAATTGGTTCCACGATATGTGCAACTTGATTTTGCCATATTACCCATTGGAGGCAACCAAACTATGAACGCCAAAGAAGCTATAATAGCATCCGATATGATTCAGTGTAAAAATATTATCGGCGTGCATTTTGATACTTTTGGGTATATTAAAATTAATCATGAGGCCACCGCAAAATTGTTTGAAGATGCAGGTGTAAAACTGCTGATTCCCGAAATAGGGAAAACCTACGATTATTAATTTGATTTTGCAGAACAAAATCAGCCCGGCCTTGTATATCTTTGCGCCATGAAGCAGCAAAACATACGCCACTTAGGGTTAGAAGCGTTAGAACAATATTTTTTAAGCATTGGAGATAAAAGATTTAGGGCAAAGCAGGTGTATGATTGGCTTTGGGTAAAACCCGTGCAAAGTTTTGATGCCATGACAAACCTGAGCAAGGACTTGCGCGAAAAACTAAAAACCGATTTTAGTTTACCGGCCTTGCAAATAGAAACTGCCCAGTATTCTGAGGACGGCACTATAAAATCTAGATTTGTAACCACCGAAGGCTATAAAACGGAAGGTGTATTAATTCCTACCGATGAAAGAAAAACGGCCTGTGTTAGCTCCCAAATAGGCTGTAGTCTTAGTTGTAAATTTTGCGCTACCGGCTATATAGAGCGGAAGCGAAATTTAACTTTTGATGAAATTTTTGATGAGGTTGCGTTAATCAATCAACAATCCTTAGAAACATATGGTCAAAAATTAACCAATATTGTTTTTATGGGCATGGGCGAACCGCTACTCAACTATAAAAATGTACTAAAAGCTATTGAGCGCATCACTTCGCCGGAGGCATTAGCTATGAGTCCGCGCCGTATTACGGTTTCTACAGCAGGGGTGTCCAAGCAAATAAAGCAATTAGGAGATGATAAGGTAAGGTTTAAACTGGCTCTATCCTTACATGCTGCAAACGATAAAAAGCGCAACGAAATAATGCCGATCAACGATTCAAATAATATACAATCTTTAATAGAAGCATTAAATTATTTTTACAAACAAACCAAGAACGAAATCACTTTTGAGTACATCCTGTTCAATAATTTTAACGATAGCATACAGGATGCCGATGAATTGATAAAAATTTACCGACAGGTTCCTGCCGATTTGATTAACCTGATTGAATACAACCCCATTGAGTTTGCTCGCTTTACGAAACCTTCAGAAGAAAAGGTAGATGCTTTCATGAAATATCTTGAAAAAAATCGTGTAAATGTACGCCTACGTCGCAGCCGGGGAAAGGATATTGATGCTGCTTGCGGGCAATTGGCTAACAAGGGGTAAAACACTTTCAGGGCTTAATAATTACTTTATGTACAGGATAACTGCTTTCTCAAAAAAATGCTTATCTTCAACCCGTTGCCAGCCGTAATGACTGGCATTTTTTCAATAAAACAAATCATAACAAACCAATTACAATGGATGTAGGTGAGAGCAGGGCTCTACAACACTTTAAGAACGATGTAGGTATCAGGTTTCAATTATACAATAGTTTGTTTACCTCTTTGCCTTTTCATAAGATAGAAAAAACGGGAATTCTATTGTCGTTATTGTCAAATATTTGTGAGGAAGGTTATAACCAGGCCAAAAGCCCTACAGAAATATTAGAAGAGTTTTTTACAAGGCATACCCACTTTAATACTGAAGATGAAAAAAAAGACCTGTTGTTTAGATTTGTGCAATATGTAGAAAGACAAGTAGTTTTGTTTGATGCATTAGAAGATGCTGCATACAAAAAATTTCACGATTTAAACGGCACCGGTACTTTAAAACCGCTTATTGCAGATGTACTGCAAAATCATAAGCAGGAAAAGCTAAAAGAAATATTAGATACCTCTTGTGTGCGGTTAGTATTAACGGCGCATCCTACACAGTTTTATCCGGGCCCTGTATTGGGTATTATTCATGATTTAAGCCGGGCATTAGTAAAAAATGATGCCAGTGAAGTAAATATTTTATTGCAGCAGTTAGGTAAAACTCCTTTTTTAAAAAAGAAAAAACCAACTCCTTATGATGAAGCAGTCAGCCTTATATGGTATTTAGAAAATGTGTTTTATCCTGCTACGGCACGTATTATGAATACACTTAAAAATCAGTTTCCGGAAGCTATAAACGAGCAGAATCCTGTATTAAAAATGGGGTTTTGGCCGGGTGGCGATAGGGACGGTAATCCATTTGTTACTTGTGCCACCACACTTCAGGTTGCTGATGCTTTAAGAGGGAGTATTATTAAATGTTATTATCAGGAAGTAAGAAAAATAAGGCGAAGGTTAACATTCCCCGGTGTAGAAGATTTGTTGTTCGATTTGGAGAGTAAATTATATCAAAATCTATTTATTCCCGATAAAAGAATTAAAATTTCTGCCGGTGAAATTATCAAAACGATGAAACAGATTAAGCAGTCGCTTATTGAAAACAACAACGGACTGTTTGTAAATCTTGTTGATAGTTTTATTAATAAAATAGAAGTATTTGGAATGCATTTTGCTTCGCTTGATATAAGACAGGATAGCAGCATTCACGAAAATTTGTTTAAGAGTTTGGCTAAAAGCGGTACAAATATTTTACCTCAAAACTATGAGCTGCTAACTGAATCCGAAAAAATTAATGCCTTACTTGCCATTAATACAAAAGTTGATTTGAATCTGTTTGTGGATGATGTGGAAAAAGATACTTTAGCGGTTCCTGATGTTATTCGCACAATTCAAGAGCAGAACGGGGAACAGGGGTGTAACCGTTATATAATCAGCCATTGTACCAGTGCCTTAAATGTAATAGAGGTGATGGCATTGTTTAAAGCAAATGGTATTGCTAATGCTGATATTAATATAGATATTGTTCCGCTATTTGAAACTATTGATGACTTGCAAAATGCTGCCGCTGTAATGCAGCAGTTATATAGCATTGATGAGTATAAAGCTCATTTACAAAAAAGAGGCGGCAGACAAACCATTATGCTTGGGTTTTCTGATGGTACAAAAGATGGCGGTTATTTGATGGCCAACTGGAGTATCTATCGTGCTAAAGAAGAACTAACTGCCATTACCCGCCGCTATGGTTTTGAAGTTGTATTTTTTGATGGAAGGGGAGGCCCGCCCTCCAGAGGCGGTGGCAAAACGCATAATTTTTATGCTTCTTTAGGTAGTAATATTTCTAATAAAGAAATACAGTTAACAGTACAGGGGCAAACAGTTAGCTCTAATTTTGGCATTATTGATGCTGCACAGTTTAACATGGAGCAATTGTTAAATGCAGGCATTTCAAACCAGTTATTTGAGGAACGGCATGAGCCTATTTCGGGTAAGGAAGGGGAGTTGTTGCAAGAGCTTTCATCCTATGGGTTGGATGCGTATAAAAAATTAAAAGATCACGAGAGTTTGGCTGAGTATTTGTACGAAGTAAGCCCGTTAAGATTTTATGCGGAAACAAATATTGGTAGCCGTCCGGCTAAGCGTGGAAAGTCAACAGCACCCACTTTAAAGGATTTAAGGGCTATTCCTTTTGCCGGCTCCTGGAGTCAGATAAAGCAAAACGTACCCGGGTTTTATGGGGTGGGTAGTGCTTTGCAGAAAATGGAATATATTGGTAAGTTTGATGATGTAAAGAAGCTATACAAAAGTTCTTTATACCTGAAAACATTGTTGGATAATTGCGAGATGGCCATGTCGAAATCTTATTTTCCCATAACGGCATTTTTGGTAAAGGATAAAAAGTTTGCCGAAATTTATAATATGATTTTTGATGAATATCAGCTTACCAAAGAATACCTGTTTAAATTATCGGGAAATACTACACTAATGGCCGATTATGCTACGGATAAATTATCAATAAGAATGCGCGAACGGATTGTATTACCGCTGGTAACCATTCAGCAATATGCTATCTCTAAAATAAGGGAAGAAGAAAAAACAGGCGAGGCTTCGGGACTAAAAGATGCCTATGGTAAACTGGTGATGCGCTGCTCCTTTGGTATTATTAATGCCGGAAGAAATTCTGCATAAAAAAAACTCGTAACATTTGTGATGGGGTTATTATATGTTGCAGGCTTACAGCCTTTCCAGCATCTCCACTACTTTTTCTCTTTTTAAAATAAGATAGCCAAGTCGGTCCTTGCTAATACCTTCTTTTAATTGATAGCTAAAAGAAAGTGCTTCATTGGTAACCGTTGTTTCAAAATGCCGGAAGCTGATATTATCAAATGGTTTAAGGTCTTCGCCAATCTCGTACAAATGGGTAGATAGAATAAACAGCGAACCTTTTATTTTAGCCAGCCCTTTAATTACAGCCAAAGAACAACGCATAGCATCCTGAATATTGGTGCCTTTAAATAATTCATCAATTAAAACAAGCCATTTATTGCCGTTGCTTACTTTTTCTATGGTGTTTTTTATACGCTGTACCTCATTAAAAAAGAAACTTTCTCCTTTGGCAATATTGTCCACCACATTAATATTACTAATGAGGCCGTCAAACATGGTGAGTTTCATTTTTTTTGCCGGAACCCCCATTCCTATATGAGCTAAAAATACGGCTCCGCCAACCGCTTTTATAAGCGTGCTCTTGCCGGCCATATTAGCTCCTGTAAGAAAAAGAAAATTATGGTCCGGATTCATTTGAAGATGATAGGGTACAGGTTTTTCCAGTAACAAATGATAGAGCCCTTCGGCATCAACAACGGGCATTTTGCTGTCAATAAATTCAGGAAAAGAAAGGTTGTATTTTTTTACGGCCATAGCCATAGAATACCAGGCATCTAAGCGGCAGTAAATATCCATCAGTTCCAGTACATTTTCTTTATACTGCCCGCGTACATTGGCGGCAAAATATAAATTCCTGATGATTGTTATTGGCGCATCGGCATCTGTTTCAGACAATTGTTTTAAAACGTTTTTGTGTAATAGTGTTTCAATTCTGCTGATATGAATTTGAATATTACCAGGTAAATCAATATTGCCGAGTATTGCCGTAATCTGTTTTAATCCAGTAAAAAAATCAACAAAATGTTTCATGGAAAACCGAACCATCGAATAATCAGCACTATGAAACAGGCGATACATAAAAGCCTCTACTGTACCGGGATTATTGCCAATAGTGTCTAATGCATAATCTAAAAACTTATCCATTACCAACATGGTTCCGTTGGTGATTTGTTCAGGCCAGGCATCAACATGCTCTGTAAGTTTTTTAATGATGGTTTGCGTGCCTTTTATTTTATCAATATCATTAAAAGGTGTTGTAAAATACCGGCGTAACCATTCTTTGCCGCCCCAGGTGCGGGTAAAATTTAATTTATGAAAAATAGAATAACTTTCTTCCTGATGGAAAATTGAAATATCGTTAAACGAAATGTCGTCAATTATCATACAATTAAATAGGTTTGATGGTTATGCTGCTGTTTCCCATTGTGCGTGGCTACAACCGGTATATAAGACGCATGATAGATACGATTCCATAAAAAAACACCTACTGGTTATGCCCTGTTAAACAATAATCTTTGGCCTTTTTCAGTTTCGTTCCATTCATTATTATTAAATACCAAATGGCCATTTACAAAGGTATGGGTAATGCTTGCCGGAAAGCTAAAGTCTTCCAGAGGGCTCCAACCGCATTTATACAAAATATTTTCTTTGTTTACGGTATAGGGTTTTTGCAAATCAACCATCACAAGGTCGGCAAAATAACCCTCTCTAATATAGCCTCTTTCTTTTATTTGAAAACAATTGGCAACGGCATGGCTCATTTTCTCAACTATCTTTTCTAAAGATATTTTTCCCTGTTGGTGGTAGTGTAACATTAGTGATAGCGAGTGCTGTACAAGCGGCAATCCTGCATGTGCTTTCAAATAGGGCTCGTTCTTTTCGGCAAAGGTATGTGGGGCGTGGTCAGTTGCAATTACATCTAAACGGTCGTCTAATAAGGCTTTCCATAAAGATTCTTTATTATTGGGGGCTTTAATAGCAGGATTACATTTAATAAAATTGCCTTTTTCTTTGTAATCGTCTGCCGTAAAATGTAAATGATGAACACATACTTCCGATGTAATCTTTTTATCTTCTAAAGGAAGCATATTGCCAAATAACTGCAATTCTTTTTCGGTGCTGATGTGTAAAATATGTAATCGGGAACCATGTTTTTTTGCCAGTTGTACAGCGTAAAAAGAAGATTCAAAACAGGCTTCTTCATTGCGTATAACAGGATGATCCGCAGCAGTAAGTGTTCTTCCTTCGTTTAAGGCCTTTTGCATATTGGCTTTTATAATACGTTCGTCTTCGCAGTGGGTGGCAATGAGCATTTCGCTTTCCGAAAAAATTTGTTCTAATACCAACGGATTATCTACCAGCAGATTACCGGTGCTGCTACCCATAAAAATCTTTATACCGCAAATTTTATCCTTCTGTTTGTTGGCAGCTAAAGCATCGGCAGCATTGGTATTGTTGGTGCCAATATAAAAAGAATAATTGGCTAATGAAGTTTCGGAAGCTATGCGATATTTATCTTCCAATAAATCTAATGTAAAAGCAGGGGGTACTGTATTGGGCATTTCCATAAAAGAGGTTACACCGCCGGCTACGGCAGCTTTACTTTCGGTATAAATGGTGGCTTTATGTGTAAGGCCGGGCTCTCTAAAATGTACCTGATCATCAATTACGCCCGGTAGTAAGTGCTTGCCCTCGCCGTTAATTTCAATATAACGGCTATCAGTATGAATATTATCTGCTATTTTTTCAATTCTTTGATCCTTAATCAACACATCGCATGACCTTATTTGTCCTTCGTTTACTATTTGTATGTTTTTTAAAAGATATATTTGCATAGAATAAATTGTAAGAATATAGTATTTTTAAAAAAACGATTTAAAGGCAACAATACAAATTAATTGATAGCTGCGAAAATGTAATAATCATCAAAAATTTTAATGCCTACTATACAGTAAAAAGTAGTTTCTTTACATGAAAAACACCAATGGTACGATTTATGTTCATTAAAGTATAGTATATCATTAGTTCATTATAAGTAATATATTAATTCTTAATCTTATCAGTTTAGCTATGCAATTTAAGAAATATGCACTAAGGCTTGGTTTAATTTTATTACCAACAATAAGTTTTTCCCAAACTACTTTTTTGCCCGAAGGGGATAAGCAGGAAATTATTTTAGACAGGCTTGAAATAAAAGCGCAGAAAGACCCTGTTTTAAATTTCTCAAAAACCAAACCTTATAGCAGGAAGTTTTTTGTTAATACAGTACGGGCATATTCTAACGGAGACTCTGTTAATGCTAACCTTACAGAAGTTGACAAGTATTATATAAAAAGCCTTTTGCAGAATAATATAGAATGGATGCCGGAAAACGAAAGAGAGACCTTGCAAAGCAAAAAACCTTTGTGGAATACTTTTTATAAGTATCCTGCAGGGTTATATGAAACACATAATAAGGATTTTGATTTGGTGATTAACCCGATGTTGAATTTTGGTGTTATGAAAGAATCCGACAATAATCAAAACTTATTTTATAATTCGCGTGGGATTTCATTTAGAGGAAAAATTGCCAATAAAATAGGTTTTGCAGGTTCTATAACTGATAATCAGGAACGCCAACCGCAATATGTACAGGATTGGGTAAACGCCCGTACTGCTGTACCTGGCGCTGGTTATTATAAAGAGTTTAAAGCTGCCGGCGGTGTGGATTATTTTGATGCAAGAGGCTATGTAACCTTCGGGGTTACTAAATACATTGATGTAGCTTTTGGATACGATAAAAACTTTATTGGCAACGGACAGCGGAGTTTGTTTTTAAGCGATTTTGGTAATAATTATTTGTTCTTAAAATTAAATACCCGAATAGGGAAACTGAATTATCAGAACCTTTTTATGGAGTTACATCAGGCTTATCAAAGAGGTGGCGATAAATTACTTGGAAAAAAATATGCGGCCATGCACCATTTGGATATGAATGTAACCAAGTGGTTAAATATTGGTTTGTTTGAAGGGGTGATTTTTGGAAGAACCAATCATTTTGAGTTTGGTTATTTAGTACCCATTATTTTCCTTCGTTCGGTAGAACGTAACAATGGCAGTCCGGATAACAGTGTGGTGGGGATAGATTTTAAAGCCAACGTAGCCAAAACAGCTCAGTTCTACGGGCAATTAATGTTAGATGAATTTAAGCTGTCGGAAGCAACAAGTGGAAGCGGTTGGTGGGCCAACAAATTCGGCTATCAGCTCGGCGCAAAGTATATTGATGCTTTTAGGGTTAAAAATCTTGATCTGCAATTAGAGTGGAACAGGGTACGTCCTTTTACTTATTCACATGATGATTCTGTAGCCAATTACTCGCATTATAACCAGCCTTTGGCACATCCGTTAATGGCCAACTTTAATGAATTTATGGGCGTGCTTCGCTACAGACCACTACCCAAATGGATGGTTGAAGGCCGGTTGATGTTTTATACACAAGGGTTAGATAGCACAGCCGATGTAAACTTTGGCAGTAACCTGTTTCTACCAAATACCTTTGGAAGAACAACAGATTATGGTTATGATGTAGGCGGCGGTTGGAAAACAGATGCTGCTTTAGCCAATTTATTAGTTTCTTATGAAGTAAAGGAAAATCTTTTTATAGATGCTAATTTGTCTATGCGCAAGCAACGTTATGCTGCACCACCCACTGAACCAACTAAGAATGCAACTGTATTTAGTTTGGGTGTAAGATGGAATATGGCCAGAAGGAATTTTTGGTTTTAACGGACATATATGGCTGGTATAACATGAAAAGATTTTTTTCCTTATGGATGCTTTCGGTTATTGCTTTAACAATGCATGCGCAAAAGAATAAGGCAGCCATTCTTTATTGGCAACCAGACTATGTTTTACAACTAACTGATTTTATTATTGTAGCCGATGATGATAGTAAAATTAAAAATCATAATCAGGCAATAACACGAACGGGTATAACTTACTCGCTTACATCTAATCCTGCTACTCGAAGTTTTACAGTACAATTATATGCTACAATGCATCGAAAGTTTTCTTATATAAAAAAAGGGGTCTTAAAGGTAGCTGCATCAGGATTAGAAAATCTATTGAGTCATGAACAACTGCACTTTGATATATCTGAATTGTATGCACGCAAAGCTGTAAGGGCATTGTCTTCAAAAAAGTTTTCAAAGAACTATGCAAAAGAAATTAACCTTATAGTACAAGAGTTTTTTAATCAGGCAAAACAATATCAAATCCAATACGATACTGAAACTGCTAACGGAACCAATAAAACTACCCAGCAAGATTGGAATGATAGGATTAGAAAACAATTGCAGGAAACGGAACAGTATCTTAACAAAACAGTTACGGGTATATATTAGTTTGTATAACAAATACAGTACTCCTAACTAAACTTTACATTGTCAACAGTACCATTATTTTGTTTTTTTATGAAGATTGATAATAATCTTTCAACTTGCGCAATCGTTTGTACGTAAAAAATGCATACGGTTGCGCAAAAAAATGTTAATTAATGCATAAGAGTTTGTTAAAAAATCTATACTTTTAGAGTATGAAAATTGAATTTAAGCAAATGTGCTTGCTGTAAAATTCGAAAAAAAGATGGACTCTTACTAATTGTGATTGAACGAGGCTAGCTGAATCCGAGACCATCAAGGGAACAAAATTTTTAGAGGAACGAAAACAGGTGTAACAACCAGATCCAATTATTTAAAATGAGGATAGGTATGCATATTACAAAGGCTACATTATTATTTATTTGCTTAGCTGTTGGTGTAAATAATACATCTTTGCTGGCACAGAATAATTCTGAATCTCACGAGAAAACAGGTACTGTTCCTGTTATAACTAAAACTGACGCAACCGGTATAGATACCATGCGACTAAAGTCGGTAGAGTTTACCCCTTATATTAGTTTACAGCAACTAATAAAAGGAAACAACTCAGGAGTTTTTGTTCAGGAACCCTCTGGGGAACCTGGTGTAAAGCAAAACATGTTTATTCATGGTATTTCGGCTCCATTATTAGACAATAAAGCACTTTACGAGCAGCAACCAGTAGTATATTTGGATGGTATTCCACTTACGCAGGAGCATCCTTTTGCTTATCTTATTCAAAAGTATTCTATCAACAGGATTGGCTCTGGTACCAATAATTTGGCCAATTTTAATATTGATAATATACAATCTATTGAAGTGATTAAGGATCCTGCAAGGTTAGCTGGTTTAGGGCCATTAGCTTCTAATGGTGCCATTTGGGTAACTACAAAAAACCCCGTTGGAGGCAGGGTTAAAACATCTGTAAATTTATATTCCGGTGTTGTTACAACACCTGCTTATACACCCATTAATGCCAGGTATGAATATAATTTCCGTAATAAATTCTATAACCAATTTGGAACCTATGATGATAGGTTACGCATGCCTGCCTATTTAAGAGACTCTACTAATGCAGATTATTACGGCGCAGCTAACTGGGGCGATTTATATTATAACAATACAACTGTATTAAATGGTAATGCCAGTGTTGCTGGTGGTGGGGAGAAAGCCAACTTTAGATTATTTATTGATGGGACTAAGGATGCCAATAGTGCCGACAATACATCGCTTAGTAAATTTAACGGAGCCTTTTATATTAATGTAGTTCCTGTTGAATGGCTAACAGTATCCAGTATGATTAATTATAATCGTATTAACAGAGTTAGAAACAGGAATATTAGCGACAGAATTTCTGAATTAAGATATGTTCCGGATTTAACAAGCCCGTTAACTCCCAATAAAAGACTATATGGAGCCTATTTAGATGAGTTTGATAAGGTTATTGACAGGAACCTGAACAATGTTTTTCAAAGCTATGTTTCGTTTCAGGTTAAAGCCGATAATTTTTATGCTTCAACAAAGTTAGGTATTGATTATAATGAGGGTACCCGAGATGTATTTTGGCCCAGCACATTATTAGAACGGGTAAACTATGTGTCTAATTACTATGGTATCAACAACAGGCTCAATTTTGCTAACAGGTTGGGTTATGTTTTTGATATTGCCGACAATCAAAAGTTAGATATATCTGCCAATTATACGTATAATTCCGATTCTTATAAATACAATTATGCTTATGCGCATAACGGACCTAATGATTTTATTAAATTAAACACCGTTGGTGCTGATTTAGAGCCGGTACGTTTCATTCCTTATTTCTTTATTGATAAACTCAGATACACTTTAAATATGTTCTCCGGAAATGTTAAATGGAGTTTAGGAGATGTGTTATCAGTATCTGGTACAGTAAGACGCGACGGCTCATCGGCCATGCAAGTAGATAACCGCTGGATAACAAGTTATGCCGGGGCTTTTGATTACAATCTTTCTAATCATACAGGATGGAACGACATTAAATTGTCAATACACGGCTCTTACGGTAAGTTGCCAAAAATATTTGCCGATGACAGATTTTCGGCAGGTCCCGTATATACCAGCAGTGTAGGTTGGGAGAGTCAGCCGGTTTTGGGAACCTATCTTGGTTACCCTGTTATCACAAGGCCGTATGAACTAGGTTGGGTAAGGTGGTCTTATCCTTGGGCTTATTCAAATAAAGTTTTATTGGGAGCTAACATAGGAGCATTCAAAAATCGCTTACAGGTAGGAGTTGATGTTTTCAACAGAGAGGATAAAAATCAAATAATGATGGTGCCTATAGCTAGAGAGTATGGTTATTCCAGCGAGTATAGAAGTGGTATGGGGGTAAATAATAAAGGGATTGATGTAAGCCTCTTTGCTAAAATTATAGAGAATAATACAGCCAATGTTCATTGGACGGTGTTCGGTAATTTCAGCCATGTAAAAAACACTTTAAAAGCACTTCCGGATGGTATGCAGGAAATAGTAATCGGCAACCAAAAATTAGAAATAGGAAAACCGGTGGATGCATTTTGGGTATATGAAAACAATGGTTCTTACACCGGATCAGGTTCTCTCACATTTAATGGAGTTGCTATGCAAGCGGGAGATCCGGCTTGGGTGGATCAAAATGGAGATAATCGGATAGATGATGACGATAAAGTGCTGCAAGGCAATTATATGCCTAAATATTTTGGTGGATTTGGAACTAATTTTTCTTATCGGAAAATGTCTTTAGACCTCCAGTTTAATTATGTATTAAAAAGAACTGTGCTAAACCAGTACGCTTCAAACAGACTTGATTTTATTAACGTAGAAAATAGCAGGGATATTACAGCTGTAAAGGAAATTACTTTTTGGGAGCTTAAACAGGATATTTCATCTTACCCAATGTATAACCCTTGGAGCAGTGTAGTGCCTTACCGGGCAGAGCAGGACTTGTTTTTGGATGATGCTTCTTTTGTGAAGCTGAGATCTGCTACTGTGAGTTATGATATTGTTGGGAACTCATCTAAAACATTCAAAAAATTTGTGTTTTATGTAACCGGAACCAACCTGTTAACCTTTACTAAATTTAAAGGAGATGACCCCGAATTGGTTACCTACAATGGAATTTATGACGGCAGGGGGTTGCCTTTGCCAAAAACAGTTATACTGGGAGTAAAAATAGATTTGTAATCGCAATATAAAATTATGATGAGATTGTCAAAACTAAAAAATAGTATGTTGCTGCTAATTGCAGTAATAAGTATGAATATTGGCTGTAATAAACAGTTAGATATAGCATCAACTTCAGTGGCCAACCAACAAAATGTTTGGAAAACACTTGAAGATGCCCGTTCCGGAGTGATGGGTATGTATGGCTTGTTAAGAGCAGCCTTAGCAGCAGATAATGCACATTGGTTAAGAGGAGAACTGCGAAATGGTATTTTTGTTTCTACATCGCGGCCAGATCTTAAAGCTATTATCGATGGTAATTTAAATGCCGGCTATCCGATAATGAAAGATGCAACCGATTGGCGCCGGTTTTATGCATTAATTAATGCTTGCAATGTTCTTTTAGAAAATATAGAGAATTGCCGTGCCGATACAAGATATACTCGAGCCTATTACAATGTTGATGTAGCACAGGCTAGAGCCCTAAGGGCATTTGCTTATTTTTATATCAGTCGTATATGGGGCGATGTTCCGCTTATTACAAGTTCAGGTGAAAAAGATAATTTTAAAGCTGTTTCTCGTACCGATAAGGTTACTGTATTAGATTTTGCAGAAAGAGAATTATTAGCGGTTGTATCGGATTTGCCGTTTACTTATTCGGGAGATGATCCGGAGTTTAAATTCCCCCAAAATTATTATGGAGCCAATGAAGATTTTTGGTCTAATGCACCTATTACCAGAGTAGCTGCCTATGCAATATTAGCACACGTAACTGCATGGCAAGGAAAATATGCTGATGTGGCTGCTTATACCGAGTTTGTGGTGGCCAATGCTACTAGGGCGGGTCTTACTGTAGCAACTACCGATCAATTGGTAGGCAGTGGAGCCTCCGGTGTTTTTTCAAGCAGTTTAGGTAATTATCGTCAACTTTTTAGTGCCAGATTTTTAAAGACAACAGCAGAGTTTACGGTGGACGGTCATATTGAGCAGCTAACACTGGCCAATACAACTGCCTTCTCTATGTCAAAACAACTGCCTGATATCTATGTTCCTAAAATAAAAATCAACGAAATCTTTTCTGAAGAACCGGGAGACCAGCTCAAGGATGAAAGATTTTTGGATGACACTTATTTCGAAAATTACGATGCAGAAATCCCGGTGTTCAAAAAAATAAGAGTGATAGACGAAGGTATCGCCAACCCCAATTACATTATCTACAATTCGGCGTTAGTATTTACAAGGCTGGAGGATATTAAGCTCTTAAGAGCCGAAGCATTGGCTGTGCTTGGTTTGTATGATGATGCCTATGCCGAGTTGAATGGTATTAGAAGTGCTCGCGGCCTTGCCCCAATATCTTCTGCCATGCCCAATAAAAACACTTTGCTAAAGCAAATTCAAGCAGAAAGAACTAAGGAATTGATGGGAGAAGGATGGCATTGGTACGATTTAATACGTTTTGCTAAAATATTCCGCGATGACCCTGAAATGAACCTACTGATTGATCAGGGCGGAATCTACTGGCCGGTATCAAAAGAAGTTTTAAACAGCAATAGCCAAATTCAGCAAACGCCTTACTGGCAATAAACTTAAAAATATTTGAAATGAAAAGATATATAGCTACATATTTTTTACTACTATTTTTAATAGCTGCAATAGGTTTCACGGCTTGTACTAAGCAGGACAAGAGCTATTTAGATGTTACACAAAACCCAGCCGTGTTTAACGGTTCCACCTACGATTACCTGGCGGCGCAGTCCGCAGGCTCTTACGATTCGCTGCTATTGCTGTTAGATTATTTTCCGGATTTAAAGGATTCGTTAAAAACGGAAACCACTACCTTTTTTGCACTTACCAACCATAGTTTTCAGTTAATGGTTAGCGACCTGAATTTTTACGCAAACCTTCCTGAAGGAACTATTAATCTTAGAAATATAGACAAACTGGTATTAGATACTTTTTTATGCCGCTATATTATTAGAGATGCCTATTTAAGTACTGATTTGTTAAGAGCAACAGATGGCTACACGCTGCCAAGCATAAAGTATGACTATGAAATGAATCTTCAACATATTTATACCAATGCTTCCGGATTTGTAAATGGAGGTCCCAGAGCGATAATTTTTAGTGATAGGAAAACATCTCCTTTCGTGTCGTTTTGGGTGAGCACCAATGCAATTACAGTTGATGTTAGAACAGATAACGGGGTTGTAAATGTTTTAACCCCGGGGCATTCATTTGGTTTCGGTACAGAATTTAGAGAAGCAGTTTATCGCTCTTTTGTTAATCCTTAAAATTTGGTTTGATGATAAAGAATTTTCTTATTTGTTTTCTAATTGTTGGCGCAATAGCTTGTGGAAAATTTGTGCCATCAGAAAGAGAAACGATTGGGTTGGATTCAGATTTCCCCCAAAACGAGTATTCTCCTTATTTGGGTAGAACAACCGTGTTTTCCGATATATTTTATAAGGGGAGTACTACATATCCTGCCGATTTTACCATAGAGAACGTACGCAGGAGAAATGGAAATCCTGCCCCGGAACTAACCAATGTATTTCCTGTAACTGTTTGGAAACAGGGATATACTGGCCTTGAAACTTCGTTAGAAGAAATAGAAGCTAAACGTGTTGTTGAAAATCGACCCTTGTTGGAGGTAAAAGAACATTCCGGTGAAATTGTATTGTGGGCACCGGCAAGGTCTAATTTTGTTAGAGCTTATCCTGACTCCGGATATCTTTTTGATATTAAAGTTTCTAATACCGGCGGCACACGTTATTTTAAAGGCATAAAATTAATGCCATACAGAGAGCAACCTTATTACCCTTCAAATTTAAATGCCGTATCTGGTATGCCTGTAACACCCGGCGTTAGGCCTACAGATATTTTTATGCAAGGCGATTCTACCGGTAGGTATTTGGGCAGTAACGATGTGGATATTTATATAAGAAAAATTGATGATGGTACAGCCACTTCTAATAAGCTCACATTTATGTTTCTTGACAAGAACGATCAGTTTATCAATCCCGATATGTTTTCGGCAACAGACTGGCCAAATCTAATACACGGTTTTAATATGCAAAAAACAGCCACATCTGTTTCTTACCAAGTAGCATACCCCATTCCGCTTGTACCGTTAAGAACAAGATACACCACCGGAGATGGGTCATTAGGGTCAGTAAGATTTGCATTTGAAAGGTTTGGATTTGCCGGTGTCAGACAAACAAATTATGTAGGATTAAATTTTGCAATATACGACCCCGGAAACTGGGAAATTGTAGTAAAATTCAAATTTGATAATCCCAAATTCCGTAACGATTAGAACGTTATATATACAAAACATTATTGAGATGAGAATAACGAATAAAATATTTGCTACAGCTTTGTTGATGATTCTTTTTGCATTGACGGTTGATGCTCAAAACAAAGTTTTAGTAAAAGGTACTGTATTAGATGCAACAACTAACACCCCGTTAGCCAATGTAACTATTGCTTCCACCCCGGAAGGACAAAACCTTGGTGTAACTGATTCTTTAGGAAAATTTTCCCTACAGGTAACATTGGGTCAAACCCTGCTATTTACATCAGTTAACTATGAGCCCGGCACTTTAAACGTTACCCGTTCAGGCGATTTTAATGTTCCGCTAAAGGGTAATGCCAAGGCTATGGATGCCGTTGTGGTACAGGGTTTTACCAATAAAGTGAAGGAAACCGTAACCGGTTCCACCGTTAGATTAAAAGGGGATGTGGTACAGGGTGTTCCGGTATCAGACTTTTCACAATTATTACAAGGGCAGGTTTCGGGGATGAACGTGCAGGTAACTTCTGGTGCACCGGGAGCAACATCCTCCATTAATATTGGCGGTGTGGGAACTGTGGGTGTTTCCTCTGACGGGTACTTAACACCAACCTCTCCATTGTTTGTAATTGATGGAGTTCCCGTTGATATGAATACAGATTTTGCATACGGCTTCCAAACAGGAGCAGCCAATGTAAATCCTTTATCCCTTATACCTCCGGATGATATTGAATATATTGATGTATTAAAAGATGCTGCAGCCATTTCGCAATACGGTTCCAGAGGTACATACGGTGTTATTCTGGTAACAACCAAAAGAGGCCGTTCTCAGGTACCCATAGTATCTTATAGTGGCGATGTTTACCTACGCGTACCACCATCATTATTAAAAACAATTGGAGGGGTGGATGAAAGATATATTAGGTTAAACACAATTTTAAATTTTGATACTTCTAATGCCGAAGTTTCTAAGGCTTACGCTAATCAGTTTGCTTTTCTTACCGATAGTTTAAACCCATATTATAATAACTCAACCAATTGGCAGGATTATTTTTATAAACCCACCATCAACCATTCTCATAATGTGCAGGTAAGGGGCGGAACTGAAAAATTTAATTATAAAACCAACCTTAACTATGGTAATGAGAGAGGTATTATTAAAGGAACCGATTTAAAAAGATATACCATTGGCATGAATGCCCAGTATAATCCGATACCACAGTTCCGGTTAAATACTAGTGTTACGGCTTCTTTGGCAACCAGAGGCAACGGTAGTGGGAATGGAGCTTTACAAACAGGAGTGGCTTCCAGTGCTGCTGCCAGTTCCTTATTGCCCGCACCCTCTCGATTTTCTTCTAATAACTTAATATTAGCCGGAGATGCCAATGACAATATGACCAAGAATAACAGAATTAACACCAATATTACTTTATTGGTGGAGCCGGTTAAAAATTTACAATTAAATAATTCGTTTAGTTACAGTTATACTACTAATAATGTTACCCGCTATAGCCCGTCATGGCTGTCCGGCAATTCTTCCAGTTATTTTAATTCAACCAGCAGACAATATTATTTTTACAATAGAAGCCTGTTAAGCTATCTAATGTTGTTTGGGAAACATACTATTTATCCTTATGTATTCTCAGAACTCACATCAACAGGTACAAGGTTAGATGCACAGCAATTTAGCAGAGGAGCTAATGATCAGATTCTGGGGCCTTTAGGTTGGTCAATAAATTATAACAATTGGTCGCAAACTAAAGGAGGTACAAGACCCTTAGCGGAAGAGAGGGTACACGCTTATGGTGGATCCATCACGTATGATTTTGATAAAAAATACGTAATTACTTTCGACTATCGTTTGGATAAAACTTCTACCAATGGGCCTAGCTTTGGCTACAAGCAAAGCCCTACTTTATCTGCCAGATGGAACTTTTACAAAGAAAAATGGTTTGACAATACCATTCTTTCTAATGGAGCCCTTAGAGGTAGTTATGGTACCGTAATAAGACCGGTGGGTAGTATTTTTGATGTATATGGTACTTACGCAATTGGTAACTACTATAACAACAACCCTACCGTAAACTTGCAATTTAACAATATCCCCAATCCAAATTTTGAGCCGGAATCATCTACTAAAGCTCGTTTAGGTTTAGAGTTGGGATTTGTAAACAACCGGTATAGTTTTGTTATTGAACCGTTTTACAATACCATTGACAACCAGCTTTGGGGTATGCAACTGAGTAATATTACAGCCTTTAACCAACTTACCGATAATGGCGCATCAGTAGTAACACAGGGTGTGGAATTTAGCACCAATCTAAGAGTAATAGAAACAGAGAAACATCGGTTAACTTTGGATGCTAATTTAACCTACAATAAAAATACCTTAGCTCAACTACCTGGAGGAATTAGAGAAGATATCGTATATCAAACAGATGAAAATGGCTCTACTGTGCCCGTTGTACGTAGGTTAGGTTTAGCCCAATTTTCTAATCTCATGTTTGTAAACAAGGGTGTATATGCTTCTACAAGTGATGTGCCGGTTAATCCTGCAACGGGTTTAAGGTTACAATACGGGTCAAGAAATATTGATCAGTTTTTTAAAGCGGGCGATCCTATTTGGGTGGATATTAATGGAGACTATATCATTGATGAAAATGACATGGTGCCGGTGGGTAACCCCTTGCCATTAATGTATGGAGGTTTTACCCCCATGTATCAGTTTGGTAATTTCCAGTTAAGGGTAAGTACTTCTTTTATTATAAAAAGAGATATCTTAAATCTTGTTCTTGCCAATCGACTGAATACATATACTAACCCTACCAGTTTAGGAGCCTTACAACCCATTGATGATTTAAACTATTGGAAACCTGTTAACGGGGATCTGGATAATGGAACCTCGGGTGCAGTATATCCAAATCCATTCGACTTTACAAGAGCTGATGCTTTAAATCCGTACAGTGTCAACCAAACTTTGTATATGGAAGACGGGTCTTATTTCAAAATTGGTTCAATCCTGTTATCCTATAGTTTTCCCGAGCATGCAATACGTAGATTCAAAATGAGCCAATTAAGGATTAACGCCAGTATGTATAATGTATATACCTTTTCTAAATATAGCGGAATTAATCCTGAAACAGTAACTCAATTGGGACGCGATGTTTCTGGTGGTTATCCTACTCCAAGAGGATATTCACTCGGTGTTTCGATACAATTTTAATTAAAACCGCATTTAAAATAAAGTATAAATGATGAAAACTTTACAACTTATATTAATACTTTTAGTGGTGTCGGGAGCTTTTACAGGTTGTAAAAAGTTCCTTGCCTTAGATCCGCTAAGTAACTTATCAGGAAACAATTTCTGGCGTAGTAAAGAAGATGCCGATGCTTTTACCAATGGTAATTATGAATTATTACGTAAATCCGTAACGCGTAACGACCTTACGGCATCGGCTGGGGTTGACGAATTCCCTTTCTTTATATTTGGTGGTGATTTTAGAGGGGCACCAGTTGTACGAAATACAGCTTGGGCTCGGTATTATATCGATTACCTTACGCCAAATGATATTAAGAGGCTTATGTTGCCAAGTACTTACACAGGAGCAAACTGGTATAGCATATGGAATCTTAAACGCTTTACAGAATGGGATCGTTTCTTTAAAGTAATTTCATCGGCCAATATTGCGGTAAAGAGTATTAAAGATATGGCCGATGCAGATATTTCGGATGCAGATAGAAAAAGGTTTATTGCCGAAAATGTTTTTTTAAGGTGCTTTGTATATTTCTTAATGGTAAGGCAGTGGGGCGATGTCCCTTATTATACAACTGCATTCCAATCCGAAGCATTAGGTCGTACCCCTGCGTTAGAAGTATTACAAAAATGTGCTGCCGATATAGAGGCTGTACGAAATGATTTACCATGGACCTATGATAATCCCGTATTTGTAGCTGTAAGAGCTATGCGAGGTTCTGCATTAGATTTGTTGATGCAACTAAATATGTGGAGTGCTTTTTTTGATACCAATAATGCACAACAATATTATAGGAACGCAGCTCAATTTGGCCAAGAGTTACTTGCTAATAATGGAGCCTATGTTCTTTTACCATTAACTCGTACTTCGGAAATATTTAAAGGTCGCTCCCGCGAAGGCTTGTTTGAAATACCGCAGAATAAAAACTATAGCGAAAGCTTTGGTTGGAGTACTTATTACGACCATACAAAAAGACCCGATAACTCGGGAAACTATCCATATATATGGTACACTAAAAAATATATGGAAAAACTGTATCCTCCGGCAATTACAGATGCCAGAAAAACTTATTGGTATGATGAAACTACTATGTACAACGAAAATAGTTCGTTTCTGATATTGAAGTTTTTAATTGATGAATCTGAAAATAACCCGAACACTAAGTTGTTTGATGCCAGCCAAACAGTATTTCGCTACTCCGAGGCACTCCTATTATATGCTGAAGCTCTGTCGGAGCTGGGACAGGAGGGAGACGCTAAAGAAGTATTGAATCTGGTACGGCAAAGAGCTGGCGCACCTAATATTGTTACTATCGGAGATGAGCTGAAAGACGATATTTTTTGGGAACGCCAAAGAGAAACAATGGGAGAAGGCCATTATTGGTATGATATGGTAAGAACCAGACGTGTCCTCTCCAACGAGTATGGTTTTAAAGCCAGTGCCGAAGACTTTTACGCCGGATCTTGGACATGGCCCATAAGCCGCGATGCTAAAATCAATAACCCTAAAATGACCTTAAATAATTTTTGGGAATAAACAGTAATCATTATCATGAAAAAATCAATAATAATTATAACAGCATTTGTATCCCTGCTAATTGTAGGTTGTAATAAAAACAGTTATTACAAAGATTCTGGTACTACTAAAGGTAAATTTGATGGTACTGTAATGAACTACTTAGAATCAAAACCCGAATATTTTGATTCGATAGTACGGCTTGTTAGAAAAGCAGGGTTAGAAACAACTTTACAAAACGAGCAGGTTACTTTTTTTGCGCCAGCCGATTCCTCATTAAGGAGGTTATTTTTCTATACTAATGAGCGACTGGCAAGACTGGGCAGGCCTGCTATTCATTCTATAAACGAGGTTTCTGATAGAATTTGGACCAAATATATGAGCCGGTACGTATTTAAGTTCAAAAAAGGGTTAAACGATTTCCCACAGGTTGACTTTGCGAATCTTACAACCTATGCCGGCCAAATATATCCTGCCGCTAATGGTACCTATATGAACATAGGGGCTGTTTATTCTAATGTAACGCTAGGCGGCACCAATGGAGCCCCTTCAACAGTTATTCCTTATGCCGGCTACAGGTACCTAACAGTATCCTATCTTTCATCACAGTATAATACACGCGATTACGATACATGGCGTACAGCAACAGTAGCATCTGTAAATATTGAAACCAATAACGGGTATGTACATGCTTTAAGATATGCCAATCACGATTTTGGGTTTGATTTGAATGAGTTTGTTCAGGACGTAGCGTATAATAATTATTAAAAATAATCGGGTTTTCTTTCGCAGATTGTTTTTCTTAAAACAATCACAAATAAAAAAATAAACAGATGAAAAAATATATTCTTTTTGTTTCAGCTTTTATAATTTTACTGGCGGTATCCTGTACAAAAAATGATGTGGATGGAACAGAAATCTATCCCGATGCAGACCCTGCCTTGGTAGAGTTTTTGCCTGACAGACCTATTCCTAATATAGCCAGTGAGGGAGAGATAGTTAGAATTGCTGTAGAAGGGTTAAACAGTAAAACCTTTACGGCTTATATGAGTTCTATAGAAGCAGAAGTGGTTGAAGTTTCTAATAGCTATATAACCATAAAAATTCCTCAATCTGCTATAACAGGCTCTGTGTCTGTAATGGTTGATGGGCAGCTTTATTTCGGACCTACTATTAGGGTTAGGGGTGATGTAAGTATTGACCCTAATTTTGATGCAGCCAATTATAGTGCCACAAACGGTTACATTAATGGCATTGTGGCTCGTGATGCAACTACCTATATTCTTTATGGAAACTTTCAGGGATATCAGGGAAGGCAAACTGAAGCCGCTCCTATTAATGGTATTGTAATTATTAATAATAACGGGGACTATGCCAGCACTACTACTATTGATAATTTCTCTCGCTTTTTACCCCGGTATAGTAATATTACCGATATGTTCAAAAAAACCGGTGGCGGTTATATTATCTCTGGAGGATTCTCAATATATGGGGATAAAGATGCCGAGGATGGGGAAAAACCAGTAAATGGTATTGTGAGTGTAAATGCCACCGGATATTTAGATACCATAGAGGTTGACGTGGTAAACCCCGATCCTGTAAATAATCCCGATGCCGGAACAGAAATTGTTTCTGCTTTAAATGGCGGAGTTTCGGGTTCTGCAAGAAGAGTATTTGAAACTACTTCCAATCAGTATATTGTTACAGGAAATTTTAGTCATCATGTTAGCACTTTTTATCCCATGTCTCAAAAAGGTGCTCCTTTTATTGACAGGGTAGAGGCTCCCAGTATTTTCAAAATGAATACTGACGGAGTTTTTGATTCTTCTTATAATTACGATTATGCATTGGAGAAAGGAAGTGGTGTCAACGGCTTCGTGTTGGATGCTGTAAAACTGCCTAATAACGATGTTATTATGGTAGGCAACTTTACTGGCTTCCAAGGACAAACAGTAGGAAGAATTGTTAAAGTTGATGCAGCCAATGGGAAAGTTAGTTCGTCTTTTAATGCAGGTACCGGAGCTGACGGAGAAATATTACGCATCACCAGAAATCCTAATGTTGCAAACCGTTACGTAATATCAGGAACTTTTCGCCATTATAACGGAGTGCTTGCAAATGGTGTAGCTGTAATTGACGGTACAGGTAATTTGATTACAACTTTTGCGGCAGCTGAATTTGCTGGTGGTGTTGTAAATTATGCCGGGATGCTAAGTAATGGCAATGTCATTGTTTCGGGTACTTTTACACATTATAATGGCAAACCCCGTCCGGGGCTGGCCATTTTAAGTAGTTCTGGCCAATTAATAAATAATTATAACAAATTCGGGTTGTTTAGTGGTCAAATTAACGACATGGCAGAAACTACCAGCAATGGCTTACCAGCCGTCATTCTTGTTGGCAACTTTAATCGTTTTGACAATACCGTTGTAGGAAACATCGTTAAATTAATCTTTACTAATTAATGGATATGGGAACATTTTTTAAATACACTTTATTGGGGCTTGCTGCCATAATAATTTTTAATGCTTGTAACAAATCTGTGGTTGAATACGATGCCAGCAAGCAGGTTGATGCCGATACCGTTACAAGACAAAAAAAAGCATTGGTCATTGTAATTGACGGTGCCGTGGGAGATCAGTATAGAACCATGGCGTTGCCTAACTTTAAGGCTTTAGAGCAAAATTCTATATATAGTTACGATGGTTTAAACTTTATTGATTTCGGTAAAGTATCATTAAGCCGATCTTGGGCTAGTATTTTTACAGGCGTAAATGCTGATAAACACAATGTAAATCAGGCTTTGGCCACCAATAATTTTGCACAATATCCATCCTTTATTACAAGATTAAAACAAGCCGACAATAATTTCTATGTTGCTACAGTGGCGGCAAGCGATAGTATGTCAACTAATCTGTTTACTACGGCCAATGAAAAATATGTATATGTAAATGACGATGCAGCTGTAAATACAAAAGCCAAATCGTTATTGCAATCTACCGCAGCCGATTTAACAATCGTACATTTTAATACACCTTTCGAAGCTGGCGTAGCTTCTTCTTTTACAGCAGCTTCTCCTTCCTATAATCAAGCATCGGTAAATGTAGATAATTACATTAAACAGGAGATTGATGCTATTAAAGCTCGTAGTAATTATGTTAATGAGGATTGGATGATTTCCATTGTATCCTCTCTCGGCTCTAATGCGGCTAGTACCTCAGTTCCCTGGAATGCGTTTGAGGATGCTAATCACAATACACTTTGCTTTTTTTATAGTCCAAAGTTCCAATTAAAAAGCTATACAAAACCATCGGCTAATACAATTATTCCTTATCAAGGAACATCTCCACAATACTGGGTAAACACAACCACTGCTAATAATCAAACAGCAACAATGGAGACCAACGAAACTGATTTTGATTTGGGGAGTTCTGGCGATTATACTATTCAATGTAAAATAAAAAGGTTTACTACCACTAACTCCTGGTATCCGGGTTTTGTAAGTAAAAGAGCCTCTTTTACGACGACCAGTCCCGGTTGGCTATTTTTCCTTACGGCTAAAACTTGGGGTTTTAACGTTAGTCAGGGTAGCGGCAACAGGCAGGTAGTTAACGGAACGGTTATTGCTGATCAACAATGGCATACTTTAACCGTAGTTATAAAAACAGAGGGTGCTGCCAGAAATCTATATGCCTATACGGATGGGGTTAAAGCAAGTGCTGTAACCAATTTGGGTACATGGAATATTACTTCTCCTTCACCTGTTAATATTGGTTATATGCCGGGAAGTATTAATTATGATCCTGCTCAAATGAATATTACTGATATCAGATTCTATAATACAGCACTTTCCGATGCTGAAATATCTTCTTCTTATTGTACCGTAGATGTGCCAACCGGTGATCCCTATTACAGCAATCTCGTTGGTTTTTGGCCAAGTTTAGAGGTGTTGGATGATGCTGCATTAGGTAAAAAATATTTAAAGGATCATAGCTCTCATGGTAGAAGACTGGTAGTTAATAATTTCGTAAATGCTCAATTTAATGACAGCCAGTTTGGTGTTTGCCCACCGGTTTCAGCTGCTGTGTATAGAACGGCTCCATTAGCTATTGATATTGCGAGCCAGATATATAGTTGGTTCGGTGTTCCTGCTAGTCCTGTTTGGGATTTGGATGGAAAAGCATGGGTTCCAAATTATTCAAATAACGATTAATAAAACTTAATTTAATAATATGAAGTATCTATATTATTCCATTGTGTGTTTATTGGTGCTGACGATTTTTTCCTGTAAAAAATCAACAGTTGACATAACAGACGGTTTCCCCGGAGATGGTTTGGATTCTACTTTTATTACCGTAGATACCAGTACGTCAAAAATTGATGCCAGTAAATTTTCAGAAGCACGCGTGTTTCCGGGCTTGGTATGTGCTGAAGAGCCACGTATTTCCACTACTATTAGTATGAACTTAGACTATCAGTTAGTAAGTGCAGCTATGAGAATAAGTGTACCCCCCGCTCCCCAGTTTAGCACCGGATTGTATGCAGCTCCCGGAGAGCTAATTACAATTGATGTTCCCGCAGGAAATTATTCACTGGCTGTACAAATTGGGGCTTGGACAGATAATTTAACTGGCAAACAGGCTCAGGGAAACCCCATTAAAAGGGCACCTGTAATTTATCTGAAACAACAATTAGCCCCCGGAAGGAATTATGTGAGAAGTCTATATGGGGGTAATGTCTTTATTTTAAGTAATACCCCACAGGAAAATCCTGTTACGTTATCTTTTGGCAATGTATGCAAATCGCCCGATTTTGTTTTAGGAGAAACAGATAATTCTGAATGGCAGGCGGCTATCAGGTCATCATGCGTTCCGTTTTTGGAATTTCGCAGTAAAAACTTTTCCATTTTGGTGCCTAGGGAGTATTGTATTCAACGTTCTATAGCTAATCCCGAACTAACGCTGCAGGAATGGGATGTGGCCATGGAAGAAGATTTTTATAAATGGACAGGCCTTACTGAAAATGCAACTGATGTAAAAGACCGCATACCTCAAATACCCATCCGCTTTATTTTAGATGTAGATCCGGTAGTAGGTTATGCACATTCCGGTTTTCCGATTGTAGCCATGCAGGATTTAAACTGGTTTACCATGTTCGCCGATTTGAACCGTTTGTTAACAGCGGATGAATGGGGTGTGTATCACGAAATAGGACATAATTTTCAACAAAGATGGTGGAGTTGGAGCTCTCTCGGAGAAACTTCCAATAATCTGTTTATCTTTAAATTAGGTAAACGTTTGCAAGATAGGGGTTTAACGCTTATGAGTCCTCTACATCCGGCATTTACAGCTACAGCCGCTAATACGGCCATTTCATTTGCTAATGATGGAGTTGCTGGAAAAACTTTTGATGGCACAGATGCAAGAATTAACAATCCATTTCTCCGGTTAACACCCTTCCTGCAAATATTTGATAAAGTTCCTGCAAACTGGGACGGTAACGGAATGCCGGATGGTTGGGGCTTTTTCCCTTATTTATATACACAAACAAGAAGTGCTACAAGGTCCCCCGGAACCGATTTGGCTAAGCATGATTTTTTCTATACAGCTCTTTGTGAATACACTAAGAAAAATTGGATATTCTTCTTTCAAAAATGGGGTATTAGTATTAGCAATGTAGCCTCTGATGCTATTCTTGCAAAAGGCTATTCCATCATGAATCAAAAAATTTGGGAGTATAACCCCGTGAGCAAAACAGGTGGGGATGGAACTTTTAATGCAGACCCTTATGCTCGTTCTAATTGGGCAATTGCAGCCTATAGTTCACAACAATCGGGAAGCGAAGCTGTAAAAATTTTAGATGGCGATCCTAATACAGTTTATCATCCTCAATGGTCTCCGGCTATTACTATTACATGGCCTCAATTTATTACAATTGATTTTAATAATGCATTAAAGGTTGATAAAACATTAAGCATTGCCGGCTTTAAATTTGTTCAAAACAGTACTTGGTACCGTAGGTTAAATAGGATATATGTAGAAACGAGCAATAACGGTTCTACTTGGGTAGAAGCAACCGGAAGCCCATTTGCATTGGATATTAATGCAGATAATACTGTTGTACAAAGTTTTTCACTACCCTCGCCTATCACTACTCGTTATGTTCGTATAAGCGTTAAAAGTACTGCTGATGTTCGTAACGGTGATAATTGGGCCACTTTAGCTGAATTTGATGTTATCAAACCGTAATGCTATCACTTAAAAAAAAGTATATACACATGAAAAAATATATATTATTTCTATCCTTCATTTCAATACTTTTCACGGGATTACAGTCCTGTAAAAAGTATGCAGATCCGGCTCCTATTTTTGAAGAAGGCGATAGCTTAGTTGTGAAACCACCTCGCAAAGTGTTATTTATTGCTATTGACGGTGTACCCGGTGCAGAAATGAAAGCTATTATGCCGGCAACGGTCTCTTCAATTTTGCCCCATAGTAAGTATAGTTGGGATGTAATGTCGGAAGTAGTTACAACTACAGTATCCAGTTGGAAAACTTTGTTATCAGGGGTAAATTCTTCTAAACATAATATTTTGGGATATGATAGTACATTTGCCTTAGTAGATGATGGTGAAGATCACGAACATGAGTATATTCCTTACTATCCCTCTTTTTTCAATTATATTTTAACTACGCCGCAAAGCGATTTGCGTACAGCCTTTATTACAGGTTGGGGCGATTTAATTAGGTATGGTGCCCCGGAAATTGTGGATCGGATGACGGTAACATCTGATATGGCTGTTAAAGACTCTGCCGTACGGCTACTTAAAACGGGTACAGATGATATTATTGTAGCCAATTTTTCCGATCCTGCTAAAGCGGGCTTGGCCTATGGTTTTTCTCATACAATTTCGCAATATAAAGCGGCAGTTGATAAGGTGGATGGATATATTGGCGAAATGCTACAGGCTTTAAAAACAGAAAGAGCTTCATATAAAAACGAAGAGTGGTTGGTTATAATTGCCAGTACGCATGGGGGTATTAATAAAACCTTTGGCGGTGCTAGCGATGCTGAGAAACGTACATTTACTATTTACCATAACGACTTGATTAAACAACAGGAATTTACGGCAGAGGGGGTATTTTTGGGTACAGAATTTAGTGGAAATGGCACCAGTGCACCTTTAAATGTAGGTAAGTTGTATAATGCAAACGAGTTTAATATTGGTGCTGCGGGAAAACAAATGACACTACAATTTAATTTTAAATCACCACGACCTTTCAATTACCCTCATTTCTTTGGCAAGCAACTAAGGGCATTTAATGGAGTAGGATGGACTATGTTTACGAGTAGTGCCGGAAGGTTTAATTTGTCAATCAGGGGTTCTTCCGAAAAAAGATTACAACCAGCAAGCGATGTTGTATTTGATAATGAATGGCATAATTTGGCTTTTGCTATATTTGATAGTGCAGGTGGTAGGTGGGTGAAACGTTTTGTTGATGGCAAACGAATTGATGACGGAGCTACAGCTAATATCACTTCTCTTGGAGATATATCTAATACCGAACCTTTATTATTAGGTTGGGGTACAGATCCCGGATATGGAGCTCTTGAATTTTCTATTGCAAATTTAGCCTTGTTTAATACAGCACTTACAGATGCGGAAATCATAAATAGCGGCTGTATTAGTGCCGATAAAATAAATACACATCCTAAATTCGCCAATCTGGTAAATTATTATCCCGGTACAGATGGGTTTGGGAGTAAGTTGAATAATACTATTAATCCGGCAAAGCCCATTTTATTAGAAGGTAATTTTAGTTGGGGGGCAATTGCAAATACGCCTTGTTCTTTTAATGCAACATCTCCCTCCGGCTCAACCATAACGCAGTGGTATAATGTGGATATCCCTTCTCAAATCTTTTATTGGTGTAGGGTTGACGATTGGGGCAAAGAAGGCAGGAGATGGTTAAATGAGTACGATATTGAGTTTATTAAATAAAAAATAATTAACTTTAAAGATGAAAGCCCGTTACAACAAGTTACGGGCTTTTTTATTGCTATTGAAAAAAACTAATTGCTGTTTGTTTTAGAATGATTTCTGTATTAAAAACAGCTTCAATTATTCCGAGTTTTTATAAAAATGTATTGTATAACACATAAATAAAATCAACATGAACAATTCAACAACTTCAAAGTTTTTTGCAGAGATGCTTGGTACTATGGTTTTAGTGCTAATGGGCTGTGGAGCAGCGGTTATTGCCGGTGCCGATGGTGCCACTGGAGTGGGGCTTACGGGTATTGCTTTTGCTTTTGGTCTTAGTGTAGTGGCAATGGCCTATGCAATTGGCCATATTTCGGGTTGTCATATTAATCCTGCTATTTCCATAGGCATGGTGGCGGCCGGACGTATGAAACTAAACGAAGCTCTTGTGTATATTGTGGCACAGGTAATAGGAGCTATAATAGGAAGTGCTATTCTGTATTTAATTGTAACCAATAATCTTATGGGTTATGAAATGAAAGAATGGGCCTTAGGTGCTAACGGCTGGGGCGAAGGTTATTTGGGAGGTTACAACATGACTGCTGCTTTTGTAGCCGAAATGGTGTTTACATTCATCTTTCTGTTGGTTATTTTTGGATCCACCTCTACAAAAAATATTCACGGCGGCTTTGCCGGATTAGCTATTGGATTAAGTCTTGTTTTAATTCATTTGGTAGGAATAAAGGTTACCGGCGTATCTGTAAATCCGGCTCGTAGTATTGGCCCGGCCATCTTTGCTGGAGGTAAAGCCCTATCGCAAGTGTGGTTATTTATTGTAGCTCCTATAGTTGGGGCCGTATTAAGTGCTATTGTATATCATGCACTAATTGAAAAGCCTGAAAAAAAATAATTATATCAATACAGTTTGATTTAAAATATCCATTCTCATATTGCAGAATGGATATTTTATTGGAAGATAATTTAATAATTAGTTGACAATTTATTATTCCTTGTTATTGTTTCATACTTTTTAGCTTTTAAAAAAACTACTATGCTTGCAAGATGCTTTTTAATAACGTTACTATTTGTATTATATATATTACCGGTTCATGCGCAATGGTCGGTTAAAGAAGGTTATCCGGTTCCAAAGGGAAGGGAACATAATTTTAATGTATTTACAGAAACTGAGTGGAATGCCAGCAATTTTGCCAGTAAAAAAAACATGAAATGGTTTGAGGATGCCCGTTATGGAATGTTTATGTGTTTTGGGTTATCTACCTATATTGGAAAAGACCTGAGTTGGCAAATGTGTTATACCCATAAATTACCCGATGGCGGCCGCGGACCTATCCCCGATAGCGTGTGGGTAACATACCCGCAACATTTGGTTTTTGAAAAATTTGATGCCACAAAATTAGTAGAAACCGCCAAACAGGCAGGAATGAAGTATATTGTAGTTGTAGCAAAACACCATGATGGCTTTCATTTGTGGGATACCAAGTATTCCGATTTTAAAATTACTAACACACCATATGGAAAAGACTATTTGAAAGAAATTGCCGATGCCTGCCACGTAGGCGGTATGAAATTTGGAATTTATTATTCGCAGCGCGATTGGTACCATCCCGATTATATGCCGGTAGATACAAGTTTAGTTGTACGTATTTCAAAACCTCCTTTTTATAAGGCTAAAGAAGGCGTTACACAAGTAAAACCCGGTCTTAATCATCAAAAATATATTAATTACCAATTTAATGTTGTTCGTGAGCTATGTACCAATTATGGTAAAGTAGATGTATTTTGGTTTGATGCGCTTTGGTATGGCGGAATGTTTACTGCCGAAATGTGGGATGCTGAGCGATTAACCACAATGATCCGTCAATTACAACCAGAAATTATTATTAATAACCGTACCAGTGTACCGGGCGATTATGATACGCCTGAACAAAGAATTGGCATGTACCAACAACGCCCCTGGGAAAGTTGTATGACATTAAATCATACATGGTCATGGTCAAACACACCCACTAAATCAAAAACCGAATTAATAAAATTACTAACAGCCACCGCCACAGGGAATGGCAATATGCTTATGAGTTGGGGGCCTAAATGGGATGGTGAATTTGATTCTTTACAAGTTTCAAGGTTAGAAGAAGTGGGAGATTGGTTAAAGAAATTTGGTAACACCATGTATAGCACAAAAGGCGGCCCTTGGTATCCTGCTAAATGGGGTGGGGCTACTTATCGTAATAATAAAGCCTTCGTTCATATTACGGATTTGAGTTTGAAAGAACTTATACTACCAGCTCTTCCTAATACAATCATTTCTGTAAAATGTATAACAGGCGGCAATGTTACTTACAAGAAAGCTGCTGATGAATGGATATTTGATTTAAGCAATGCAGGTCATGGTAACGAATCTGTGATAGTTGAAATAAACTTTAAGAATCCTGTTAAAGGCATGGTGGATAAGGATAACAAGCAATCTATATTTTCAGATCCAAGTTATGGTAGTACGATTTTTAAAAAAGATGCTGTCAACTCTATAAAAAATAAGGTTGTAATAGATATTGCATCTGTGCAGTTGGTAACAGGCTTATCTATAAATAATATAAAAACGTTTCCAAATGTTTTATTTACCATTAAAACTTCAGCAGATAATAAGAACTGGAACACAGTAGTTGATAAACAAGTTGCAAAAAATAATTGGGAAATACCGGTATTAGATTTTAAATCGGGAGCGCAAGTGCCGGGTATTAACACACGCTATATTAGTATTCAAAGTACTAAGCCGTTTGCTTGTAATGGATTAAGCGTATTAGGTAAAAATAAATAGTCAAAATATTATCAAGACGGGGATTAACAAAAGAAGTTGTTATTGCCGTTTAATTATGATCTACCATCCACATAGTAATTCCAAATCCAGTGTAACTAGGTTGTTCTCCATTGTCAGCATGTCCTGGCTGATATTCATAGATTTTATAGTCTTTAAATACCAAACCAATGTTTTTGGAATATTGTTCTTTGCCAACTTCCATAAGTCCATAAGCTTTGACACCCGGGGTTGGTGGAAGATTTAAGACAAATTCGTTTTGTAAAACCGTCCATACGTTCTGATATTGATGTCCGTTCACTGTGGTATCATTATTATTGCTATAGGAAAATGTCCAGGTGTTCATTTCGCTACCGGCATCCATATCGTATGCAGGGCGGTAGGGTGATGTTGGCAGATAGGCATTACCCTTCCATCCAAAACCAAGTTTAAAGGGATTGTGTAATTTAATAACACGTAAATTATCTTCGTTAACTTCTACCTGATCCGCTAAAGGAGTTACGGTGTAATTCCCGTTCTCTAACCAGGGGCCGCTGCCGTTTTCGTTATTAATAAGTTTGTTTACAAGAAAGGCTTTTCTGCCCGAGGCATCTGTAATTTCGGCACTAATAGTGTGTTTAACCATATAGCGATGCGTTTCCGGAACACTGCCACTTTGAACAAACACCAAAGAGTCTAAGCGGTATGTAATATATTTTCCCACTTGTAAAGGGTAATAGCTTTCATAGGTTTCTGTAACAAAATCTTCTGTTGTTTGCTCACAAGCAGTAAGTGATAGTGATACAATTGCTATGAGTATAAAATGATAGTACTTCATGAAGTATTAATTAACTGAGTATAGCAAATTATTCATAATCTGTAAAATAAAAACCAGCAGTAATCTTATTGGCTGTGGTGCAAAAATACGAAATGGTATTTAAATAATTTTGTTAAGATAAACGCCCTCCCTGAATAATGCCGCCTCCGATAACATCATCTCCTTCATAAAAAACGGCACTTTGGCCTGGTGCTATACCTTTTGCATTCTCGTAAAAAGATACTTTAACATGGTTGTCTTCGGGGTAAAGATTGCTAAGGGTGCCACTATCTTTATATCGTATTTTGGTAACAGCTTCCATTCCCGGCGTAAGGCTATGGTATTTTTGTAAATTGATTTTACCAACCGTCATTTCATTTTTGTTCAAATCGTCTTCATCGCCTAACATTACGGTGTTATCATTAGGGTTAATATGCGTTACAAATACCGGTTTGCCAAAGGCAATATCGAGCCCTTTGCGCTGACCGATGGTGTAAAAGGGATAGCCTTTATGCTTGCCCAGTATGTTACCAAATTTATCAATAAAATTACCGCCATTCACTTGTTCGTCAAGCCCTTCAACCTTACGGCGTAAAAAATTACGATAATCATTGTCCGGAACAAAACAAATTTCGTAGCTCTCACTTTTTTTGGCCAGTTCGGGGTAGCCGTAGTTTACCGCCATTTGCCTAATCTCGGTTTTGTGAAAGCCCCCCAAGGGTAATAAAGTTCGGCTGAGTAAATCCTGCTCTAATCCCCACAATACATAGCTTTGATCTTTGGTATAATCAACAGCTTTACTGATTATATGTTGTCCGTTATCATGTTGCCGTATTTTGGCATAGTGTCCGGTAGCTATAAAATCGCAATCCAGAGCATCGGCTCTTTTTAATAATGCACGCCATTTAATATGAGTGTTGCACAATACGCAAGGGTTTGGGGTTCTGCCGGCAAGGTATTCGTCCACAAAATTGTCCACCACAAATCCCCCAAATTCATCGCGAATATCTAATATAAAATGCGGAAAACCATGCTGTACGGCAGCCATACGAGCATCGTTAAAGCTGTCAACATTACAGCAGCCGGTTTCTTTTTTATTACCGCCACTGGCTGTATAATCCCAGGTTTTCATGGTAATACCCACTACTTCGTACCCCTCATCGTGTAGCATCAAAGAGGCTACAGTACTGTCAATACCGCCACTCATAGCCATCAAAACTTTTCCTTTTTTACTCATTCCTGCAAAATAAACGACAAAGATACAAAAAGGTTCATGGATGGGTTATTTTGCTAAATATCGATGCCGCTACCATCCCTTCTAATTTAAGAGGAATTATATAGTATATAGAAGGTTTTATGGAAGAATGCTTTCTTTAAATGTTAATGGCCGGGCTGTTACCCCCGACCATTAGCAATATAGAGCAGTTAGTGGGCTTATCCTCCAAATAACAATATTAGTAACTGAGCTCCCACAATTCTTAATATCATGGTAAGCGGATATACAGTTGCGTATGTATTGGAAGGGATATCGTTACCGGCGGTTTTAATAGCAAAGGCCAGCGCAGGAGGATCTGTGGATGCGCCTGCTAATAACCCGCAGGTTTCAAAATAAGTTTTTTTGAAATATTTGTGTGCAATAAATCCTATGGTTAATAGGGGTACACTGGTAATTACAGCTCCCATTCCCATCCACTCCCAAGCCTTACCGCTGGCAAATGCGTCGCCCAAATTATGCCCGCTGGCTAAGCCTACACTGGCTAAAAAGAGGGTGATACCCAACTCTCTTAGCATTAAATTAGCACTATGTGTGGTATAATTATTTAAATAAAGAGCCCCTCCAAAGCGACTTAATATTAAGGCAACAATTAGTGGCCCACCAGCCAAACCTATTTTAACAGGGATGGGGATGCCGGGAATTAAGAATGGGATGCTGCCAACTATTACACCAAGTACAATCCCAAGAAAAATAGGGGCTATTTCAGGGGCATCTAATTTTTTTAAACTATTGCCTAAAGCTGCAGTAGCTTTTTTTACGCCTTCCTCTGTACCTACAATTTTTACCCTGTCGCCTAATTGTAAAAACAAGTTGCCTTGCGGAATAATTTCAATACCAGCGCGGCTAAGGCGGCTTAACGTAAAGTTTTGTTGGTGTAACGCTGTAATATCGCCAAGGCGTTTGTGCGTAACCTCTGGCCTGGTTACAACTACGGTACGGTCAACCAATACGCTATCCGGTGCGGTTTTAAGATCTACCGTACTGGGTTTGCCTACCAGCATGTTCAGTTTTTTGCGTAAATATCTTGGTGCCACAATTAATAACACATCGCCTTTTTCTAAAAGCGTATCTGGGGTGGGGGTTATAATTTTGCCGTTTGTAAGCATCATTCTGGAAACGATGATTCTTTCGTTCAATAGTTCAAATAGAGTTTTTAAAGGCTGCCCTTGCAGGCCTTCGTTATCAAGTTCTAAGTGAAAAGAAACTACTTTATTGGCACTAAGTGCAGTTAACCTGCGGTGCAGTTCTTGCTCTCTGGAAATGTCAATCCTAAATATTTTTTTGAGAAGAATAAAACTTAAAATAATACCAAATACGCCAAAAGGGTATGCTAATGCATAAGCCAATGTCATTGAAGAGCCATCAATCCCATCAATATTAAGATCATTAATAGCAGCTTGTGCGGCACCTAAGCCGGGTGTATTGGTAACGGCACCACTCATTACACCCGCCATTACATTATAGGGAGTGCCTGTGGTATAAATAAACAGAATGGTAATTAAGATGCCAATGCCTACAACGCCTGCGGCCAAAAGGTTGGTAGTAAGAGCATTTTTTTTCAGGGACGAAAAGAAACCGGGACCTACCTGAAGGCCAATGGAATAAACAAAAAGTATCAGACCAAAATCCCGGAGGAAGTGTACGGTATCAATATCTACATTGGCTCCCGAGTATGAAGCTATAAGACCAATAAAAAGAATCCAGGTAACGCCCAAAGACGTACCAAAAATTTTTACTCGCCCCAAAATAATCCCAATTGAAATAAGCAGTCCGTAGATGACAACGGTTTGGGCAACGCTATGTTTGGTAAATAACTCAATAAACCAGTTCATATAAATTTTTTTATTTTAAACAATGGCTTTTTTCAGACAACAAGCAGGTTATTGAGAACACAAAATTAGAAGAAATACTACTTGCAGCATGATAATCTTACATGATTGTTGTCATGGTAAATAATGACTGTTCTTCTTATGTTTATAATACTGTATTAATTTAAAAAACAGGACAGAGCAGGATGCAAATAAAAAATCCTTCTATTATATTTGAAAAGAGCTATAAAGTTATTGTCATTAATTAATTAATGAGTAATCACCAATAATTTAATAAAAATCTATAATAATTTAGTGTAAATTATTTTGAAACGAATGCAGCTGTTATCATATTGATTTTTTTATTTGTATTTTGCTTTATATATTGAGTATTAGGCCAATATACATATCGATGGGAGTTCAATAAGGTAAAAGTAAAAATCTTAGTAATTGTTTTAGTATTTTAGGAGGTAATGTAAATAAAATTTAACTGTTAAATAATAATGAGTAACATACATCCGAAACCAATCAGTGTATGTTTCGCTCCGTATTATTATATAACCCAATACAATTGGTAATGCGTTGAATTTTAAAACGATAAAAAATGTTGTCCAGTTTTGACATACGATTATTCCAAGAGCGCTTATCTGTATTTGATGACAGGGAAGCCTATAAGAAGTTGTTTTATCATTTTTATGAGAAGTTAAAACGTTTTGCCGAAGGAATAACAAAGTCTGAGCAAATGGCGGAAGATGTGGTGGGGGAAGCATTTCTTATTCTTTGGAAAAACAGGGCTAAGCTTACTGAGATTGATAATTTAAACAGCTATTTATATATTGTTGTTAAAAACCTGGCTTTAAAAGAGTTGGGTCGCTCCCTTAGAATAAATTCATTTTCAATTGAAGATATTAATCTGAGGACTACTACCGAAACTAATAACACGCCTGAAGATATTTATTTAAATAATGAGGTGATTCAACATTTAAATAAAATAGTGGAGGATTTACCGCCCAGATGTAAGTTGATTTATAAGCTGGTAAAACATGACGGCCTGCGATATAAAGAAATTTCCTCTATCTTAAATATATCTGTAAAAACCATTGATGCCCAAATGGCCATTGCATCAAAAAGAATTACCGAATCGCTCCGCTTTGCTTTTAGCGAAAAAAAATCGTAGCGGTCAATCACTTTGTTCTACCCTTTTTTATAAAAATACGGAAATTGTTTAGGGGTTATTTGTTTTACAAGACTCCTAATAAAGTAATACGAAACATATTTATAAAACAGACCAATGATACTTCGTATAATGCTCCCGAAAACATTCGGGACGATAGTCGTTTAGATCAATTACATTGGTCTATTACGAATATCCAATCGGTATAAACGTTTTATTTTGTTGTTTTAGCAGGGTTCATTTTTTGCGATACCATCCAATAAACAGCATTAACTGCTTAGCATATGTACAAAAAAATAAAGTGCGTTAATTTAAATAAACTATCATGCGTATAAAAATAACTTCTGTTTTGTTAATGGCTATTCTCTTCTCAACCATAGTAAGAGCCCAATCCGATATCGCCAGCATAAAAAAAGTAGTGTATAATGATTATAGAGGCATGTTTCACCAACCCTCAAAAGTATTACCTTATCCTTTTGTTACACCTGGTAGTGTGTATAGTAACGATTTATGGGATTGGGATTCCTGGTTAAGCCATATTGCATTAGCGCAAATTGTAGAGGATCAGGGTGTAGAAGCGGATAGAAAGGCGGTATTTGAACATGGAATAGGCTGTATTAAAAATTTTTTACAATATACAACGCCCGAAGGTTATATGCCCATCGTAATTTGGAGCGATAAAGATCCATTAGGCAAAAACCTGCCGGATATTTATAATACTAATATGCATAAGCCGGTAATTGCCCAACATGCGGCTTTTATTACGCAGTTACAAAAGGGCGATGCCTCATGGCTTACAAAAGATTTTGATAAGTTGAAACGTTTCATGATGTTTTACCGTAAAACATCTTTTCACAATGCAACCGGTCTTTATTTTTGGTTAGATGATTTGGCCGTGGGTGTAGATAACGACCCCTCGGTTTTCTATCGCCCACATAAAAGCTCCGGAAATATTTTTTTGAACTGCCTGATGTATAAAGAACTGATGGCAATGGCTTATTTAGCGAAGCAATTAAAATTTACCACCGATGAAAAACTTTTTGCAGGCTTTGCAGCCGATTTAAAAAAATCAATACAAGAAAATTGTTGGGATGAAAAAGATGGAGTCTATTATTCGGTGGATATAAATCTGCTTCCAGTTACTGATACTTTGATGAATTTTTCGGGCTTGCAAATTGCCCTTCATAAAAACCATCCCAGAAATTATCATTCGCTAATACAAAGGTTTGGCGGATGGTCTGGTTTTATGGCATTGTGGGCGGGTGTTGCTACGCCCTCACAGGCCAGGCGCATTGTTACAGCATATTCAAATAAAGAAAGTTTTAATGCTGCTTTTGGTGTTAGAACATTATCTAAGCAGGAAAAAATGTATAGCCTATATGCAGGGGGCAATCCCTCAAACTGGTTAGGTCCTGTTTGGGGCGTATCTAATTATATGGTATATAGTGGCCTGAAAAATTATGGCTATACCACTGAGGCAAAACAGCTGGCTTTAAAAACTATCCGGTTATTTGGAGCTGATGCAAAAAAGAACCAGGCTTTTCATGAATATTATAATCCCGATACCGGACAGCCTATTATTAATAAGGGATTTCAAAACTGGAATTATCTTGTTATGAATATGATAGCTTGGGTAGAGCACCGAACAGTAATTCAAGAGTTTTAGATACATAAAATTTACTAAAAACTGCACTGAATTTTATAAAGCTGATTATTCCTTCATTTTTACGCAGGAAACTATAAGTTTGCAAAAAAATTAGAAATGCCTGAGTTGAATTTTAAAGGGATACTAACAGTAACTTTTACACTTTTTGCAATTATTGATATAATAGGCTCCATTCCTATATTAATTTCTTTTAAAAATAAATCGGGTGGAAGAATTAGTGAACTGAAAGTTACGCTAATTGCGGGCATCTTAATGATCCTGTTCCTTTTTGTGGGTGATATTATACTCAATATTCTGGGCTTGGACGTAAAATCCTTTGCTGTAGCCGGTTCTATTGTAATTTTTATTCTGGGCTTGGAAATGATTTTGGGGATTGAATTTTTTAAATCTGATGGTGATGTAAAAGCCTCTACACTGGTGCCGTTAGCATTTCCTTTAATTGCAGGGTCGGGAACGCTTACTACCATCATGTCTTTAAAAGCCAATTATCAGGAAACTACTATTTTACTGGCTATTATTATAAACCTGGTTATTATATTTTTAGTTTTAAAATCGCTGAGTTTTTTATCAAAATTATTGGGCCAAAGCGGATTAATGGCGATAAGAAAATTTTTTGGCGTAATATTGCTGGCTATATCGGTTAAAATATTTGCGGCCAATGCACCGGGGTTATTGCAGCATGTGCAATAATGTACCGGTTTCATGGTACAATGTTCATCCGGACGAATATAATTCGGACGGGTCCGCCCGGCTGAAGCCGTTCGGACGGACTCGCCCAGATAAAATATCTGTTCGGGGAGCGATAGTACAGAAGAAAATGGCCTCGTAGTACAATGCCCGCCCGGCTGAACACCGTTCGGACGGGGATAGTACAGAAGAAAATGGCCTCGTAGTACAATGGATAGTACAGAAGTTTCCGGAGCTTCTGATCCAGGTTCGATTCCTGGCGAGGTCACAAAAAAAAATTTACACTCACAGGGTTGTGAGTGTTTTTTATGTCCTGTAGTACAATGTTCATCCGGACGAATATAATTCGGACGGACCCGCCAGGCTGAAGCCGTTCGGACGGACTCGCCCAGATAAAATATCTGTTCGGGGAGCGATAGTACAGAAGTTTCCGGAGCTTATGATCCAGGTTCCCTGCCCGACTGCGTCATTCAGGCGGGTCTGCCCGAAAGAATTCGTTCAGGCGGGGATTCTTCTGGCGAGGCCACAAAAAAAGCCTTTCAGCAGCTGCTGAAAGGCTTTTTATATGGTTGGTTTTTTTAAACATTGTAAGCGTTACTTACGGTATTGCCACCATGTCCGGTCCAGTTGGTATGGAAAAATTCGCCACGGGGTTTATCAATACGCTCGTAAGTATGTGCGCCAAAATAGTCGCGCTGCGCCTGTAATAAATTGGCGGGTAACCTATCGCTGCGGAAACCATCAAAATAACCCAGTGCAGAACTAATGGCCGGTACCGGGATGCCGTTTGAAATAGCAGCGGCGCAAACCCTTCTCCACCCTTCCTGTGCCGCTGTAATTTTTTCGGTAAAGAAAGGATCCAGCAGCAAATTTTTAAGATTCGGATTTTTATCGAAAGCTTTCTTTATATCGCCTAAGAAAGCCGAACGGATAATACAACCACCGCGCCACATTAAGGCAATACCGCCGAGGTTCAGGTTCCAGTTATTTTCTTTGGCGGCGGCCATCATCAAATCGTACCCTTGTGCGTAAGAAATAATTTTGGCTCCGTAAATAGCCATTTTCAGGTCGTTGATGAATTGTTGTTTGTCGCCATCAAATTTTGGTTGAGGCCCTTTTATTACTTTAGAGGCTTCTACGCGCAAATCTTTTTGTGCAGAAAGGCAACGGGAAAATACCGATTCGGCAATTAAGGTAAGCGGAATGCCGTTATCTAATGCCGAAACAACCGTCCATTTACCCGTACCTTTTTGTCCGGCTTTGTCTAATATCTTTTCTACCATTGGCTGGCCATCTTCATCTTTAAAAGCCAAAATATCGCGGGTAATTTCAATCAGGTAAGAATCTAATTCTTCTGTGTTCCATTTTTTAAATACTTCGTGTTGTTCATCAGCACTCATGCCCAACAAGTCTTTCATAATGTGATAGGCCTCGTTGATGATTTGCATATCGCCATACTCGATACCGTTATGCACCATTTTCACGTAGTGGCCGGCACCGTTTTCGCCCACCCAATCGCAGCAGGGGCTACCATCTTCTACTTTGGCGGCCACCGCCTGAAAAATATCTTTAATATAAGGCCAGGCATCAGGGGAGCCACCGGGCATCATCGAAGGGCCTTTTAAAGCACCCTCTTCACCGCCGCTTACGCCGGAGCCCACATACAGTAGCCCTTTGCTTTCAACATAAGCCGTGCGGCGGATGGTATCGGTATATAAACTGTTACCGCCATCAATAATAATATCGCCCGGATCCATGTAAGGGAGTAGTTGGTCAATCAAATCATCAACAGGCTTACCGGCTTTTACCAGCATCATGGCTTTGCGCGGACGCTCTAATTTGCTTACAAATTCTTCAATACTATGGGTGGGGATAAAGTTTTTACCGGCTCCACGCCCGTTTACAAAAGCATCCACTTTGTCAGTAGTACGGTTATAAACCGCTACGGTAAAGCCCTTGCTTTCCATGTTTAAGATCAGGTTCTCGCCCATAACGGCCAAACCAATCAAACCAATGTCTGCCAAATTTTTCATTTCTTTTATTTTTAATGTGCTGTAAGCAGTAAGCAATTTGCTGAATGCTATAAGCGATTTATTTATAATGTTAGATTCTTTGGTTTACTTGAAACCATGAACCATGAACTAATTAATAATCTAATAATCAAACCGATCTCTAAACGCCCAAAGCCCCAATGCCGGGTTAGAAATATAAAAAACTTCTTCGCCATCGGGCAGAGTATTAAATCCTTCTTTTAGTGTTTCAGGGTTATATTTTGCAGTAACCTCGTTATAATCAGCATATTTAAACCCTACGCTTTCAATTTCTTCCTTACTTAAATTGCCTTCTTTTTTACCGGGGCAATATGTAATGCTAAAACGCCCTTCTGATGAACCGTGAATTAAATGTGCTGCCGCGCCGAGATTATTTCTCAGTTCTTCGTTTTCCTCCACGGCTTTTAAGGTGGCAGGCGTTCCAAAGTAGCCGTACTTTCTAATGAGGCGGTCAATTTCTTTATCTTCGCCAAATTCTTTTAATGCAGGGGCCAGCACAATCAGTTCGCCACCATCACCAATAGCCATACGGGTACGGTAAACCGATTTATTACCGAGCCAAGTGCTTTTAAATTCGGTGGGGTCTAACCAAACCACTACTTTTTGTAAGGGTTTTGGTACCATTTCAAAATTTACTTCCAACGATAGTTTGGCGGCACGGTCAAATACTTCAAAATCATCACCAATAAATAAACCGTAGGTTTGTAGTTTGTTGGTTTCTTTATTAAGGCCTACAACAGTTTGCACATATACTATGGGTAAGTGCTGGGCAAAATGCTCCGAACCATAATTAAAAATTTTTCTTACCGGAGTATCAGCTCTGCCCATCATGCGTTCCATGCCGTAAGCGGCACCAATATAGTGGCTTTTATTAATGCCTTCGGCACCACCGGTGCCTACAAAAATATTTTTATTGTAATTGGCCATACCTACTACTTCGTGTGGTACAACCTGTCCAATATAAAGGATTAAATCAAAACCACCCTCTACCAGTAATTTATTTACCTGTACCGGCCAGGGATAGTCAACAGCACCTTCCGATACTTCTTTTACAAACTCGGCAGGCACGGTACCCAGCGTTACCACATCGTTCCGCCAGTCGTGATCCCTAAAAAGATTACGGGGCGTTTTACCAAACATGTGATGGATTTGCTCATCCGTCATAGGAGTATGTGTACCCAACGCAGGCAATACATCGGTAAGTTTATTGCCGTAATATTCCCAGGCAAACTCTGTTAACTCGCCGGAACGGCTGGGCAATCTTGTGTAGTCTGGCGGTATAGCCAGCACTTTGTTTTTAGTGCCTAATTTTTCTAATGCTTCATACAGGCCTTTTTTCAGGTCTTCGGCTGATAGATTTGTTTGTTGAGAGCCGTGAGAATAATATAACATTGATTAATTATTTGCTTTAAGCTATATGTCGTTGGTTGTATGCTCTTATTTATGATATATGATTTCCAAATTAGCAGATTACAGATTGCAGATTGGTTTTCGTTGAATTGTAATCTGTTAATCTGCAATCTTCCAATTATTAATTCTTCATTTCCTTAGATGCAAAATACATCAAAGCCACCATCAACAACCGTTAAAGTTCCGGTAACAAATTTAGAAGCGTCGCTGGCCAGCCAATGTAAGGTTCCTAAAAGTTCTTCGGGTTCGCCAAAGCGGCCAAAGGGCGTGTGCGAAATAATGGCGTTACCGCGTGCCGTATAACTGCCATCCGGATTGGTTAATAAGGCTCTGTTTTGCTCGCTGATAAAAAATCCGGGTGCAATAGCATTCACGCGCATGTCCTGGCCAAATTTTTGTGCCAGCTCAATGGCGAGGTATTTGGTAAAATTGGTAACCGCTGCTTTAGCTGCACCATAACCTACCACCCGGGTTAAGGGACGCAGAGCTGATTCGGAGGAGATATTAATAATATTCCCTGATTTTTGATCGGCCATTACTTTGGCAAAAGCCATTGTAGGAATAACAGTACCCAGCAGGTTTAAATCAACTACGGTTTTAAAAGCACTAATGTCTAAATCAAAAATTGTATTGTCGGGTCCGATGGTAGCTCCGGGCATATTACCTCCTGCACCATTGATGAGTACATCAATTCTTCCGTATTTTTCAACTGCTTCGGCCGCATTGCGGTCAAGTATTGCTTTGTCATTTACATCCGATTGTAAAAAAACAGCTTCGCCGCCCTTTTCTTTTATTCTGTCAACAATTTCATCGCCTTTGGTTTTGTTTCTTCCTAAAATAACCATTTTGGCACCTTGTTCTGCTAAGTATTCTGTCATAGAAGTACCTAATATGCCGGTTCCTCCGGTAATGACCATTACTTTGTCTTTGATGTCGAATAAATTTCTCATTATTATTTATACTTTTGCTGTATGCTGTTTATTAAATAATTTATGCATTGATGCGGAGTAATAAGCGATACATAATTAAATATGCCCCCACATCCGTAAACTATAAATTAAAGAGTCTCTTTAAATGCCTGTCGTAAATATTTTCTTCTACACATTGGCCAACAATTTCGGCATTTTTTTCGATTTGTGTATAATATTCATCGCCTAATTCGGCAGCTACGGCATATGCTACGTGTATTAGTTGGCGGAAATTGCTGTTAAAATCCGGATGGCCGGGAATATGGCGCAGGGTATTGGCATATTTTTCACCATCCCAATCATTAACTTCTTCAACTGACGGTAACTGCGATGCATCAATATCAATAACATCGGCATAAGGTGCACAAAGGGCTTCGCGCCTGTCGAATGAGTTGGCGTATATTTTTTTGGCAAGCTGCAAAGCATCGCCTCCTGCAAGTGCCAGACCAATTACTTCCTCTAACCAGGTAGTTCCGGCGGTTTTAATATGCAGGCCTTTATCGTGTTTCTTTAAAATATTGTACATGATGGGGTAGATGGAAAACTTGTCGCTACCACTGTGTACACTTAGTTTTAAATCTTCTGGTAGCCCAAATTCTTTTACAGCAAAATCAATCACCAGCACATCTTCTTCAAATTCTTTTTCAAACTGGTTTAAATCGCCACGGTAATCAACGCCCTTGTTAAACCTGCCTGTAAATTTTGGGGCAATAGTTTGTGCTTTCACCCCTTTATCTGCCAGCATTTTTAAAATGAACAGGAGGAATACGGGTGTTTGTGGTTTTTCCACTTCGTCCATAGAAACCTCTGTAATAAAATTACCTGCACCTTTTTTTTCTAAAAGATATTTATAAATTTCTGATGCCTGTTCTGTGGCGGCCAAAAATGTAGCAGCAATTTCCTGCAACAGTTCATTAGTAACTTTTAGCGGTTCTTTAATCCCGGTTATTTGCAAATCGCCTACATATTTCTGGCAGGAATCAACAAAAGCTTTTACATCTTCTTCGCTACTGGGTTTGCCAATAAAAGCGGCTACATCCAACGTGAAAAAATCGGAATGAGGAACAAAGGGCTCTACTGTAGAGAGGTTGATATGATCGGCATCTACAAAATATTTACCTGTAAAACCTAATTCTTTTACGGCATTGTCGGCTTCTGTACGCACGCTGGCCGGCTCGGTATGTACATAATGATGCTCCCTGTTAGATTTGTTCCAAACAGGTGAAATATCTAAGCCGGTATCAAAAGCTTTTTTTACGGCTTTTAACTGATACACTCCTTGGTGTGCAAACCGGTCGCCTAAACCGAAACTGTATTTTCCTAATTTCATGATTATTTTAATTTTTTATTAGTTATTAGTTAATAGTTAATGGTTGATAGTTCATTGCCAATGGCGAATAGTTAATAGTGAATTGTTAATTAATCACCCGCCCCGGCGGGCAAGTTTTTCATTCTCCATTGCACCTATCTTTTCACTCTGGCATTACCTTCCCAAATACTCCAAACCATTTCTTCATCGGATGGTTGGCCGTAATCGGTAGCAAAGGTGGTAGCCAACGCACCGCTAGCCCATCCAAACTGCGCCCATTTTTCCGGTGTCCATTCTTTTAAGATGGCGTATAACATGCCGCCCACAAAACCATCGCCACCGCCAATCCTGTCTAATACATATATTTTACGGGGTTCAATAACTTCCCAAGTATCGTTGTGTAAAATAATACCTCCCCAAAGGTGTTCGTTGGCACTAATTACTTCGCGTAGGGTAGTGGCAAAAACCTGCGCATTAGGATATTTGGCTTTTACCCTGCCAATCATTTCTTTGAAACTATCAATTTTGGCTGCCAAACTTTTTCCACCGGCTTCGGGGCCTTCAATGTTCAGGCAAAGCTGAAAATCTTCTTCGTTGCCAATCAAAATATCAGACAATGATGCAATTTCGCTAAAAGCAGCATGGAGCTCATCCTCACGACCTTTCCAGAAAGAGGCTCTGTGGTTCAGATCAAAAGAAATTAATGTGCCATGCTTTTTGGCGGCTCTGGCAATTTCAAGACAAAAAGTGCAGGTGTCGGGCGATAAAGCACCAATCAATCCCGATAGATGAACGATTTGAACGCCTTCTTCTCCAAAAATTCTTTCCAAGTCAAAATCTTTTACATTAAGGGTTCTGCCTACTTCTCCGGCACGGTCGTTTAATACCCTTGGGCCACGAAGTCCGTACCCGCTATCAGCTATATTAAACTGGTGGCGGTACCCCCAAGGGCCTCCCTGTGGTAGTTCGGGGCCTTCGTAATCCATCCCGCGACTGCGTAAATTATTTTTAATAAAATGCGAGATGGAACTGTCTTTTACAAAAGCAGTTAATACTTTTACCGGTAACCCCAAATAAGCCGGAACGCTGGCAACATTGGTTTCGGCACTGGTGGCCTGCATTTCAAAATGATTTGATACATGTACGGGAGCATGATTAACGGGTGTGATGCGAACGCCCATGCTTGTTGGTACTAAAAGTGAGTACCTGCAGTTTTCTTTTAGCTTTAGAGACATAATATTAAGAGTTTGTTATTTTAGAATCGTTACGAATCCTTCGCGTTTAAAAAGGAGTGTAAACTTAAATCAAATTATAATATAAAGCCAAAAATAACTACGCAAACGATGGCGAACGAGGTGCTGCGATAATTATGTTGATTGGTTTTGGGCTAAATCGGCAATAGCCAATTCTATGGTTGGATATTTGAACTTATAATAATTGGATATTAATTTTTCGCAACTTACAGTAGCACTTTTTAAAACCTCAATACTCATTTCGCCTAAAACGATTTTTAAAATAAACTCCGGAATGGCGATTGTAGTGTAAAAACGCCCTTTTAAGTGTTTGGCTAACTCGGTTATTAAATTCCTATTACTTACAGGAGAAGGTGCTACTGCATTATATACACCTTGTGAATGATTGTTTTCAATAGCTGTAATATATAATTGAACTAAATCATCAATATGTATCCAACTCACAATTTGTTTACCGCTACCCATTATTGCAGCTACGCCTAACTTAAGTGGTTTTTTAAATTCGGCTAATGCGCCTCCTTTGTTACTTAAAACAATTCCGGTACGCAAAATAACTACACGCTTGTTCAATTGTTCCATCAAACGATTGCTTTCTTCCCATTTAAAACAGGTGGTTCCTAAATAGTCGCTATGGTAGGGTGCAGATTCTTTAAAAGGCGATGGGTTGGGTATTTGTGGGTCGGGGCCATACCAGCCAATGGCCGATGCACATATTATAGTTTGAAGTTTATTGGGATTTTGCCGAATGGTTTGGAATAGTAATTTGCCGCTATTTACCCGGCTGTTTACAATTTCGTTTTTTCTTTTTGAAGTCCAACGTTTATCGGCTACGCCGGCTCCCGCTAAATGAATGATGTAGTCGGCACGGCATACTGCATCTTTATCAATTATTTGGTTGTTGATATCCCAATGAGCATAAGATACACCTTCAACAGGTTGCGTCTTAGCAGTATCACGGGTAAGCACCGTAACGCTGTATCCTTTTTGCAATAAAGCTTTGGTGATAGCTTCGCCCACCATTCCGGTACCTCCGGTAATTAATACTTCTGGCATAATCAATACGTATAATAATAAAAAAAACGACACAGTTTAAACCCCTAATCTTGACATGAGTTTTTCATTAATCATTTTGTACAAATGATAGGGTTTATACACCCGCCAGTTATCAATTTGCATCAGCTCAATAAACTGATTTAATTTGGCATGTTTAAAATCGTATTGCGTTTGTTCCGGCATATTCAGGCATACGATCCAGCCGTTTGCTTCTGAGAGTTCTTCATGCAATTCTTCATAATAATCGCTGTCGCTGCTATGAAAATTGAGGACGTTTTCGGCTACCAATATGAATTTGTAAATTCCCTCATCCATAAAATTCTCAAGCAGTTCTCTTTTTATCGTCATGATGTCGTTTTCTACAGCATCGTTCCATTCGCCCAGCATCTCAATAATAGCATAGCCTTCGTCATAATCAGCCATCAGCACTTTTACATAAAGCGTGCGGCTGCCAAAATAATCCCATTGCGGATGTATATAAAAGTTATAAACAGTATCAGTATATTCAAATTGAGAGTGTTCAATCCCATAAAACGGCGAGCGTTCATCTTCTTCGCTTACGTAAATATGCTGCCAGTTATAAAATGGTTCCAATTCGTGCATCTGTAAATGTACAAATAATTATAACTGCAAAAGATAGTCTTTAAAATCGGTAAAGTCCGCCTGCATTGCGGTAGCTTTTTTTTCTTTTTGCATAAGTGCTGTTAAAGTGCCGGGAAGTGGTACGGTGGTTTGCGTAGCCTGTTCTACCGCTTCGGGAAATTTTACCGGATGAGCAGTTTCTAAAATAAATCCGGCATTGCCGGGATGAACTTGCAAGTAGGTGTTTAAAGCCAAATAAGCCACAGCACCATGCGGGTCTAACAGATAATGATGTTGGTTAAAAACAGTTCGGATGGTTTGCGTCGTTTGTTCATCTGTAACTGTAAAAGAAGAAAGATTGCTTTTAAGTACCGGAAACTGGTTTTGGAACAACTCAATAATTCTAACAAAATTACTGGGGTTGCCTACATCCATTGCGTTTGAAATAGTGGCAACGGCTTCTTTGGGCTTTAATTCGCCAGTGTTCAAATAATCAGAAACAACATCGTTAACATTACATGCCGCAATAAAATGCCCTAAAGGCAAACCAGATACTTTTGCCAGTATTCCGGCACAAATATTGCCGAAATTTCCGCTGGGTACACTAACCACAGGCAGCATTCTTTTTACAGGCCATTGCTTGTAAGCAAAAAAATAATAAAACTGCTGCGGCAGCCATCGGGCCACGTTAATGGAGTTGGCAGAGGTGAGGAATATTTTTTTATTAATGTCGGCATCATTAAAAGCCTGCTTTACCATTTGCTGGCAATCATCAAAACTACCGTTAACTTCCAATGCCGTAATATTTTTACCCAGCGTGGTTAATTGTTTTTCCTGCACGGGGCTTACCCTTCCTTTAGGATACAGTATTACTACATTAATGCCCGGCACATTATAAAAGCCATTGGCTACGGCACCGCCTGTATCGCCAGAAGTGGCTACCAGTACCGTTACCTGCCTTTTTTCGTTTTGTAAAAAATACCCCAAGCAGCGGCTCATAAACCGGGCTCCTACATCTTTAAAAGCCAATGTAGGGCCGTGAAATAATTCAAGCGAGCCGATATAACCGGTAACGGGTTTTAAGGGAATTGGGAAATTGACTGTTTCCTTTACAATATTAAAAAGTATATGATCCGGAATTTCCTTGCCAACATAAGGTGCTATTACTCTGAAAGCAATTTCTGCATCCGGCAAATGTTCTATATTGCTGATAAGCTCTTTATTTATGGATGGCAGTTTTTCGGGAAAGTACAAACCTTTGTCAGGAGCTTGCCCGCGAATAGCGGCTTCTTTAAAACTTACTAAGGGAGATTTTTTATTGAGGCTGTAATACTTCATATTAATACAGATTGAATCGGGAGAAATTATTTTTTGTAAAGAAGATAAAAAAATTACGGTACAATTTTAACGCCAGTTTTATTGATGGTAGTGGTGTAAACATTATTCTCGATGCCAATTGTATCATATTCTTCTTTCATGATTGCCGCTACTTTCTGTGCTGTTTCCAAATCTTTACTCAGCATAAAAATTGAAGGGCCCGAACCGGAGATGCCGCCTCCCAAAGCACCGGCTGCTTTGCATTTTGTTTTCACCTCATCAAAGCCAGGAATGAGAATACTGCGGATGGGTTCAATAATCACATCTTCCAAAGAACGGCTAATGAGGCCGGTATCGTTTTTCATAAAACCTGTAACCAGTCCGGCAATATTGCCCCATTGTTTAATGGCATCTTTTAAGTAAACCTGTTGCCGAAGGATTTGTCTGGCATCTGACGTGCGAACCTCGATTTGCGGGTGTACAACGGTTACAAAAAGATCGGGTGTAGCCAGCGGCACAATATCTAAGGGGTTGATGGAACGGATAAGTGTGATGCCGCCCAAAATGCAGGGTGTAATATTATCGGCATGTTTTACGCCCGTTGCTAATTTTTCGCCTACCATAGCCAGTTGAACTAAATCATCGGTAGAAAAAATATTTCCCAATAAATAATTAGCCCCTACAGCGGCACCGGCAGCACTGGCGGCACTGGAACCTAAACCGCTTCCGGGTTTTATGTGTTTTTCAATAGTAACTTCAATGCCTTTACTGCTACCTGCTTTGGCTAAGGCTTCCAGTAAAACCACGCCTGCAACATTTTTTCCCGGCTCAGTAGGAAGGTTAAAATTATCGCGGTTGATGATTGTTACACCCGGCTCATCCGTCAGCCGGAACTCCATAATGTCGTTAGGTTCGTTTAATGCCAATCCTAAAATATCAAAGCCACAAACCAAATTGGCTACGGTTCCCGGCGCATGAAGTTTTATTGTTTTCAATGAAGTAAAATTTATTTTGATTTGATTTTTTTTCTGAAAAATTAATTACTGGCAGCCCTCACAATATCGGCAAATACACCGCTGGCCGTTACATCGGCACCGGCACCGGCACCTTTTATCACTAAAGGGTTGTCGGCATACCTTGCTGTATAAAACAATACAATATTATCCTTACCGTAAAGGTGATACAGGTTGTCATCGGGGCTTATATGTTGCAAGCCCACAGAGGCTTTGCCATTATTAAGACTGGCTACAAATTTTAGTTTACAATTTTTTGCGGTTGCTTCGTCCAATAATTTTTTGAAATGAGCTTCCTGTTTGGTCATACATGCATAAAATTCTTCAACACTACCCCGCATACATTCATCGGGCATAAAAGAGTTATTACTTATGTCTTCCATTTCTAATTTCAGTCCGGCTTCCCGAGCCAGAATAAGTATCTTGCGCATTACATCAGTACCGCCCAAATCTAATCTGGGGTCTGGTTCGGTATAACCTTCTTCTTGTGCCTGCTTTACCACGGCTGCAAAACTTTTTTTACCATCGTAATTGTTAAATACAAAATTAAGCGTACCACTAAGCACGGCTTCAATCCGAGTTATTTCATCGCCACTATGTACCAAGTCGTTCAAAGTGCCTATAACGGGCAGTGCTGCACCTACATTGGTTTCAAATAAAAATTGGCAATTATATTCTCTTGCCAGGTCCTTAAGGTGCTTGTAATTGGTGTAAGGCGATGATGCGGCTATTTTATTGCAAGCCACTACCGAAATGCTTTTGGAGAGTAGTTGGTCATATTTTTCAGCAACTTCTTTATTAGCGGTAACATCTACAAAGATAGAATTGCGCAGATTGCTGTGAATCGCATTTTGAACAAATTGTTCCAGCGAAGCTTTTTCGCCTTTTGCTAAACTATCCTGCCAGTTTGCAATATCGATTCCGTTTACATCAATGGTCATATAACGGCTATTGCTTAGCCCTACAATGCGTACAGTAAGTCTTAAAAGTTTTTGTAACGATGCTGCCTGAAGTGCTAATTGTTTTAATAGTTTTGCGCCAACATTGCCGGTTCCCAAAATAAAGAGATTGACCTGGCGGTAGGTGGTTTCAAAAAATTCTTCATGCAGTACGTTAATTGCTTTGCGTACATCATCGGTGGCAATTACTGCACTAATATTTCTTTCTGAAGAACCCTGCGCAATGGCTCTTACATTAATGCCATTGCGGCCAAGAGATCCAAAAACTCGTCCACTTACACCAGGATGGCTTTTCATGTTCTCGCCTACCAATGCCACAATAGATTGGTTGAGTTCTACAGTCAACGGTTCTAATTTACCCAAGGTGATTTCATCTGTAAAAGCCTTATCTACAGCCGCTTTAGCTTTTTCGGCATTGCTGCTGTCAATTGCTACACAAATGGAGTGCTCGGAAGAGCTTTGGGTTATAAGAATAACGTTAATCTGTTCATGACTTAATGCTTCAAAAAGTCTTTTTGAAAAACCGGGAATGCCTACCATACCACTACCTTCCAAACTAATAAGTGCTATATTGTTCATGCTGCTGATGCCGCGTACAATATTTTCTTCGGCAGATTGTTCTTTTACAATATCTGTAGTGATTTTTGTGCCATAATCTTCCGGAGCAAAAGTATTTTTAATCCATACGGGAATACCCTTATTCATAACCGGATGTATGGTAGGTGGGTAAATTACTTTAGCTCCAAAGTGGGAGAGTTCCATAGCCTCCCGGTAAGAAATATGTTTTATAACTTTTGCATTTACTGTCTGTCGTGGGTCGGCAGTCATCATACCGCTAACATCTGTCCATATTTCCAGCGTAGCAGCATCTAAAGCGGCTGTAATAATGGCTGCGGTATAATCAGAGCCGCCTCTGCCAATAGTAGTGGTTACTCCGTTATGGTCAGCAGCAATAAAACCGGGAAGTATAAAGGCTTTTCCGGAGTGGTTGTTGAAGTAATCTTGAATATTTTTATTGGTAATGTCAAAATTAACAGCAGCATGTGTAAACTGGCTATTTGTAATAATCAGTTCTCTTGAATCTTTCCATTCAATCTCAATTCCGTTTTGTTGTATTTTGGCAGCAATAATGCGTGAGGAAAGCCATTCCCCGTAACTTGCTAACCGGTCTTTTGTACGTGCCGTTGTTTCGCGTAGCAAAAAAATGCCGTTACAAATATCTTCAATCTCGTTCACCGATTTTTTTACTAAGCTTAAAAGCTGGCTCTGGCTGGCTACGGTAATTAACTGCTTTACTACTTCAAAATGTTTTTTCTCAATTGCGATGATAGTATTTTTATAGCCGTCTTCGTCTCCATCGGCGGCTAAGGTAGCAGCCTGTATCAATAAATCGGTTACACCTTCTAATGCCGAAACAACAATGATGGTATTGCCTTTTTGGAGAGCGTTGGTTATTATATTAATAACCTTGTTTATATTTTCGGCATTTACTACAGAACTACCACCGAATTTGAGAATTTGCATATTATAATTATTGTAAGTTGGAAAGGACTATTAAAAGGAACACTCTTTTAATGATACGGTATAAACCCAATTGGTAATATAGGAACAGTACAACCCTTAA
>JBKEEB010000012.1:0-24710 GCA_047975735.1 Niabella sp.
AAAACACCGCCATCGTATTTATTTTTGTAGTCGCCTGCATTTTTAAAACTACCATAGGCGTTCCAGTTAAAGCCGTTATTATTACCGGAAATATCCAAAAATTGCCCCCAAAGTCTGTTGTTACTATTATAACTGCCGGTATAATTAGCTCTTATAGTTTTATCGGGGACAGGCGTGTTCGTAATAATATTTACTACACCTCCTATGGCATCACTGCCATACATTAAAGAAGCAGGACCTCTTAGCACTTCTATCCGCTTTGCACTGTACTCATCTACTTCAATACCATGTTCATCGCCCCATTGCTGTCCTTCCTGTCTTACACCATCATTTAAAGTTACTACCCTATTGTAACCTAACCCTCTAATAAAAGGTTTTGCTATTGCCGGTCCTGTAGTTACAATACTCACGCCGGGAAGTTTGGCCACGGCATCCAACAAAGTAGTTCCGGTATTTTGTTCAAGATTAGTTTTGGAGAGCACACTTACCTGCGATGGTACATTTCTTAAATCGGTAGCCGATGCCACACCGGTAACAGTGATATTGTCGCCCTCTACAATTGTTTCACTTAACTCAAAATTAAAAGTTGTATTTCCTTTTACCAGGATGGTACCAATGTAAGTTTTATAACCCACGTGCGATACTTCTATTGTAAAACGACCATCGGGTATTGTAGTAAAACTATATTGGCCATTTGTGTTTGTGGTTGCCCATTGCTTTATTTCATGAATATAAATATTAGCACCCGATAAAGGCATTTGTGTTTGCTTATCCAATACATAGCCGGTTAAAACACCTTTATCTTCCGTAGCAAATATGGGTTGAAAAAAACTAATCGATACAAAAAAAACAACAAGAATATATTTTAAATATTGCATTATTTAATAACATTTATAATAAACAATTCCGCACATGTAAGCATACTGCGGTTTACAAAAAATATTAAACTATGCAATGGGAGGGCCCCTTAAAAAATGATTGTAATAAAAAGTAGTATAATAAAATTTTTCTTCTTTCTTCTGAAAAAAAGCAGGAAAGGTAATTTTCTTAAAGTCAAATTCTATTTTAACAGGAATAAACTCAATAGGTGCTACATCATTTACAAAACCACAGTTATAGGTATAATTTACAAGGTGTTTCTTTCCGGATGGGCTATCCTTGTATAAAACATCATCATGATGTGCTATAATATCATGAAAAAATATCTTAGGTAAAGCCCCAGTTGTAAAAACCAATAATAATACCCAAGCTATAATATTTGTGAACCTATTTTTACAATTCATTTTTTGTAACAGTGTTGCAAATTTATAGACTTTAAAGGATATTTCAAAAAGTTGCCGCATTTTTACGGCAACTTTTATGATACTTACTCAATATTTAGTTGTAATACACTTTCGTCCTCTAAGATGCCTTCCAACTCATCGCCCGGAAGTATTTCGCCAACGCCTGCAGGTGTTCCTGTAAAAACAATATCGCCAATATTAAGTGTAAAGTATTTGGATATGTTTACAAGAATACTATCAAAGCCATGAATCATTTTACCTGAATGGGCGTGTTGGACGAGATTTCCGTTTTTGTATAACCCAAAACGAATTTCTTTACGGTTTACAAAATCGGATATGGAGCGCCATTTTCCTATAACGGCTGAGTTATCCCAAGCCTTGGCTTTTTCCCACGGCAATCCTTTTTTTGTGAGTTCGGCCTGAATATCCCTTGCCGTAAAGTCGATGCCCACGGTAATGGCATCATAATATTGATGAGCATAGCGTTTGTTAATATAGCGCCCGTTTTTGGCTATTCGTAACACTAATTCGCTCTCATAATGCAGTTCATTTGTGAACTCGGGGTAATAAAATGGCAGATGAGGTTTCAACAGTGCACTCTTAGGTTTTAAAAAAAACACCGGTTCATCTGGTATCTCATTCCCCAGTTCTCTTGCATGATCAGCATAGTTTCTACCAATGCAAAAAATCTTCATAATATAGTTTGGTTTGAAGTTACAACATTAATTTATAACAAATTCCTGACTATTAATCAGGTTCATAGCAGTATGTAACCCTTGTGTAGCGAAAATTTCAATCGCTTCAATGGATTTTTCAATTTTTAATTTTACCAAAGGCTCTTCCTCTTTACTCCACTTACCTAATACAAAATCGGACTGCATTCCCTTAGGGAAATTATTACCAATACCAAACCTCAATTTCGGATAATCTATTGTGCTTAACGTATCTTGTATGCTTTTAAGCCCATTATGCCCACCATCACTACCACTACCGCGTAATCTTAATTTAGACAGGGGCAATGCCATCTCATCAACAACAGTTAAACTTTGGTTTGGTGATATCTTTTCTTTATCGAGCCAATACTTTACCGCCTTTCCACTCAAATTCATATACGTGGTAGGGCATATACATACAAACAGCCTACCCTTCCACTTTACATTGGCTACAAATGCCAGCCTGTTGCTACTAAAACTACCTCCGTGTTTTTGTACAAAAGCAGCTACTACGTCAAATCCTATATTATGCCTTGTATGGGCATACTCGCTGCCAATGTTTCCCAAGCCGGCAATCAAAAATTTCATCTACCCAAAAATATAAAAAAACCCGCATTTTTGTATGCGGGTTTTTTTGTAGGTTAAATATTAATATTTCTTTTACTTTTTAGATTCTGCCGCGGCGGCTGCTTCTTCCTGGCGTAACTGCCTTGTCATTACAACAGAAGCTATTGGAATTCTGGGAGAATTTAGTATTTCCATTTCCGGAGCAACAATATCTTCTACCCGTATATTTTCATTAATTTCCAAACTACCAACAGGAACTTCTATTACTTCCTTAAGATCCTTAGGTAGAGCTTTTACCTTTACGGCTTTAATTTTAGAAACAAAGCGACCACCGGCTAAAACGCCTTTGGCAGTTCCGGTAAATTTTAACGGAACAGTGGCTACTACTTTTTTTCCTTCTACTAACTCTAACAAATCTACATGGATTAATTCGTCTGATACTTTATCAAACTGTAAGTCTTTTAAGATGCACTTGTATTTAGTGCCGTCAATATCAACTTCAGCTAATTGGAAATTAGGTGTGTAAACCAAGCCTTTAAATGTAGCCGCCGGAGCACTAAAGTTCACCTCCTTGGCACCACCGTAAATTACAGCAGGCACACGACCCAGAGAGCGAACCTGGCGGGTAGCTGACTTGCCAAACTCGGTCCTCAGTTGTCCTTCGATTGTAATTGTTTTCATTTTTATTTTTATTTAATTTTTACGCTTTCTTAAAAAAAACAGCATTATTAATTTGTTCATTTTTTATTTGAATGTACAAATAAGCTGGTAATACTTTTGTTTTCAAATGCGTGTTTAATTGCGGTGGCAAATAAACCTGCTACTGAAATTACTTTTATTTTAAAACTTTCCCTTTTTAGCGGAATGGTGTCACAAACCACCAGTTCTTCCAGCACACTATTTTCAATATTTTCGTAAGCTTTTCCACTTAATAAAGGATGTGTAACCATTGCCCTCACACTTCGTGCCCCTTTTTCTTTGATTAGTTCTGCGCATTTCGCCAAGGTTCCGGCAGTATCACAAATATCATCAATAATTATCACATCCCGGCCTTCTACCTCTCCTATCAAAGTCATGCTGGCAATTTCATTTGCCCGCTTACGATGCTTATCACAAATTACCATTTCAGCATTAAAATAACTTGCTATTTCCCTAATACGGTTTGTAGCTCCCACGTCAGGGGCCGCAAAGGTAAGGTTTTCCAGCTTCAATTCCTCAATGTAGGGTATAAAAACAGCGTGGCTATCCAAATGATCAACAGGAATATCAAAATACCCCTGTATTTGAGGGGCGTGTAAATCCATGGTAATCACCCTATCGGCACCGGCGGCCACCAGCATATTGGCTACCAATTTACTGCCAATAGCCACTCTTGGGCGGTCTTTTCTATCCTGCCGGGCATAGCCATAATATGGCAAAACTACAATTACTTTATAAGCAGATGCCCTTTTAGCAGCATCTACCATTAACAATAACTCCATCAAATTATCTGCCGGAGAAAAAGTGCTTTGAATTAAAAAAATATAATCGCCTCTAACGCTTTCAAGGTAATTAACATAAATTTCACCATCACTGAATTTTTGGTAATTCACCTGCCCCTCGGGACAACCATAATGTTTGCAAATTGCTTGTGTTAATTGCTTTGAAGCCGTTCCTGAAAAAATTTTTGCAGAGTGTACCCCTGTTTGTGTTGTAAGCATAGCAGAAAATTTAACGATTAGGCAGCGAAGATATTGATATCAATTGCAAAAGTCAAGTGCAAATAAAAATGAAGATAGTTTTTCCACAATTCCTGTTATTTAATGTGATTAAACAGCTTTTTTCCTATGATCCTGATAAAAACTCCACAGGATGCAGCGCCAATATTTATCCTTTTTGGTAATTTATGTACATTGTGGTATGGAAATAAAAAACACCATTAAGCAATGGGCACGGGATGACCGTCCGCGGGAGAAACTGATTGCACTTGGTTCAGATAAGTTGAGTAATTCTGAACTTATAGCAATCCTAATCCACAACGGCACTACTAAAAAATCGGCACTGGATTTGGCTCGCGAAATATTAAAATTGGGGAATGACGATATTACACAATTAGGGAAATTATCACTTAAAGAGCTTACGTCTGTAAAAGGTATTGGAGAAGCTAAAGCGGTAACTATTGCCGCAGCACTGGAGTTAGGTCGCCGAAGACAAGCCGAAGAGAAAATACAAAAGCGTACTGCCAGTAACGCCCATGATACGGCCTTATTTTTACAGGAGAAATTCAAAGATCTTGTTAGAGAGATTTTTGCCGTATTATACCTAAACCAGGCCAATAAGATACTTAATTTAGAAGTAATTAGTGAAGGAGGTATAACCGGTACAATAGCCGATGTAAGAATTATTTTAAGAAAAGCTATTGAAAAAGGAGCTGTTAACATAATCCTTTGCCATAACCACCCTTCCGGAAACTTAAAACCAAGCAAAGCAGATGAACTGTTGACCGAAAAGCTGCAACAAGCCGCTGCTCTAATGGATATAAGAGTTCTGGACCATATTATTGTAAGCGATGAAGGATATTTTAGCTTTGCAGATGAAGGACTAATATAATCAGTTTTAAAAAAACAGACATGAAACCTACGCTGATGGAAGATGAAAATTTTGAAAAAAAAGATTTTAGGCAAACCCCTCTGCAACAGGGAGATTATGAATACTGCCAATTTAACAATTGTAACTTTTCTACATCTACATTACACCTTACAAGGTTTTTGGAATGTGTATTTACCGATTGCGATTTGAGTAATATTGAATTACAATCTGTTGTGTTTAGAGATGTAAAGTTTATGGGATGCAAAATGATAGGGTTGAAATTAAGCGAGGCAACACAATGTAACGGTGATATTAAATTTGAAAGCTGTAATTTGGATTTCACTTCTTTTTACGGCAAAAGCCTGAAAGCTGCAAACTTCATTAATTGCCAACTAAAGGAAGCGGATTTTACCGATTGCAACCTTACCCATGCCGTATTTGAAAATTGCGATTTGCAAGATGCCCGTTTTGATAATACCGTTTTGGAATTTTGCGATTTTAGAAAATCAATAAACTATATAATCGACCCTCAAAAGAACAGGATTAGAAAAGCTATTTTTTCTTTAGAAGGGCTGCCTGGGCTTATGCAACAATTTGATATAATTATAAAATAAATTATCCGTTAAACAACATGCGATAATCTACTTTTACTTTTCCCTTAGAAATATCATTAAGCTTGCTCTATATTAGTTTTCTTTTTAACGGAGGTAAGTGATCAATAAATAATTTCCCTTCAATATGGTCGTACTCGTGTAAGATTACACGGGCTGTAATGCCACTAAAGGTGCAGGTATGTTGTACAAAATTTTCGTCATCGTAGGTTATGGTAACTGTTTCCGGTCTTTTCACATCTTCTCTTATCTTAGGAATACTCAGGCAGCCTTCATTATACAACCAGGGTTCTCCATCTAACCCCTCTATCTGCGCATTAATAAAAGTCTGTTTAAGGCCTTCATCACCGGGGTAAAGGTCTTTTTCGTCATCTTCTAAGTTTTCAATAATTTGTACAGTATCAATAACAAAAAGCCGAATGAGTTTATTTACCTGTGGGGCTGCCAGCCCTACCCCATTGCTGTTATACATGGTTTCCCACATATCGTCTATCAGCTTCTGAAGATTAGGATAATCGGCATCAATTTCTTCTGCCACTTTTCTTAAAACGGGGTTACCGTAAGCAACAACAGGTAAAATCATAATAAAAAATTAACTGCAAATTTAATAATTGAAAAGCAGGCTTCAAAACTTATCTTTTCATTTTTCAAATCAGGGTTAGGCACTATTTATTCAAATATTCTTGTAGCATAATGGTGGCAGCAATTTCATCGACTAGTGCTTTATTGCGCCTTTGCATTTTTTTGAGCCCCATTTCTAACATAGCATCCTTAGCCATTTTGCTGGTAAACCGTTCGTCAACCGTTTCCAGTGGGATATTTGGGAAATTTTTTCGTAATGATTTGATAACCATTCGTACTAATGGCGTAGCATGCGTATCAGTTTCATCCCAGTTTTTAGGATCGCCAATTAATATTTTTTCAACCGGCTCTGTTGCAAAATAGTTTTTTAAAAATGCGATAAGTTGTTTTGAGTCGATGGTTGTTAACCCGGTTGCAATAATTTGTAGTGGATCCGTTACCGCTATCCCGGTACGTTTTAATCCGTAGTCTATGCAAATTATACGTGCCATTTTTTAGAGATGAGTTATGAAAGATGAATTATCAACTATAAATGCCAACTAAACGCCAAACTGTTTTAAATGGTGGTCAAAATGTTTCCAGGTACCCATGCCCCATTCTTTGCCGGAAAGTTTACCAAAAAACGGATGGGCAATATTATGAACCCCCTGCTCTCCTTTTGCTTTCAACAATTGCAGTTGCTGTAATAATTGGTTGCGTTCCTTATCCAAATTCTTATCTTCTTTTATTAAAAAACTTGGTGCCGTTGGCAGATTTTTAGGCATAGGTTTATCATCGGTAAGCTTTCCTTTCAATGCCCACCCTACTAATCTACCGGCAAACATTCTGGGCGGCGGAGCATCTGCGGTAATAACATCGGCCATTGCCGATAAATGAGCCAACATCTGACTTACCGTCATTTTTCCCCAAAGCGGTTGACTTTCGGGTAACAGTGCCAGTATTCTTGTCTGTGTTTCTTCAAACACATCCTTTTCAAAAATATTTTTTACTACCATAATAACTGTTTACTTTTTATTTAAAAAACATATCAGCAATAACAAATATCGCAAAAACAACAGATGCAATACCATTGGCTGTCATAAAAGCCACATTTACACGGCTCAGATCGTTGGGTTTTACAATGCTATGCTGATACAAAAGCATGCCACAAAATACCAGTGTTCCTATCCAATATAGCCATCCAAAATCACCCATAAAGCCTGCAGTAATAACACAAGCAGCACTTAGCAAGTGTAACAGTTCCGAAACCCTTAAGGCCCTGGCTTTACCCAATGTGGAAGGAATAGAATACAATCCAACGGACTTATCAAATTCCTCATCCTGCAAGGCATAAATAACATCGAACCCACTTACCCAAAATAGTACAGCCAACGAAAATAAAACTGGCAATATATCAAACCTGCCAGTTACAGCCAAGTAAGCTCCAATGGGTGCCAGTGCCAGGCCAAGACCCAATACCAAATGGCACAGTGGCGTAAAACGCTTGGTAAAACTATATCCCAAAACCACCGCCAAAGCCACAGGAGAAAGATAGAAACAAATCGGGTTGATAAAATAAGTGCAAGCAACAAAAAGCACGCAATTAATAATGGTAAACAATAATACGCTGTTAGCTTTTAGTATTCCTGCCGGGATTTCCCGAATAGCTGTTCGCGGATTTTGGGCATCAAAAGCCCTGTCCAAATAGCGGTTAAATGCCATAGCAGCACTACGGGCAAAAATCATGCATAACAAAACAAGTAAAAACAGGTACCATTTATGTGTAAAAAACAAAGTTGTTTTTTGCCACACCGGCATCGATGAAAAATTATTAATTTTTACTCCACCTATATTATCCAAAAATTTAATTCCCAAAAAAAAGCCAATCATGGCAAAAGGCATTGCAAAAATGGTATGCGAAAATTTTATCAGACTTAAATATTTTTTAGCAACAGACATTCTTTATTTTTTCATTTTTAATCCGCATGCAGCGGATAAATTATTTATTTTTCGTTATTCATTCTTAACTTTCCTCCCACCAATTCCCAAAGTACCACACCCGCAGCAGTTGCAATATTGAGGGAATGTTTCATGCCCAGTTGCGGAATTTCCAAACAACCATCACATAACGCAATTGTTGACTGCTCCACTCCCACTACTTCATTGCCAAAAATCACCGCCAGCTTTTCAGTGCCATTCCAATTCAGCTCATGTAGTTTGGTGCTATCGGTCACTTGTTCCACAGCTAATATTTTATATTGTTGTGTCCTTAGTTTTTCAATAGCTTCTAAAGCCGAAGAAAAATGTTCCCAATTAACGGTTTCCTCAGCACCAAGGGCCGTTTTTTTAATTTCTTTATGTGGCGGTTTGGCAGAATAACCGGTTATATAAATAGCTTCAATCAAAAACGCATCGCTGGTTCTAAATACACTACCCACATTATAAGCACTACGAATATTTTCTAATACCACAATCACCGGCACCTTATCACTTTGCCTGAACTCCTCCACCGTTTTACGGTCCAGTTCTTCCATACTTAATTTTCGCATGGCGCAAAAGTAAGGCGATTTTCCGAAGCCGCTACTACTAATATTTTTAGTACTTTCGCAGGAAAGGATTTTTTATGTCTCCCCTTGCAGAACGCATTAGACCAAAAACTTTGGATGAATTGGCCGGCCAACAACATTTGGTGGGCAAAGGCAGCATTTTACGAACTGCTATTGAGAACGGAAGGATCAGCTCCCTTATTTTGTGGGGGCCACCGGGCACGGGTAAAACAACTATTGCCAATATTATTGCCCACACACTTTCTGTACCTTTTTTTACTTTAAGCGCGGTAAGTGCCGGTGTAAAAGATGTGCGCGAAGTAATTGAAAAAGCCAAACACAGCAAGGATTGTATTTTATTTATTGATGAAATACACCGGTTTAATAAAAGTCAGCAGGATGCCTTACTACATGCCGTAGAAAAAGGAATTATTACCCTAATTGGAGCTACAACAGAGAATCCATCTTTTGAAGTGAATGGAGCCCTGTTAAGTCGCTGCCAAGTATATGTATTAAAGCCTTTGACAGAAGACGATTTAAAAGGACTGTTGCAAACCGCACTTACCAAAGACGATGCGTTATCAAAAAAAAATATACAATTAAAAGAAACAGAAGCACTATTAAATATTTCGGGGGGCGATGCCCGTAAATTGCTGAACCTGTTAGAAATTGTGGCCGATAATATTGCATCCGGCGAAGCCGTAACTGATGAAAAAGTAATGGCTATTGCGCAAAAGAAAATTGCGCTATATGATAAGAACGGCGAGCAACATTACGATATTATTTCGGCCTTTATTAAAAGTATGCGCGGCAGTGATCCTAACGCAGCGGTATATTGGTTGGCAAGAATGATTGAAGGTGGCGAAGATGTAAAATTTATTGCCCGGCGCATGATTATTTTTGCCAGCGAGGATGTTGGCAACGCCAACCCTAATGCCCTGTTATTAGCCAATAATACTTTTCAGGCAGTCAATGTTATTGGCTATCCCGAAGCAAGAATAATTCTCTCTCAATGCGCTGTTTATTTGGCATCATCGCCAAAAAGCAATGCTTCTTATATGGCTATAGGCGCAGCGCAACAGGCCGTACAACAATTTGGCGACCTATCCGTGCCGCTACATATTCGTAATGCACCAACCAAACTGATGAAGAACTTAGATTACGGAAAAGGCTACAAGTATGCGCATGATTACGATAACAATTTTACCGAACAGGAATTTTTGCCCGATGCAATCAAAGGCCAAAAATTTTACGAACCCGGTAATAATACGCGCGAAAATGAATTGCGCAAATTTTTAAAAGACCGATGGAAAGATAAGTACGATTACTAACCCGAACGGTTGATTTACAAAAAGCACTACTAATTTTTTAGAAACTTTTATGTAATTGAAAACAATACAGCATCATGTGGTAAACATTGTATCATTGTTTCCTGTTAAATAATTAGTAACTTCAATATGAATAATCGATCCCTGATGTGCAAATTTTCACATATTGCAAAAAGCCTGTTGTTGTTTGTATGCATTAGTAATTTTTTATTGCTGAATGCCCAATCCCTTGAGAAAAATCTTGAACAATGGCAGGAATCCAACCCCATACAAAAGGCTTATTTGCAACTCGACAGAGAAAATTATTTTGCCGGACAAACTATTTGGTTCAAAGCTTATTACATGTCTGATTTTTTACCCTCGGCAAAAAACTCAACCTTATTTGTAGAACTGCTCAATAATCAATCTCAGGTAATTCTAAAAAAAGTATTACCCGTTTTTGGAGCCTTATCTTATGGACAGTTAGAACTGCCCGATACCCTAAGTACCGCTTCTTACCAATTAAGGGCTTATACACCGCTAATGCTTAATCAGAATAAAAATTTTCTTTTTAACAGTCGGGTAAACATATACGGGAAAAATAAAAAAGCAATTAAAACAACATCTATTTCCAATACTAAATTGAATGTTCAATTTTACCCCGAAGGCGGCAATTTAATTACCGGGCTCAATAACAATATAGCTTTTAAAATTATTGACGAAGACGGCTTTCCGGCACAAGCAAATCTCACTATCAAAAATAACAATGGCACTACAATAACTACGGCAAATGTTTTACACAACGGAATGGGAACTTTTCGTTTACAACCCATAAAAGGGGAAACTTATAGTGCATATACTGTTGATGGCCACCAGTTTCGGCTGCCGGAACCTACCCGGGAAGGAATCGCTGTTCAATTGAAAAACGAAAACGGCAAAGTACTTTTTACCGTACAACAACCCAATGCTACAATAGCTTTTACACCCTCATATATGATTGGTCAAATGCAACACAGAATTGTTTTCAAACATATTTTTACTAACCACGATAAGCTCGTTGTTAACGGACATATCCCAACAGGGAATCTTCCTTCCGGTATTATGCAAATCACTCTTTTTAATAAAGATGATATGCCGCTGGCAGAAAGACTGGTATTCATCAACAATAAAGAATATGAAATAAGTAATGAATTTACTACCATAGAGGCAAATAATGGTAAAAGGAAACTAAATGAGTATGCCATTTTGCTGAATGATAGCATAACCGGGAACTTCTCCGTATCGGTAACTGATGCCGATTATGATGATGACAAAGCACGCCAACAAAACATTATTTCATCATTTTTACTTACCAGCGATTTACCCGGTTATATTCATAACCCTGCCTGGTATTTTAGCAATGCGGAAGGCACTACCGATGCTTTAGATTTAGTGATGATGACCAATGGATGGCGGCGTTTTAAATGGACGGATGTAAAAAACAATACATTGCCCAAACTAACTCACCAAGACAAAGGTTATATTTCACTTTCGGGGAAAGCCAGTGTAAAAGGCTCTAAAAAAACCTTTGCCAATCGCGACTTAATGGTGTGGGTAGCTACACCCGATTCGGCACGTTCCATCCAGTTAGTCAAAACCGATGAGCAGGGAAGATTTAAAATGGATTCAATGATTTTTTTCGATAAAGCCAAAGTTTTGTTTAGCGATGTGATGGGTAAAAAAAGTAAATTCATAACCGTTGATTTAGATGCCGATTCTTTATACAGCACATTTAATATTCCTCCCTTACACATTCCATTTCAAAACACAAGTACGTTGCAGGACAACCTTGCCAAAAAAATGAACACGGCTTTTTTTGATTATAGCAGAGGCGAAGGACTTTTATTGGATAATGTGATTGTAAAAGGCAATAAAACCCGGCTGGAAGAATTAGAAAGTCTTTATATGAGCGGCTTATTTGCCGGTGGTATTAATGCCCGTACTTACGACCTTACACGCGAAATTATTCCCCAATGGAATATTTTTGAATACCTGCAAGGGCGTGTTCCCGGCTTATGGATAGAAAGAAGCAACAACCTAATGGGTGACTACAAATTATTTTACCGGCAAGGCGGGCAACGTAGAACCATGCAAATGTATTTAGACGAAGTACCCATGCAGGATGCATCATTTATTGCATCATTACCCACCAGCGATATTGCTTTAGTAAAAATTTTCCCAACTTTTGTTGGAGCTCCGGGGGGCGGTGCCAATGGCGTTATTGCCATTTACACAAAAAGAGGCATTGACCTTGACGACTATATAGAAGGCACTGGAGATATTATAGATTATGACGGTTACAGTATTATGAAAGAATTTTATGCGCCTGATTATTCGCAACCGGTTGATAGTCGTTATTACGACTACCGGCTTACTTTAAACTGGCAACCCGAAATCTATATTGCTGGTAAAGACCTGCAAATACCAATTAAATTTTATAATAACGACCGTACCAAACGTTTTAAAATCATCGCCGAAGGCATTACCAGCAATGGTAAATTGCTTATGGTAGAAAAAATAATTACGCCGGATTAACTTATTAAAAAAACGTAGAACAATAAGTATGCTTTATATTTGTTTGCTAACGCAGATAAACAATTCAACATGGCATTAATAGCTATTGCAGCAATTACAGAGTTTTTGGAAAGCATAGCACCCCCATCTATACAGGAAAGCTATGATAATTCCGGATTGCTAACAGGCCAGCACGCTTGGCCTTGCAGTGGTGTTTTATGCTGTTTAGATGTAACAGAGGCTGTTGTTGATGATGCCATCAAAAATAATTGCAATTTGATTGTAGCACACCACCCTATTATTTTCTCTGGTTTAAAAAAAATAACAGGCAGTAATTATGTAGAACGCACCATCATTAAAGCCATAAAAAATGATATAGCCATTTATGCCATACATACCAATCTTGACAATGTAATTGATGGCGTAAACGGTATGATGGCAGCAAAACTCGGTTTACAAAACATCTCAATTTTAGCTCCCCAAAAAGGGCTGCTAAAAAAACTATTTTTCTACGTACCAGCCCAAAATGCGCCGGAAGTAATGAACGCTATTTTTGAAACAGGTGGAGGCTCCATTGGGAATTACAGCGAATGTAGTTTCTCGGTTAACGGTACGGGAACTTTTAAACCCAACGAAAAAGCTACCCCCTTTATTGGTCAAATTGGCAAACGGGAAGAAGCCGATGAACTAAAAATTGAGATCTTATTTCCAAACTATCTCGAAGCCAAAATCATCAATAATTTAAAACAAAATCACCCTTATGAAGAGGTGGCTTATGAAGTAATAACGATTGATAACCGGCATCAGTACATCGGTTCAGGTGTTATAGGGGAACTATCCGAACCGATAAGCGAAAAAGATTTTTTAACCATTTTGAAAAGCCGTTTCCAACTTAAAATGTTAAAACACACCCGTTTTACAGGTAACCCTATAAAAAAAGTAGCACTTTGTGGTGGAGCCGGAAGTTTTCTCACAAAAGATGCAATTAACTTAAAATCAGATATTTACATAAGCTCCGATATAAAATACCACGAATTTTTTGAAGCTGATAATAAGATATTACTGGCAGATATTGGCCATTACGAAAGCGAACAGTTTACAATTGAGTTGCTGGTAACGCAATTAGAGCAAAAATTCCCTAACTTTGCCGTCCTTAAAACAGTGGTAAATACCAACCCTGTTCATTATTTTTAGGTTACAAATTATAAAAAAATATGCCACAATTAAAAGAGTTTTCGATTGAAGAAAAACTAACATCGCTCATTTACCTGCAAAAAATTGACAGTAAGTTAGACGAAATTAAAATTTTAAAAGGCGAGCTTCCTATGGAGGTGGCTGATTTGGAAGATGAAATTCACGGCTTGCATGCAAGGCAAACACGTGTGGAAGAAGAAATTAATGGGGTTACCGAATTTATAGAAGAACGTAAAAATGCTATTAAAGACTCGGAAGAACTTATTAAAAAATATGAGAAGGATAGCGATAATGTAAAAAACAATCGTGAGTTTGAAGCTATTAATAAAGAAATTGAAATGCAACAGTTAGAAATCAAACTGGCTGAAAAGCATATCAAAGATGCCAACGAAGAAATAGCCGAAAAATTAGTGTTATTAGAAAAAGCCAAGAAAAACATTGCCACTAAAGAGGGTACTTTAGAAATAAAAAAAACCGAACTGGAAAAAATTATTGTAGCCAACGAAAAAGACGAGAAACACTTTAGCAAACTTTCAGGCGATGCTAAAGAACAGGTTGACTCTCGCCTTTTAACCAGTTATGAAAAAATAAGAAGTAATTTTCGTAACGGGTTGGCAGTAGTTCCTGTAGTTCGTGATGCCTGTGGTGGTTGTTTTTATGCCATTCCTCCGCAAAAACAAAGTGAAATTAAGCAAAACAAAAAAATTATTGCCTGCGAAAATTGCGGGCGTATATTAGTTGACGAAGAACTGCATAATAATGTAGAACTTAAATAATATTTTTTTTCTTTTTTTATTTCCCCTGTCTTCTAAAGGCGGGGGTTTTTTATAATAATAATTCCTACAGAATTTATAAATTTGATGCGTGCTTCAACACTTATACATAAATAACTACGCCATCATTAACGAATTAGCAATTGATTTTTCCGATGGTATGAATATTATTACCGGAGAAACCGGTGCCGGTAAGTCGATATTAATTGGTGCACTCAATCTTATTTTGGGAGAACGTGCAGATAGCACAGCTTTGGTAAATAAAGAAAAAAAATGCGTGGTAGAAGGTGTTTTTACCGGAAACATTCCGCAAGCTGCCCACTTTTTAATAAAAAACGATTTAGACACACAACCCGAAATTACCATCAGACGCGAAATTGCAATAAACGGTAAAAGCCGTGCTTTTATTAATGATACGCCCGTCAACCTCTCGCAATTACAGGAGTTAGGAAGCCTTTTAGTTGACCTTCACAGGCAATTTGATGCATTGGCTATTGCCAATATTGATTTTCAGATTAACGTTTTAGATGCACTGGCTAAAAATCAGGCATTTGTAATTGATTATAAAAAAACTTACAATTTATGGCAGCAAACAAACCATCAGTTAGCCGAATTAAAAAAGCGGCAATCTCAATTTGAAAAAGAAAGCGACTATAATCGCTTTCAGTTTGAAGAATTAGAAGAAGCCGGATTTAAAGAAAATGAATTGGAGGAAATAGAAGCCGAACTTAAAACACTTAATAATTCCGAAGATATTAAAGCCGCCTTAGACCGTGCTTACAATGAACTGAACGAAAGCGAGCAACCATTAGTACAACAATTAAAAAGCATTATTGCTCTTTTACACAATTTCAGCAGTTATCACAAAGAACTCCCCACGCTGGTTGACAGATTACAAAGCTCTCAAATAGAACTGCAAGATATTGCGAGTGATTTAGCAAACATTAGCAACCATATACATTTTGACCCGCAAAAAATTGAACAGTTGAACGACCGTTTATCATTAGGCTACAAATTGCAAAAAAAACACGGTGTGCAAAGTACTATGGAGCTGTTGCAGATACAAAAACAATTAGAAGATAAATTGCAGGGCGTTTTACATATTCAGGCAGATATTGAAAAATTAGAAAAAGAAGCTGCTACATTATTAAAGCAAACGCAAACTTTGGCCGAAACCATTTCTTTTGCCAGAAAAAAACAAATCAAACCCTTTGAGAATACGGTGAACCAGTTATTGGCACAGGTAGGTATGCCTAATGCCAGGCTAAAAGTTTCCATACAAAATAAAGAAGTAAGCACCAACGGTGCTGATGCCATTGAGTTTTTATTTGATGCCAATAAAAGTGGGCAGTATAAACCTGTAAGCAAAGTAGCGAGTGGCGGAGAATTAAGCCGCCTAATGCTATGTATTAAAAGTTTGGTAGCCCAAAGTATGGATATGCCCACGCTTATTTTTGACGAAATTGATACGGGTATTTCCGGCGAAGTAGCTAAACAAGTAGGCATTATTATGAAAGAGCTGGCCGCCAGCAGACAAATTATTAGCATTACCCACCAGCCACAGATTGCAGGTAAGGCTGATGCCCACTATTTTGTATATAAAGAACCCGATGGAAAAACTATTACAACCGGAATTAAAAAACTAAATAACGAAGAACGAGTAACTACAATTGCGAAAATGCTCAGCGGTGAAAAGCCCTCAGCTGCAGCTATGGAAAATGCCAAGGAAATGCTGCAAATGGGTTAGGCTATATTGTTTATATGTAATACTTACGGCATATTTAATCTACTGTAAACAGTGCTTTCAATTCGGTAGCATCATCAGGCTTCATTTTACCGCCTAAGATTAACCGTAGCTGGCGACGACGCAAAGCACCATCAAAAAGTTTGATATCTTTTTCTGTTTCAGGCTCAATGGCTGGAACAGTAATGGCGGTTCCTTGAGCATCTAAAGCCACAAAAGTATAATACGCCGTATTACTAATGTATTTATCCTGTTTTACTAAATCCTCTCCAAATACTTCTAAATGCACTTCCATTGATGTATTAAAAGCTCTGGTTACCCATGCTTTAACATGTACAGCATTGCCAAGTTTTATAGGGTTTACAAAAGATAAATTATCTACCGAAGCGGTAACAACAACCGCATTACAATGTTTTTGCGCTGCCAATCCGGCTGCAATATCCATCCAGTACATCAAACGTCCCCCCATTAAATTACCAAGATAATTGGTATCGTTAGGCAATACCAACTCAGTCATAATTACTAAACTATCTGCAGGTTTTTTACTCATTCTTATATTATTTTATAATTAATTTTATAGGGTTATTGCTCAATTATTCTTCTCCACCTAACCAAAGAGCACCGCCAATACTGGCTCTTGCCGCACCGGTAACGGTTTGCAATACCGTATATTCTTCGCGCCATCGTAATACGCCAATTAATGCCATAATTAGAGCTTCTTTGTATTGTACCAAATTATCATCGGGTACAACCACCGTTATCCGGCTATTATGTAATTCGGCTTGTAGTTTTTCTATTAAAAAGGTATTAAAAGCACCGCCACCGGTAACCAGTAACTTTTTCTCGCCATCATTTTTTATATAATTTTTAATAGCAGCTTTAATTTGCACAACCACATGCTCCGTATAAGTTCTTAAACTATCGGCTACAGAAGCATTGTATTTTTTAATGATTGGATAAACTGTTTCTATCCCAAAACTATTGGCAAGCGATTTGGGTGGGTCTAACCGGTAATAAGCCAACTGATTTAATTCTTCTAATAAAGGCAATATCAACTCTCCGCCAGCGGCAATGGCTCCACCAGTATCAAAATCTGCCCCCGTTTCTTGCGCCAGCATATTAAGAACACGATTGGCGGCACAAATATCATACGCCGTGTAAGTATCATCATTATTAAATGATATATTGGCAATGCCGCCAATGTTTAAAAAGCAATTATACTCACCCAACAACAATTTTTCGCCAATGGGTACAATAGGAGCACCCTGCCCGTTTAAAGCAATATCCATTGCCCTTAAATCGCTAACCACCGGCAATCCTGTTTCTGCAGCAATTGCTGCTCCATCGCCAATTTGGCCTGTCATCCTTTTGGCTGGTAAATGAAAAGTAGTGTGCCCGTGCGAGGCTATCATTCCCACCCTGTATTGTAAGCTGTTTGCTGCTATAAATTTGTTAACCTGCTGTCCCAAATAATGTCCATAATCGCAGTGCAATATTTGATAATCAAGTGCCGAAAGCATAGTTGCTGCTTTCAACCTGTCTATCCATTCATCTGAATACGAATAACAATCAGCTTCTAATATCTCAAAACTCCATTTTCCACCGTTTTCTAAAAACTCTACAAACGCAATGTCCAACCCGTCAAGAGAGCTTCCACTCATTAACCCAATAGCCCTATAAATCATATAAAATAATTTTATTACGGCTTTTATAAGCGCCGTTTTTGCTTTAGATTTGCCAAAAGTAAGAACAATAAGCACTACAACTTTACAATTTTATAAAAATGGTAGTTAATTTAAGCGAAAATCATAGCTTGCTTACCAATTGGGTAAGCGAACTGCGTGATGTAGAAATACAGGCAGACCGTATGCGGTTTAGAAGAAACTTAGAAAGAATTGGGGAAGTAATTGCTTACGAGTTGAGCAAAACACTGCCGCATCATGTAATTGAAACGCAAACACCATTAGGCTCTTCCGACTCTATGGTACTTAAAGAGCAGCCGGTGCTGGCAACTATATTACGGGCGGGTCTTCCGCTGCATCAGGGATTATTAAACTATTATGATAAGGCCGATAACGCATTTATTTCTGCCTACCGTAAACACGATAGTGATGGTGGCTTTGAAATTAGCGTGGAATACATGAGCAGCCCCGAAGTGGAAGGTCGTATTTTAATTATATCTGACCCTATGCTGGCTACCGGAGCTTCGCTGGTAAAAACCATCCATTTTTTAAAAGAAGAAGGCGACCCCAAACAAATTATTGTTGTGTCAGCCATTGCTTGCTCCGAAGGTATCGACTATTTAACAAGAGAGCTACCGGAGGTGGATATTTGGTGTGCAGCTGTTGATGAAGAGCTTACCGCTAAAGGTTATATTGTACCCGGCTTGGGAGATGCGGGTGATTTGGCTTTTGGCCCTAAAAACCAATATTAGCTTTTACAGCATTGCTATATATAAAATTTTACATCAATTAGAGCATTTTAGTTAATAATAATCAATTAGTTAAATTATTGTCAAAAGTATATCTTATCCCAAGTTTTTTACACGAATCATCCATACATGTATTGCCTGCTTATATATTAAACGCAATTGCAGAATGTAAGGTTTTATTTGTTGAAAATGAAAGAAGTGCCCGTCGTTATCTAAAGCAATTAAGCAGGGATATTATTATTGATGAATACGAATGGTTTACCATCGGCAAAGCCGAAGAAAATGTAGTACAGCAATTCAAACAAAAAATAAAAGAAGGAAAAACCATTGGTATTATAAGCGAAGCCGGCTGTCCGGGTGTGGCAGACCCGGGACAATTGTTAGTTGCAACAGCGCAGGAATTTAATATTGAGATTATTCCACTTGTGGGCCCCTCCTCTATTTTATTGGCATTAATGGCCAGTGGAATGAACGGTCAGCAGTTTACTTTTCTGGGATATTTACCTATCGATAATCAACAACGTATAAAAAAAATAAAGGAACTGGAGGCCACTTCTGCCAAAAACAACTGTACACAAATTTTTATTGAAACGCCTTACCGCAATAATCAACTATTTGAGAGCCTTTTAAAAACCTGCCATCCCCAAACCAAAATTTGCGTAGCGGCCAATATTACGGGACCGGATGAATATATTAAAACCAAAACAGTCAATCAATGGAAAAAACAATCCATTGATTTGCATAAAAAGCCAGTTATTTTCCTGCTAATAAGATAATTTAGGATCGCTGATAGAGATAATACTATCTACAATGTAACGGGTATTCCCCCTCCAGGGCAAAGCACCTCTATACTCTTTGTATTGCAGTTCAAAACGCTTTCCGGAATTAAACTTCAATGAGTCGAATATTGTTTTATCTTCTATAGAAAATTCAAAAGTGTTGGATTGTACGCCGCCACCGGTAGCACCTCTAAAACCATCCTGTATTAGAGTTCCTTCGTAGGTTTTAAAAATATTACCCTTTTTCATAACGCTATTTAGTAATCCTGAGCGAACACCGTCTGAAGCAAAGGGAATGTAATAAATCCAAGCTACCCAGCCAGCCAAAGCCAATAATGCAATAAACAGAAACGTAAATATATACTTTCTACATCCCGACTTTTTTTTAGGCTTTATTTCAGCAGGGCTGTCCAATGGTTTCCAATTATCCATAAAATTTAGATTTTCTTACAATTTTTTTAATACGTAAATCAATAATTACGTTATTTTTGCACCTCGAAAATACAACTTGTTTTTAAATGAATCCAATTTTAAATCATACAAAACACTTCAACTTCTTCGGAAGTAAAACCTGTGGCGTTTATGCAGTGGGTTTTGACGTATTTGTATGTTCGCCAAGGCCATATCATACGCGTCGTTGCTGACAGGATAACCATCGACCACGGCTCCTGTCAGTGAAAACATCCCCGCCTGTTAAAATTCGGACTGGTCTGCCATTTAAAAGCTCATTTTAATTATTTTACACCACTTTGGACAATCAGGAAATTATAGTACGGCAAGCTGTACCAAACGATAAAAAATTCGCTACAACCATTACTGACGAGATGGAATCCTCGGCAAAAGCCAGAGGTACCGGCATTGCTAAGCGCAGCCCAGCATATATTGAGAAAAAAATTGATGAAGGAAAGGCGGTAATTGCACTTACTAAAACCGGCGAATGGGTTGGGTTTTGTTATATTGAAACCTGGAGCCATGAGCAATATGTAGCCAATTCCGGCCTTATTGTATCGCCGGAATACAGGAAAAGCGGCGTGGCAAAAAAAATCAAGCAGACAATTTTTAAACTTAGTCGCCAAAAATATCCTGATGCCAAAATATTTGGCCTTACCACTGGGCTGGCCGTAATGAAAATTAATAGCGACTTGGGATATGAACCTGTTACATACGCGGAACTGACACAGGATGAAGAGTTTTGGGCAGGCTGTAAAAGTTGTGTTAACTATGACATCTTAATGTTGAAAGAAAGGAAAAATTGCATGTGTACAGCTATGTTGTATGATCCAAAAGACCATTACAAACCAGAAGAAACCAAAGCCTTTTTTGAAGAAAATAAAAGCGGGTTAGAACGGTTGCTTCGCTTTAAACAGTGGAAATTTTTAAACGCCTTTCGCAGGAAGAACAAAAAAAACGGTAATCAACCCATAAAATCAATTTTTAGTATATTTTTCAATTAAAATAAATAATCATCATAATGGCCAAAAAAGTAGTTCTGGGTTTTAGTGGAGGATTAGATACCTCTTTTTGCGTAAAATACCTTACCGAAGAAAAAGGATACGAAGTTCATAGCATCTTAGTAAATACCGGAGGCTTTACAGAAGAAGAATTAGAACGAATTGAGCAACATGCAAAAAAATTAGGAGCAAAATCTCACAAAAATATTAATGCCATTAAAAATTATTACAATAGCATTGTTCGGTATTTAATATATGGTAATGTTTTAAAAAACAATACGTACCCGTTAAGTGTTTCTGCGGAAAGGCTTAGCCAGGCATTGCATATTGCAGAATATGCCAAGAGCATTAATGCTGATGCTGTTGTACACGGCAGTACCGGTGCCGGAAACGATCAGGTGCGTTTTGATATGGTTTTTCAAATTATGATTCCACATACCGAAATCATTACCCCCATTAGAGATATGAACCTGAGCAGAGAAAGTGAAATTGAATATTTAAAGAGCAAGGGCGTTGAAATGAATTTTGAAAAAGCTGTTTACTCCATTAACAAAGGCCTTTGGGGTACCAGTGTTGGCGGTAGGGAAACTTTAAACTCCCGCCAAACTTTACCGGAGGATGCATGGCCAACAAAAGTTACAAAAACCGGTAGTGAGGAAGTAAAGCTCAGTTTTGATAAGGGAGAATTAGTAAAAATAAATAATCAGAAATTTGACCACCCTACAGAAGCTATACAGTTTTTACACAATTTAGCAGCTCCTTACGGCATTGGCCGGGATATACATGTAGGCGATACCATCATAGGTATAAAAGGGCGTGTAGGGTTTGAAGCTGCTGCGCCAATGGTTATCATTAAAGCGCACCACGCATTAGAAAAACATGTATTGAGTAAATGGCAATTGCAATGGAAGGATCAAATTGCACAATTTTATGGAACATGGTTGCACGAGGGGCAAATATTAGACCCTGTAATGCGGGATATGGAAGCTTATTTAGAAAGCAGCCAACGAAGTGTAAGCGGCGATGTTTTTGTACAACTGAATCCCTATCATTTTCATGTAATTGGTATTGAAAGCCCTTATGATTTAATGAACAGTGCTTTTGGCAGTTATGGAGAAACAAATGCCAGCTTTAGCGGTGAAGATGTAAAAGGATTTACACGTATCTTTGGGAATCAAACAGCTATTTACCACATGGTTCGCGAATCATTAAATGGCAAAAGTGTATAATTGATACACTATAACATTTTTTTGTTATATTCAGCACTTTGTAATTTTTATTGATTTTTACAACATGATAAGAGCAGGCATTATTGGCGGAGCCGGTTATACCGGAGGTGAACTGATAAGGATATTAATACATCATCCAAATGTTGAAATAGCCTTTATTCACAGCCGCAGCAATGCCGGAAAATTAGTCTCCTCGGTTCATAAAGATCTTATTGGCGACACCGATTTAGTATTTTCTGCAACTACTTTGCAGGACATTGATGTGCTATTTCTTTGTCTGGGGCATGGAGAATCTACCAAATTTCTGAACGAGAATTCCTTTAATGCCTCTATAAAAATAATTGATCTGGCTAATGATTTTCGGTTGCAAAAAGACAGGAACCAGCCACAAATCAACCGGCAATTTGTTTACGGCTTACCGGAACTTAACAGAGATGAGATTAAAATGGCTTCTAATATAGCCAATCCCGGTTGTTTTGCTACCACCATACAATTAGGCTTGTTGCCACTGGCTAAATCCGGCATATTAAAAGATGTATATACCACAGGGATTACAGGAAGTACCGGAGCCGGCCAATCCTTAACGCCTACCTCCCATTTTAGTTGGAGAGCCAATAATGTACAAGCCTACAAAACGCTTACACACCAGCATTTGGGCGAAATTGGAGAATCTTTATTACAACTGAATCCCGATGCCGATATGGAGCTGAGTTTTGTACCCTGGCGCGGGGATTTTACCCGTGGCATATTTGTAAGCTCAACCATTACAACAGATTCATCTTTAGAAGAACTGTACCAAATATTTGATAACTTTTATAAAGATCATCCTTTTACATCTGTAAGCCGGGAGCCTATATTTTTAAAGCAGGTTGTAAATACCAACAAGGCTGTAATACAATTAGAAAAAGCCGGTACAAAATTAGTTGTACATTCGGCTACCGATAATTTATTAAAAGGAGCCAGTGGACAGGCTGTTCAAAACATGAACTTATTATTTGGATTGGAAGAAAAAACGGGGCTTGCTTTAAAACCGGCTGCATTTTAATACTACAAATTTAAAAACCTTCAATAATACCGATTAGTAATAGTGGGGAGAATTTGTGTATCCAATATTTTCTTCTTAAAATGGGCGTATCAGATAAAAATGGTGCATATAACACAAAAAAATCCCCGTTATTAAACGGGGATTGAAATATGTTAAATTTTGTTAGTTCTCTAACACCTGGAAGGTAATCGGTTGCTTACGATAGGCTTTCACCTCTCTACCATTTTGGATCGCAGGTTTCCACTTACCAGATTTTTTCAACACTCTTACCGCTTCCTGCTCCATCCCATAACCAATACTTGTTAAGGGTTTAATATCGCTAACATTACCGGCTACATCCACTACAAACTGAATAATAACAGTATAAGTACCGGGCGAAGCACCATTATCAACCGGGGTTTCACCTCTTAAATTTCTTTCTAAAAAGTTCCTCCAAGCTCCAGCTCCGCCTGGGTAAGCAGCATCAATTTCCACCTTTGTAAAAATTTCAGGCTCTGGCTCTGGTTTTTTCACTTCCACAATACCTTTACCGGCATCTACCACTACAGGCGGTGTAACAAGACCTATATCCTTAACACCTTTCTGATCTACAGTACCGATTCTGGTATCTTTTAATTCTTCTACAGCAGGTGGTGGCGTTTTTACCTCTTCATCCTTTACCACTTTAGGCGGTGTAAATGCCTTCTTTTCCACTTTGGGTGGCGGCTCTTGCTTGGGTGGTGGCGGTGGTGGTGGTGGTGGTGGTTCATCCTTCTTTTTCTCTTCCTGTTGTTGAATTTCCTGAATAGTTACTTCAGTCATTTTTACATCCTCTTTTTCCGGGCCTTTTAAAGAACCTTTAAGCAATACTGCTCCTGCAATGGCAGTAATTGCCAGTGCGGTAAAACCTAATGCCATCCATATTCTTTTATTATAGGTTTTACGTAAATCGTAAGCACCGTATTCCTTATTCCGTCCCTCAAATAAGAGATCCAGAAAGTCGGTGGATAAAATCTTATTGGGTTCCATTATTTAATTATTTTTTAATGAGACGCATCGTGCATCATTATTCATAAACTTTTTTGCAAATTATTTTGCCGGGGTTTCAGCGGGTGCTGCCGCAGAAGCGCCTTCGGATACTTTTACCAAATCCAACTCGGTTGGATAAGGTTTCATTAATGCATACCGGGCTACTTTATTAATGGTCATTTCGTCTAAAATATCAACAACCCCCTTATAATTAGCATCATCCGTAGGCTTAATAATTACAAAAAAGTCTCTTTGCTTACAGGCATCATCAATACTTTTACCTTCTGCCTTAGCTTTTGCCTCACAGGCTGGATCGGGGTAGTATTTAGACATCACCTCTTTTTTCT
>JBKEEB010000060.1:0-46326 GCA_047975735.1 Niabella sp.
CCGAATGAAAATAAATAAAAATCAAAATCTGAATTTGGATGGGACTCAGAGCATTCTCTTTACTTTCATTCCACAATAACACCCTAAATGCTTCTGAAATTCGTTCCAACGCTACCACAATCTTACTTTCTATTTTCTGATACTGCTCTGTTAAATTAAAAGAAGAATACTTCATGCTACTTATTTAATAAAAAAAAAAAACTTTCAAATAAAGATATGCTGATTAAAAATAATACCGATTGGATATTCGTAATAGACCAATATAATTGGTCTAAACAACTATCGCACCGGCATTATACGAAGTATCATTGGTATGTTTTATAAATATGTTTCGTATAAGTCAGGAATTTTCTTTAAATAGAATTCCCAACTTATGTGCCCAATTTTTACCCTTTTACATCAGCCATAGAAGCTCCAAAGTTAATATGCAGCACGTTTCCGTTAGGAGTAAGTAAAGCCGGTACCGATTTTACGCCAGCCTGCTCGGCTTCTGCAATTCTTTGTCTGTCTTCTCCAATGTGAACAATTTCAACATTAGATTCACCGATAAGATTAATAATGTCATGCTCTGCACTTACGCATACAGGACAGCCTGCATGATAGAAAATAGATTTTGTCATTTGATTCAGCATTTAAGTATTTGCAATATTGCAAGTACAAATATAGTTAGGACTCCTAACAATACAAAATTTTTTGCAGATTCCTCCCCTATATATTATTTCCAACTAACTATTTAGAAACCTTTAGAAGGACAGCATCTTACTAATCAAGGCCTTAAAATATTTTGAGTAAACGATAAAACATATATTTATCAGTAACATTTCACTATTCCCTATAACAGATATATAGAAATTTTTTCGGCAGCTTGCTATTTTTATCAACATGATGAGCCTTTGAAGCCTGTTAACCACAGCAAGGAATTATATTCAATTGAAATTGTATTTTGTAGCTGCTTGTTGTTTTGCAATACTTAAAATAATAGTACCTCTTGTAAAGCAAAAAAACTGAAATGCGCCCGTTTCTTTTACTATAGTACATCCTGCGATACAACATTCATATTTAAAACATGTGATGTCCAGTTGGGATGTTCCGCTGCCCTTTCTACCATACCTTTAATGGCATCATAAGAGCGTTTCAATTTACTGTACGGGTCGCCACCTTCTTCCCACATCATAGCACCAAACGGACCTTCGTAACCCAAATTCTTCAATGCTCCGATAATAGCAAAATTATCTAATTCACCGCTATCGGCAGGCTCGCATGTAGCAATGCCACCCCAGCCCAAAGGCGTTCTACGGCTTCCTGCTATATTCACTTTACGAACATAAGGATAAGTTTCTTTTACAAAGGAAGAAACATTTGCGCCATCACCGGCATACCAATGCACGGTATTCATTACGATGCCAACATTGGGATGATTTATATTTTTACAAACTCTAACGGCATCTTTATGGTTATCCATCCAAAATTGAACGTGGGGGTATAGTAACAATTCAATACCCCTCTCTTCACAAATTCTCACCGCTTTTTCTAACCATTTATATACCTGCCCGTCGCCAACAATAGAAGATTTAGGGATAGGCCGTCCGGCACTTTGTATGGCTAAATCTACACGTTTACAACCCTCCATATTTTCCAACATGGTTAAAATTCCGGCATTATGAGGATGGTCGTGCGGATAGTCCAGATTTAACACAGCATATGTACCGGCAACTTCTAATCCGTATTTTTCCTGTACTTTGGCATACTTCAAACTCTCTTGCCAACGCATACCATTCCATACCGAAAAGTTGATACCGTCGTAGCCAATATCCTTTACCATTTCGCAACGAGTTTCAAAATCATACAATCCAATGGTATTATAAAACGCAAAATCCATTGCGTAAATTTTATTATTCATATTTTTTATTTAATGAAAATGAGGTAATATTTTATCACTGATTTTTTTAAGTGTAACGGTTACATCTTCGGTATTAAACCGAAGCCCAATGCCAATGTGGTTAACACCTATCTCCTTCATAGTATTAAAATAGGAGATTAAATAATTGGCTCCAATACGAAATCCTAGCGGAATGGGGGTTGGGCGATAGTTATCATCCTTATCCAAATCAATCAGCAAAGATTGCATATAGGGTTTATCGTAATTATGTTTTTTTGCAATCAACTCCCGCCACTCTTTAATCGTCATTTCCTGCTGAAAATTCCCTTTTGGGTAATTCATCCAACCATCAGAGTGTTCGGCATTCCATTCAATTGATTGCTGGCTGTGCCCGGTAATTAGCATTGGAATTTTAGACCCGGTAGGTTTTGGAATCATGTCAATATCTCCATTTAATATTCCATAACTTTTTGTAGCAATTTTTGGATAAGATGCTGCCATTTCCCTGATATAGGTAAATGATTCTCTAAATAATTCTCCGCGATTGTTGTGTGTGATATTCATTGCCGGATACTCGATTGGACGATCGCCGGAGGCTACACCCAAAATTAGTCTGCCTCCAGAAAGCTGATCAACAGTAGCTGCTGCCTTAGCTACATGCGCCGGATGATGCAGGGGTAATGCTATACTGGCCGTGCCTAAAGCAATTTTTTTAGTATGTGCAGCAAGAAAACTGAGATAAGTTAAGGGTTCAAATACCTGTCCGGCATCGCCAAAGGAGGGAACAAAAAAAGGAATATCCCTAACCCATAATGCTTTAAATCCTAATTCTTCTGCCAGTTTTGCTTTTTCTACATGGTTTTCCATGTTAGCAATGGGATCCATCTGATTATTCTCTATGGGGATACCGATACCAATGGATAACTTTTCCGGCACAAATACGGAATTATATGCTTTATTGATAGTTTCAAACTTAGTCATAATTCTTATTTTTAATTTTGTTATTTTAAAATGAAGCGTCACATATACAGTAATACGTACAAATAAATTAACCTTTTAACTAAGCCCATACTGGTCATAGAAATTTTGCTACGTTGATTGTAATTAACGGGAAAACAATTTTTCGGAAAAGGGCTGATTACTTTTAATTCAGGCTATGTCTGAATTGATTTGGAGTTAACTTAGTTTTCTTTTTAAAAATCTTACTAAAATACTGAGAGTATTCGAACCCTAAATCATAAGCAATTTCGCTAACGCTGTCATTGGAATTCAACAACCTGTTTTTTGCTTTTTCAATAATGAAGTCATGAATATGTGTTTGAGCATTTCTGCCGGTTTCTTTACGCAATAAATCACTTAAATATTTTGCCGACATATTCATAGCTTCACCACAGTATTGAACTGTAGGTGTACCCAACTCCAATTGTTTTTTCTGCTGATAATAATCTTTTAATAATTGCTCAAACTCACTGGCAATATCCTGATTCAGATTGGTTCGGGTATAAAACTGACGGTCATAAAAACGCACGCAGTAATTAAGCAATAACTCTAAATTAGAAATGATTAATAGCTGGCTATGAGCATCTATATTGTTTATGTATTCTCTTTCTATTTTTTCAACTATTTCGGTTACAGTTTTTCTTTCTTCTTCTGATGTATGTAACGATTCGTTAGAAGCATAGGAAAAGAAAGAATAACTATCCATTTTTTTGCCCAATTCTGATTTTCGAATTAAATCGGGATGAAAGGCTAATGTCCACCCATGATCTTCCGCCACCTGTTCTTCTTTTTTCAGTTCTAAAACCTGATATGGAGCCGTAAACACCATTGTTCCTTCCTGAAAATCATAAGAGTTTCTACCATATTTTACAATGGTAAACGGACAGTTATCTTTTAAACTAATTTGATACAACCCTAATGAATACTTTACATTATCTACTTCCAAATTATTTAACACATCACCATTGCGAAACAAAGACACCAAAGGATGTTTGGGTTTATCTAATCCCAAAAACTGATGTGCTTCTGAAATAGTATTAAGTTTAACAATCTCTTTCATTAGTATATCTTTTTATGTGTTAACGCATTAAAGCTACTCTTATATCAAACGGAGAAAACACTTTCATTAATTATTTAAACTGCCCCATAATCATATTATCAAAAACTCTGTCCCCCATCCATTTACGAACTGTTACTGCCGGTTTTGCCATAGCACCTTTTAAATATCTGGTTTTAGGATGATTTACAGTTGCAGCTTTTGCAATAACATCACCTAATACCTCTACATTAGTTAACTTATTACCGGTATAAGTTTTTTCCATACCGTCAGCTACTTTATTGGCAAAATCAGAATAGGCACCATTTCCCGATACTTTTCTTAAATTATCAGCTGCAATTGTTCCCCAAGGGGTTTTTATAATACCGGGTTCCACTACCACCACATCAATTCCAAAAGGTTTCAGTTCTAACCTCAAACAATCACTCCAGCCCTCTACAGCATGTTTGGTGGCATGATACCAAGCACCAAAAGGAGAATAAATTTTCCCACCCATAGAAGAAATATTTACAATTCTTCCTGATTTATTTTTTCTCATTCCGGGTATTACCAACTGGGTAATGCGCGCTAAACCAAACAAATTTACATCAAATTGTCTTTTTGCTTCTTCTATAGAAGTATCTTCTACAGTTCCATAAGAACCGTAGCCGGCATTATTTATTAAAACATCTATGCGCCCTTCTTTTTTCAAAATAGTGTTGACACAAGTTACAATTGATTCGTCCTTTGTTAAATCCAATGGTAGTATGGAAATTCCATTATCCTGTAAATCCTGCATCTGATCCAATCTTCTGGCAGCCCCGTAAACTTTATATCCTTGGCCTTGTAAGATATTAGCAGTGGATTTACCCATGCCTGATGAAGCTCCTGTGATTAATACAACTTTGTTCATATTTTTTATTTTTTTTGTTTTACAATAAATTATGACACAAAATTAGTGCGGTTTTAAAGCGTAGTTGTATTCAAATTGCCGAAAGATGGATACTTTTTGCGGAATAGTATTTTCTTTAAATAATACTTATTAAACAAGCCTTACAATATAATACGACTTTGTAATATTAAAATTACAATTGAGGAATCTGTAAACCAGTTCTAATCTGTTGAAATACAGTTCCAAACCCTGCTAATAATAATTTGTTAGTTATAGGTGTAATCAAACTCCATTTTGGCATTTGATTGCCGGGTTACAGAATCTTTATAAAAAATTTAAGGAAAAATAAAGAACCGGCACCTATGTAGGTTTTGGTTTCCGGGGAATATCCAAGGGCCGGTACCGGAAGTACTTTTATCACTTTTATGTTTGTAGAATCCTCGGCAGATAATTTAATAATGCTGATAAGCAGTAGTATGACGAGTATTAACAAATCGATTTGTGTTTATAATAACTGCTATCACATAAAAACATGTCATCAAACAATGATGTTTTTAAAACGACTCACCAAAAGACACATAAAACCCGTTATTATTATCTTTCCCTATGGCATAGTCTAAGCGCAAGTTGGTATTATCTTTTCTATCTACCAAAAAACGGAGACCTAATCCCGCATTATATTTTGTATGGCTTAAGCTCAATGCAGATAGATTGGGATAGATATTTGAAATACCCCCAAAAGTTGCTAATCCAAATCGCCAAACGAGCGGAAACCTACACTCTGCTTGTAAGGTACTTAAATTCTTATCTCGATACCGGCCATAATAATAGCCCCGAACAAATTTATCGCCACCCAAAATAGCATAATCAAAAAAAGGAGGATTATTGATATTAAAATCATTTACAAAACGACTGGCAAGGGTAAACTTATCCTTCCATGTTTTATAATATCGAAGATCAAAAAACAGATCGATGTAGTTGGATGATGAAAAATTATAGGTTGTATTTGCTAATGCATACACTCCCTTTGTTGGGGTCAAAATACTATTTCTGTTATCTTTTAAAATAGAATATCCCAGCCCCAAAGCTGCACTATTTTTCAATTCAGAGTAATTGACAGTAGATGCATTATCAATCTCTAAGTTCCAATAATTACTATACTTTAAATTTAACCCAGTAAATAAATGGAATTTTATTTTTTTTAATGCATACACATCAAAAACAAACCTGTTACTATTATAAAGAAGCTTGTCAGACTCCGCTGTAGCAGAACCGATACCGTAATAAAAATCGGGATATTTTGAATATGTGATTTGCCCTTTTGTAAACCAATTCTCATCTCTTGAAAAATAGTTCCAGCCTCCATCAATAATCATTTGTTTGTTCCAGGTGTAATTAAACTCTATTTTGGCATTTGATTGCCGGGTTACAGAATCTTTATAAAAATTAAAGGTAAATAAGGAAACGGCACCTATGTAGGTTTTGGTTTCCGGGGAATATCCAAAGGCCGGTACCGGAAGTACTTTTATCGTTTTTATTTTTGTAGAATCCTGACCATATACCCGGCCTGAAATAAGCAGCAATAAAAAGAAAAATCTCAAAGTTTGTTGTTTTTATTTTGGTTAAAATTTTATATTGCTATGTTTAGAATGTAATACCTGTTTTATAAAAATACTACCTTTTAAAACTAAAACGGGTTGAATGGGTGCATTTAAAATCTAATATAATTAATCTTCCATTATCATTCTTTGAGAATATTCTTTGCATCACTAAATACGCCGTTCAGAATATCACCATCACACTTTTCAATTAACCGAGCTTTGAGTTTTTCAAAAATCACAGGATTTACTGCAGCAACATCTTTGTCCTCTTTGTAATTGTTATTTATATTAAACAACTGGTATTTTTTTGCAAGAGCTATGTAACGAAGTTTCCAACCATCTTTTGTTATTAAGGCCGGCCCTTCATGTGTAGAAAAAACAATGCTTTGATGTACAGATTTGGGTTGTTTACCCAAAATATCGGGCAGGTATGAAATTCCGTCTTTTGTATCTTTTGAATTCACCTTTAATAAATCGGTTATTGTAGCCATGAAATCATAATTAGTTACGAGGCGTTGTACCTGTAAGCCTGCTTTTATTTTTTGAGGCCAGTAAATAAATAGCGGCACACGTACACCACCCTCTAAATTACTTCGCTTTAAACCAGCAAATCCATTATTCCCGTCAAAAACATCACCAGCTGTTGTAGCGTAATATACATTATCAATATTATTAAACAGTCGGCCATTAGTCATATTCCTGTAAGGTTTTTCAATTCTACCTTTTTTACTATAATAAATTTCATGACCGTTATCAGATGTAAAAATAATAACAGTATTATCTGCGATACCCTGCGCTGCCAGTTCCTGCATAATCCTATTTACATCCTCATCCAAACGAATAACCATTGAGGCATATTCCTTCTCTATTTGTGTGAGCGAAGTATCAAAAGCAACACTGGGATGTACTGCCGGAATACTAACTGGCCCATGGGGTAATTGTGTGGGATGATATAAAAAGAAGGGCTTGCTTTTATTAGCCCTAATAAATGATATAATCTTTTGAAGAAATAAGTCCTGCGAATAAACAGTTTTGCCATTTAGATTCCATCGTTTTACATTATTTATACTATCATCCCATTCCCCATTTTTTCCTGCATCAAAATGGGTATTTCCGGGAATATGAACCAGCTTATCATTTTCATACAATATCATTGGGTAATAGCCATGGCATTGTTGGTGATCAAAATATCCAAAATAATAATCCCAACCATGATGATTCATTTGTTTGGAAGTAGTGGTAAATCCATATTCCAGTTTTCCAATTTGAGCAGTAGTATAACCAGCTTGCTTAAAAATTTGAGGGAGATAAGTAATATCAGGTTCTTCACCAATGGTATTATTAATATGACCCTGAGCATCTTCATCACTCATAATTCCGGCTGCTACTTTGGAATATATTCCGCCAGAAGTCAGCACCCATTTATCTCTTCTAATGTCGCAATAACCAGTTATGAAAGCAGCACGGGAAGGTGCACAATAAGCACTTGCATAGGCATTGGTAAAGCTTGCACCCTGTGTTGCCAGTTGATCAATACGAGGTGTGCTAAGTTTTTTTTGACCATAATAAGAGAGCATGCCCCTACCCAGATCATCTGCCATAATAAAAATTACATTGGGTTTATTGGCGGTTCGTAAAGTTTTCTGTTGCGCACTCATGCCGATAAAAAGCAAAAGTGCAGCCATTAAAAAGTAACATTTTATATTCAGGAAAATTTTATCAGCAATCAACATAGGTTCAAAAATAACTAATCTTAAACAAAATTGCCATTAATTTTCGCTGTCTGCAAGAGGTTTACAAATATCGTTCTTTAATAATTTTGATATGATGCAATTCATGACCGATGGTAGCTCGCAAAAACAACTCAACCGTTAGTTCATATATCCAGGCTTTACCAGTAAGCTGTAATTGTGCTTCAGATAAACCATCGATGAAACTATTGGTAGCCGCTCTTACATTTTTATAGTCTGTAAGTAATTTTTCCCAACTCAACTCTGTAAACCGGCTATTATCCACTAACACATCCTGATCGTAACCGGACAGTAGCGTATCATCTTTTCGGCTAAAACGCAGTGCACGATACATCATAATGCGTTCGTGATCGGTAATGTGTCCCAAAATTTGCCTGATGTTCCATTTATCAGGGGCATAGCGAAAATCAGCCTGTGCTTCGTTTATGCTATCAAGCAATGCAAATGTTTCGGGAGATGTAAATAATGCTTTATAATCTGCGTCATCAGTCAATTCAATATAATATAAGAAGCCATCCTGTACAGTATATTTCATATTTTAACCTTTATAAAAAATTGAAATATAAGTATAAAAATCTTTATAGCACTAAGCCTGTGAGGTGCGTTTTTTATTAAGCCATGTAAGCCCCACGCCAACAAAGAAAATAGTAAGCGTACCTACAACAATCACTAAGTTAATATGTAGTACTGATCTTAAATAGGCGTATTCTGGTGGAATTTTGGAAGAAAAAGTCATCCATAAAATAACCACCACACCCGCTACCACTGCAATAGCGGCCTGGCCACCTGTAGTTTTTTTACTAATAAGCCCTAAAAGGAAAAGACCCAACATACCACCGGCAAAAATGCCCGACAACTCCCACCATACATCTAACACACTCTTAATGCCCAGCATGGCCAGCCCTGTAGTAACGCCTATAATACCAAATGCAGCCGTGGCAATATGCAGGGATGTTAACTCTATTTTACCGGCATTATTTTTATTGATATAACGGTTATAAATATCTTTAATAAATACGGTTGCCGATGCATTCATGCCGGAGCTGATGGTGCTCATGCCGGCAGATAGTATAGCCGCAATAACCAAACCTAATAATACTTTTGGTATTTTATGTACCATGAAATGCGGCATCACTTTATCACCATAATCGGCAGGTTGCAGGCTGGCAGCCAATATATTGATTTGCTCCGCTGTAGCACTAACGCCCAAACGCTCAGCGGCTGCCATTTGCCGGATACCTTCTGTTAAATGCGGATTAGCATGGTAATAAGCAAATAGCGAAGTGCCTATTACAAAAAATAATAAAGAAATAGGCACATAAAGATATACACAAAGCCATACAGATTTTTCTGCTTCTTTGGCTGAAGATGCTGCATGGTAACGTTGTACATAATTTTGATCCATACCAAAATTATTTAGGTTAATAAAAAAACCATACAACAAAATAACCCAGAATGTAGATTTAGTAAAGTCTAAATCAAAACTACCTAAACTGAATTTATGATTTTCTACACCGGTTTCATATACCGCTCCTACCCCACCCGGAACTTCTTTTAATACCAGATATAAAATCAACAAAGCACCAAAAGTCATTAATATGCCTTGCAATACTTCTGTCCAAATAACAGCTTCCATACCACCCAGTACCGTATAAATAATAATGCAAATACCCATCACAATTATTATAGATGACATTGAAAAGCCCAAAAAAGCTTGCAGACTTAAAGCCATTCCAAAAAATATAGAACCCATACGAGCAAACTGGGTAAGTAAAAAACATATTACGGCATAAGCTCTTGCCCAACCGCCAAAACGCTGCTCCAAATGTGAATAGGCTGATACACCTGCCATTTTTCGGTAAAAAGGCACAAAATATTTAGCGGCCACCCATGCTGCTAAAGGCATAGAAAGGCTAAATACAAAGGCATTCCAATTAGTACCATAGGCTTTACCGGGCACACCTAAAAAAGTATTACTGCTTAAAAAGGTAGCATAAATGGAAATACCTAAAGCCCAACCGGGAATTTTACCGGAGGCTTTGGTAAATTGGTCTGCATCTTTATTCTTACGCGAAAAATAAACTCCTATGCCTATCATGGCCAGAAGATAGAGTATCACTACTATTAAATCTACAACCGGAATTTGTTTCAATTGACTATCGTTTTAAGATTTTTGAATTGTGCGTTATGCTCATTGACTTTGTGAATAACAACAAACCTTGTTTTTATTTATGATGCTATATAACGGGACGATGAAACGAGCGTGGCAACATAGATGCCACCTATTCTACAGCTGGTAACATAATTATACTGCTACTCCTCCTCAACGGTCTTATTTTTTAAACCGGAGTTTGTTAAACCCGGCCATTTGCCATCTCTTGCAATTTTAGTCAGCTTTAATTTTTTAGGATTAATTTTTACATATTTGATGCGTTCTCTACGCCAGGTATAAATAATATGCACCATACCATCATTACCCTGAATGACGGAAGGATAGGAATATTGGCTGATGGGAGAATCTTCTAATATTAATGCGGCATACCAGGTTTCACCGTTATTTGATATACTGACATTTAAGGGTGTACGCGGCCCTTTATCAGGTCTGGGCCAGGTAAGGCTATCATAAGGAACATGGTTATATACCAACAGTTGCCTGCCATCCTGCAAAGTAACTGCATCGGTACCGGAATTATTATTTGGCATGGCGGGAATGGCAGTCATTGGCGACCAGGTGATACCATTATCCTTACTCCAACTTTGATAAAGCACACGATTGCGTGTACGGCCAAGTGTTTGCAAATCGCCATTTTTATATTTTAAAATAGAGGGTTGAATGGCCAAAAATTCTTTACCATCATTGATGGGGGCTGATTTTGTCCAAGTTTTTCCCCAATCCTTTGTGTATTCAAAATGTACTTTCCAGCCGTTTTTTTCTGTGCTTGAAGGGCAAACAAGTACATTATTAATTAGCTCGGGTTTATTTTTTACCGGCCCCAAATACCCGGCAGGCAATGCTTCCCGATTGCTCCATGTATAACCATTATCTTTTGAGCGTTTTAGCCAGCCAGTCCACCCGGCTACATTGGGGCCTATTTTATAAAACAAGATCAATTCCCCATTAGGCACCTGATATAGTACAGGATTGTAACAAGCATAACGAGTGCTATCGTTTATAATACCATTGGCAACGGAAATGGGTGCCGACCATTTACCATTTTTTAAATGGCTTACCCAAATTTCTACATCCTGATGCCCCTCTCGCGTGCCACCAAACCATGCGGCTATTAGCCCATCCGGCGTTTCGGCAATTGTTGCGGCATGAGCAGATGGGAAAGATGCCGTATCATAAATAAACTCATCCACTATAATTCCTTTTTTCCACCGATTGCTATCAGAAATTTTTGGTGCGCAACCAACAGATAGTAAAAGGATTGACAAGATGCTTAGATAAATAAGTTTCATTACTATATGATATTTTTATTACACTTTTGAGAGTTTGTTTTATTATGAGATTTCTCCTCACAATTTTTCAAATTGCTTGTCGAAATGACGGTAAGAGTCTGGCGTCATACGCCACAGCGCACAGGTTTCGAACGAAGTGAAACGGAGCGAGAAATCTCTTACACAACAACTATTTCTTTTCCTTCGCTTTCTCGGCTTTTACCTTATCCACATAAGTTTTAAACAACTGTCGCCAGTTACGACCGTTGTTATTTAAGTATTGCTCGCATTTCGTTTTATAAATTTCAAAGACTGCTGAAATCTCCTTCATGCTTTTGTAATCAATGGCCTGTTCCCTTGCGGCTTTCAGATTCTTTAAAATTTCTGTTTCTTCTTTTTCTGTAAGATCGGGAACAATAGCCTGATAACCTTTTAAAGTAAAGGCCACTTTACCAATTGTGTATTTATCCAGAACAGATTCTACCTGCTCAGGAGAGAGTTCCTCATTTAAAACCGCCATTAAATTATCATGTATAGAACGAGGCTTTGAAGAACAAACAATCAACTGTCTGTCCAATTCAGACAGCTGATTTCCTGTAGCAGGGTTTATCCCTTCCGGTACCATCGTTGGCGGGTGACTATTATGCCAGTTACGCACAGCCGTTAAATGTGTTTCAATTGCCTGTTGTACTTTCTTCCCCTTTTCTGCATTATTCAAATTTAAAGCAGCTACCCAATCAGTGGCTTTTTTGCTTAGAGCCGTATCTGTATTTTGTGAGATTGCCGCCATTGTAAATAAAGAGAGAAAAAAGCTTCCTAAAAACATTTGTACGATATTCATATTTTTTAAATATTTATAGTATTATAAGATACTATTGAAACTTAATAAAAACGCCTCACCCTAACCTCCTCCTGCCGGAGAGGAAGAAAACAATTATTCATTTACAACAAAATTGTATTTACCACTGCCTGCTTCCAATACCACACAATCGTTTTCCCTTCTTAGAAATTTTACACCATCTATGTTTTCAATCTTTCTGCCCGATTCCTTAACTTCCGCTATATCATTTGCAGGTATATAAAGCTCTGCAATAGTATTGGCAGGTATTTCTACACTCCACCCAATCTGCCCACTTTCTTTTTTCCAATTACTTAATATTTGCCCGTAGGGCGATTGATAGGACATCTTTGCATGATTGGCTTCTACATTAAAAGAAGGCTTCAATATTATTTTTTTAAACGCCGGAGCAGCAGCTTTAACACCCCCTATATTCTCAAACATCCAAATAAGCAAATCTCCCAACAACATTACATGGTTTTGAGAATTCATCTGCGGGTTGGCCGTATTGCCATTCCATAATTCCCAAATTGTAGTTGCTCCGTTTTCAATCATGTAACCCCAACTTGGGTATGTAGTATTACTCGCCAAGGTAAAAGCTAAATCCGGCCGGCCGTTGCGAGTTAAAGTCCTCATCAACCATTGCGTGCCAATAACGCCGGTGCTGATATGCAGCCCATCGGCTTGTAACTTTTTTACCAAGCTTGCAAAAACTGCTCCTGTATTTTCCTTGGGTACCAAACCAAAATTTAAAGCCAGTAAATTGGCCGTAACGGTATTATTATCATATTGATTTAACTCCGGATTAAAGAATTTATTATTAAATGCTAATTTGATTTTATCAGCCAACTGATTGTAATTAGGAATATCCTGCGGGTTATTAGTAACAGTAGCAAATTTTTTCATTAACTGTAACAAATGATAATAGGTAGCCGTAGCCAGCAGTTCGCCATTTGTATTCCGCATACTGTCTTTTGAACGAATCAACTCAAGACTCTCCGGCGGTACGCACCAATCGCCGTACTTATCTTTTGTAATAATAAAATTCTTCATGTATTTGCCCTTCATATAATCCATCCACTTTTTCATGGAAGGGTAATGCTTTGTAATACTACGAGCATCGCCAAACTGATTGTATAACATATCTGCTACCAGCAAATACGTTCCGGGCCATGTAACATTATCGCTGTAGTAATTCCAATACGCCGGGGCTACATCCGGAATAGCTCCTTCGGCGGTTTGCGATTGCTGAATATCGTTTAACCATTTTGCGTATAAATTGGCATTGTCAAATAAAAAGCTTTCGCCATAGGCACCCTGCGCTCTATCGCCCAGCCAGGGCTGCCTTTCGTTGCGTTGCGGACAATCTACCGGCATTCCTTTATAATTAGAGGCAATTCCCCACCATGCATTTTTAATAATTTGATTGATGGTTTTATTAGAAGTTTGCAGTTCTCCAATTGTTTTCATCTGGTCATAAACCAACTGTCCTTCAAAATCATCCGGCAGCGGCACTCCCGGCCAACCGGAAATTTCTACATATCGAAAACCGTGATACACAAACAAAGGATGCCAGATCTCTTCTCCACTTCCTTTTAGTGTATATATATCGGTAACCTTTGCATCGCGCAGGTTTGCTATATACAATTGCCCATCAGGTTGCAAACTTTCGGCAAAACGCATTTTTACACTATCACCTCTTTGGCCTTTTACTTTTATTTGTAACCAACCCGCAAAATTTTGCCCCATATCCAGTATATATACATCGCCTTTCAGTTTTTGGATAGATACCGGTTTAAACCGCTGCATCACTTTCATATTATGATTGGGTTGCGGTATTATTTTTCCTGCCGGTGCTTTTACCAGTTCTGAATACTTCCATTCCGAATCATTATAATCTGCCATTGACCAGTTGCCCAATTCCTTGGTAGCATCATATTCCTCACCGTCATATTCATTATTAGAGCGTATTGGGCCATCGGCAGTCATTTTCCAGTTTTGATTAGAAATAATAGATTGGCTGGTGCCATCGTCGTAAATAATATCTAACTGAAATAATAATTTTGGATACCCAAAATTGTTAATTTTATAAGGTTTATAATTTTGCCGCATAGTAAAAAACCGCCCGTTGCCTAATACAACGCCAATAGCATTTTTACCGGAATTGATATGTTCTGTAACATCATAGGTATTGCTAAGTACTGATTTTCGATAATCTGTTGGTGCCGGAGCTAATACCTGATCGCCCATTTTTTTACCGTTTATCATCAATTCGTACATACCCAGCCCAACAATGTTTACAAAGGCTTTTTTTATTTTCTTTTTGATGGAAAATTCGTTTCTAAAATAACGTGCAGAAAGTCGGGACCATTGGGAAATACTATCCCAAGAAGAAGCCTTATCATATCCAATCCATTTGGCTTTCCAGTGTTCCGGATTAACAAAACCTACTGTAAAAAATACGGGTGGGCTCCACTCGGTTACTCCCATATTGGTTGTTACCCGCACCTTCCAATAATAGTAACGATTGGGCTGTAATGTTTTCCCTTTATAGGAAATCAATACCGAAGCATCGGATTTTATTAACCCCGAAGACCACATATCGCCAATCTGCTTTTCTAAGTTAGTTTTTGAGGTAGCCACCAGAATTTGGTAAGACAACTGTTTTACATTCCTTTCTTCACTACTAATTTGCCAGCTAAAACGAGGTTGCAGTGTAGCAATACCAATAGGATGCGATTGATGTTCACATTTTAAATTTACTACTTGCTGCGCATTCAGGCTATTATGCAAAGAAGCCAGTAGTAAAAAAAGAAATTGTATTTTAAAAAAAATTTTCATTAGTCATCTACTATTTTTCTAACAATCGTGGTTCTACAAGCTCACCACAACAACCGGTTATGAGCCTATCTTACTCATCAGTTAAAGTTAAACCATAAAACCATTTTCACTGCTCTTGAAGGGTCTTTTTCATAATCATAAAAACTATTTTTTAAACCCATTGGTCCTGTTGTTTCTGCCGTTTGTGTTTTATTGCCAATAGACGGGATGGCATTCATAAATGAAATATCGCCCGATGGGAAAATAGGTTCATAATTATGCCAGGGGTCAGTTTTCCAGGCAGGTGTAAACAAACGCAGGAAGAGGCCTTCGATTTCCGCAGCTACGGCAAATCTATTGTTAGCACTATTAAAATAACCTCCGTAAAAATTTGAATAATATCCTTTAAATTCAGGATACACCCAGGGATATTCTCCTGTTTCCGTGTTATTGTATTCTTTTGTCCAAACGCCAAATTGATTGCCCTTTAACCGATTTTTCCATACCCGGTATGGGCCATCGCCCATATAAGTAACAGCACGCATTTGTTTTTCAGGGAAATTAAAATTTACACCTAAATAATTGGTATGTAGCGATGCAGGGAAATAATGTATTTCCATTTTCACCCAACCTGTAGGATAAACCGTCCAACACAGGGTATTAAAGCTTTCCTTTTTATCAAAGGAGGAAGTAATTACTAAATTTTCTCCATCAAAATGATGGGAAAAATTTTTAAAGTTTGTAATACCTTCCTGTATAACCGGCCCATTAGAAAATGGCAATAACCCCTTTGCATTCTTCACCTGTTTTAGCACTCCCGACTTATTACTGATTTGCATTTGTACATCCTTTATTGTAATAATATAAAGCGAATCTTTAAGGCTAAATTCTATTTTGTTATTAGAAACGGTATCTACAATTTCCCGGGTTGTTTCTACAGGACGTTTTATTGGAAAACTCCACGTGAACAATTCCTCACCTTCTCTGCCTTTAGCTGTTACGTACAATACATTATAATCAACCCAACCTGCCGGCAACTCAATTTTCAACACGCCTTTATCGCCAGGCGCAATTGATGGGGAGGGAATCACTCCTTTTTTCTCAATCAGTTTGTTCATGGTGTATTTACGCAGCACCCAACTAAAACTGCATTGGTTCAGATTGGTAAACTGATACCTGTTTTCAATATTGAACGTTCCATTAAATTGCGATGTAATTTCTCTGCGTTCAAAAAACACGGGGCTCCATATTCCCTTAATAGCAAAGAAAGCTGCTTCCTTTTCATGATGCGGCCCCACAATACCATCGGCACCGCGATGCTTATCCGTATCTAACGAATCATTCAAATCCTTGCGTACTACACCCTGATCGGCAAAGTCCCAAAGAAAACCACCGGCGTGTAAAGGTTCCTGCCACATTACTTTCCAATAATCCTCAAGACCTGCACCATGTCCTCCATCAAACTGGCCATGCAAAAATTCGGTGGGCAATACAATATCTTTTCCGTTGTCGTAATTACCAATACCATAATTATATTGCCGGTAATGTTGTGTTTCAATACCATTAAACAATTGCCAGGGATGCACCACCGATCTTTTTTGAATATCGAATTGTGTAAACAAAGAATCTAAATCAAAATTATGGCCGCCCTCATTTCCGTTAGACCAGATAAAAATAGAAGGATGATTTTCATCATGCAAAACCATTTCCCTTACTAATTGAGCGCCTGTAGGCGTATCGTAATGGCCATGCCAGCCTGCTAATTCATCCATTACATATAAACCCAGCGAGTCGCAAGCATCCAAGAAATGATTATCGGGCGGATAATGGCTCATGCGCACGGCATTCATGTTCATTTCTTTCATCAACAATACATCTTCAATACTTATCCGCTTACTGGTTGTACGACCAGTTTCCGGGCGGAAGGAATGACGGTTCACCCCTTTAAATTTCATTTTTACGCCATTGATATAAATGCCATCCCGCTGCCTTACCTCCACAGTCCTGAAACCAAATTTTTGTGTTAGCTCGTGTATTTTTTTCCCGTTTTTAAACGCTGAAAAAACGGCGGTATAGAGCGTGGGAGATTCGCTGCTCCATAATGAAGGATGCGACACTTTTGTTTTACTCAGCTCTCCCTCAGCAAAGGATTCTTCAGCTACCTGCTGCTTGTTTTTATCAAATATTTGTACAGCAATTTTATCTACACCCTTTGATGTTGCTGCTTTAGCAATAAAAGAACCATCTGCTTTAGCATCAATAGCAATATGGCTGATATGCTGCTGTGGCAAGGCTTCTAACCAAACGGGGCGAAAGATGCCGCCAAATATCCAATAGTCGGCTTCGCGCTCGGCAGCATTCACAGATTTATTGGAAGAATGTTTATCGACCCTAACTTCCAATAAATTTTCACGACCATATTTTAATAGTTTAGTTATATCATATTTAAACATATAAAAAGCCCCCTGATGCATAGCACCGGCAGGTTTACCATTAATCTTCACCAGCGCATCCGTCATCACACCTTCAAAAACAATATTAACTGTTTTGCTTTTCCAATTTGCAGGTACCCTGAAATTGTATTTGTAAAAACCACTTTCCTTACCGCGAACACTGTCTTTAGCAAAACCATAATCATATTTTCCAAACCCCTGTAACTCCCAACAAGAGGGTACACCAATCTTCGCCCATTTATTAGCATTCATGCCTCCGCTGCACATAAAATCCCATTGCACCATATCATCGCTTCCATGCCCCGACAAGTATTGCACTTCCGTTTTTTGTGTAAAACCCTTCGCTCCAATAAACACAAATGCTATTAATAAAAAAAACTTCGTCATACTCAATTAAATTTTTCTACAACAGAATTATTTGTTCTAAACGGGAATGCCGGCAAACCATCTGAATTAATCAGATTAGGTCTGGCATCTTCGCGCCAGGCAAAGCGAACTGCAATAGGAAGATGTACATTTGCTGCCGTTACCCGTATTTTATTTCTTTTAATTATTGCTTTTCCCGGATAATAATTTCCGGAGGCATCAGCTATTTCAAAACTATTCAATGGTTTTCCATCCACCGTTTTCAATCCCTTTCCTTTGTAAGCAAAATCTATTACAAAATAATTTTTTCTTCTAACAGCCGATTTAAAAACCGGCCCCATAGGCTCACTGTTATTCACTTTATAGGTTTTGCTCAATGCCGAGTTAGCCAACCTTTTACCTACATCCCATTTATTAACCGGATGTAAGTCAGCAGGGTCATCATTCAAATCAACAGTAGCAACAATAGCAGTATTAGGAACTTTTAATACGGCTGATTGTACTTCCCAAAATTCCGGCTCGCTATAAACAGTATATTGTCTATCGGTTGCTTTTGAATAAAAATACGGGGCAATTTGTACGTAATAAAAAGGAAGTTTATCATCGCTCCATACTTTTCGCCAATATTGTATTAATGCCTTCATTTTATAGGCATAGGAAAGCCGTTCATTTAAAAAACAATTTGACTCACCCTGATACCACAAAAACCCTTTTAATGCAAATGGCACTAAAGGGGCTATCATTGACTCATAAAACTTACCAACATCGCCCTCCATTTTTTTTACGGAACCATCTGCATTTTTAAAAAAAGAAATATCGGCAAAACCTTCTAACGGCATCCAGGGTTCAATACGGCTGCCGGGGATAGCAGCGGAAATAATACCAACGGGAACATTTAGTTTTTCGTATATGCGTTTACCAAAAAAATATCCTACAGCAGAAAAATTTTTCAAACCGGGTTCTATTGCAGCAGACCATCCCTCATTCGTAGTGTCAGGATTCATTTTTTTTCTTTCGACCAAAAAGATGCGCAAATTTTCATTCTTTGCTTCTGCCACTTCGTTTACCGGCCAGTTGGCACCGGTTGGCGGATGTAGCTTTACCAACTTACGCATGGCAAATTCCATATTAGATTGGCCGGAACACAACCACACTTCTCCAACCAAAATATTCTTCAATTCGATCACATCGGTTGAAGAGCTAATTTTAAGCGTTTGCTGTAAAAACGAAGCAGGCATAGCATCTAAGAAAATTTTCCATTTACCGTCAACCCCTGTAGTAGTGGTTTTTATTTGCGATCCAAACGAAACGGTAATTACCTCCCCAGCAGTTGCCATTCCCCATATAGGTACCGGTTCATTTCTTTGCAGTACCATATTATGCCCTAAAATTTTGGGCAAAGTGATTTGTGTAAAAGCTGCTGTAAAAAACAACTGCATTAATATAATAAAAAGGCTTATTGTTTTACAATTCATTTTATAGCTTTCCTACAATTTTTTTTATTTTTTTAGATGATGCTATTCGTATTCCATTACTCCATACGCTCAATCCCTTTCCCTTATTGTATTTTTTACCGGTTTTATCCCAAATAATAGTTACAATTTTTCCATGATACAGAATATTGTCCAAACAAAACCAATCCCAAGTGTTTTTTGGTAAAAGAGGATTCACTTCAATATAATCATCAGCTCTGGGTCTTAAACCTACCAGACCGGAAATAATCAAATCGTTAAAAGTGGAATGATTATAATACCTTCCCCTATCATCAGTAGTAAGCCATTGCCCTGTTTTTTCGTCCATATACTCACCAATGTATGGCTTTCCGTTTTTGTGTTGTGAAAGCGTATAGGTTTTCAACTGTGTAAAATAATCCTCTTTTGAAATTAATTTTTGTTTGTAATTATTGAGAAGATTAACCATAGCCGTTAATGTTTGCGAAGTTGCAAAGGGCCACACAGCACCATCCCATTCGCATTTACAGCAGCCATGTGTACGAAAAAGAGGATGGCTTCTGTCGGCGGTTGTAATACCGGCAGGGGCTGTAAAGTGCTTTGCATCCATAAGTTTTTTCCAGGCTATACTATATTGAGCATCGGGCAAATTAAAGTACCAGGGAATAAAACCAATTTCTTCCATCACATTTGCCAGCGTATCGCCTTTTTCTTTTCGTACTTCAAAAAAATTTGTATGTATATTCCATAACTTTTGCTGCACATTGTTTTTTATCCTTTCTGCTTTAGCGGCAAAAGATGTTGCATCTTCAGTATTTCCAGTCATTTTTGCCATAGCCGATAAAGCCATCGCATTGCCGTACATATAACCGTTTATAGAGGGACGCGGGTTTTTTTCTCTCCTGCCGCCACTAATTGTTTCTTCCATTGCATCCCGTACATCATATTGCCAAAACAAACCATCCTTTCCTTTCTTCTCGTTTTCCCAACCTTCGTAATCTGCCACAAAATCGGGATACATATCCTGTATAAATGCTGCGTCCTTATTTACAAGATATAAATTATAAGCTGCGTTCATAACCCAGCCACTATAAAACCTGAGCTTCTGTAAAGGCTTGCCTTCATTACCCCTATACCAAACACGAATATCATCATCAATATATTTCTTATTATGTAGCCAACGGGCTTCATAAATATGATGGCCTAATGCGCTGCTAATTAAATTATACTTATCGGCATAAGAGCGTTTTATTAAAAATTCGGTAAACACATAACCTTTATCTGTTTGTTGAATATGCTTTCGTAATGTCCACCACCTGAAATAATATATCTGTTCAAAATCCTTATCAGGGGTTTCAAATAAGGGAATATTTCTTTCCATCCAAGCCCAGGACTCTTTATTGGGTATTGCCTGAATAATGGGCTCATCCTCCATTGTATTAAACGCATCAACATAATGTTTAAACGCATTAGGTTGTAAAACAAAATTATTTTGTTGCGCTTTAAGATTAATAAATCCGGCACTAAAAAGTAATAATAATATGAATTGATAAACAAGCCTCATTACGTTCAATTTTTCAAAATTTGTTGTTGCCAACCGGCATACCATTGTTGTACCTGTTCTTTTTCACCATCTGGCTGATAAAAGGTTTTTGTTATTTTTAATTGTTGTAATGCTTCTATATTCTTATATATACCTGCTCTCAAGCCTGCCATAAATGCTGCCCCCAGTGCAGACACATCGGGCATTGAACTATTGTTAACCTTTTTATTGAGCAGGTTAGCTAAAAACTGCATTACAAATTTATTGGCTGTAAGCCCTCCGTTAGTCATTAATTCCTGTAACGCAATACCGGCATCGCTTTCCATTGCAGCCACCACATCTTTAATTTGATAGGGTATTGACTCTAATGCCGCCCTTACGATATGGTTTTTTGTGGTGCCAAAACTCATTCCCGAAATTGAAGCACGCCTGTCCATCTGCCAGTATGGCGAACCTAATCCGCTAAAAGCGGGAATTAAATAAACACCATCATTGCTATTAACTGCTTTTGCCATTGCTTCTGTTTCGGAGCTGTTATTAAACAAATGCATTTCATTTTTTAACCATTCAATGGTAGCGCCGCAGGTTACAATTACGCCTTCCAAAGCATAATCCACTCTACCTTCCACACTCCAATTAATAGTGGTAACCATTCCATTGGTTGATGGCAGCGGTTTATTTCCGATGTTCATCATAATGCTACAACCCGTACCCAGCGTGGCTTTAGCCGAACCTTTTTCAAAACAGCCTTCGCCAAAAGCTGCTGCGTGAGAATCGCCAATCATAGCGGTAATAGGTACCGGTTTTTTTAACAACCCATTCAAATCCGTTTCTCCATAAAAAGCAGCAGAAGGTTTTATTTCCGGCAATTGCAAACCGGTTAAGCCCAATATATTGATAAGTTCCTCATCCCATTGTAGCGTATTTAAATTAAACAGTAAAGTACGGGAGGCGTTTGTATGGTCGGTTGCATAGGATTGGCCATTCGTTAATTTATATAATAGCCAGGTATCAATATTTCCAAAATAAGCATCGCCTTTTGCAATTGCATCGCTTATTTCTTTGCGGTTTTGTATTAGCCACAATATTTTAGAAGCAGAAAAATACGGATCGATAACCAAACCTGTTGCCTGTTGAATTTTTTCACCCAACCCCTGCTGCTTTAACGCTTCGCAAATTTTTACTGAGCGTTTGCATTGCCATACCACAGCAGGATGTAGCGGAACCCCTTCTTTATCCCATAATACAAAGGTTTCCCTTTGATTGGAAATACCTATACAGGAAATTTGTTCTGGATGATAGCCCTGTAAAACAAAAGCTGCCAAACATTTTTTTACGGCAGCAAGCACATTCTGGTATATTTCTTCGGGATGCTGCTCAACAAATCCATCACCAAAATAATTTGTTTGCAACAACTCCAAACCTTTTGCCACCGCTTCTCCCCGGCTATTAAATATTAATGCTTTTGTAGAACTGGTACCTTGGTCTATAGACAGAATATATTGTTGCATAAATTTTAGTTATGAACTATGAGCTATAAAGAACAGAATTTCATTATTGTAATAATTGTAAAGCAGTACCAGCAATTCCCTCTTTGCTAATCCTGTAGTGTTTAAAAATATCGCTTTGCGAACCGGTTATCGTATATTCATCCGGAATGCCAATTATCTTAAATGGTTTACAAATACCGTTCTGCAATAAAACAGCCGCCACTGCTTCTCCCAATCCACCGTAAACACTATGTTCTTCCACCGTAATAACAGCACGATGTTTTTTAGCAAGCGTAAGAACCAGCTCATTATCTAAGGGTTTAATGGTATGCATGCTCACAATGGTAGCAGACAAATTCTTTTCCTGCAAAGCAGCTGCCGCTTCCAAAGCAGGCTGAACCGTTTCGCCACAGGCAATAATAGCCACATCTTCACCTTCTGTAATTACACGCCCCTTACCAAATTCAAACACTTCGCCTTTTGCATCTTTTAATGGCGGCATAGGCTTTTTACCAAAACGTAAATAAATCGGCTTCTCCGTTTTGGAAGCCAACTCAATTGCCTGCTCGGTTTCCCAGTTATCTGCAGGTGCCACTACCATAATATTATTTACAGCGCGTAGTGCTGCATAATCGTGCAGACTGTGATGCGTGCTACCCAATGCGCCATAACTTACGCCGGCACTAATGCCAATTACGTTCACCGGGTTATTGCTATACGCCACATCGTTTTTAATTTGCTCAAAAGAACGTGCTGTAAGAAAACATGCTGGCGATGTAGCAAATACTTTTTTGCCACAAGAAGCCAAACCTGCAGCTACCCCCACAAGATTTTGTTCCGCAATACCTACTTCTACAATTTGATTGGGGAATTTTTTTCCAAAGGGTACTAATTTTCCTGAACCACGGCTATCGCTGGTTACTGCAATAATATTCCTATCCGTTTCGGCCAAACGCTGCAAGGTTTCGGAATAAATTTCCAGATTGGCTTTGAAAGGATTGTTATTTATTTGTTCTGACATGAGAATATGAGATATGAATTATGAGTGATGAATTATGAATTACAGATTGCAAATTTTAGCTCTGCTTGTTGTAGTGAGTTGTGTTAAGTAAGTGATAAAAGTGCTTCGTCTAATTCTTTTTGTGCCTGTTCATATTGTTCGGGTGATGGAACGCCGTGATGCCACTTTAATTCGTTCTCCATAAAACTAACACCTTTACCTTTAGTAGTATGTGCTATGATTACACTGGGTTTACCTGCTTCAAAAGGCACAGACAATAACAGTTCTTTTAAAGCTGCCACATCATTACCATCCACTTCTTTTACCACCCAGCCAAAACTTTTCCATTTTTCATCTAACGGGTCAGTACTGCATACATCCTTAGTGGGGGCAGTAATTTGTAAACCATTTTTATCAACAATCGCCACCAGATTATCTAATTTATATTGTGCCGCACATAATGCCGCTTCCCAATTACTTCCTTCGGGCATTTCCCCATCGCCCATAAGTGTAAATACTTTGTAATTTCTATCATCTAATTTTCCTGCTATGGCAGTACCAACCGCTATTGGCAGCCCGTGCCCTAATGCCCCCGTATTTTGTTCTACACCATTTACCTTGCGTGTAGGATGGCCAATAAAATGCGACTTGTACTGGCAAAGCGTTTCCAAATCCGATTCGGGAAAGAACCCTTGATCGGCTAACACTACAAACAATGCTTCCACCGTGTGGCCCTTGCTTTGTATATAACGGTCTCTATCCGGCGATGAAAAGTTTTGCGGACTCACGTTCATCACTTCGTTATATAACACATTTAAAATATCAGTACAGGAAAGGCTTCCACCGGTATGGCCTGCATTGGCTTTTACAATGTATTTGAGTATTTTTTTTCGATACTCAATTGATTTCTGTTTTAATTCTTTTGTTGTCATTACAAATATTTTTATTTACCGCGCTTATGAACAACTATTAGCTTTACCTGCGCCTGCCCCCGTGGCGGGTTGCACACTTGTGCTTTTGTGCAGAAATGAGCAGTATTGCAGTACAATTGAAGTGTGCGACGCAACACCGATGCCATATATTCTACAGCCGGTAACATAATTATTCGTGTACATAAGTTTCCCAACCCATGTAATTTTCTAAAGCTTCTTTTAATATGCCTGCCGTTTTGCTGGCGTTCATTACCACATGATGTTCAAAACCGTTGCGGCATACGTATTTCATCAAGCCCTGCAAATCTTCAATTTTGGCCACCGCCCTGTTTCCAAAGGTATTCAACGCATCGTTGGTTAAATCGCCTTCGCCGATGTAGGCTTTAATAACGCCTTTGCAATCGTCGGTGCTGATGCGGCCATAAGTCAACGGCATGGCGGGTGTACGGCCATCTAATGCGCCATAAGTATTTTCGTTGCCAACCGATGTACCTAAGATGGGGGCATTGCTGATAGTAATATCTGGCAGGAAAGATTTTGCCCAGTTGCCACAATGAAAGAGTACACATTTCGTATCATCATCGGCATAATTATTATTCCAGTCAACCAACGCACTGGGCGAACCGCTTGCCAACTGCATGGCATACATACTTAAAGTGCCCGTTACGTCCACCTCACAGGCACTTGGCAACATGTTTTCGCTCATCATGCTCATGCTGGTACATACGTTGCAACCATAGTTTTGTTGTAGTGAAGTCCAGCATTGAATGGCGGTACAATCCAGCGCATTGGCTTCCATAAATTCAGCCAGCACCACATCTAATTTTGCAATTTGTATTAAGCGGTCGTTAGGCGTTTTACCTACGGCAGCATAAGCATGAATTTTTTCTAATTTTTGTTTTACACTTGCATCATCCGCAGTAAGTTTATTGGCTTTTCCCAAAATTTCAGAAAGGTCAACGGTTTCAACAGAAATACCATTGCGTTGTAAAATTTTTTCGCTGTAACGCACCGTATTAAAACCTCCGGGACGGGCACCTACCGCACCAATACGCACTTTGCGCAAACCATTTACAACCCTGCAAACGCCAATAAAATCAGTCAAATCTTTTTTAAATAAATCATCCTGCAAGCGCATGACATGATTTGAAGTGATAGTATATTTAATACCAAACTGATACAAATTATTACAAACAGAAATTTTTCCGCACCATGCATCACGGCGGTTTTCTACATTCAATTTATCCAGATCATCCGGTGTTGCCTGAATTAAAACAGGCACATTTAAACCGGCAAGTTTTAAGGTTTGCGCTACGCCCTTTTCATCACCAAAATTGGGCAGCACTACCAAAATACCATCAATTTCATTGGCATGTGCCTTAAAAAGATTGGCACATTTTTGAGCATCGGCAAAAGTTTCTACACCTCCTAATTTAGTGTCGGTAGTTTCTAACAAGATTGGTTGAATATCATTTGCCTTAAACAAATCGATCACCTCTGTTCTTGCTGCCGCAACTAATTTATCAGGGAAAAAATCCCGATTGCCAATAATTACACCCAGTGTAGCTTTAAATTGAGTAGCCATTGTATAATTTTTTAATTACTGATTGATTTAAAATAATTTTTCTTCAACAAAGGGTGCGAAAATTTTGAAACGATATTAAACGCCTCACCCCAACCCTCTCCTCCCGGAGTGAAATCTCTTACAACAAAGCATCTTATTATTTTCACATTCTTCAATTGAACAATTTTGATTTAAAATAATGAATTTGATAAGTTGCCGCTTTGTCCTTTTCCCCTGCATTTGGCAGATCGTACATTTGGTCTGTTGGGGTATCTGCATTAGGAAAACGCCTTACGCCACCAGTTCTAAAACTCACATGATGCAATTTATGGATTGGTGCATATACTATATTATTATTTGGTGTACTGCCATTAATAGATACAGTATAAAATCTTGTGGCAGTATTCAGCTCAATTATAAAATCATATTTTTTACGGGGTTCATATTTTGCAAGCCCTTTATCACGATAACCGGCTCTGGTGATAATACTTCCTGTAGAATCAAATGAAATTCGAATGCAGGGTATATTCTTGGCATCCTGCAATTCAATATCTAATCTGCCATTAGTATTTTGTAATGGCGTTACGCTAAATTCAATCTTTATTTTTTCTGATGCCGGTACTACCCTTTCTGCTTTTGCATAATCAAAGGGATCAAAATCGGTCAATTGTAACACATTGCCCTCTATTGTATTTTCAACGGAAACCTTTGCCCAGAGTGGGCTATAGATGTTCCATTGCGTACGCTCGCTCAGGTTTTTATATTTTTTAAAATCATCATTGGCATCATCCTGTACCCTACTATTAACCGGAACAGGAATTTTTGCTACCCACATATCTTCCTTGTTCACGCTATAACTCACCCATGCATTACCATCGGGTGGTGTACCATTACCTTCCTGAATGCCGCGTACATATTGCGGCCCGTAAGATTTATAATTACCGCCATAGCGCATGGAAGTAATTTCTCCGTTCACTAATAATAAGTTTTTATAATTCAACCCGTCATCACTTACAGACAAAGCCAACGGCCAGCGAAATTCTGAGGGATTATACACTGTAATGTATTTACCATCGCCGGTTTTTTGTCCCCAAATTTTAGCATTGGCATTTACAAAACCCGGAGCGCGCGTGGGAGTGTATTCCCAAGTTTTTCCATTATCTTTCGTAATGCTTGTTAAGGCATATTTCCAGAACCCCACGGCACGCCCATCGGGCAAGTGATAAAAATTGAAGGCCTTGTATTCTTTTTTTAAAGGGATAAGTGAGTCGTCTCTGTCGGCCTCTTCTACCCATTGTTGCATTTGCAGAGGATTTGATAGTAATTCATCGCAAGCTGCAATCAATGCTTTATCTTTTGATCTCTTATAAAAAGGATAACGGGTATTTTTTTCGTTAAAATCGTGATTGTAGCGGATGAAATAGATTTGTCCTAAACTACCATCTGCTTTAATTTCCCGTACTACACGGCCAATACCGTTGCCATCATTAGGATCGTCTTTAGCATATAAAGCAATGCCATAATAGCCCAGGGCTAATAATTTATTTGTTTTTTTAGATACGTAAAACCCCATGCGTTGGTGCATAACGGCAGTAATGTTTTTTGCAATGGCAGTGTCATTTTTCTTTTTAAACCCATCGGGAATTTTGTACTCAGGAAATACAGTAATTGGTTGCGACCAGTTATAGCCATCCTTTGAAGAAAACAGATAAGTAGCTCCCGGAGGGATATGCTCACCAACAGGGTCGCTTAAAAAATGTAAATAGAAAGTATGGTTCCAATATGCCAGCATCGGCTGATGGTTATAGGTCCAGTTCATACCGCCTGCCCATTCGGGATGTTCTCTGTTTGCACGAAACATTTGAATATTGTGAACACCCACCACAGGCGTTAACTGGCCGTGATGATAATCCACATTAGATAATGTTTTCCCCGTATAACGCACCGTATCTTGGGCGAGTGATGAATGATAAGTGATGAGTGATAAGCTCGAAAATATTATTATTATTTTTATACTCATAGTAGAAAAACCGAGTTTTTTATCGTTTGAAAAATCGTACTAAACGCTTTACAAATTTCTTTTTCACCGGAACGATGGTGCCGTGTTTATGATTTAACGGTACCAATATTTTATTATTAATATCTTCAAAATGCACAAAATCTTTTGTAGCTACCGCGTCGTAAGTTTTCTTTCGATAAGAATCAAAATAGATCAGCCACTTGTCCTTTACTTTTACAACGGTTGGGCCTTCTGTGAAACTCTCCGTAAAAGGTTTTGAAATATTTTTCCAGGGGCCTTCCGGTGAATTGGAGAATGCTACTTTTATATTTCTTTCGGGCCTTGTATTGTCTTTTAAAACCAACACATAATCATTATCAGCCCTTTTAACAATTACGGCATCAATCACACTAAATTTGGGGTCGATAAAAAGTTTTGTAGGCGTAAACTCTTTAAAATCTTTTGTAGCTGTTATGTACATGCGATGGTTGTTACTGTCTTCCTCCACGCCTCTTTCAAACCTTCCGGGAATTGTACTTGCCCAGATGATTTTATAATCCTTTGCCACATCATCATAAAACAATTCGGGTGCCCATACGTTTACGGTTGTTGGCTCGTAGCTCATCACATCAATAAACCGCTGTGGGCTCCAATGAATTAAATCTTTTGAAGCAGCGTATCCAAAACCTTTATCGCCACGCCAGCTACTTGTCCATACCAAATGAAATGTACCATCCGGCCCCTGCACCATTGAGGGATCGCGCATTACTTTTTGTATGCCTACTTCCGGCTTTAGCAATACCGTATCCAAATCCTTCCAATGATAGCCATCATAACTGTACAGCATACGCAAACCTGCATCTGCCGGCTCATGAAAAGATGTAAACAGGTATGCCTGCTGCGAGCAGGAACTGATTACAATCACCATCATTGATATAAATACAATCTTTTTCACTATTTATTTTTCCAATACAAGAACCCAGTCGTTCCCATTTTTTGGTTCACCCGGTGGGTTAAACAAAACCTTGCCTTTTATCTTAACCAAATTAATGGCAGTGGTTTCTCCAGTAGAAGGATTGAACCATGCTGCTTTTTGCAATTTGAATCTCAGCTTTTTAGTATTTACTTTAAACGATCTTCCGGTATAAGTATAAGCCATTGCATAGCTATTACTTTTGGTAGCCAGAATATAGTTATACCGCTTTTGTTTATTATCTACAATAATTTCCTGTGCCGGTACTCTGTCAAAATAACTATGCGCCAACATCAGTTTTTTCAAATATTGCATTTGTTTGGCACCCGGCGCATTGATGGCCTCTTTCCAATTAAGTTTTACATCGTAATTGGCATCTTTATCGCCCGGTGTGTGAAATTGCATTACCGAATTCTCTCCGTAGGTAAATCCGGCACCGCCGGCAAAAACGCTCCAATAAGCATAGCGACGTAAATCGGCAGCGTTCCATCGTGGCTTTGTATAATCGTGCAGGCCATAAGGAATATTTTCGTATGAAGGCTCGCCATCTATAACGGGTTTGGCAGGCCTAAGGTTATAATCTAATTTTATATAACGCCAGTTATCTTCTCCAAAAAAATGTTTATCGGCTTTTGTTGTATCCTGCTCGTAAGTTCTGTGCCCACTCTGCACCATATTAAAGTCCATCCAATCATCATTTTGAAACCAGTCAGAAGAAGTGAAGCGACCTCGCGGATGAAAAGTCATCAAGTGCTTTTTGTCATAGGTTTTAATAGTATGGGCTATAGCCTGCCATACATCATAACCTTCTGAACCCTTTAAATCGCCACCATTTAACCAAACGATATTTGAGTATTTTGAGAATCTTTCTGTTAGAAATTTTGCATACGTTTTTGCATCGGACACAGTTACTTTTCCGCCTTTTACATTATGCCCCCAAACAGGCACCAAACCCATATATAAACCACGTTTATCCGCTTCCTGAATAATAAACTCCATGTGATCCCAAAAATCATACTGTTTCGGATCGTTAAAATCGTTACCCGGCGTAACATTTGGCGTAGCTACATTTTGATTAATCAATGTTGAATCGCCATAGGCATTTACATTGGTAACATCGTGAATAACCATTACCTGAACCACATTAAACCCTTGTTGTTTTCGGGTATCCAAATATTTTATAGCATCCTCACGGTTGCACTTTACAAAGAGCAGCCAGCCCGTATCGCCCAACCAAAAGAAAGGCTTGCCTTCTTCTGTTTGAAAAAAATGTTTGTTGTCAGAAATTTTTAGCAAGGGCAGTTGCGCCTTAGAACTTACAGTACTAAATAATACCAGCACAGCAATTATTGCTTTTATGATTGCGTTAACTGCATTGCTACCATTGGGCTGTTGTTGCACCTGTCCGCCACCTGTGTGCTGCTTTGTACAGTACATTGCGGATGGTATATGGAGGATCGCACTCATCATCGTTAGAAATACTTATTGGCTTTTAAAATCGTTTTACAAAAAATTATAGTTCTTAATGTATCATTTACCGGCCTATAATTAACAATACATTTTTATAAAAGGCTTTTACTGATACTCCTTTTTAAAGTTAACTTTCTCTGATGATAAAACTTTGACTGATACAAATATTTCCATCATTATAGTTAATTATTCCATCTTGAATATGGAGTGCTGATGCGATCTATTTTTTCTACATTATAAAAGTTGTGTAACGAAAAAAAGAGCTGTATTGTATTAATACAGCTCTTTATATTCATTAATTAATATCCGTTAGTACCAAACTCATCGGCGTTATTAATCTGATTGAGGAAGTTGAATGGAATGGGTCTTAGATAATGCTTTGTTGCAATAAAATTATTAAATGCAGTTTTATTATACGTCTGCAATCTTGATTCAAAAGCCTTATTGCGTTTTAATATTGCCCATCGGTTATATTCGCCGCAAAGTTCCCGTGCGTATTCATCAAAAACGTCATTCATTGTAGCGGTGGTCAACTGCATCCCCGTTCCCGTGTTAAAATCAGCTGCATTTCTACAAGCTCTTTTACGCAACACGTTCAAATACTGTGCTGCTGCTGCTCCATCTCCATTTGCGTGCATGGTTGCTTCTGCTGCTATTAAATATATCTCAGCCATACGCATTATCATTATATTGCCAAGTTTTTGTTGAAAATTGCCTCCCAACCAGCCTCCATCGAAATTATGATTAAACTTCATCATGGCCGGGAACAGGCTGGCAAGACTTGTAGGTGTAAATCCGTTTGTGGACGAGACCGATTTATAAGTACTTCCGGTTGGGTCAGTAGTTAAATCAAATAAATCATTGATATTTACAGTTACATACCTACGAGCCTGTTTTTCAACCGCAGTAAGCGAGGTTTTACTTAAATAGGCAAAAAATCTGTCTTCATCTGCTGCCAAAGGATAAGGATGTACATTGGCATTGGGTACCGTATTCAAATCGGCTACATTTCCTGAGTAAACGCCCTTCTTCCATATTTGAGGGCTATATTGCCAAGTAGCAAAACTGGGAGCCAACGTTGCGTTCACATCAGCGTAAGGATATATTTGTTGTCCTATATGTGATGCATCGATTCCGTATTTACTACAAATAGCCGCTGTAAGCGTAACTGTAGCAGCACTATAAGTCATTCTGGCTGGCGAAGGGGCACCGGTACTTCCTAAATTATTAAGTGCCTGTACACTAGAGTAATTATTAAAAGCAGTAACAAAAGTATTCTCCCATCTTTTATCGTATGTGGCATTAAAGCAATCGATAAGGTATTTTGTTGGCGCAATAAATTGTTGGTTAAGGCGGCCATAAAACGCATTAGAGCCATTTGAATTTACACCTCTTTTTAACACATCCGAAGTACCAAAGGCATCGTCTAATTTGGGATAATAATGAAGATATATATTCGGCTTTGTGTTTCCTGTAAATACATTGTAAGACAAATCGTAAGGGTTAAGTCCATACGCTGGGAATAGAGCTTCTGCATTATTACGATTATTTGCTGCGGCAAACACACTGGCAAAATCATCGTACATCGAAGCACCGTAAGTTCCCATATTATTTATCAAACTATCTGCCACTTCTTTTGCTTTTACCCAGTAAGTTTTACCACCCTCACTAAGCCCTTCACCTGCACCTTGTGCATATACTCTGGCCAACAGACCCAAAGCTGCTTTTTTAGTTACTCTTGCCGGATTATTATCATACGGTGTAACCGGCAAGTTTTGTGTGGCAGCTCTTAAGTCGGAAACAATTTGTGTGTAAATTTCGGGAATGGTACTACGCTGTGGGCTCAGATTCTTAACAGGGTCATCAACTAAAATTAAAGGTACCGCCCCAAATTGAGCTACTAATACAGAGTAATAGTAAGCCCGTAAAAGTTGCGCCTCGGCTACTAAGGTTTTTATATCATCCGCATCGCCGTCAACTAATTGGGTTGAAAGTTCTATGGTTTTATTACAATCTTTTATAGGTCCCCATGCAAAATCCCACACGTTTCTTACTACACCCGAGTTAATAGTAAACTCTTCATAAGCCATTACATCCTTATACTGGTTGTGATTGCCATAAGGAAATGTCCACAAATCGGTACCTACTTCAGAAACGATTCCGTAAGGCATTCCTATTAAAGAACCCCATAAACCTGTATAACAATTGGATTGGTAAGATTTCCAACCATTAAAATTTCTAAGTATATTTTCTTCTGATAAGGCTGATGGATTATACTCCTGTAAGCTACAAGACGATATAACCATGGCAAAGAATAATCCCATGCAACACTTATATAAAACGTTTTTATTATTCATTTTCATTTTTCAAACTTTAATAATTCAACAATTAAAATGTTAGATTCAGCCCTACAACCAATTGCTTTGTTAGCGGATAGCCTAATTCCCCATTCATCTCCGGATCATACTGTTTTAACAAATGGTTTTTGGCCACAATTAATGGATTAGTAATTGTGCCATAAACACGAAGCTTCTGTAACCATAAACGGTTTACAAGATTTTGAGGCAGCGTATAACCTAACGATATGTTTTTGATTTTAAAGAAAGAGCCATCAACATAACTGAGCCCGGAAAACCCTGTCATAGAAGAGCTGGTAGCCAGATAATTCATCACGGGGAAATCATTTGACGGATTTTCCGGTGTCCAGTAATCAAAGTATTCAGGAATAGTTCTTGATGGGCTGGCATTTGTTGCAAAGCCATTTGGTTGATACCAACCCAACATATTGTAGTTAATCATTTGTCCCCAGCGGAAATAAGCATATACTGTCAGGTCGATATTCTTGTAGCTAAAGCCATTTTGAAAACCCAAAGACCAGTTAGGAGAGTTATGTCCCAACACCTGATAATCATTAGCGCTATAAGTATATCTTGCATTAGCAGCTGTAAGTGCTGCGTTGTATTTTTGAGCTTCAGTAAGATCATTATAATAATAATTATCCGTAGTTCCGTCTGTTGCTAACTTTGTATATACCCATTCGCCTACTCTTGTCAACCCTGGTACATTAACTTTTATATCCCCGGGCCTTTTTCCAAATACGGCGGCATCCTTTTCTTCCCCAATTTGCCAAATACCGTCCAGTTTATAATTTCTAAAAGAATTAATTGGTTCACCAATTGTTAAAGAATATACACCATTGGTGATATTATTTGCCACGCCGCTGGTGAGTTTTGTAATTTTTTCTTTGTTACTGGAAAAAGCAACTGAAGATGTCCATTGAAAGTTATTGGTTACGACATTTTTTGTGTTCAACGTTAGTTCAAAACCTTTGTTTTGGGTTTCACATATATTTAAATATGTTTGATATTGAGATCCTGGTCTGTAGGTTCCATAAATAATGGGAGAAGTTACATTCCAAATCACACCGTCAGTTTTGGTTATATAATAATCCAATGTTAAATCAATACGATGTTTTAAAAAGGCAGCATCTAACCCAATGTTTGTATTGTTAGATTTTTCCCAGCCCAAATTAGGATTTGTTATATACTGCGAATTACGATAAATAGGTTGCGTTATACCACCCAGAGACATATTGGTACTCTCTAAATTAGAAACAGAACTATAAGGATTAATTCTGGCAGTACCGGTAATACCCCAACCCATGCGAAGTTTCAAATCGTCTAACCAATCTCTGGTATTATCCATAAAATTCTCATCCACAATTCTCCAACCTGCAGATATTGCCGGGAAATTATCCCATTGGTTTTTAGAGTATAAAACGGAGGAGCCATCACGCCTTAATGAAGCTGAAAAAAGATATTTTCCAAGATAAGAATAATTAACACGCCCTATCAATCCAAAAGTTTTTGCCATATTGTATGATGACAAAGCAGTAGTATTAACATCATTTGTAAAATTGTGCCATTTGAAATTGTTAGAAAGAATATTACTTTGATACATTGAAGTTAACTTATTCTGATTATCGTTCCATGAAGTAACACCTGTCAATATAATATCATGATTATTGGCAATTTTAAAATTATAGGTTAAAATATTCTCCCACTGATAGCCGATAGAACGGTTTTGATCAATAGAAGCTTTAGCGATACCAGCATTAGCATAGGTATAATTTACCGAGCCAATACCATCAAACTGATAGGAGTTTGAATAAGTAAGCCAGGTTCCTAAGCGGGAAAGAAAGGTAAGCCCCTTAAATGGTTTCAGTTCCAAATATGGATTTACGTATAATTTTAAATTTTCATCAACATTGGAATAAACTCCCGGTTGATAATTTAGAAGCAGATTATATACATTATTACCAAGGTTAGTATTAAGTGTTCCATCATCATTATACAGCTTTACGAGCGGGTCTGTAACCAGCGCATTTTCCAGTTTATCCTGCGCTTTGTCCCTGTTTAAATAGGAAGCTTGTAGGTTGCTACCAATTGTTATCCATTTCCTAATTTTATGATCAATTCTCATACTGGTAGAAAACAATTTATATTGGTCTCCTTTATACTGACCATTTTCATCAGTATAGTTAAAGGATACATACCCTTTTGTTCTTTCATTTCCACCGGCCACACTTAAGCTATAATTTTGCGTGGCAGCACTTTTTTGTAAAAATTCGTTTGCCCAATTCACAAAATTTCCTTCCTTAAAAGTATTATAGCGATCTGTGCCAAAAATAGTTTCATCATCAGCTTCCGACTGCCAAAGAGCCCCGGTGGTAGTCCATTGGTTGGCAGTTGCATCCCATAAATATTTATACGCATCTCTTTTCGTTTGCAAATAGGCGTTGCCAGTACGCATTGTAGGAGTTACAGACCATCCATTATACCCGTAATAGGCATTAAAGTCAACATTTATTTTTCCGGCTTTTCCGCTTTTAGTAGTAATAATAATTACACCATTTGACCCGGCCGATCCGTAAACGGCTGTAGAAGAGGCATCTTTTAAAATCTCAATAGATTCAATATCGTATGGATTTAATGTAGCATAATCTCCCGGCAACCCGTTAATAATAAATAGTGGGGTGCCACTGGCCGAAAAAGATCTTGTACCACGTAACTGCATGGTTAGTCCAGAACCGGGTTGACCAGATGTACGGGTAATATCCAAGCCTGCAACTCTTCCCTGTAAAGATTCCATCGGATTGGGGCCAGGTCGTGCAGTGATTTCAGCACTTTTTACTGATGTTACTGCACCGGTTAAATCTCTCTTTTTTACAGTACCGTAACCAATCACTACAACCTCATCTAATTTAGTATCGGCTGCTATCAATGTTATTGAAAGATTTCTTTGCGAACCAACAATAATTTCTTGTTCAACATAACCCACATTCGAAATAATTAGTGTGTCGTTAGCACTTGCATCAATTGTAAAAAAACCATTTTCATTTGTTACAGTACCAGTTTGCGTGCCTTTTATCCTTACAGATACCCCTGCCAGCGGTTGCCCACCGGCATCATGCACAATACCCGTAATAGCAACAACTCCTTCAACTACAGCATTTACATTTGACGGTGATATAATCACCTTAAAATCATCTAACACCTTCCAGGAAAATACTGTTCCTGTAAACACTTTTTTTAACACATCATCTATAGAGGCATCCACTGCACTTATATATACCTGCTTATCAACCGGGAGCAAATCATTACTATAATAAAACACATAAGGTGTTTGTTTTTCAATTTGTTTAAAAACACCTGTTAAATTTGTTTTCTGGCCTTTAATATTTATCCTAACCTGGCCATAGTTGGCAGCCGATACATGTAAGGCAATTAATAGTAAAAAGCACATCAATTTCATAATGAGCATTTTTTTCCAGGGCAAGTACACCCCGGCAAGTTTGTTTTTTTGCATAACTTTGGTTCGATTTTAATATCATACAATTACATTAGAACCCACGAGGTTTTAATGTATGTTTACTTGGGGAGAATGTTAGCGCATTCTCCTTTTTGGTAAATAACTTTTTTAGAAATACTCTTTGTGTTTCATGGCAAATCGTTTTTTAATAATTATTCAATGTGCAATTCAGCGCCTATCAATTGATAGTTAAAGGGTCTTGACATATCCAGTATCTTTAAAATCTGCATCAAATCCTGATTTCCAAATACACCTGTGTAGCGATATTGTTTTACAGCACTTGATTTAAAAAGTACTTTTATATGAAATGCTCTTTCCAATTCTTCAGCAATTTTATACAACGGCTCGTCCACAAATACCATTTTATTGTTCATCCAAGAAATTTCCGCTACTTCCGTTTCCAATGTTGTTATTTTTGAAATGACAATTTCCTCACTACTCTTTTTATTGGATTGAACATCGGGATTGTTATCTGCTTTTTTAACCGAAAGTTTTTGGGCAGGCTGTAAAACAAATCGCTCCTTAGACTGCTTATTCAGTATCACCTCCACCTTACCGGAAAGCAGCGTTGTTTCCCAGTTATCATTATCATAATTTTTTACATTAAATGTGGTACCGTGTACGGCTACATCTGCAAGTGCTGTATGTACAATAAATTTCTTTGCCGGGTTATGCACCACATCAAAATAAGCTTCACCTGTAAGCGTTACCTGCCTGTCTTTTATACCAAAATCTTTTGCATAGTTAATTTCGCTACCTGCGTTTAAATACACGGTGGTACCATCGGGCAATACTACTTTTGATTTGGTCCCCTGCGCCACAATATGGCTTTCATTAGTGGTATTTGTTAGTTTTAAATACCAACTTTTCAAAACAATAAAAGCAGCAAATACAGCAGCAATAGCCGTTACGGCATAAAAATATTTTTTAATACTACTTGCCTTAGGCATCGGCATATCCTCAACTGTTTTATAATCTTTAATCCGGGTATTACTCTGTAACATTTTTACCGAATGTGCTGCATACGCCTGTGAGGTATATATATCTTCTAAAACAACCTCCTTATCATCCAGTAATGTTAACTGGTCGTTTAAAAACTGATAGTCGGGATACTTTTTTAGCAAACTGTTAAGCTCTTTGAGGCTTTCATCATCTGCATCTCCGGACAGTTTTCGAGATAGTAAATCATAAATCCTATTTTCAATATTATTTGGCATAGTAATCCCTTATTAGTATAGACAATATATTTTGCTTTTACCGTGAAAAATATGCAAACTATTTTTTAGGGTGTAGATAGGTGTCTAATTGCTGCTTCACTCTTTTTAGCGCAATACGCATTTGCGTTTCAATGGTATTTTGAGAGATGCCAAGAATATCTGTTACCTGCCTGTAGGTGAGGCCATTTTCTTTTACCAACCGAAAAACCATTTGACATTTAGCAGGAAGTTTATTGATTGTTGTTTCAATTAGTATTTGCACTTCAGAAAGTTCTACATTAGGCTTTTCAATAAAAAGTTCCGGAAGTTCATCAGTTATGGCGTGCGTAATAACTTCTTTCTTATGGTCGGCACTTTTTAAAAAATTCAAACAACTATTTTTAGTAGCTTTAAATAAATAAAGAGTCAAATTTTCTACCAGTCCCAACTTATCGCCCATTGTCCATATTTTTAAAAAAACATCAGAAACAATTTCCTCGGCATCTTCCATATTATGTACCATGCCAAATGCAAAACGGCATAGAGGCTTGTAAAACAAACTGAACAGTTTTTTATACGCAAACTCATCAGCAGCATAGGCCACTCTGTTTTGCAAGTACAATATATGGGCTTTGTTATTCAATATGGTTTTTGTTCAGGCTAAAAAGTTATGAGGCAATCAGTCAACCCAAGAAATCCACAACAGGCAATCTTTTGCAGGAAATTTAATTTTATTAAAATCAGCTGCTTTTATATTTTTTGTTACTGATTGAATTTGACCCGTTGCTGCATCAATAATTTTTACAATCAGTTTCTTTTTCATGTAAATATTATCCGAAATATTTACATTACTCCCCCTGTTATAAATAATCATTCCAAATTTTCCTTTCAGCATATATTTATTTATATCACCATCGGGAGCCATCTGAGCCGCAGCTTTTAAAAAATCCTTATCGGTATTGGCAGGAAGTACCGGTAAAGACCCGCCTGCCATCAATACCGCCCAACCATAGCGGTCGTAGCTATCGCCACTATACATGACCGCTTTCTCAGGGTATTTATCCCTATATTCCCGTACCGCCCTATATACCTGTTCAAAAGAAGTAGGTTTGGGTTTTAATAACCTTGCCCATTGGCGTGGAGCCAGGTTTTTACCGCCTTCCGGTGCATACACCGAACCATCTGCCTGATAATGCCAATACTTAATATCAATAATATCTACAACGGAAGTATATTTTGAATCATTCAAAATTGCGTCCTGTACGTCTTTGGTGGTACTAAGCGAAACAAGTGGATTTTGTCTTTTATATGAAATCCATGACGCAATACAATCCAACCAAAATTGTACAAAGTGTAATGGCCCTGTGTATTCCTCACTTATTGATTGAATAACACTTTGATTAAATTGGAAATTTTCTAAACCCTTCCATATATACTTTTTGTGTAGTTCTTTTCTAACGGGGTTCGTTATATCATAAAACTGTTCTGCGTAAAAAATTCTTTTATCGCCGGCATAGTTTACCGGTTCTTCAAATCCGGTGTTATTAATATTATTAGCGGTACGCCATGGAAAATCGGCATAATGAGCCCCGGCTTCAATAATATTATGCTGAAAATAATTTTCATGTATTAGTACCAATCCATTTGCAGTTGCCAGCGTAGCAAATTCCTGTAACCTGCTCCAGTACCAGAGATTATATTTTGTAAGATCGTATTTGCTTAACCCATCCCAAGCGGTATCTACTCCGGTTCGGGCAAAAGGCAGTTCATAAAAAGGAGGCCATACTTCGCCATCCATCCGGCGGATACGTTCATGATCATCGCGCCTACGCTCGTACCATAAAGCATAATGTTGCTCTACACCAACAACATTGTTTTTTTTCATTGAATCAACCACGGCTTCCAAATCATCAGTCAATCCTGCACCTACCCTGCCGGGAACAAATCTTGTAAGCGCTAATTTACGCTTTGCATTTTCTAAATCTTTTCCTTCAACACCACCACTCCACCAAGGAACTTCCTGCCGCTTACCGGCAACCACACTATGGTCATCGTTATAAACAATTCTTCCATCATTAATTGATATGCCCCCGGAGGGTAAAGCTGTCCATCCCCCATTAGTAATTATCTTTTGCTGCGCAGCACCTTTTGAATTAGTTGAAATAGGATTTCTTTCTGATGCTTTTGCTATCCACTCATCCATTTGCATACGTGGTTTCGATGCCATATTAGTTAGCTCCTGAGCCAGTTCTACACTTGGGCTGCTGGTAGCTTCTGTTTCCATAGGAAGTAACTGCGCCAACTGGCTTACATCCGTATTCACTCGCTCTTCTAATTGAGCGTAATACAAACTTCGCGGTGTAACCCAGTTATTACTTTCGTTCCAAAAACCATCGCCGGCAAACTGGCTCCAAGAACCAATTGCATAGTTTTGTGCGGTAGGTGGTTTAGCACATTCAATTAAAGCCGCAGTGCTGTTCCATAACAAACTATTAGCAGCAGCCCAACCGGCTCCCTGCCCATCCTGACCACGATTGCCTAAACGGATAGCATTGCCATCAACCTTCATTACATCAAATAGTACCCCGTTAGCCCATTTATCAATGGCACCACTAAAACTGTAAGGCCGATTGGAAACGCATTGCACAAAGGCATTTGGTCCGGGAGCACAATGGCCTACCGAAAAATCGTGATAGCCATTAACTGCATAACAACGTTGAAAAAGAGTTTGCTGCCCTCTTGTAAAAAATGTATATCTGCGTTGTCCGCCAATTTCAGATATCGGTTCTGTAGAAATACAATCCTCCACCGTAATTCTTTTTACACTGCTTAAAATATGTACTGCAGAACCTGCAAAATGTTTAAATGAAACTTGCCGCACCCAGGTATCCTGCACGTTTTCCAAGACGATTGCCATCCAACGATGGTACTCATCTTTAAGGTTTTTTTTATTGTAATCCGACACCATTGTAATATTTTCTATGCCAATATTATCAATACGCCCCGGCCAGGTATAATTAGCAATAGTTCCTCCTCCATATTTTGCATCAATGGATGTAGTTAGCGGTACATCAATACTAATTTTATTGCCATTAACCGAAGTAATCGTTCTATCAAATTCAATATCTACTTCTCCCGGCTTCCACCCTAATGCAGATATACCGCCACCAAAACTGCGGGTTCCCAATGCATCAATCCATTCCCAAGTGGAAGGTCTGGTAATAATAATTTGATCCCCAATTTTTAAACCAGCAGTGCTTTTTAGTGTGATGGTTATGGCATTTACCGGTACATAATTATCTGATATTTCAATGGAGGGTTGCAATTTCCTATCTGCTATTCCTTTTATTTGAATCATTCCATCCCTGTCAATTCCTTTTCCCAATAAAACCGTTTCTCCTTTAAAACCGGAACCACGTAATACGATACCTGATTTTTTTATAAAAAGATTACCGCCTATTTCAAAGGTTCCTTTTTGTAATAAAACAGCTCCTCTAAAACCAGCCTTATCCGGTTGAAGACCGGCTACATAATCTATAGCTGCCTGTATAGTAGCTGTTGCATCGCCCCTTAATGGTGCTACTACTATTTTTACCGGCACATCGGGAATTTTCTGCTCCGAGGCTTTATAACCGCAATAAGAAAAATCGGGAACCCTGTCGCCGGTAATTGAATCGGCATTGTAAACCAATTTTCCATTTTTTACCGCAATAGGAAATACGGGTTCGGGTTTGTTCTTTTGGGCTGAGATAGTTTGTGAAAAATAAAAAATAAAAAATAAAAAATAAAAAATCTGTTTAACAGACAGCATCATCTCAGTACCTTTTTTATTGAGAAAATAAAAACTGTTAATTGCACAACTGTTGCTATGTATGTTATATAAATTCAACTATTGTTGGTTTATTGTTCCATTAAATTTTGTTCGGGTTGTACTGTATTTAAATCAACCAAACTATTCAAATACACTTCAATATTAGTATAACCGCTGCCATCTTTACTTAATTTTGATGCATCGGAAGCCTTTTTAGATTTTAGTTTATTTTTCTTTTCATAATCATCCGGCATACCATCATTATCGGTATCCTTATAAGGAGCACCCTTATATTCAGGGTAACCGCCTACTTGCGATGGGTGTGTAATAATTCCCAATTTGTAAGAATCAGGCTTCAGTCTGCGTTTTATGTATTTTGCAATAAATGGTTTAGCATCTGCAAATTCTTTTATTTTTCCTGTACGCACTTCTTCTACAATGCGAGCATCCACCGCATCTCTCCGGGGATATGTTGCACCTGCATTCTGTAAAACATAGTTATAAGCATCCATTGTTTTCATAATAGAAACAGGTGCCATAGACATTGGCTCATCCGATTTAATTTCATCCAAATGTTCCAGTCTTGTTCCGTTTTTACCTCCTTCGTCCAATTCATCATCTTCAATTTGGATGCCCCCTGCCCAATTATTTTTTGTAACTCGCTCGTTACCTTCTACAATATTACCTTTTACATAAGCCCTGCCAAAAAGCTCCTTATTATTATGTTCGCGTCCAGCTTCTGGCTTTAAAATACGATAACTTATAGGTTTGCCTGCAGGAGTGATTGGCCCCGGTTTATAATAATTATTAATAAAATTAAACATGGAGCGATGGTCGCCGCCATCGGCACTACGGTTCCACCAGTTAAAAATAACATTGTTTACAAATCCAAAATCGCCATACATGCCAATAGACGGGTTACGACTGATATTATTAGCCCAAAGATTGCGGGTAAACATACTATTGAGGCCTCCAATGGTGCTGCCAAAAGCATGGTTATAGGTATCTAATGCCTCGGAAAATATTGAATTTTGAATAGTTACATTTACTGTAGGTAATTTATCTCCTTTTTCTATACCATCTTTGCTGTACACATGGCGGTACATGCTCATATTTTCATCTAATCCCCAACTGGCTGATACATGATCTATCATAATATTACCAACCGGATTACCACCGAGGGCATCGTCTCTACGTGTAACTTCCGTAGCACCTCTTCTAAAACGCATAAAACGTATTACTACATCATGCGTATTAATCCAAACAGACTCGCCGGCAATGCAAACTCCATCGCCCGGTGCTGATTGCCCGGCAATGGTAATGTAAGGAGCTCTGATTATAACCGGAGACTTTAATTGTATAATACCTGCCACATTAAACACCACGGTTCTGGCACCACCCTGTTCACATGCCCAACGAAAACTTCCCGGGCCATCATCATTTAAATTAGTTACTACATATACTTTTCCACCACGACCACCAAAACTAAATTTGCCGCCACCTTCTGCACCCGGAAAAGCCGGAATGGTTGCCTGCGGCAGATCGGAAGGCTCTGCGGCCCAGGGAACAAAGGGTTTTCCCTTTTTTGCCTCAGCTTCTACAACAGAAAGTGCCAAAGCCCATTTTTCATCTGACCGCTTTTGTATTAATGCCATCAAAGCATCTGCCGAGTCTTCTATTTCTTTTGGGATAACCGGGTATTGGGCAAAGCCCGATTTTGTTATGAATAGCAAAATAATTGTTATAATAAAAAAAGCGTGTTTTTGCATGTGAATATTTTTAGTTGTTTTTTCTGATAATGGTTTGTTGCTTCGAGCTCGTCATGGTTCAACAAGCTGTTATTGACAAGTACTTTAAGCAACTGATAATTAACTTTTCACCTTTTTCTTGATAAAAAGGTGGAGCCAAAAATCAAGGCTGTGAAAAAATATGCTAAAAATTGTTTTGCAACCCTAAACCCGTCGAACTCGCCATTTGTAATCAATGATGGCAAGAGCGGTTGGGCTAGCACCGGCTTTGCATCGTCTTTGGCATTGCCGGGTTTGCGCAACAATTTTCTTAACGCTATTTTTCAAGGCCACTTTGGCATCATTTTTTACCAGTAACTGCGTTAGGTGCCTCTTTCGTTTCGGTGCCGCGTAGCGGCATCCCGCTGAAAGCGGGAAGGAGCGAAAGCAGCACCGCTGCAGTTACGCTGCCTGCCGGCAGTGGAGGCAAAACTCCTTGTCATTTTAAAGAACTTAAAATCGCTTTTATTTCTTGCTCACTACAACATTCAATTGAAACAATGTCATCCTGATCCTGTCGAAGGAGACATTTATTTTTTAGGCACAACCGGCACTACATTATTAATATTTACTAAACTATTTAAATACACTTCAATATTGGTATAGCCACTATCATCCATGGCGTATAAAGTGGCATCCATTGCATTTTCCGGATTCAAACCTTTTTTCTTTTCATACGCATCCGGCATACCATCATTGTCTGAATCTTTGTATGGCACGCCTTTGTACACGGGATAGCCACCTACCTGAGAAGGGTCGGTTATTATACCTATTTTATAAGAATCAATTGGCAATCTGCGATGTTTAAATTGTGTGGTTGGCAATACTACATTAGCAGCAGGCTTTACTTTTCCTGTACGTACCTGTTCTACAATTCTGGCATCTACTGCATCCCGCTTTGGCAGTGTAGCTCCCACATTATTTAACACAAAAGCTTTTGCAGTTTCTGCATTAACAATGGTAAGATCGGGCATAATCAAAGGTTTGTTTTGCTTCATGTATCCCAAATGCTCACCTACCCCATTCTCGTCTTCTACCTGTACCCCACCGTTCCAGTTGTCTTTTGTAATATCAGGATAACCTTCCATCACGTTTCCGTTTACATAAGCACGGCCATAAACGTGGTAAGGTAATTTACTGCGACCACTTTCGGGTTTTAAGATGCGATGACCTACCGGAGTGTTTTTAGGTGTAGCCGGACCGGGTTTAAAATAATTATTGATAATATTATATTGAGCCCGATAATCGCCACCATCGATTGAGCGGTGTACCCAGTTAAACACTACATTGTTCACGAAAGTAAACACCCCATTCCAGCCTACTGAAGGATTTCTGCCTGAATTATTAGCCCAAAGATTGCGCATGAAGCTACAGTTTTCGCCACCCAGTGTACTACCAAATGCATGGTTCCAGGTATCTAATGCTTCTGCAAAAATGGAATTTTGTATAGAGATATTTACCGTACCAAATTTATCCTCAATTTTTCCGGTACTATCGTTATACATGTGGCGGTACATACTCATATTTTCATCAAGTCCCCATGTTGCCGATACGTGATCGATCATAATATTTCCTATAGGATTACCGCCAATAGCATCATCTCTGCGGCCTACCCATGTTTCGCCACGGCGAAAACGCATGTAACGGATAATAACATCATGGGTATTGATCCAAACGGATTCGCCTGCAATACATACACCATCACCCGGAGCACTTTGGCCGGCAATAGTAATATAAGGTGCACGAATTATTAACGGAGATTTTAAACGAATGATACCAGCCACATTAAACACCACCATTCTGGCACCACCCTGCTCACAAGCCCAGCGTAAACTACCCGGGCCATCATCATTTAAATTAGTTACTACAAAAACTTTTCCGCCTCGCCCGCCAAAACTATATTTACCACCGCCTTCTGCACCGGGAAAAGCAGGAATAGCGGCATGCGGTAACTCATCAAACCTTGATGCCCAGGGCACATAGGGTTTACCTTCGGTGGCTTCTTTTTTTACAATGGGATAGGCAATTGCCCACATAGAATCTGAATGACGATTGGCAGCCTTCATTAAAGCATTTGCTCTTGACTGATCTTCTTTTGAAACATCGGGGTATTGAGCCGTTACGTTTAGAGACAGCAAGCTCATCAACAACACTACGAGAAAAGTTTTAGCGTTCATCTACAAAAAAAATTTAATACTCATTAAAGATACGAACAAAATAATGGGACAATTTTACGATTTTTTTCTTGTGTTATTTGTTATTAATTGTATAATTAACAATTATTTTTAATCTCTTAAAAAAACAACACTTCCTAAAGACCCTTCAAGCTATAGGCAAGAACGGCTAAAAGGAAGTGTTGGGGGAGGATAGTTACAACTGACTACTTATTTGTAATTACCATTAATCCTGATAATTAAATGTTCCGGGAACTCCGGAGTAATCGTTCCATCCAATTGTTTGCTTTAACCAAGGATTAAGTGATAGTATTGTGGAAGTAAGTCCTGCTACATAATAATTCTGTCTGAAATTAATTGTTACAGCATTTGTACCATCATTATCCATTGGTTTATCCGGAGTTGCGATTGTAAAATAAGTATCATAGAATGTTTTTAAGTTATTAAGTTGCGTTGTAAAATTTGAAGCATCCGGATCGCAAAGTATTGACGCACGTGCTGTTAATAATGGATCAGCACTAGAAGTGGCAGCAACTTTGTATTGCCATAAACGACCTGTACGTGCAGTACCATTTACGGGATCTAAGCCAAGTTTTGCACAAGTTGTGTTGCTGGAACTTGCATCATCATTATAAAGCATCCATCGTTGCATATCCCAAAAACGCTTTCCTTCGTAGGCCAATTCTACACGACGCTCATACAAACAGGCTTCAATAGCAGCATATTTATCCGCAGGTGTCCCTATTCCATAATTGCTGGTACTAGAAATCCCTACACGTTTTCTAATTTTGCTTAAGTAAGCCACAGCGTTTGTAATATCTCCTTTTGCTGCATAACACTCAGCAATATTGAGTAATAATTCAGCATATCGATACTCAAAAATATCAGTACCTGAATATGCCAATCCGTTCGTAGTGCTTGCTCCCGTAAGGTTACTCATTTTACGCACTACTGCAGGACTTGACACCTGATTGTTATCGCTATAAGCC
>JBKEEB010000058.1:0-6591 GCA_047975735.1 Niabella sp.
GCATCAATCAGTTTTTCTTTATACATGTCGGCAGCCATGCGCACTGCTGCATTACCGTTTCTTTTACCTACACGGCATTGAAGCATGAACAATTGACCTTTCTCTACAGTAAATTCAATATCCTGCATATCCTTGTAGTGCTTTTCTAAGCGTTTTTGAATATCATCTAACTCTTTATATACTTTAGGAAAGAGTTTTTGAAGCGTTACAAGGTTTTTACTTTGATCGTTTTTGGACTTGTTGTTGATGGGCGATGGTGTACGTATGCCCGCAACCACGTCTTCGCCCTGCGCATGTACAAGATACTCACCGTAAAAATAGTTTTCTCCGTTACCAGGGTTTCTGGTAAAGGCAACACCGGTGCAACTTTTATTACCCATATTGCCAAATACCATAGCCTGTACATTTACTGCGGTACCCCACTCATCAGGAATTTTTTCAATGCGGCGATATTCAACAGCGCGTTTACCGTTCCAGCTGGCAAAAACGGCTCCAACGCCACCCATTAATTGTCCCATTGCATCTTCGGGAAACTCTTTTTTAAGATGCTTCTTAATTAATTTTTTAAAACTGGCTACCAATAATTTCAAGTCTTCTACAGACAGTTCGGTATCATTCTTATATTTTTTTGCTTTTTTGATTTGCTCCAGTTCTTCATCCATTATTTTACGGATTCCTTTGCCTTCTGCCGGCTCTAAACCACCGGCTTTTTCCATTACCACATCAGCATACATCATTACCAGTCTGCGGTAAGCATCGTAAGCAAATCTTTCATCTCCTGTAGATTCGATTAGTCCGGGAAGTGTTTTTTCGGTAAGCCCTATATTTAAAACGGTATCCATCATACCCGGCATAGACTTACGGGCACCGGAGCGTACAGATAATAATAAAGGATTTTTTACATCGCCAAATTTTTTACCCATAATTCTTTCAACACTTTTTAAGGCCTTATCTATTTGGCTATTTAATATTACTGGATAGGCATTTTTGTGGCTGTAATAATAGGTACAAACTTCTGTAGTTATGGTGAATCCGGGAGGAACGGGTAATTTTAATTTAGGATTGCCGGCCATTTCGGCCAGATTAGCACCTTTTCCTCCTAAAAGGTTTTTCATTGATTCATTGCCGTCAGCCTTGCCGCCGCCAAATGAATACACATACTTTTTTTCTTTAGCTTTTGTTGCCATGATATGTTTTATTTAAAAATTCATAATACCAACTTCTCTGTTTTTCTATAACGTTGGTACAAATTGTATAATTTTACTATTATATTTATTTCACTTAATATCAATTTGCCTTAATATTAAATTTTTTGCATAGGTAAAGTAGAAAATACCTCTTCAGGTAAAAATGGGCTGGCATCCCCATTATTTTTAATAATATCCCTTACAATGGTAGATGCTACTGAAGTATATTTTGGCTCTCCTGTTAAAAATACGGTTTCAATTGTTTTATCTAATGTACGGTTTGCATCAGCAATTGTTTTTTCGTATTCAAAATCACTCACGTACCGGATGCCTCTTAAAATAAATTTAGCTCCAATCTTTTTGCAGAAATCTACGGTAAGCCCTTCGTAAATAGCACCTTCTACAGAATCAAAATCTTTGTAAATCGTATTAATCCAATCTAACCTTCTTTCCGGCGTAAACATGGGCTTTTTGGTTGTATTAATACCAATGCCTACAATAATTTTATCAAACAAAGGTATTGCCCTGTTTATAATGTCTTCATGTCCCAAAGTAATGGGATCAAACGTTCCTGGAAACAAGCAGATTCTCGACATGTATTTTATAATTCAAATTTTACTTTTGCCTTCTTATAAAGAGCCTGTTTTTGTATTTGATTAATCCAAAGCAAAATTTTCATCCGGCTCAGGCGGCGGCAAGATAAAACTTTATATCAAAACTTTTAGTTATTTTTATTAGAAAGCAGGTATAAAACAGCCATTCTGACAGCTACACCATTTTCTACCTGCTGTAAAATGATAGATTGGCCACTATCAGCCACATCACTATCCAGCTCTACACCCCTATTTATTGGCCCGGGATGCATAATTGTAATATCCTTGTGAAGACTTTCTAACAATCTTCTGCTAATGCCGTAAGATAAATTATATTCTCTTAACGATGAAAACAACACCTGATTCTGACGCTCTAACTGTATGCGAAGCACATTTGCCACATCGCACCAATTAAGCGTTTCTTTGATATTGTAACTTACGTTTACCCGAAAAGCGTCTTGCAAGTACTTTGGGATAAGCGTGGGTGGGCCGCAAACAGTTACTTCTGCACCCATTTTAGTAAGCAGATAAATATTACTCATAGCCACCCTGCTATGCATAATATCGCCAATGATGGCAACTTTGGTGCCTTTTAATTTCCCAATTTTTTCTCTAATGGAAAGCGCATCTAACAGCCCTTGTGTAGGGTGCTCATTTACTCCATCACCTGCATTAACAATGGCTGCCGGAATATGTTGTGCCAAAAAATGTGGTGCTCCGGTAGCACTATGGCGCATCACCACCATATCTACCTTCATAGATAAAATATTATTTACGGTATCTAAAAGCGTTTCGCCTTTTGATACAGAAGAACCGGAGGCTGTAAAATTAATAGTATCGGCTGATAGTCTTTTTTCGGCTAATTCAAATGAGATTCTTGTTCTGGTAGAGTTTTCAAAAAAGAGATTTACAATGGTTACATCGCGTAGGGAAGGAACTTTTTTAACCGGCCTTTGCAAAACTTCTTTAAACTGCGTTGCCGTATCTAAAAATAATGAAATATCCTCTTTTGTGAGATCCTTAATGCCGAGCAGATTTTTTGTAGATAGCTTCATTAAAAATCAAAGATAAGGCAAGTAAATAAAAAAATAAATTAATATTCCTCAATGGGTTTTAATAAAGAAAACCCACCGCCGTTTATTAACCGTGTATTTTGAAATAATTTACTACTTTTTTAAAAAAATATACTTTACCAATAATTAACCTTATTTACCGTAGCCAATATTATTAAAAATGTATATTGCAGCAATATCCTCTTATAAACGAAAAAGATATGCTTAAAACTATTCCTCGTGATATTAGCTGGTTGTCCTTTAATGCCCGGGTGCTGCAGGAAGCTGCAGACCCCACAGTGCCCTTAAAGGAGAGGGTAAAATTTTTAGGCATCTTTTCTAATAACCGGGACGAATTTTATAGGGTTCGGGTAGCATCCTTAAAAAGAATGCTTGAAATTGAAGGAAAACTAAAGATGCACCCCGAAAAAAATCCTAAAAAAATTCTGGAGCATATACATCATCTAATAGCTGGGCAACAGACCGAATTTGAAAAAGTTTGGAATCAGGTTAGAAAAGAATTGAACAAAAACAACATTTTCATAAAAAGTGAGAAGCAACTCAATCAAACCCAGAAAATATTTATACAAGAATTTTACGAAAACGAAATTAGTCCCAACATTATTCCGCTATTAGTTGAAAACATTCAAAACTTTCCAGAGCTAAGGGATAAGTCCATTTTTTTGGGTATAGTAATGCTAAGAACCGAAAACCCGCTGGATAAGAAATACGCAGTTATAGAAGTACCTAAAACAGCTGTTGGCCGGTTTATTCTTTTACCATCGGCACCGGGGAAGCATGATATTATGTTATTGGAGGATGCTATTAAATTTAACCTGCCCGGTATTTTTAATTTTTTAGGGTACAATCAATATAAAGCGCATATATTTAAATTCACCAGAGATGCGGAATTAGATATTGATAATGCAGACTCAGAATCGTTAGTACAAAAGCTGGAAAAGGGGCTTAAAAACCGCAAAAAAGGACGCCCCATACGTTTGGCCTATGACGAAAACATTGACAAAGACCTGTTGGAATACCTTATGGGAAAATTCGGACTAACCAAACAGGACAATTTAATATCGGGTGGCAGCATTCATAATTTCAGGCATTTTATGGAATTTCCTGCCAAAGCATTCAGCGATATTAAAGCCGGATCCAAGCGCCAGCAACCTTTTGAACATCCGTTATTAGAAGGCAAAAGAATTTGGGATGTAATTATGAAAAGGGATGTTTTACTCAACTACCCCTATCATAGTTTTACGCCAACTATTAATTTAATTAGAGAGGCTGCTTTTGACCCCGATGTGGAAACCATCAAAATAGCATGCTACAGACTGGCATCTCAATCAAAAATAATCAACGCTTTAATCAATGCTGTTCGCAACGGTAAAGAGGTTATTGTAATGATGGAGCTCAAAGCTCGTTTTGATGAAGAAGCTAATTTGGAATGGAAGCAACGATTGGAAGATGTAGGTGCTAAAGTACTTACTGGCATTCCCAATATGAAAGTACATGCCAAAATCTGCCTCATTAAAAAGCGGGTCAACAAAAAGCTGGTTCGTTACGGTTTTGTAAGTACCGGCAATGTAAATGAAAAAACTGCCAAGATCTATGGAGATCATTGTCTGCTTACATCCAATGCGCATATTTTGTCGGACGTAAACAGAATTTTTAATTATTTAGAAAATCCAAAAACAGGTGTTCAACAACTTGTAAAATGTAAAAATATTATCCCCAGTCCGCATTATGTAAGAATTGCGTTGCTTAAAATGCTCGATGATGAAATTGTTCAAGCCAAAAAAGGTAAATACGCCGAAGTGATTTTAAAAATGAATTCCTTGGCAGATACTATAATGATTGAAAAATTACACGAGGCCGCCAAAGCCGGAGTTGTTGTAAAATTAATCATACGGGGTATTTTTTGTATGTTATCAGAAAACAGTAAGTACGTTCACCCCGTGCAAGCTATTAGCATTGTGGACGAATATTTAGAACATGCCAGAGTTTGGGTTTTTCATAATAAAGGCAAACAAAAAGTATTTATATCTTCTGCCGATTGGATGCTCCGGAATTTAGAACACCGCATTGAAGCCACCTGCCCTGTTACCAATAAAGAACTTAAAAACGAACTGATTGACATTTTGAATATTCAATTAAGAGATAATGTAAAGGCTCGAATTTTAGATAATCATTTAAGCAATCAATATGTAAAATCGAATAATAGTAAAATAAGGTCGCAGGAAGCTACCTATAAATATCTTAAAAATAAAAAGTATAAAAATTGAAATTAGCCGCAATTGATATTGGAAGTAATGCCGCCAGATTGTTAATTACAGATGTTTATTTAGACAAGCAGAATAAACCGCAATTTATTAAATCGAATTTGGTGAGGGTGCCATTAAGGCTGGGTTTTGATGTGTTTGAAACAGGAGAAATATCTACTGAAAAAACAAATCACCTGCTCAGTACCATTAAAGCTTATAAGCACCTGTTAGATGCATATGAGGTAAAACATGTAAAAGCCTGTGCCACATCGGCCATGCGCGATGCCAAGAATGCGCAGGATATTATTAAAAAAGTAAAAAAAGAAACCGGTGTTCAAATAAATATTATCTCGGGAGAAATTGAGGCTTCTGTTATTTACGAAAACCATGTTACAGATGACCTTGCAAAAAATATTGCCTACTTATACATTGATGTGGGCGGTGGTAGTACCGAGCTCACTTTTTTTATGAATGGTGAAATGCTTTTTAAAAAATCCTTCAACATTGGTACCATCAGAATTTTAAAACAGCAGGTAACAGAAGATCATTGGTCTGAAATGAAGGAATACATAAAAGCTAATACCAAAGATGCTAAAAAAGTAATGGCAATTGGATCAGGGGGTAACATCAATAAAATATTTTCCCTGTCAAAAAGAAAAGAAGGAAAACCACTACCGTTAGAGCTTTTAAGAGATTATTATAAAGAGTTTAGCAGCCTGAGCGTTGCAGAAAGAATGAGTTTGTATAAAATGCGGGAAGACCGTGCAGATGTGATTGTACCTGCATTGTTAATATATATAAACGTTTTAAAATGGATTGGTGCCTCAGAAATATTAATTCCTAAAATAGGATTAGCCGATGGGCTTATTCATGCGCTTTATGACGAAATTGTAACCAATGCGTTAAAAGGAATTGACAATTGACAATAAACAATTACAAATCCCAATTTCTAATTAATCATCCTTCATTATTAATTAATTACTCATCCCATGTCAATAAATAAAGAAGTAAAAAGAGTTACCTCAAACACGATACAAAAAATGAAAGAAGCAGGAGAAAAAATAGCCATGCTTACAGCTTACGATTTTTCTTTTGCCCGCATTATTGATGGTGCCGGTATTGATATTATACTCGTTGGCGATTCAGCTTCTAACGTAATGGCCGGACACGAGACCACGCTTCCCATTACTTTAGACCAAATGATTTATCATGCCTCATCCGTTATACGCGGTGCAAACAGATGTATGGTAGTTGTTGACCTGCCATTCGGCTCCTATCAATCCAACTCCGAAATAGCATTGGCATCAGCCATCCGCATTATGAAAGAAACCGGAGCGCATGCCATTAAATTAGAGGGCGGTGAAGAAGTAGAAGACTCAGTAAAAAAAATAGTTTCGGCAGGTATTCCCGTAATGGGGCACTTAGGTTTAGTGCCGCAATCTATTTATAAATTTGGCACCTACGCCGTAAGAGCTAAGGAAGAAGTAGAAGC
>JBKEEB010000066.1:0-40545 GCA_047975735.1 Niabella sp.
TACGGGTAACCAATAATAGCGTTTGTACCATGGCAAAACCACTAAATACCGCACCTGCCACAAAGTAAGGCGGGAAGATGGTTGTATGCCAGCCGGGCACGATAGAAGTAGCAAAGTCGAAAGATACGATGGTGTGTACCGATAATACTAATGGTGTGCTTAAACCGGCTAATACTAATGATAAAGCCTCATGCCGTTGCCAGTGCTTGGTGCTACCCGTCCATCCAAAGGCTGTAAGGCCATAAAAGAATTTACGCCATTTTACGGTAGCTCTATCACGAAGTGTAGCCAAATCGGGTAATAAACCGGAGTACCAGAACAATAACGATACGGTAAAATAAGTAGAGATGGCAAACACGTCCCACAACAGCGGGGAGTTAAAATTATCCCATAGCGGACCGCGCGTATTAGGATAAGGCATTACAAAAAACGCATTCCATACACGACCCATGTGCCAAATAGGGAACTGACCCGCACACATTACCGCAAAAATGGTCATAGCTTCCGCAGCACGGTTTACACCGGTTCTCCATCCCTGACGGAAGAGTAACAGGATAGCCGAGATAAGTGTTCCCGCATGACCAATACCTACCCACCATACAAAGTTGGTAATATCCCAACCCCAACCGATGGTTTTGTTCAGGTTCCACTGACCGGTACCATACATTACCTCTATGGTAACGGAAATTATACCAAATATTAGCAAGGCCACCGAAATGATGAAACCTACCCACCAGGATTTGCTGGGTTTTGCCTCTACCGGGCGGCAAATATCTTCCGTAATCTGGTGGTAATCCTTATTACCCTCTACCAGTGGGTTTCTTGCCTGCGATTCGTATCTGTTTAATGACATATCTATGTATAAAAAATTCTAATAATCAAAGATTATAATCCGGTTTCTTCTTAATGATGCGCTCCTGAACTATCGGCCTCATGCCCTGTAGCCGCCGGAACAGTTGCTTCATGATGTTCGCCTGAAGCAGCGCCATGTTCTTCACCACCATGATGCTCACCGGTACTCAATACCTCATCCGTATTTCTTATTTTGGTGAAATAACTTACACTTGGTAATACGTGCAATTGCTCGAGAGAGTAGAACAAACGTTGTGGATTGTCTAATCTTGCTTTAGTAATAGCAGCATCTTTATCATGAATATTTCCAAAAACAATGGCGTTTGCCGGACAAGCCTGCTGGCAAGCGGTTTTAATATCGCTATCCACCAAGGGTCTGTTTTGTTTTTTGGCTTCTAATTTGGCGTGCTGGGTTCTTTGAATACAGAAAGAACATTTTTCCATTACCCCTCTGGAGCGTACTGTAACATCGGGATTTAACACCATGCGGCTTACCACATCGTTCATTTGGAACACAACGGGGTCTAATTTACCTACAACGGTATTGTCCTGATTATCAGGGAAGCTGTCGGCCCCGGTATAATCGGCCCAGTTAAAGCGACGTACTTTATAAGGACGGTTATTGGCACAATATCTTGTACCGATACAACGATTATAAGCCATTTGGTTAATACCTTCCTCACTGTGGTTGGTAGCGGCTACCGGACACACATTTTCGCAAGGCGCATTATCGCAATGCTGGCACATCATGGGTTGGAACACCACTCCTTTCAGGTTATCCGGGTCTTTTTCATCGCTTACAAAATAACGGTCGATGCGCAGCCAGTGCATATCGTGGTAACGAAGTACTTCTGCTTTACCAACAACCGGCACATTGTTTTCGGAGTGGCAGGCTACAACGCAGGCACTACATCCGGTACAGGCATTCATATCGATATTCATGCCCCATTTTAAACCGGGTGAAGCGTGTACCCCGTATAGGGTGGCTTCTTTTCTATAATCACCGGTGGTTTTAGCATAAGCATCTACCAAATGCTGGCGCCACTCTTTTACCTCATCGGGATTTTGCTTGAAAGTAGCTAAGGTTGTTTCCCTTAGTACTTCTACACGTCCTTCGTAGGAGTTATGTATTTGTGTTTGTGCAATTTTTTCTTTTCTTCCGGCATCCGTTACAGTAACGTTGGATGCTGAATAGTTGATGGTATTCCCGTTGAATGAGGCAAAAGGAAAAGTATTTTTACCAACGCCGGCGGCGGTTCTGCCCAGCTTATCGCTACGGCCATAGCCAACTGCAATGGCAATAGTATTTGCGTTCATACCGGGAATTACCAAAATGGGCAGCTCAACAGTATTTTTACCACTTTGTATTTTTATTACCGGCTTTTGCGGATAATATTCGTAATCGTTGCCTTTATAGTCTATGCCCAGCTCATCGGCTTTTTTCATAGAAATTAAAGCGTAGTTGCCCCAGGTAGCTTTTGTTACCGGATCGGGGGTTTCCTGCAACCAGGGATTTAATGCACCCTCACCGGCACCAATGGTAACTTTTTCGTACAATACCACTTCGTCTTTTCCTCCGGCAGGATAGGCTGCAATAGCCGTTGCGGCTACACCAACAGCTCCACCGCTATAAGTACCAGCCGAACCGGTTCCCTGTTCTACAAAACCATCTTTTAGTGCTTTTAAATAAGCTTTTTCAGTTCCAAGTTTTGCTATCCAATATTTTTTGAAATATAAATCAAAAGCATCGTCTTCTACCGCACCATCAAGATTTGCAGTATTGGAGGCTTCCGCTGCTCCGTTTCCACTCCATTTTAGCAGCGTTGTTTGAAAGGCTCTTGTTTTAAACAGCGGGTTAACCGTGGGTTGAATAAAGCTCACCACACCGGAAACGGGTTCTGCATCGCCCCAGCTTTCTAAATAATGGTGGGTGGGTAATATATACTTACACTCGGCCGTTGTTTCGTCCATCCTTCCGCTAAAAGAAACGGTGGTTTTAACTTTAGCCAATGCTTTTTTAACTCTTTCTCCATCAAAATAATGATAAACAGGATTGGCATCTAAAACCATTAAAGCCCCAACCTGTCCGCTTTCCATCTGCGTTAGCAGGTCTTCAAAATCTTTATCAATAGCTTTTTTGCTATTATTAGCTTTTGTAAAATCTATAATAGTTCCGTAAGCACCAATGGCGTTGTTAATTGCATTTACAATTACCTGTATGTTAGCATCGTTACTACCACACATTACAACTGCTTTGCCTTGTGCTGCTTTTAAGTCGGCTGCTACTTTATCAATACCGGCTTTTAGTTTGGCATCGGCAATTGCAGGTGCTGTAACACCACCACCTACGGCTGCCAATAAAGCCAACGCTACGGCACCGGTTTGCGAAGGGCGGTGTGTAAAACGCTCATCGGCATTGGAGCCTGTCATACTTAAATAGCCTTCAAACTGATAGTGTTTGCTCATTTTGGGCGCAGCTTCATCAATTCTACGGCTATCGGCATAGCCTTTTGTTTGTCCGATGGGGTCTAACCATGTTCCCAGAAAATCGGCACCTAAGCTAACAATTACATCGGCACCACTAAGGTTGTAAGATGGTAATTTTTTACCAAATCCGGCAGCCTCGTTGGCAAGTAAAATACCACTGTAACTAACTGCATCATATTGTACATGGCGCAGGTTGGGGTATTTTGAAATAATATCTAATGTAGCGGGAGCGTTGATGGTACTGGATAGTAATACAATATTGCCGGCTGTGGCCAGTTCTTTTTGTATGGTAGTATCCAAATCCTCAAAAGTAGCTTCCTCGTGTTTTAATTTACCTTTCTGTTGCGGGAAACGCAAACGGTGTGTGTCGTATAAATCTAAAACAGAAGCCTGTACTTTAGCACTGGTGCCTCCTTTAGTATAAGAAAGGTCGTTTCCTTCAATTTTAATAGGGCGGCCATCTCTTACTTTTGCCAGTACGGGAACAGCATAACCATCCTGCACATAAGTAGTAGCATAATATTTTGCTTCTCCGGGAATTAGGTTTTCCGGTTTATACCCGTAAGGAATGGCTTCGCGTACTTTAGTTTTACAACTGGCGGCCAAGGCGGCTGCGGCTGTACTAAAACCTAAATACTTTAAAAAATCCCTACGTGGTGCTTTGGCATCTAACAAACCCTCTTTATCAAAACTTTCAAATGGAAGTTCATCACGAAATTCATCATGATTGTTTTTTTGAAAATTTTCGGGATCATTTAATTCTCCGAAACCCTGCCAGTACTTTTTTTGGCTCATTCTGTGATTTATTTTAGTTAATGGTTGAGATTTTATAGCTTATATTCTACTAACTATCTCTGCCATTTTGTTTTCTCAAGTTTGTATTCTTTTATATGGTATTAATAGTGACATTTCTGACACTCCAAACCGCCAATATCTTTTACCGTAACGCTATCCATTTTTCCGGCTTTGATGTCGTTATGGAATTTCTCGTAAATGCTGTAATATTTATTGCCTCCGGTAGAGTCAATATTGAAGTTTACTTTAGTTTGCCTGTGGCAGTTTACGCACCAACCCATGCTTAATTCGCTAAACTGTTTTACCTCATCCATTGCTGTAATTTCACCGTGGCAGGTTTGGCATTGTACATTACCTACTCTTACGTGCTGACTATGGTTAAAGTAAACATGATCTGGCAGGTTATGAATTTTAACCCAAGGGATAGACTGTGCTTTTGAAGCATCCCAGGCTTCGGCATTTTGAGGATCAAAACCGGCATATTTGTACATTTTTTGTATTTCAGCCGTTCCGTCAACCTGATTGCCTCTGGAATCGAACAAGGGGTCTCCGGTATATTTCTGAATAGTTTTATGACAGTTCATACATACGTTGGTAGAAGGAATAGCGGCTGTTTTACTTTCCCAGGCATTACCGTGGCAGTATAAACAACTAATTTGGTTAATACCGGCGTGTACTTTGTGAGAATAATATATAGGTTGTGTTGGCTCGTAATGTATTTGCCTGTTAATATTAATTAATGCTTTGGTGGTAAGATAACCGCCCAAAATAAACAATAGTATTGCTGCTGTAGCAAGATATGTTTTATTTCTATAGAATGGTAAAGACGGTAGTTGTTTGTTGTTTTGTGTATCTCTTACAACCTTAACAAGATTGTTATTAACGAAAATGAGTACAACAGCAACCAAGGCTAAAATTAACGTAATAATACCATATACCAGTGTGTTTTGGCCGGTACTTGCCTGAGGCATAGCTGCAGCACCGCTTCCTGATGTTGCTGCCGCATCTAACTTACCGCTGGCCTTGGCATCAATATATCCCAAAATATCGTCAATCTGTGTATCAGAAAGATCGTCAAAAGCATTCATTACGGTTGGCGTAAGCTTTGATACTTCAACCGCTTTAGGATACCCCGAAGCTGTTAACTTTACATTATTACGAATCCACTCGTGCAGCTTTTCTTTATCTGGCCACTGGCTTTCTACACCGCCCAATGCAGGACCAGTACTATTACTCTTCATATCCCCTGAGTGGCAGGCCTGACATTTGGATACGAACAGTTTTTTACCTTCTTCAATACCGCCACCACCTGCTGCAGCCGTACTATCCTGTGCCAACGAACTTAAACAAACGGCAAAAAGCGTTATTATAATTAATGTTAGTCGGTTTATAATATGCTTATAACTTGTCATAAACGCATGAAATCTAAAATGTGGATAAAAACCTCTGATTGAGTGCAAAAATAAGGCTCGAAGTTAACAAAACATCAACATTTTGAAAATTTTTTAAATCCGCTACCAGATTGCGTTTCAGAGGATTTTTGGAAAATATTTTTGTTTTTATAAAATTGTTTGTCATGAAAAAGTCAGCCTTTCATAACTAATGGAACAATGTTAACATCTGTAATTAGGCTTTTTCCGAGATTACAAAACTGTGAAAAAACACCAACAATTACATGACATTTATCAGCTTCTTTGTTTCAACCGGCAATCCTTTTAATTTTTTGACAGCCCCTTATTTTTTTCTTTCCACAACTCGTTAAAGGATTTTTTTGGGAATTTCAGGTTACTCCTTCCTTTGGTCCAAGCTCCTCCTATTGTATTAATAACCGAGCTTTTTACATTTCCGTTAGCCATATTAATCCATTTTCGTTTTAACATAGCCATTTTCCACATCTTCCAAGCCATTTTTTCTGTAAGAGGTGCAAATCCTGCATCTGCCGCTTCGTGGCGATTTTCTAATAACAGCTCGTGTAAATTAATTTTTACTGCACAAACTTCTGTGCAATTACCGCAAAGGGAGGAGGCGTGGCTTAAATGTTTCCATTCTTTCATATCTCGCAAATGCGGTGTTATTACCGAGCCTATGGGCCCGCTATAAGTTGTATCATAAGTATGACCGCCAATATTTTTATATACAGGGCATGCATTTAAGCAGGCACCACATCGTATGCAGTATAGTGCTTCCCGTGCTTTTTCGTTAGCCAGCATTTTGGTGCGCCCGTTATCTAACAAAATCACATACATTTCTTGAGGGCCGTCAAACTCTCCCTCTTGCCGGGGACCAGTAACAATGGTACTATAGGATGTAATGGTTTGCCCCGTACCATAAGTAGCAAGTAATGGCCAAAACAAGGCCAGATCTGTCATAGAAGGAATTACCTTTTCAATACCCACCACCACAATATGTGTTTTAGGCATAGAGCAACTGAGGCGGGCATTACCTTCGTTTTCGGTAATGGCTATACCGCCAATATCGGCTACAATAAAATTAGCTCCCGTAATTCCCACTTCGGCATCAGCGTATTTTTGCCTGAGCTTATCCCGGGCAACAAGTGTTAGTTGCTCTGCCGATAAAGAATTGTCTGTTCCCAGCTTATCGGCAAAAAGTTCGGCAATTTGCCCTACACTTTTGTGCATGGCAGGTGTTACTATATGATAGGGGGTTTCGCCCGCCAATTGTTGAATATACTCCCCTAAATCGGTTTCTACACTTTCTATACCGTTTTCTTCTAAGTGTTTGTTAAGGTGAATTTCTTCGGTAACCATACTTTTGCTTTTCACCAGCGTTTTGCAGTTTTTTTCTTTGCAAATTTCCAGTATGGCATTGTTGGCGTCTGTTGCATCGTTACACCAAATTACTTTTGCGCCGCGTTTTGTAATTTGCGATTCAAAGTTTTCCAGCATTTGATCCAATGTTTCTATTGCTTTCCATTTTAAGTTTTTAGCTCTTTCTCTCGCCAAAAAAACATCGGTGAATTGCTTTTTCCCTCCCGGTACCGCAGCATTATACTTATTAATATTAAAGTTAATTACCCCTCTGTGGTCTCTATCTGCTGCTTTTGTAGCACTTTTTTTATGAAATACTGATGAGGCTTGCGACATGGATTAAGTTTTAATTATAATATGTACAAATTTAATGAAAGCACATCAGACCTGTTAATAATATTACGCCAATGAGAGCGTGTTTTATTTTTACAAGCCAAATTTAAGACAATAATCTCCTAAATTGCAAAATTAAAGCACCGTCTTATGTTTTTGTAGTTCTATATTTTATAATAACCAAAAACACCTTACTCTTCCGCCTTTGCCCGGTGTGCGGCTACCGCTTCCAATGCTTCATAAAAAGTTTTCCCGTATTTTCTAATTAGCGGTTCTTGTAAAAATTTATATACCGGAACTTTTAGTTTTTCGCCCAAACGGCAAGCGGGACTACATGTTATTTTTCGCGGTTCGTAATTCAGGCGTTCATAATCTCCATGTTTTCCCCGATAGGCAATGATGGGGTATAAATGACAACTGATGGGCTTTTTCCATGGAATTTTACCTTCGTTATAAGCCTGCTCAAAAGCACATTTTATTAATCCGTTTTTTTCGCGAAAAGCATATACGCATATTTCATTGTCTGATGGTAGTGTAGGCGTTACCCATCCAAACTCATCATCATATACATATTTTCCCTTTGCTTCAATTTGTTCGACGGATGCTTTGGGAAGATAGGGCTTTACCGTTTCGTAATAGGCTTCTACCTGCTTTAATTCTTCATTGCTTAAGGGGGCACCGGCATCACCCTCTTCACAGCAGGCTCCTTTACATTTACCTAAATCGCAAACAAACTCTTCTGTCAGAATATCATCGCTCAATATCTTATTATCTATTACTATCAATGGATGGATTGTGTGGTTAAGAAAACGATTGGTTATTGTAGCACTTCGGAAAGTTTTGCCGTAAGACCGGAGCCACGCAAATCCTGTGCAATAATATTTCCCTGCGGATCTAACAATACATTAAAAGGAATACCCTGAATTTGGTACAGTGGTACAACGGCAGATTCCCAATTTTTCAGGTCGCTCACGTGTGTCCAGGTTAAATTATCTGCCTTAATTGCATTTTCCCAAGCCTCCCGGTTTTCGTCAAGTGAAACACCGAGAACTGTAAAATTTTTATTTTTAAACTGGTTGTAAGCTGCTACTACGTTGGGGTTTTCCATTCTACAGGGTTTACACCAGCTTGCCCAAAAATCTACCAGCACATATTTGCCTTTTAAAGAACTGAGTGTTGTAGGTTTACCGTCAACATCATTCAGCGTAAAGTCGGGAGCGGGTTTTCCTATGAGGTTGGCTGCACCACTGGCCTGTGAGGCATTAGCCTGGGCATCGAGCGTTTTTTTCAAACCTGCCAGACTAATATGATTGGGGTTGCTCTTTACGGCTTCGTTAACAATGCCCATTACCACAGTATTGTCTAACGGCTCTAAACCTATTGCCGGATTATTGGCAGAGGATTGATAATAACCCAGTTCAAACAAGGTTAGTGCCACGTTTTTCGACTTTTTGATTTCTTCCAATGTAAACGTCTTTAGCTCTACAGCAATTTTGGCCGATTGTTGTGTTTTAATATTAATAATGCTGTCGGCGGCGATGCTATTGCGTAAACTGTCCACCTCCATGGCATTATCAAAAATCTGTTTCAGCTTGTCGTTAAAGGTTTTCATAAAATCCTTCATGGTAGTACTGGCCGGAGAGCCTTTTACATCATATTTTTCGGGAAACAGGTTGTTTTCTTTGCTCATAGTTACATCAATTGTTACCGATGGCTCGTCGTTGATTACTGATGCTACAGGATATTCGTTTTGGCCAATCCTTAAATTATAAATGGTGGCTTCGCCAGATGCCGTTGTAAGGCTGAAGTTGCCATCCTTATCTAATTCTGCCGTATCAACCGTTGTAGGGCGCATGGTTCCTACCGGAATCTCTTCTAAATAAATTGTTTTTTCTGCCGCATTGGTTATTTTTCCTTTTACCGTAAAGGTTTTTGTATCGTTGTTATTACAGGCAATTAACAGCGCACCAGCCATTATTGCTAAAAGATATTTATTCATCAATTGTATTTTTTATTCTAATTTTTACTAATTTATTGTAGTTTTTCCAACAATATTTCGTTGGTTTTTTTAGGATCGGCTTTTCCTTTTGTCCGCTTCATTACTTCACCCACAAATAAAGATAGTAATCCCTTTTTTCCTTTTTTATAAACGGCTACTTTATCCGCCAAATCTTGTAACACCATGTCTATAACAGGTTCCAGAGCCGATACGTCAGATTGCTGTATAAGGTTGTTTTTTTCGGCTAAAACCAATGCTTCTTCTGATGGGTTTTCTATTAAAAGACCGAAAAGTTTTGTGGATGCTGCCGAAAAGCTGAGTTTACCACCATCTACACATTGTATAAGTGATGCTACTTGGGCAGGTTGTAAAGGAAACACATCAATGGAAACATTTTTGTCATTCAACCAATTTTTAACCGGGCCCGCCATCCAGTTGGCCGCCGCTTTATAATTTGTAGTATGTTGTATAAGTTGTTCAAAATAATCAGAAAATTCTTTTTCTTCTGTAAGAACACCGGCATCGTATTCCGATAAGTTAAAATTAGTGATATAGTTTTCTACACGTTGAGCCGGTAATGCGGGTATGCTTGTTTTTATTTCTTCAATAAACGCCTCTTTCAAATCAAACGGTGTTAAATCCGGATCGGGGAAATAGCGGTAATCTTCGGCATCTTCCTTATCGCGTATGGCAAAGGTGGTACCGTTATTTGCATCAAAACTTCGTGTTTGTTGCTTTATTGGCTCGTTGTTTTGAACCATTTTTATTAAACGTTCTGCCTCATAATCAATTGCACGCTTTACATTGCGTATAGAATTAAGGTTTTTTACCTCAACCTTGGTTCCTAATTTGGGGTCTCCTTTTTTTCGTACCGAAATATTGGCATCGCAACGCATACTACCTTCTTCCATATTACCATCGCACACGCCTAAATACCTTACCATTTTCCTCAGCTCACTTACATAAGCAAAGGCTTCGTCGCTGCTACGAATATCCGGCTCGGTAACAATTTCAATTAAGGGTGTGCCGGCTCTGTTATAGTCAACAGCGGTATTATAATCATCCACATCGTGCAGGCTTTTACCGGCATCTTCTTCCATGTGAATTCGGTTAAGCCGCACATTCTTTTTACCTTCAGATGTTTGAATACTCACATAACCGTTTTTACAAATGGGCGTGGTGTGCTGCGAAATTTGATATCCTTTTGGTAAATCGGGATAGAAATAGTTTTTTCGGGCAAAATAGTTTTTCTTTTCAATATCACAATTACAAGCTAACCCCATTTTTATGGCATAACCAATAGCTTTATCGTTCATTTTGGGTAAAGAGCCAGGGTGCGCCAGTGTAATGGGGCTTACATGTGTATTAGGTGCTGCACCAAATGCAATACTATCGCCACAAAACAACTTACTTTGTGTAAGTAGTTGTGCATGTACTTCTAACCCAATAACTATTTCAAAATCACTCTGCATATTAATTATTAAGTTTGTAAAAATAAGTACTCCCCGTGTAATTATAAAAAGTGCTATTACTAACTGCTGTAGGTTTAACACTTTGGATTAAATTTGTTGTATTACGGTTTTCATGACGCTATCCATTATCATAGTAAATTATAATGTAAAATATTTTTTAGAGCATTGCCTTTATTCTGTTCAAAAAGCAGCACAAGGTATTGATACCGAAGTGTTGGTTATTGACAATGATTCTGCCGATAATAGCGTAAATTATCTAAAACCCCTGTTTCCCGAAGTGGTTTTTGTTGAAAATAAAGAAAACATGGGGTTTGGGCGCGCCAACAATCTGGGATTGAAAATGGCTAAGGGTAATTATATTTTATTTTTAAACCCCGATACACTTATACAGGAAGATTCGCTGCGTAAATGCATCACAGCTTTTGAAGCCGATGAAAAAATTGGTGCCATTGGCGTAAGGATGATTGATGGAAGTGGCCGTTTTTTAAAAGAATCGAAACGTTCTTTTCCCTCTCCAAGTACATCAATGTACAAGCTTTTTGGTCTTTCTAAACTGTTTCCGCATTCTCCTGTATTTTCAAAATATCATTTAGGCCATTTAAATGATAAAAACAACCATGTGGTTGATGTACTGGCGGGTGCATTTATGATGATTCGTAGTGATGTATTACAAAAAACAGGTGGTTTTGATAAAGATTTTTTTATGTATGGCGAAGATATTGATTTGAGTTACAGGATACAAAAAGCAAAATACAAAAACCTTTATTTGGCCGACACTACCATTATACATTTTAAGGGCGAAAGCACCAACCTGGGTAGCCTTAATTACGTAAAAATGTTTTATCAGGCCATGGAAATTTTTGTAAAAAAGCATTATGGCAGCACCAGAAAAAGTATTTTTATTATTTTGTTACAAATAGGAATATGGTTAAGAGCTTTCTTAAGCATCCTCTCCGGTATTATTAAAAAAGCCGGACTTGTTATTGTTGATGCCCTTATTTTTTTGTCATGCTTTTGGGTATCAACCCTGCTTTGGAACCGATACATAAAGCCAGAAACAGATTATCCCGAAACACTACTTTGGATAGCTTTCAGCATTTTTACTATTTTATATATTGGTGTTGCCTGGTTTTGGGGTTTGTACGACAAAAAGGGTTATAGAACTAAAAATGTTATTTCGGCAGCAATTTTTGCTATTGTTATATTGCTGGCTTTATATTCATTACTTCCAGAACATTACAGGTTCTCAAGAGGCATTGTTTTATTGGGTTCTCTTTTAGGTTATACTACCATATTTTTTTTCAGGCAATGTTTAATAAAAACCGGCATTATAAAAAGTAATCAAAAGAAAGCAATTCATTATGTTGGCCTAATTGCCGGAAATAAACAGGATTTTGAAAATATTTTGAAAATAGTACACCAAACAGGAGAGGAGGATAGTTTTGTAGGATACACTGATGATATTGATATATTGGAAACAATGCAAAAAGACCTAATTGTCCAAAAAATAATCTTTTGTGAAAATACATATAACTATGCCGACATTATTACTATGGTTGAAAAAATGCCTCACCAACTACAATGCCGGTTTTATTGCGGTTTGGGTAAAACCATTATAGGCAGCTATTCTAAAAACGAATCCGGCATAGCCGCTTCTTATAAGTACTACAGGCTTAACGACCCGTTTTACAGAAGAATAAAGCGACTTTTTGATATTACCACCGCTTTGTTTTTCCTGTTTTCGTTACCGGTTCATCTTTTTTTTATTAAAAATCCCGCCGGGTTCATAACAAATATAGTAAGTGTACTAAGCGGTAAAAAAACATGGGTTGGTTTTACTGCTATTTCGGCAGAAACCCCATTATATAAACCAGGAATCATACCATTAACAAGTTCCCGTAAAAACAGCCAACCAACTGCTTATCAACCCAATAATACCAGAATAGACGATTGGTATGCAAAAAATTATTCTGTAAATATAGACTTGAACCGCATCATATTTTTTTATAAAAAATTAGGTCAAAAAATCAACTAAAAGACAAAGTTGTATATTGCATTTTTAATGTATAAATATATACGGCTTAATCATTGATTGATAATGAATATTGCTTCGCTAATAGATATAAAAATTCCTGAATCGATTGCCAGAATGCTTCGCTTACCGCAAAGTAATGCCCAATCTCAACAGAAAAGGGTTTTAAAAAAACTACTAAACAAGGCACGTTTTACAGAGTTTGGGCAACGTTATAGTTTTGACAAAGCGTTGATGAATAAAGATTTTGATAAAAGATTTCAGTCTTTAGTACCCGTGCACGACTATAATAAAATTTATACCGAATGGTGGAAAAAAACCTTAGACGGCATTCCGGACGTTGTATGGCCGGGAAAAATAAAATATTATGCATTAAGTTCCGGAACATCGGATGCTGCCAGTAAATATATTCCTATTACCGCTGATTTACTACGTAGTAACAGCATAAACTATATTAAGCAATTACTAAGCGTGTTTAGTTATGAGGATGCTAACCGCAAAGCCCTTACCAAAGGTTTTTTAATATTAGGGGGAACCACCGATCTTCAAAAGGGCGAAGCCGGCTGGTATGCCGGAGATTTAAGCGGTATTCTGGCCAAGAAAAGGCCTTTTTGGTTTCAAACATTTTATAAACCCGGAGGACGCATAGCAGCCATGAAAGACTGGAGCCAAAAATTAAACGAGATTGTAGAACATGCTCCCGAATGGGATATTGGATATATTGTTGGTGTTCCGGCCTGGTGCCAAATGTGCATGGAAATGATTATTGAACATTATAAGGTTGAAAACATTCATGACATTTGGCCAAATTTTGGTGTGTTTGTACACGGAGGCGTTGCTTTTCACCCGTATAAAAAATCCTTTGAAAAACTTTTGGGGAAACCCATTGTTTATGTAGAAAACTATCTCTCCAGTGAAGGTTTTATAGGTTTTAAAATGAAGGAAAAAAGCGGCATACAATTAGTTATTAATAACAATATTTTTTTTGAGTTTGTACCCTTTAACAACAAAAATTTTGACACTAACGGCGATATGATTGCCAACCCCGAAGCCCTGCTTATTAATGAAGTAGATACGGATACCGATTACGCTTTGCTAATGAGTACCAATGCCGGTTGTTGGCGATACCTAATTGGCGATACCATTCGCTTTGTAAATAAAGAAACCTGCGAAATTGTGATTACTGGGCGTACCAAACATTTTTTAAGCTTAGTGGGCGAGCACTTGAGTGTGGAGAATATGAACTGCGCAATAGAAAAAGCCAATGAGCATTTTAACATCAGCATACCAGAATACTCGGTGGTTGGTTTTCCGTATGAAAATCTTTTTGCACATAAATGGTATATTGCCTCCAATAACAATGTAAATGCCGAAGAGTTGAAAGTTTTTATAGACGGGGTATTACGAGAAATGAATGATGATTATGCAACCGAACGGAGTAGTGCATTAAAAGAAGTTTTTCTTGAAATACTTCCTGAAGAAAAATTTTTACAGTTTATGGAGCTTAAAGGTAAAGTGGGGGGTCAGCATAAATTTCCCCGTGTAATGAAAGGAAAATTATTAGATGAATGGAACAATTTTTTAGCTTCGGGTAAAATTTAGTTGTTCCTTATAAAAACTTCTATTATTTTGTCGGATTATGACAGAGGCCTTATTAAAGGGATTAACACTTGGGCTACTATTGAGCATTGCCGTAGGACCAGTGCTTTTTTCGATAATTAAACACAGCATTAATGTTGGTCATAAAGGAGGTTTTGCTTTTGTGGCCGGTGTTTCTGCCAGTGATTTTACATTGGCTATTTTAAGCAATGTGTTTACGGCGTTATTTGAAACCATCAGCTCTCACAAACAAATTATTGGTATTACAGGTAGTTGTTTTTTAATTATTCTTGGCATTTATTTTTTGTTTTTCAAAAAGGTAAAAATTAACGAGAAGGGGAAAGCTGTGGAAGTTGTAATGCGTAACAGAGATTATGCAAAAATGTTTTTTTCAGGCTTTTTTATGAACATTTTAAACCCCGGTGTATTTATTTTTTGGTTAACGGCTTCTACAACATTTATTAATCATACTATTCAGGAGCGAATCGTTTTGTTTCTTACCTGTTTACTTTTTGTGTTGGCCGCCGATATTGCCAAAGTTATGCTGGCCGGAAAAATCCGCAACAGGCTTACTCCGCATAATATTCACATTATAAACCGATTGAACGGTATTATACTCATTGGTTTTGGTGTAGCATTAATTTACGGCCTTGTAATGCACAAGTTTCCGGTATAAACAATTTCTCTTTCTACAATTTCTTAAAAGCCACCCTTCTGTTTTGCGCTTTACCATCGGCAGAGCTGTTGCTCGCTACCGGGTCAGACTCTCCCTTACCGCTTGTTTTAAGATTAGCCGGTTTAATATTAAAATTACTTACCAAATACTCCTTAACGGCCTTGGCTCTTTTTTCTGATAAGGTTTGATTGGATGCAGCATCTCCGTCGCTGTCTGTATGTCCCGTTATCATAAAAGACACATCCGGCGCCGATTCCATTGCCTGGCCAATTTCTTTTAAGATAGAAAAAGACGATGATTGAATTTTATCGGAATTAGTCGCAAATAAAATCTCGTTGGTAGTAAAACCGCCTTTTTCTAACAGATCTTTTTGTACACTACTGCGCAGGTCGGTTCCCGTTTCAGCTATTACAATATTCGATACGTAAAAATATCCCAGTTTTGAATCTGCCGCCCCGGAGGTTACCCCATCAAAATAAAAAGAATTAGCCAATGCTTTTTCAAAAACCCGCGGCATATCCACTCTTTTTTTACCATCAATATACACACGAACTCTTTGGTAATTATTAACCATAACGCCCACATGTATCACTTCGTCCAACGGTATGCGCCCTTCAATTCCTTTAAGAGTGTACTCTCCATTTATGTCTCGTCCATATAATATTTTATCCCATTCTCTATTATGGGAATTAGTGGTAAACTGTAAGGAAAAAGCATCGGGGGTGGATAATAAATAGTCAATTTCAATGGGCTGTTTTCCCAAGCCAAAGCCCGCATTTACTTGAGGGGCTGCACTTGGAATTACAATATCAAACTCAATTGTAAAATTAGCTGGGAATGATTTTTTTGTTTCCAAATTAATTAAAGAACCGGCTGGAACTTTTAAAAATTTACCAGAAAAGCCCTTTAGTGTTCTTACCTCTCCTGAACTGTTCGAATTCCATTTGGCAGGAAAATCGCCAACGGCATCTTTACTAAAATTGTCCTGAAACAAAATGGTACTGCCTCTTACAAAATCCACTTCACTACCTTCATCTTCTTCTAAAGAGGAATTCTTTTTAGAACTTTTAGAGGTTGACCCACCGCCATCTTCTTCAGCACCATCAGACTTACTGCCTTTTTTCTTTTTTTTGAAGATGCTGCCAATGCCTTCTTCTACTTTGTCCATACCCTTATCTATGCCGCCTTCTATTTTGCTGTTGGCACGCCTTTCTGCAGAGCGTTTTGCCGCTGCCTTCGGATCAATAATTTGAGCTGCTGCTATTTGCCAGCATATAATACTGAAGATAAAAATAAATATAGTTTTCATGATGGTTCTTCTTAATATGTTGTATTAAATTATTAGGTATTAAAATTATTCATAAAAGCCAGTAAATATTGCTTTATACCGCAAATTAGTTAGTTAGAACACCGTATTTCTTGTACCTTTACCAGCGTTTTATTAACGCTTTAGTAACGTGTTTTTTAAAACCATTATATTAAAATAGTTGTCTATCGTGAAACAAATCCTATATTTTATCAGCCTCTTTGTATTGATTGCGTCCTGCAATAACCAGTCGTCAAGCGATGTTACCGAAAAGTCTTTAGCAGACAGCCTTTTTGACCAAGTGATGGCTGGCCACGATGTAGCCATGCCAAAAATGATGAAATTGGAAAGACTGCAAAAGCAAACCAAAGAAGCTATTGATTCTATTGCAAAACTGCCGGTAGCCGGACAAAAAGCTCTTGCCGGATATAAATTACAACTTGATAATGCATTAACCGCCTTAAACCTTGGGGACAGTGTTATGAATAAGTGGATGCGGGAGTTTAAATACGATTCTTTACAAAACAACGAGCCGGAACGTATTAAATACCTTAAAAGCGAACTTGAAAAAGTAAATATTATGAAAGATGCTGTGCTGGGCGGTGTACAACAAGCCGACTCTCTATTTGGCCAATAGTCTTGATTGCCTGTTTGTTTGTTCTATTTCGTTACACAAAGCAATAAAGGTTTCTTCTACCGTACCCATACCCATTATGGTTGTTAGCATTTTTTTGCCTTTGTAATAATTGGCCACCGGTTCGGTATCCCTGTTATAAATAGCAAAGCGGTTTCTGATAATTTCTTCATCCATATCGTCTGGCCTGCCGGAGGTTTTGCTGCGATGCAAAATTCTTTTTACCAATTCATCCTCATTTACATCAAGGGCAAGAACATGATCAATATGCGTTTTCCTGAGTGTTAATAATTTGTCTAACGCTATGGCCTGATTAACCGTTCTGGGAAAACCATCAAACAAAAAACCTTTTGCTTCTTTGTTCTCTTCTAAGCAATCGTCTATTATACCCACCACCATATCGTCCGGAACTAACTGACCCTTATCAATCAATTTACGGGCTTCAACACCCAATGGTGTTTTTTTGGCAATTTCCTCTCGTAACAAATCACCGGTAGAAAGGTGCATTAGGTTGTATTTTTCAACCAGTTTTTTAGATTGGGTGCCCTTTCCACTGCCCGGAGGTCCAAAAAGTACTATGTTATACATTTAAATAAGCGCAGATTTTAACAGTTAAGACTGTAAAGATAGGAAGCAAGTTTGCAAAATACATGTTTCTCAAAAAAAATAATAGCAGTAGTGTTTTTAATGGCAGATAACTATTTGCTTAAAACAGAATTTAGATTCTATACACCTTATTGGCATAGCAGAAAAAACGCTTTTTTCCACAGTTTGTTAATATCTTCAAATTCGCTATTTTTGCCAACCTTTTTTAAATAATATATAGTTATGTCAATCATTCAGAAGATACAGGATAAGTACGGCAAAGTAATGGCCATTATCATTGGTATTTCTCTTGTCATATTTGTGGTAATGCTTGCCTTTGAAAATGGCGGAAGTTTATTTAACGCTCAATCTACCACGGTAGGAAGTGTTAATGGAGAAACCATAGATATTCAAAACTTTAGTCCTTTGGTAGAGCAGCAAACGCAAGCGATGGAAGCCCGCGGTGGCGGTAGCGGCGAAATGGTTGCCCAGCAAGCTAATGAGCAGGCCTGGAATCAGGAAATTATCCGACTGCTTTTAAATCAGGAATCGGAAAAATTAGGATTATCTATAGGTAAAAACGAATTGAACGATTTGTTGTTTGGTGCTAATCCTCCGCAGGAGTTAAGGCAGGCTTTTACCGACCCGCAAACCGGCCAGTATAACGGCGCAATGGCTTTACAGCAAATTAACCAAATTAAAAAGCAGGGAAGTGATGAACAAAAAGCAGAAATTAACGCTTTTTTATCGCAATTAGTTACCCAACGCCTTGGCGAAAAATTTGATGCTTTACTTAGCACCAGCATTAACTTTCCTAAATGGATGGTTGAAAAACAAAATGCCGACGATGCCTTACTATCAAAAGTGTCGTTTGTAAGAGAGGCTTACACAAGCATTCCCGACTCTGCTGTAAAAGTTAGCAGCTCGGAAATTCAATCTTATATCGATAAAAATAAAAAAGACTTTAAACAAACCGAAAGCCGTAGTATTGCTTACGTAGCTTTTAATGCACAACCAAGTGCAGCAGACAGTTTAGCTGCCAAAAACGCTATTTTAGAAACAAAAGCTGCTTTTGATTCTACCAAAGACATGCCATCTTTCCTTACCAGCCAGGGTGTTAATACCTATTATGACAGTTACATCAGCAGTAAGAGAATTCAGATTCCTATGAAGGATTCTATATTCAGGGTGGGTACCGGTAACACATATGGCCCGTATATTGATGGAAGCGGCTACTCTTTGGCAAAAGTTATGGGCACTAAAAACATTCCCGATACCGTAAAAATCAGGCATATTTTGGTTGGATTAAGTACTGTTGACCCGCAGACCAACCAGCAAATACCCCTCAGGGATGATGCTACTGCCAAAAAGCTGGCCGATAGCCTTGCGCTGGCTATTAGAAATGGAGCTGATTTCGATTCATTGGTTGTAAAATTTTCTACCGATCCCGGCAGTGCAAATAACGGCGGTGTGTATGATAATGTTCCATCGGGGCAAATGGTGCCTACTTTTAATGATTTTATTTTTGGGAATCCGGTAGGCAGTAAAGGCGTTGTTAAAACAGATTACGGATACCATTATGTAGAAATTCTTTCCCAAAAAGGAAGTTCTACCGGTTATAAAATAGCGTATATTAATAAGCCTATTGAGGCGAGCCAGGAAACAGATGCTGCAGCCAGTAATGAGGCTACGCAGTTTGCCGCTAAAGCCACAAATCAAAAATCCTTTGATGCCGCCGCAGAAGCGTTGCAAAAAGAAAAAGGCATCAACAAGGCTATCGCTACAGATATTCCATCAACCGGTTCCTCCATTCAGGGTATAGGAAGCTCCAGAGCTTTTGTAAAAAGTATTTATAATGCTGATTTGGGCGATGTTATTCAACCACAGCGCGTAGGCGATTTTTATCTGGTAGGTTTGGTTACAGAGGTAAATAAAGAGGGCACCATGTCTGCCGAAAAAGCCAGAATGATGGTAGAACCAATATTAGTAAATGAAAAGAAGGCAGATATTATTGCCAAGAAAATAGGAAAAATCAGTACGCTTGAAGCGGCAGCGGCGGCTTTAAATAAACCTGTTGAAACCGCTGACAGCATCCGCTTTAACGGACAGGGCTCTGCCGCTTTGGGTTTTGAACCTAAAATAATTGGTGCCTCTTTTAATAAAAGCAATTTAAATAAAGTTATTGCCGAACCTATTTCCGGAACACAGGGCGTATATGTTTTACGTGTTGATGGCCAAATGGCAACCCCTGTAGCCAATGCCAATGTAGCGGAGCAAAGAAATATGCGCTACCAGCAAGCTAAGCAACAAATGCGTTTTCAATCCTTACAGGCCTTGCGCGAAGCTGCTAAAATTGTAGATCACCGCAGTACATTTTATTAGTAATACTAACAGGATATTCTTTCAAATATTTACGCAGCTTCTAATTAAAGAAGCTGCTTTTTTATGTGCCTTTTTTAAAACTATTTTTTGCATTTAATTGTTAATACTTCATGAGTGATATAATAAGAAACAAAGTTGCCGAAAGTGGCATTGTTACTATCAATCCCGAGTCTTTTTTACCCAAGGAGGAAATTGTTTTGTTTGATATTAAAGATTTTCTTTTTAGGGAAATGATTTTGAAAGAAAAAGATTTTCGCGAAGCTTTAAAAAATCACACATGGGAAAACTACCAAAATAAAAATGTTGGTATTATTTGCTCCGCAGATGCTATTATACCGCTTTGGGCATACATGCTTATTACCACTTACCTGCAACCAATAGCAAATTTTGTGGTGGTGGGAGATAAAGCCGAGGTTGAAAAAATATTACTGCTTCAAAAAATAAAAGAGCTGAACCCGGCAGATTATACCGATGCCCGTGTAGTAATTAAGGGTTGTGGAGATTTGCCGGTGGGTGATTTTGCGTATGCCGAAATTACCCGTATTTTACTGCCCGTGGTAAAAAGTTTAATGTTTGGAGAGCCTTGCAGCACAGTTCCTGTTTACAAGAAAAAAACAATGTAGTGTTTTTCTTTCTACAATTAAAACCAGCCTCTTTTTTTAAAAATACTCAACATCCAAATAGGTATTAATAGCATCATTCCAACAGCAATCCAAAAACCCCAATGTTTATCGCTTAACGGTATTTCATCAAAGTTCATCCCAAAAATACCGCCAATAACAGTAGCCGGTGCTAATACACAGGTTACAATGGCCATCACCTTCATTACTTCATTAAGCTTCAGGTTTACGTTGTTTATATATAAATCCTGCATACCCATTAACATATCCCTGTAGTTATCTACCAAATCTATGGCTTGTACAATATGGTCATACACATCTTTATAAAACCGTTCATTATATTCTGTAAGTAAGTCGCTATCGCTTTTTATAAGGCTTGCAATTACCTCCCGAACAGGGTAAACACTACGCTTTAAAACAATCTGTTCTTTTCTTAAAGCGTTTATATGTGCCAGTGTTCGTTTATTGGTGCTTCGCACGATTTCCTCCTCTAAGTCTTCAATCTGATCGCCCAACAAGTTCATTACTATAAAATAATGGTCAACAATCGTATCTAAAAGCGTGTAGTACAAATAATCTGCTTCTTTAGTGCGGGTTTTACTGGTGGGTAGCTTTAGCCGGTAACGCAAAGCATCAAACACGTCACGCGAAGGGTCGTCTTGAAAAGTAATTACAAAATTTTTTCCTAAGACCAGACTAATCTGCTCCTGATCAACCGATTTTTTTTCTTCATTGAAATAAATCATATTCATTACACTGAAAAGGATTTCATCTATTTCATCCATTTTGGGTCTTTGGCCTACACTTAATATATCTTCTCTTAAAAGAGGTGATATTCCAAAATGCTCCCCAATGGTATCAATATCTCCTTTTCGTAACCCATCTATATTGAGCCATAAGATTTTACCATCAATGTTAAGATCCAGACAGTCTTCTAAGCTAATATCTTTTAGTTCATCTACATGATCCTTGTTGTAAACATATGCCGTTCTTACCACTTTTGCCGCCTCTTGTCTGGACGGGGTAATGGTTGGGTTTACAGAAAGAATTTCCCGGGTTCTTTTTGTACCAAAAAGCTCCAGTGGATTAAGAAAATATCTTAGGTACTTTTCCGTTCTTTTGTTCATGCACGTAAGGTAGTTGATTTTTTTATGAATCGGTGTTATGTTTGTTCCTTCAGTATTTTTTCTGCCTTTGTCAAATCTTCTGGTGTGTCAATAGCTATGTTCTTATATTGTGTTTCTGCCATATAAATATCTACGCCGTTGTATAAAAACCTTAACTGCTCCAGTTTTTCTGTTTGCTCCAACAGGCTTTGCGGCCAACAGGTAAAATCAAGCAGTGCTTTTTTGGTAAAAGCGTACACGCCTACATGCAAAAAGTGTTCTGGGGTTATATCGGCATCTCTTTGATAAGGAATAACATTTCTGCTAAAATATAGTGCTTTGCCTTTTTCGTTAGTAACTACTTTTACCATATTGGGATTTTGCGTATCTGCGGTATTGTCAAACCGCCGCATTAAAGAGGCAACCGCTACTGCATCATTATCAAAAAGCCTTACCAGTTTTTCTAATGGTTCTTTTTGAATAAAAGGTTCATCGCCCTGTACATTCACAACCACATCTACATCCATTTCTTTAACGGCTTCTGCAATTCTGTCTGTGCCGCTTTCGTGCTTCCCAATACTCATAATTGCTTTGCCGTTAGCAGCAATAATTTCTTCAAAAATAATTTCACTATCGGTTACAACCCACACTTCAGAAAACAAATTACTACCCAATACGGCTTCATAAGTACGAACAATTACCGGCTTACCCCCTAAGGGTTGCATTAATTTTGCCGGAAATCTGGTGGCTGCGTACCGGGCGGGAATTACTGCTATTGTTTTTTTCATTTATGTTTTTTTACGCGGTAATACGATTCTTGTGGAAGCCGTTTTTAAAGGCCTTATACATACACAAAAAAACAAAATTATGGGAGTAAAGATATTGTTTACGACTGGTTTTTTTGGCTTTCTTTTTGAAAAGGAAACTTTATAAGGTTTAAAAAATCTTCATCTTTTTCATTGGGGTAGTCTTTGTCAATACCATACACTATTTGCGTAGGGTGTAGTGTGGTAAAGGTTTTAAACAACCTGTCCCAAACGGAAAAAACGGCACCGTAATTTGAGTCGGTATAGGGCTGTTTTCGATGGTGATGAACCTTATGCATGTTGGGAGAAATAAAAATATAACTTAATGCCTTATCTAATGCTGCCGGCAAACTGATATTGGCGTGCGTAAATGCCGTTGTAATTACCACTAATGTTTGATACATCATTACACTATACATGGGTGCCCCACTAATAAATATCAGTATTAAAAAAAAGATGCCGCGTAGGAGGCTATCGCCAGGATGATGGCGTAAACCGGTGGTTACATCTACCTTATTATCGCTGTGGTGAATAATATGAAATCTCCATAAAAAACGATTCTTGTGCATAATGTAATGTACCCACCAACTGCTAAAATCCAATGCCAGAATACCTATTACAATAGCGCCTACAATTCCAGCATGAGACCAATATACCAATCCCCAACCAACCGCCTTGCACCAGTCTGACAACAGCACAATAAAAACAGCTAAAAAAGTATGTATTATTAAATGAATAACGGTAAAACCAAAATTTACCCATGCATGAGAAAGTTTTGTTTTACGGTATTTTAAATGCACCAGCGGTATGGCTCCCTCCAGTATCCAAAAAAACAACAACCCGCCCACCAGCAAAGCCATACGCTCTATGGGGCGTTGCTCCAGGGTTGAAAAATATTGTATCGTTTCTTCTATCCACATTTATTGAATTTCAAATTCGTTGCCGCAATTAAAACAATGATACAGCTTGTCAATGGGAGTGGGAGCTCCTAAAAACAAAGCACTAATGATGGTACCCCATAAGTTAGACGCTTTTTTGGGCGTGCTCACATATTCAATATTGTTTGAGCCACATTGTGGGCAGGGATGTTGTTTATTAAAAGATTGTTTTGTTTTATCTAAAATACTAAAAGCTCTATCCAGCTGAACTTCCGGAACCATCAGCTTTATGCCACCAACAGCATTTGTGAGGATGGGGTCAATGGTTACAGTATTTTCATCTTTTAGCCAGCAATTAATATTTTCGTTTTGCAACAATCCCATTGCAATATTGGCCGAAATATAATTATCGTAAACAGCAGCAACCCTGAATTTCATTTTTTGTTTTATTACTTCAAGTTACATAGAAATAATAATATGTACATTTTTTATAGCCGTTTTGTGTGGCTACATTGCTATTTTTTTACGAATTAAATCCATAAACTGGTTTAGCCCTTGCCAAGTTGCTTCAAAATCTCCATCAGAATAAGCTTTTATTTTTTGTTGGTTAATAATGTCGTCCATTTCTTCTTTGTTTACAAATTTGGCTACAAAAGGACCGTAATCTGCTTTTGCCTTATCCATTTCTTTACTAAGAGTAATTACCAATCCTTTACCGGATTTACCGTGCGATAAATCCCATTCTTTATAAGACTGTTCTGTATTAGTATCAAAATTGCTTCCTTGTGTTTGTGCTTTTGTTATGGTAACCAACTTAATAGGAATGAGGTTGCTTTTTTCAAAAACTCTTAGGAGGCTATCTAATTTTTTTTCCTGCTGCTGCGTAAATAAATTTTCATAGTCATACACCATATTAATATTGGCTGGTGTAGCAACAGGCTGCGCAGGAAACACTACCTTAACATCCTGTTCCTTTTTTGCTGCAACCGCTTTGTTTAAACGTTTGGCCGGGTTACAAGCAGCTGTCATCAAAATAATAATAAAGAAAAAAATAGTTTTTTGTGTACTCATTACGATAGATTAATTCGTCTTAAAAATAATAAAGCCCACTTTTAAATCAGTGAGCTTTTCTTTATATTTTTCAATCCATCATAATGCTTGCTTCGCTATATGATGGGTTGTTTTTTTACTGGTTCAGCATTAAAGGCATTACTAACATTAACAACGCTTCGTTTTCGTCCTGCTCCATTGGTTTTATTAATCCCGCTTTGGAGGGAGTACTCAGCTCCATAAATACTTCTTCGCTTTCTGTAGCATTCAACATTTCAATTAAGAATTTAGCATTAAAAGCAATTACCAAATCTTCGCCATTATACTGGCATTTCATACGCTCGTTTCCTTCAAAACTAAAATCTACATCCTGAGAAGCCAATTGTAGTTCGCTACCGGTAATATTAAGTGCCACCTGATAAGTGCTTTTATTACTAAATACGCTTACCCTGCGTAAAGCACCCATAAAATCCTGACGGTTTACCACCAGCTTATACGGATTTTCTGTGGGGATTACCACCCGATAATCGGGAAAGCGCGCATCAATCAACCTACAACTCATTTTTGACTCGCCATGTTGTACAAAAAAATGATTACTGTTATAGTTGAGTGTTATTTCGTCTTCATTATCCGGCAGTATTGATTTCAACAAGTTTAACGGCTTACGGGGTACAATAAAAGAGTCTGTACCGGGCGAGCTAACATCTGTTCTTTTATATCTTACCAACCGGTGTGCATCGGTAGCTACAAACTGTATGCCTTTTTCGTCAAATTCAAAAAACACGCCTGTCATGGCTGGCCTTAAATCATCTGAACTGGTGGCAAACAAAGTTTTACTAATTGCAGTATAAAGTGCCGAAGATGTCATTGTAAAAGACGTTGTGTCATCTGCTTCCGGTTCTTTTGGAAAATTATCGGGGTTTTCGCCCATCACTTTATATTTCCCGTTATCGCTGGTAATTTCAACACCAAAGTTTTTATCTATGGTAAATGTGAGCGGTTGATCCGGAATGTTTTTCAACGAATCAATCAATATTTTAGCAGGAATACAAACACGTCCGGTATCCTTAGCTTCAACAGACATTTCTGTTCTCATTACCGTTTCAAGATCGGTGGCAACAATGGTGAGCTTGTTTTTGTCAATCTCAAACAAAAAATCTTCTAAAATAGGCAATACCGTATTAGCATTAATTACACCAGAAATATTTTGTAAATGCTTCAGCAAGGCTGTGGAGGAAACAATGAACTTCATCTGATTATTTTTACTTTTCTATCTTTCTAAAATTACACAATTAAATGGTAGCGAAGCTACAATTTTATAGTATATTTCTGAACGAATAAAAAAAAAATGTAAATTTATTATTCCCTTGTTGTTTTTAAACCCCTTAAACACCGATAATTTATGTTACCTGAAAACTCAATTGCTATGGAAGTTTCTCCCGTTTTTGGGAAAGACGGCTTCTTTAAAAATATTGTAACGCATGATTCTTTTATTGTTTTCCCCAACCTTTCCTCCTGCACAGCGCTTTTAATAGAAACCGCTTCGTTGTTATGCGGTGCGCACCTTACACTATCATCGGGAACCAAGAAAGAAATACCGGGTATTTTAAAATTTATAACCAATAACTTTAATACCCCGGCTACAGCAATATACCTTGTGGGACTTTTTGACGGAAATATATTTTTGTATTTAAGTGATTTTCGGGGATTTTGCTCTAAAATATATGCCTATAAAGTAGATACAAATGCCGGTGTGGATGTTTTATTTATAAAAGAAAACGGGGTTATAAAAGCCTATCAGAATTCCGGCGGTCATAGTTTTAGCTATTTTAATGGTCGGGGGAAAGATAGTATCCTTGCTGATTCTTCCGGCTTTAAGCCCATAACAATGTTACCTATATAAAAGAATCTGTTATTTTTCTTTGCGGTTAATGCTTGTTTTGTATCTTTCCCCTTTAATCTATTCTTTATGTTTAACAAACTTTTTAATTGGGGAAAGAAAGATTCGGGCTCTCAATCAGCTTCGGAAAGAAACTTTGGACAGGATATTACTTTTGGCCGGTATTCTGATAATAATAAATCATTAGAGAAAACCAATCGTTGGACGACCGCAGATAATTATTTTAAGGATAATAAACCATACGAAAGCATGGATTCTTTTTTTAATTATCTGAAAGATGATGCCGTTAATAATCTTGATTACAATCGCTCGGGAGAAACAGCCGATTTCAAGCTGTATCAAGGATCAAAAATAATTGAAGGGCGCGTACAAGACGGACAGCTGACCGCCAAGGTTAAACTGGCCAGAATGCCGCAACCCTCTGTACCTGTTATGCGCCGCTTATTAGAAATGAATTTTGGCCTTTACTATAGTCGTTTCGCATTGGAAGAGGATGATTTGTGTATGCGTTTTGACACCAGTATGCTAACCGCTAACCCCAATAAGTTGTATTACGGCTTAAAAGAACTGGCTACCAAAAGCGATAAGCAGGATGATTTGCTTATTGATGATTTCAATACACTTGAAACAGTAGGTAATGATCATATTATTGAAATTCCCGAAAAAGAAAAACAAGCGAAATACGATGCTATACAAAGTTGGATAAAAGAAACGCTGGAAAAAATAGCCGCCATTAACAGCAACGACTTTTCCGGGGGGATTAACTATTTACTCCTAACGTTGGCCTATCGCATTGATTTTTTAATTGTTCCCGAAGGAAGCCTTTTGAATGATATAGAAAAAATAGTTGCCATTTATTTCAAAAAAGACGATCGTCCTATTATTGAAAAAAACAGGGACATGATGGATGCTTTTAAAGAATTGCAGGCAAAGCCGAAGGAAGAAATTTTTAAGAGCCTGTTTCGCTCCAGACACACTTTTGCCATTGTTGCACCGCCCAATATTAAAACCATTGCAGATGTTATTGAAGAAAGTAATAAAAATATGCAATGGTACCGGGTAAATAACCACGAGTATTTTGCTAACCGGGTTGTAGAGTATGGTTTGGCCTATAACCAATACTCTTATAGTTTGCCCAGGCCGGTTACCGAACTCTTTGAGCTTTATATGAGGATAAATTATCCTGAATATTTTTCTTCGCTTGGGCAACAAGATGATTATTATGACCCACAGAAAAAAAACTTTAATTATAACAGTATTAATAATCGGATTAATAAAATTATTAGCGTTTGGCGACCCAAGTATCCGTTTATGGTTTTTAAAACCGGTAATTTAAACTATACAGGGCTGTTAGCCTTTAACGAATCGTTTACAAACCAGGTAAAAGTCTTAAACTTAGAAAGTTGATTTTAAAATTATAAAAAGTGGATTCAAAAGATATTATAAATAATTACCAGAAAGCCATTATTCAAATAGCCACACAAGGTGGTAACGGAACCGGTTTTTATGTAAGAGAATTTGATTTGATTGTAACCAACAGCCATGTTGTAGGTGATGAGGCCGAAGTAACCATTGCCGGTAAAGACTTTGAAAGAAGCCTGAGCCGCGTATGGTACACCGATAAAAAACACGATCTTGCTTTTTTACAACCGCCAGAAAATACTACGCTACCCGAAATTGCACTTGGGCGTTATGAAGAATTAAAAGACGGCGATGCCGTAATTGCCATCGGGCATCCGTATGGTTTAAGCTATTCTGCAACACAGGGTGTAATTTCAAAAGTTGATCGTGTGCGGGACGGATTACGTTTTATACAAATTGATGCAGCCATTAACCCCGGTAATAGCGGTGGCCCCCTGGTAAATTACAATGGTGAAATTATAGGCGTGAACTCTTTCATCATCCGCGGAGGAGATAATTTGGGTTTTGCTTTGCCTGTGAGCTATTTGCGTCAGGCTTTTGAAATATACCGGCCCTATAAAGGTAACGCCGCCACGCGCTGCGCCAATTGCGATTTTTTAGTAACAGCCAATAATATTGATAGTAGTAAATATTGCCCCAGTTGTGGCTCGCAGGTAAAACTTCCGGAGGTTCCCGAAAAAGAAGTTGAAACAGTAGGTACTGCTAAACTAATTGAAGATATTTTAAAAGAACTGGGCAAGGATATTAAATTAGCAAGAGACGGCAATAATATATGGACTATTAAAGAAGGCTCTGCCAAAGTAAAAATTTCTTATAACACCGAAAATTTTTTTATAGCCGGGGATGCTTATCTGTGCCAAATGCCATCCGATCTTTCTAAAATTAAAGAGCTGTACCAGTTTCTTTTACAGGAAAATAATAAACCCACCGGGCTGGTTTTAAGTTGCGTAAAAAACAATATTGTACTTAGCCGTTTGTTATATGATTTGGATGTTACCAAAGAATCCGGAATTTCGGAATTTAAAAATTTATTCACACAGGCCGATCATTATGATGACCAGCTTAAAGCAGAATTTGGCTGTTTGCCCATTTTAGAAGAATAATGTCCACATCGCTAACGCCGGAACAAGCTTTGCAAAAATTGAAATATTTTTGCGCCTATAGCGAACGATGCCATCAGGATGTGGTGGACAAACTATTTCAATTGGGCGTTTGGAAAAAACATCATGATGAAATTATAGCATCCTTAATTGAAGAAAACTATTTAAACGAGGAGCGATTTGCCAAAAACTTTGTTGGCGGACATTTCAGGCAAAAACAATGGGGAAGAAACAAAATAATAAAACAACTCCTGTTTAAAAACATTAGTCCTTATTGTATAAAAAAAGGATTGCAGGAAATAGATGAAGAGGCCTACAACGCTACTTTAAAAAAACTTTTTACTAAAAAATGGGAAACCCTGAAGGGCGAAAAGAACCGGTTCATTAAAATGCGAAAAACCTCAGACTACTTAATACAGAAAGGGTTTGAAACAGATTTGGTAAATGGTTTGTTTAAGAAGGATTAATTTTTTGTTTCAGTATTTTTATCAATAATGAGTTCACTTACCATCACCACCATACAGTCAGCTATTTTTTGGGAGGATAAAACCGCCAACTTAAAAATGTTTGAGGAAAAAATTGCTTCGGTTGCCTGTAAAACCGAATTGGTGGTGTTGCCCGAAATGTTTTCTACCGGGTTTACAATGAATACGGCCTTAGCCGAAACAATGGATGGCGAAACAGTACAATGGATGCAAAATATAGCCGCCCAACATAAAATTATTATTACCGGAAGTATCATTATTAAAGACTATTTGCCCGACGGAAATACTGCTTTTTACAACCGCCTTATATGGATGCTGCCTAACGGACAGTTTGGTTTTTACGATAAACGCCATCTGTTTGCCTTTGCTGAAGAAAATAATTTTTTTACCGCCGGTAGTAAAAGATTGATAGCCTCTGTAAAAGGGTGGAAAATTAATTTACAGGTTTGTTATGATCTTCGCTTTCCTGTATGGGCAAGGCAGGATATGCTTCCTGATGAAGCCCCCGAGTACGATATTTTAATTAATGTGGCTAACTGGCCTGCAGCACGTTGTCTTGCCTGGAAAACCTTATTACAGGCGCGCGCCATAGAAAACCAGTGTTATGTAATTGGTGTAAACAGAGTGGGGCCTGATGGTAAGCAAATTAGCTATTCCGGCAATTCGATGGTTATTAACCCACTTGGTGAAATATTATACCATAAAGAAAAAGATGAAGATATTTTTACTATTACTTTAAAAAAAGATAGCTTGCTTGAAACCCGCAAAAGATTTCCTTTTTTAGTAGATAAGGATACGTTTAAGATTTTTTCCTAAAAAAATGTCGTGCTTTAAATTAAACCACGACATACACTACACCTGTTATTAATTACTTTTCTTAAGCCCCGGGGGTTGTATTTTCTGTACTTTCAGAGGCGGTGTTGGTTTCTTCTGTTTTTTTACTACCAAAAATATCGTTCATCCACTTTTCCGCACCGGGAAAATGCTCTTTAATGGCATCAGTACCTTTTTGGCTTAATTCGGAAAAATAATCAGTTGCCTGATCGGTTGCTTTTACAGCTTCGTCCTTCAAATTATTAGCCTTTTCTTTTAAATTAGCCATCATCTTTTCTTTTTCTTCCGGTGTCATGCTGGCGTATTTTCCTGCTGCCAGCCCGGCTAAGGCACCCAAAATGAAAGTTGCTACATGTTTACTATTTACCATTTTTTTGTTTTTTTATTTTTTACAATATTGTAATTATTATGTATCAAAAGCTGTACCTTTTTACATTTTGTCAGTACAATTTTAATATTGTTTTCGGTGAACATGGTTTTTTTTACGGTAAAAGGTAAAGGTTGTTACAAATTTATTTTTTTACAGATGCAATTGTCATTTCCTTTACAAGATGTCCGGCACCGGCATATTTATCAATAATAAATAGTACATAGCGAATGTCAACCATAATATTTCTGCAAATAGAAGGGTCGTAATTAATATCGCTCATAGTTCCTTCCCAAACCCGGTCAAAATTAATGCCTACTAAGTTTCCATAAGCATCTAATGCAGGGCTACCGCTATTACCTCCGGTGGTGTGATTGGTAGCAATAAAACAAACCGGCATTTTTCCGTTTACTCCATATTGTCCATAATTTTTTGTTTTATATAGATCAATTAGTTTTTGTGGTACATCAAATTCGTAATCGCCCGGTTGGTATTTTTCCATCACACCATCCAGATATGTGTAGTAAAAATATTTTTTTCCGTCGGCAGGCTCATAGCCATTTACATTACCAAAAGCCACCCGTAAAGTGCTGTTGGCATCGGGGTAAAAGTTTTTATTTTTCATCACATCCATCTGTAATTGCATATACATTCTTTGCAAATTATTAATATCTGCCTGAAGTGTATTTAAAGATCCGGCTATTGTATTATTATATACATCACTCATATCGTTTATAAGAATTGCTACAGGATCGGTTTTTAATTGTTCATATAAAATATCAGGATTATTTTTTAATGCATCAATAACATTTTTTTCTTTAACAAAAAAGCTGTTGTAATATATGTTTTCTGCCCAGGATTGATAGTTTTCTTTATTTGATTTGAATTGCTCTACAGCTTGTAGGGCTATGTATTCCTTTTGCTGCTTTTCAATATAAATTTCCATCATGGCAGCAAAAAGTTCTTTATCCACCTGTGTTGAATATTCGCTAAACAAAGATGTAAGCTCGTTTAGGCTCTCCTGTATTTTAATTCCGTAGTCGCTGCTATTTTTTTCTTTACTTTTTTGCAGTGCTTTTATTTTACTAATGATTGTAAATAGTTCTACCTTACTTATTATTTCAAGATAATAATCTTTTGATAGTGAATACGGTTCTATTAATTTATATTTTTCAATCAATTGTTGCAATACCGTTCCGTATTTATTATTTAATTCGGAATTACGCTGCAGATTTTTTATATACGCCGTTTCATAATTCTTCTTTTTTTGTACTGCATTGGTTTTAGTAAGACCTAATACTTCTCCCTGCCATTTTTTCCAGGCATTACTAATGCGGGCATATTTTGAAGCATATTTTATTTTTATAGATTCATCGGCACGCATATACTTATCAATTACGGCCAATGCTTTTGATCTCACAAAAATTTTTGCCGGATCGTTCACTTCTACAATTTGGCGTACAGCTTCACTCGGTAAATATTCATTTGTTCTTCCGGGAAAACCAAAAATCATTGTAAAATCACCTTCTTTTAAACCGTTCAAATTTATTTTTAACGATTTCTTTGGTATGTATGGTTTATTATTGGGAGAATATTCTGCCGGTTTATTATCAGGCCCTGCATAAATTCTAAATACACTAAAATCCGCAGTATGCCTTGGCCACATCCAGTTATCGCTGTCTTTTCCAAAATTTCCGATGGAGGATGGCGGCGCACCAACTAATCTTACATCTTTATAGGTTTCTGTTATAAACATATAATATTTATTACCATCATAAAATGCCCGTACAAAAGCATCCTGATAAGATGCCTTTTTTATAGTTTCTTTTAACCCATAAAAGTTTTTATCTATCACTGACTGTCTTTCATTTTCTTTCATTGAAATATTTACACCCTTCAACATTTGTTGGGTAACATCATCTATTCTTACAATAAAAGTTACAAAAAGGCTGGGGTTGGTTAGTTCTTCTGCATTATTGCGCGCCCAAAAACCATCTCTTATATAATTATGATCTAATGTTGAGTGATTTTGAATTGCATCAAATCCACAATGATGATTGGTTAATACCAATCCTTTATCCGAAACTACTTCTCCGGTACAAAAACCTCCAAAACTCACAATGGCATCTTTAAGGCTCCCTTTATTAATATCATAAATATCTTTGGCTGTTATTTTCATACCTAAAGATTTCATTCTTTTTTCGTTCATAGATTCGAGTAACTGCGGTAACCACATTCCTTCATCAGCCTTAACTATCATACTGCATAGAATTAGCAATACAACCAGTAAATTTTTTCTCATTATTTTAAATTTATTTAATAAACCAAGCTTAATTTTTTGTGTAAGACAGGCAATAGTACTAAAATTAGCAAGTTTTTATCCCCAAAGATATGTGAATAGTGTATAAAATATGTGAATAATCCTGTGTGAAACGTTGGTATGAAAACTAATAGATTGATGTAAAAAACTTCTTTTTTTTTATCTTTCTACTTTTGGTTAATCATCCTCTTTTTTTGCATAGTTTATTAACAGAAAAATTTCTTCTTCTTTGTAAAAACTTATTAATATTCTATTATTCACAATTGTCTTAATAAACTATCTTTATTACGCTTTTTATTAAACCATCCTTGTTAATTACTGTTTTTATAATGTTAATAACTATAATTTTATTAGTTTCTTTTATATTTTAAAAATAGTTATCCACTAATTCACAGCCATAATAATAATAAGGTTTATTTATAAAATTATATTATTTATTATTATTCTTAGAAAAGAAAAAAAATTGTAGAAATTGATTTTGGCTTTGTAACATTGCATTGACTTTAAAAATTTAAAACTATGGTAGAAGTTTTACAAACAGCATTGAATGATTTAGAAGAAAAAGGGTTTTTGGATTTAGATGTGGATCCAACGCTTGATTTGTTTGAGGAAATTGAAAAATTAAAGAAGGAAAAAAATGCCGTTGTATTAGCGCACTATTACCAATAGTCTGATATTCAAGATATTGCAGATTATATTGGAGATAGTTTAGGTCTTGCCCAGGAAGCTGAAAAAACGGATGCCGATATGATTGTTTTTGCCGGAGTACATTTTATGGCCGAAACAGCTAAAATTTTAAATCCTACTAAAACAGTTGTGATACCCGATTTTAAAGCTGGCTGTTCATTGAGCGATAGTTGTCCGCCGCCATTGTTTAAAAAGTTTAAAGAAGAACATCCCGATCATGTAGTTGTGAGCTATATAAATTGCAGTGCCGGTATTAAAGCGTTAAGTGATGTTATTGTTACCAGTAGTAACGCTAAAATAATTGTGGAAAGTTTTCCTAAGGAACAGAAAATAATTTTTGCTCCTGATAAAAACTTGGGTGCGTATATTAACAAGGTTACGGGTAGGGATATGTTGTTGTGGAACGGAGCATGTATGGTGCATGAAATTTTTAGTTTGGAAAAAATAATTAGGCTTCAACAAGAATATCCTCAGGCTAAGTTAATTGCACACCCAGAGTGTGAAGAGCCACTTTTAAAAATGGCTGATTTTATTGGCTCTACTACCGGATTATTGAAATATACGATGAATGATGATGCTAATGAGTACATTGTAGCCACCGAAACCGGTATTTTGCACCAAATGGAAAAAGCAAGTCCGCACAAAAAATTTATTCCGGCTCCACCTGATAATGCTTGTGCTTGTAATGATTGTCCGCACATGAAAAGAAATACTTTGGAGAAAATTTACCTGTGTATGAAATATGAAAGACCTGATATTGTAATGGATGAACAATTACGTATTGCAGCTAAAAAGCCTATTGACAGAATGTTAGAAATTAGCAAGCAAGCGGGACTATAAATTTTTTAATAGTTTAAAATTAAAAAATTTTAACTTTAAAGTACATTGGCTAAAAAAGCTGATGTTTTTGTATGCTACTACGCCATTTGCATTTTTTAAAATTGGTCTTAATGCATGGGCTTACTGCTTTTGGTGGCCCGCAGGCACATATAGCTATGGCTATGAAAACTTTTGTGCGTCAAACTCCCTATGTTAGTGAAGAAGAATTATTAGAGTATAATGCATTTTGTCAATTATTACCGGGTGCATCTTCTGTACAAACTATTACATTAATTGGTTATAAAAGAGGGGGAGTGCCATTGGCTATATTAACATTATTAGTGTGGATTTTACCAGCTTGTACTATAATGTTAGCTTTTTCTTTTTTAGTTAATTTTTTTGATAAAGGTTCTACTGTTACTGGTATATTTAAGTATATAGTACCTATGGCGGCTGGGTTTTTAATTTATGCTTCTTTTGCAGCATGGCCGTACTCTGTAAAAAATTTAATTACCGGTATAATAGCAGTTATTACAGCTTTCTTTACATTTTATTTTTTTGGTAAACCGTTTGTTATTCCAATACTTATTATAGTTGGTGGAATAATTACAAATTTGAGTAAAAAAAGAATTCCTCAAATACATGATAAGCCAAAAAAGATTCAATGGTGGAATATTTGGTTATTTGCTATTATTTTTATTGTTGCCGGTATTTTAAGTGAAACAGCAAGAAAAAATGATTGGGTGTCCAGAAAACCAATTAGTTTGTTTGAAAATACATACAGGATGGGAAGCTTGGTCTTTGGTGGCGGTAATGTTTTAATGCCCATGATGTATGAGCAATTTAGTGTACGTCCGGAAGTGGTTAAAGAAAAAAATCCAAACGTTGTGCAGGTTGATAGGGAAGATATGTTATTAGGAATGGGATTAGTAAGAGCAGTTCCGGGTCCTGTATTTTCTATTGCTTCTTATACCGGAGGGTTGGCTTTAGACGATATGGGCGTATCTATGCATATTGCAGGTGGTATTATTGGTATGGTTGCTATTTTTTTACCAAGTGCTTTATTGGTATTATTTTTCTTTCCTATATGGTATAATTTAAAAAAGTTTTCTGTCATTTATCGTTCTTTAGAAGGTATTAATGCTGCAGTAATGGGTATTATGATGGGATCCACTGTTTATATTATAAAAGATATTAGTTTTTTAAGCGGCGGAATGTTAGGAGTAACTAATATTTTAGTATTATGCTTTTCTGCCGGTGTATTACTATTCACTAAAATTCCGGCTCCTGTAATAGTAGTCGGTTGTGTATTATTAGGAGCTATTTTTTAATAGCTATTTTCTATAATATCCGGCTTTTTCAATTTCTTCAATTACATTATCCGGTAATAAATAACGAATTGATTTTTTTTCTTTTATAAGTTGTCTTATTGTACTTGCCGAAAGTTCCAAAAGAGGAGCATTTACAGGGGTGAGTTTGGCATTCAAATCATTTTTTACAATAAAGCCAGGACGATTATATAATAATATATTATAATTATTTATTATATAATTATAATTTTTCCATTTCTTTATATTAAAAAAACTATCACCTCCCATTATTACAGAATATTCATGTGTAGGATTCTTTTCTTTTAAGTAATTGAGTGTGTGGCTGGTATAGGAGGGACGCGGTAAAAAAAACTCAACATCAGAAGCCTTTAAATCGGCTTCCCCTTCAATTGCTAAATTTAAAAGGTATAAACGTTGATTTTCGTTTAATAAAGATTTCGTTTCTTTAAGGGGGTTATGCGGTGAAACTACAAACCAAATTTTATCTACCAATTTTTGATTAAGTATATTTTTGGCTATTATTAAATGTGCATGATGTATGGGATTGAACGAACCAAAGAATAGTCCTATTTTCATCTTACTGTATTTAAGGTAAAACTTCTACTTCAATATTTCTGGCTTCTTCAACGCGCAAACTTAGTGTATAACCTGCAACGGATATAGAAATTGGATCGTTAAGTGGTGCAATTTTAAGTACTTCTATCTGTTCTCCCGGAAGACAACCCATTTCCATTAATTTCAGAAAAATATCTTCTGAGCTAAATTTTGTAATTTTTGCTTTTTGTCCTTTTTTAAGTTCAGATAATAAAAGTGGCGTATTTTTATCCATATTGCAAAACTAACGTTGTTGTTTGTTTTTTGTTTACGAATTTTGGAATTATGGAAGAAGTAAATATAATCAAGGTTTCATTTTTTAAGCAAGCTCCTTTTACACTGCGTAATATTAAAAAGTTGAAAAGGTTTATTTCTAATATTCTTATACAGCAAGGAAAAAAAAGTACAGGGGAAATTAGAGTTATTTTTTGTACAGATGAGGAGCTACTTCAAATAAATATAGATTTTTTAAACCATAATTATTATACCGACATAATTACTTTTCCTTTTACTGAACCTTCTGATAGTAATATAGAAGCCGAATTATATATTAGTCTTGATCGTATTAGAGATAATGCTGAGGTTGCTAATATTAGTATTAATAAAGAAATACACAGGGTTATTTTTCACGGCATCTTGCATTTATGTGGTTTTGGAGATAAAACTAAAGATGAAATTTTAGAGATGAGAAAACATGAGGATTTATTACTTAATATTTATTTTAAGAATTAATCGTTTCACGTGGAACAACGTTTTCATACTATGAAATTTGGTTATTTATTAGTATTAACCGGATACCTGTTTCACGTGAAACAATACTTTTTTTATGAATGCCTAACTTTGCCGGATGTTTCCTGAATATGATATAATAGTAGTAGGTGCCGGACATGCAGGTTGTGAGGCAGCAGCAGCAGCAGCAAATTTGGGTTCAAAAACCCTTTTAGTAACCATGAATTTGCAAACTATTGCCCAAATGAGCTGCAACCCGGCAATGGGAGGTATTGCAAAAGGACAGATTGTAAGAGAAATTGATGCAATGGGTGGTTATTCCGGCATTGTTACGGATGAAACTATGATACAGTTTCGTATGCTTAACCGTAGTAAAGGCCCGGCAATGTGGAGTCCCAGAGCTCAAAGTGATAGAATGTTATTTGCAGCAAAGTGGAGACACCTCTTAGAACAAACCCCTAATTTAGATTTCTACCAGGATATGGTAAAAGGAATAATTGTTAAAGATAAAAGGGTTTGTGGTGTTGTAACCGGTTTGGGACACGAAATAAAAGCTAAAGCGGTAGTACTTACTAACGGAACCTTTTTAAACGGAATTATTCATATTGGTGAAAAGCAATTTGGTGGTGGAAGGGTTGCCGAAAAAGCTGCCACCGGAATTACTGAACAATTAGTGGATTTAGGATTTGAAAGCGACCGGTTAAAAACAGGAACTCCCCCCAGAGTAGATGGCCGCAGTTTAGATTACGGCAAAATGGAAGTGCAGGAGGGCGATGAAGATATTGTTGGTTTTTCTTTTATGGATACAGAAAAGCTGCAAGCCTCCGGGCAAAAATGTTGCTGGATTACTTATACCAGCAAACAGGTTCACGAAATATTAAAAACAGGTTTCGACAGAAGCCCCATGTATGCCGGAAGAATAGATGGCGTTGGTCCGCGCTATTGCCCCAGTATAGAAGATAAAATAAATCGATTTGCGGAAAGAGAAAGACATCAACTGTTTATTGAACCAGAAGGTTGGAATACGGTGGAAATTTATGTAAACGGATTTTCAACATCTTTACCCGAAGATGTACAGTATAAAGCCCTGCAATTAGTACCGGGCTTTGAAAATGTACGCTTTTTCAGACCCGGATATGCTATTGAGTACGACTACTTTCCACCAACACAACTTAAAAACACATTAGAAACAAAATTAATATATAACTTATTCTTTGCCGGACAAATAAACGGAACAACCGGCTATGAAGAAGCCGCTTGTCAGGGATTAATGGCCGGAATAAATGCACACCAGAACGTGCAGGAAAAGGATCCGTTTACATTAAAAAGAAGCGAAGCCTATATTGGGGTTTTAATTGACGATTTAATTAATAAAGGTACCGAAGAACCATACAGAATGTTTACTTCCCGCGCAGAATACAGAACATTACTGCGTCAGGATAATGCCGATACCAGATTGACTCCGTTAAGCCATGCCATAGGATTGGCATCGCAGGAAAGAATGAACAGAGTGGCAGAAAAGCAACAAAGCGTAGAAGAAATAAAAACCTTTCTTAGTCAAACCAGCGTAACGCCCGATCAGATTAATCCTTTCTTGGAGCAAATCAAATCTTCACCCATTTCAGAAAAACAAAAACTTGAAAAAATTTTGTTAAGACCCGGAATAGAAATTGCAGATTTGTTAGAGGCCGTCCCACAAATTGGTGAAAAACTTTTTACCATAAAAAGAGAAGATTTGGAACAGGCCGCCATTCAGGTAAAATACGAAACCTATATTGAAAAGGAAAGGGAGTTGGTAAATCGGATGGCAGAAATGGAAAACCATATTATTCCCGATAATTTTGATTATGGCAAATTAAGATCTTTAGGAAATGAAGCCCGCGAAAAACTCAATAAAATAAAGCCCCGCACTTTAGGTCAGGCCAGCCGTATTTCAGGCATCAACCCAAGTGATGTTCAAATATTAATGGTGTATATGGGACGGTAGGTTTAAATTCCTTTAAAAATGCCGACATTTATTTGTACATCAAATCAAAATGTTTTTCTTTGTATAAACCAAATTCAGCTAAATGAAACTTTTAGAGAACAAGACAGCAATCGTAACAGGCGCAGCAAGAGGTATTGGCGAAGCCATCGCTATAAAATTTGCAGAACAGGGAGCTAATGTGGCGTTTACTTATGTAAGTGATAGTAGTGCAGAAAGAGCAACGGCCTTAGAGGAAAAGCTAACAGCAATGGGTGTAAAAGCCAAAGCCTATCAAAGCAATGCCGGCATATTAGAGCAGTGTGAGGTTTTTGTAAATGATGTGTTGAAAGAATTTGGAACCATCGATATTTGTGTAAACAATGCCGGAATTTCAAAAGATAATTTATTATTAAGGCTTACGCCTGAACAGTGGCAGGATGTTTTAAACACTAACTTAAACAGTGTTTTTTATATGACCAAGTTAGTAATTCGCCCCATGATGAAAGCAAAAAGTGGCAGCATCATCAACATGAGTTCGGTAATTGGCGAAATGGGAAATGCAGGCCAGTCAAGCTATGCAGCAAGTAAAGCGGGTATTATAGGGTTTACAAAAAGCGTGGCTAAAGAACTTGGAAGCAGAAACGTTAGGTGTAACGCCATAGCTCCGGGCTTTGTAGAAACCGATATGACTCATTATCTTAATGATAGCGATGGCGCATCAAAATATCTGGCAGATATTCCACTTGGAAGATTTGCTAAAGGCGAAGACATTGCAAATGTGGCATTATTTTTAGCCAGTGAAATGGGATCATATATTACAGGACAAACCATCAGTGCTTGTGGCGGATTGAACATTTAAAAACAGTGTTCGAGTAAAAAAAAATCATAAAAAGAACGCAAGCTATACCTTACCTAAAATTAAGTATATATATTTTTTCTGATTTATATAAACTTATTTGCCTTTAAACTCATACCAAAATTAATAAAGCTATGAATGTTTTATCAGCCGTAGGTGGCTTTATGCGAAGCCATTTCAAAAACAACCTGTTTATTTTTGCGCTTTGTTTTACAACGATAGTTTCCAAAGCTCAAATTACTATTTCAACGTCAGTAACAAGTGGTGTTTCCTCATCAGGAACAAACCCTAAAACTTTTTCGGGAGTGGGAAATGTTAGTACTACTGATATTCAAAACCTGTTAAACGCCGGCACAGCAGTAATAATAAATAGTGGAACAGCAAATATTGCCCTTAATGCAAATATTAGCAAAACATCTGGAACAACAACGAGCATAACATTACAAAGTGCTCGGATTGATGTTGCCGATGCTATTGGTATTTCAATGAATAATGCCAGTAATATTAACGTGAGTTCGATAAGTAAATTAAAGAAATTCAGGTAGTTATTACTGGAAAAACAAAAGTTCAGCTTTAAATTTGTGATGTAAACAAAAAACACAATCTAAATGCTGAACTAATGACAGGTATAAAGTTAGTAGAAATTTTCGTTCAGTGCGATGATTTCTATAAGGAATTTGAAAAATTCCTACAGGCTAAGGGGCTTGAGTGCCCTTTAAAAAAAACTCGCCTCTAAAAAGTGCAGCATGTCTCCA
>JBKEEB010000045.1:0-37542 GCA_047975735.1 Niabella sp.
ATACTTCTAATGCTTTGCAACCTTTGTTTCGGCAGTATTCGGGAGCAATTGTATTTACTTATGGCGATACAAATACTACATTAGCCGCTGCCATGGCTGCTAAAAGAGCCGGCATGGTATTACACCATTTTGAAGGTGGCATCCGCACGGGCGATTTAAGTATGCCCGAAGAAATGAACAGAATAATAACCGACAGGCTGGCTGATGTAAATTATTGCTGCACTGCATTAAATTACAATACATTGAAAAATGAGGGGTATGGTGCGGGAATTTCCGGAAAAACTTTCCTAACGGGAGATCTAATGTTTGATGCCTTTTTAAAAACGAAACCTATAATTCCACATCTAAATGAAAAAGAATATATAGCCTGCACCATTCACAGGGCGGCTAATATAGGCAATGCCAAAACATTATTGGCTATTGTAAATGCCCTCAATTATATTCACAAGCAAATACCAGTATTGGTACCCCTGCACCCACACACAAAAAAAAGGCTGAAAGATTACGATATTCAACCCAAATTTAACGTTCTGCCACCGCTCGGATACAAAGAAATGAAAGGTTTTTTACAAAACAGTAACTCAGTTATAACCGATAGCGGTGGCGTATCTCGCGAAGCCTATTTCAGCAGTAAAAAAAGCCTTATTATTTCTCCGGTGCTTTTTTGGCCGGAAATAGGACTTGAAAACTGTAGCCTCAGTGCTTTGCCTCAAACAGATATTATTATAGAAAGATATAACCAATTACAGGTATTATCATCAAATTTCTCCAATCATCTTTTTGGCAAAGGCAATGCTGCAGAAAAAATTCATAGTATAATACAAACCGATACCGGCAGGTAAATTTTAGGCATGAAGAAAAGAATAACAGTATCTGTCATTTCCGAACTCACAACCGATCAAAGGGTAATACGTATTTGCAATACTTTACAACAGATGGGTTTTATAGTACATGTAATTGCCAGAGAGCCGAACAATAGCTTGCCACTGGACACATATAACTTTTCTGCAAAAAGAATAAAATGCTGGTTCTCAAAAGGTTTTTTATTGTATGCCGAATTTAATTTAAGACTATTCTTCAAGCTGCTATTTATAAAGACAGATTATTTGTTGGCCAACGACCTAGACACTTTGGTACCTAATTATATGGTTAGCCGCTTAAGAAGCAAATCTATTTTTTACGACAGCCATGAGTATTTTACGGGTGTACCGGAATTACAAAATGCGCCGTTCAAAAAAAAGGTATGGAAATTTTTTGAAAACTTTATTTTCCCAAAACTTCCGGTAGTTTATACTGTCAACGAATCTATTAAAAAAATATACCAAAACGAGTATGGCAATAAAAATATTAGTGTTATAAGAAATGTACCGGATGACATTGTTTTTACACCTATTCCCAAGCCCGAACATTGGGCCGGAAAAAAAATTATGCTCATGCAGGGTATTGGTATTCATGCCGGACGTGGTGCTTTAGACTTAATTGAAATGATGCGCTACCTGCCACGGGATTATCGTCTTGTATTTATTGGAGGAGGTTTGTTATGGAATAATTTACAGCAGGTTGTAAAAAATACGGGATTAGAAAACCGGGTAGAAATGATAGCGAAAGTACCGCCCCCCTTATTAAGAGCCTATACATCCTTAGCTGATTTGGGTTTTTCTTTGGATAAACCTGTATCAGTAAATTATGAATTTAGCCTACCCAATAAAATATTTGATTATATACATGGCGGTATTCCGGTTGCAGCCTCACCTGTGGTAGAAGTAAAAAAGATTATTGAACAATACGGCTGCGGATTTTGTTTTAGCAGTAATGAACCAAAACTTATGGCTGAAGAAGTAAAAGAATTAATGCTTGACGAAAACAGATATAAACAATTAAAGCAAAATGCTGTTAAAGCAGCTGCTGTTCTTAATTGGAAAAATGAGCAGGAAGAGCTCATTAAAATTTACCGATCTTTTTTGTAATGAATAGAGAGTTACATATGGTTTGTCTAGATGTACCCTGGCCGGCAGATTATGGCGGGGCTATAGATATGATGAACCGTATTAAAGCATTTTATGAAACCGGCATCAATATCCACCTTCACTATTTTAGTTATAATAATCGTGGAACCCCGAAGGAGTTAGAAAACTATTGTAAAACCGTTCAAACTTATGAGAGGAAAAGTTTTAAAGAAAGCTATAATTTAAAAATCCCGTACATAGTAGCTTCCCGCATCAATGCCCGGCTTATTGAAAACCTTAATAAAGACAATCACCCAGTTCTGTTAGAGGGATTGCATACTACTGGCATCATTCCTTACATTAGCAAAACTAACAGAAAAATTTGCGTGCGTCAGCATAATGATGAAGCTGTATATTATAAAGAGCTGGCAAAAAGTACATTTAATTTTGTAAAGAAAGCCTATTACACAAGAGAAAGTACATTAATCAAAAAATATCAAAAAACATTGCCCCATAATGTTTCGTATGCCTGTATTACCCACGATGATTGTAAGCGCATGCTAAAGTTAGGTTATACAAATGTAGTACATGTACCGGCCTTTGCTAATTGGCAAAAAGTAGATGCGCAGGAAGGTATTGGCAATTTGTGTCTTTTTCACGGTAATCTTTCTGTTAGCGAAAACGAAAAAGCTGCCTTATGGCTATTGTGTAATGTTTTTAATAAAGTACGGGTACCCTTTGTAATTGCCGGTAAAAACCCATCAAAAAGATTGGTAAAGGCTGCGCAGCTTTGCCAGCATACCTGTATTATAAGTAACCCCACCAATGAGGAATTAAACGATTTAATACAAAAGGCGCATATTAATATATTGCCATTGTTAAACAAACATGTTACCGGAATACGGTTAAAATTATTACATGCGCTATATAAAGGGCGACATTGTGTTGTAAATCAGGCAATGGTATCCGGTACAAATTTAGAAGCCGCCTGCCATATTGGTAATAATGCCGATGCGCTGGCCAGTATTATTTCTCAACTATACTATATGCCTTTTAATGATGAGGAAATACTACTGCGGAAAAATTTATTAGAGGCTCAGTTTAATAATCAACAAAATATACCGCTGTTTACAAACCTGCTATGGTAGCGTTATCAATAACTCTGCTACCTTCGGTTTTAATTAATCTTGCCGGATATTTATTTACGACAATATAATCATGGGATGCCATAACAATGGCTGCTTCAGTAGTTTTGGCAATGTGTAAGAAAAGCCGCATAATTTCATCTGTTGTTTCCGGGTCAAGGTTTCCGGTAGGTTCATCCGCAAGGATAAGTTGAGGGCTGTTTAGCAGTGCACGGGCAATATCTACACGCTGCTGCTCTCCCCCACTCATTTCAAAAGGCATTTTATAACCATAATCTTTTAACCCTACCTGCTCTAATACTTCTCCAATTTTTTCCTTAATTAAGTTCTCATCCTTCCATCCGGTTGCTTTTAGTACAAATTTCAAATTATCGGCAACATTTCTGTCGGTTAACAGCCTAAAATCCTGAAACACTACACCCAGCTTACGCCGTAAATAGGGTACTTGCTTCCAGTGCAAATCCCGAAGCTGAAAACCTACAACAGTAGCTTCACCATCCCGTAAAGGAAGTTCTCCATACAGTGTTTTTAATAAACTGGATTTTCCGGTACCCGTACGGCCAATCAAATACACAAACTCTCCCTTGTTAATAGTGAGGTTCACTTCATCTAATATTAAACTATCGCCCTGATAAATTTTACCATTTGTAATTGAAATAATTGCTTCTGACATAGTATGCAAAGTAAAGGAAAAGGATGTTTGTACCAACAAATAAGTCTGAATTAAATTTTTAATTTAACTCAGACTTATAAAATTTTGAACCAGTTAATTTATCAATCTATACGCATTTTATAGAACGACCTCCATACAAATACCAGTGCCACAATTAAAAATAAAACACCGAAATAAGGAGCCGCATTTCTAAAACTTTCAGAAATAGATATTTCCATAGCCAGCAATCCAAACAGAGTGGTAAATTTAATAATAGGGTTTAACGCCACTGATGAAGTATCTTTAAACGGATCGCCAACAGTATCGCCTACTACAGTTGCATCGTGCAATGGAGTACCTTTGGCTTTCATGTCAACTTCAACAACCTTTTTGGCGTTATCCCAAGCACCACCGGCATTAGCCATATAAATAGCCTGAAACAAACCAAATACGGCAATACCAATAAGATAACTTACAAATAATGACACAGCATCATTACCACCAATACTTGCCGGTGAAGATATACAGGCAAAGGCTAAAGCAAAAAAGAAAACAGCTATAAAAATATTAAACATTCCTTTTTGCGCATATTGCGTACATATTCTTACTACTTCAACAGATTTTGCAGGATCGGCTTTTTTAGGGGCATTGGGGTCTAAGTTAATATTCTTCTTAATATACTCCACAGCTCTGTATGCCCCGGTAGTTACCGCCTGAGTAGAGGCTCCGGTAAACCAGTAAATAACAGCACCACCTAATAAAAATCCTAGTATTGTATAAGGATTCAATAGATTTAATATGGTTTCAGGATCCACTTGCAAAGTTTTTTCAATCATTAATATGAGTGAAAAAATCATTGTAGTGGCACCTACTACTGCCGTTCCGATCAACACGGGTTTGGCAGTTGCTTTAAATGTGTTACCCGCGCCATCATTCGCTTCAAGATAGTACTTACTTTTCTCCCAATCGGGTTTAAACCCAAAATCCCTTTCAATTTCTTCATCAATATTTGGGATGTCTTCAATTAATGATAATTCATAAACTGATTGAGCATTATCGGTTACCGGTCCATAACTGTCAACAGCAATGGTTACCGGCCCCATACCCAGCATACCAAAGGCCACCAAGCCAAAGGCAAAGATGGATGGGTAAATCATAATCGTTTCTAACCCCATAGTACTGGCATAATAAGCAGCAAACATTAACAGGAAGAAAACAATCCCTTTCCAAAAGGCACTAAAATTACCGGCTACAAAGCCAGAGAGGATTACCAGGGAAGCACCGCCTTCTTTTCCGGCATTTACAACCTCGGTCACATGTGCCGATTTAGGAGAAGTAAATAACTTGGTAAACTCGGGAATAATAGCCGCACCCAATGTACCGCAACTAATGATGGTTGACAGAATCCACCACATATCTGTATTACCATTCAAATCGGGAATCATGATATAACTCACAACATATGTTACGATGATGGATAAAATAGAGGTTATCCATACAAGATGCGTAAGGGGTGCTTCAAAATCCAAATCATCGGTTTTACCGTAAAGGCTTTTACTAATAAAATTATTAATCCAAAAAGCAACTATGGATGTAACAACCATCAGAATACGCATTACAAAAATCCATGCTAATAAATGCGTTTGGGTTTCCGGTCCGGTTGTAATGGCCAATAAAATGAATGAAATAAGAGCTACCCCTGTTACACCATATGTTTCAAAACCATCAGCCGTTGGCCCTACACTATCTCCTGCATTATCTCCGGTGCAGTCGGCAATCACGCCGGGGTTGCGCGGATCGTCTTCTCCTATTTTGAAAACAACCTTCATCAGGTCGCTGCCAATATCAGCAATTTTTGTAAAAATTCCGCCGGCAATTCTTAAAGCAGAGGCTCCCAAAGATTCGCCAATAGCAAAGCCGATAAAGCAGGCACCGGCTAATTCACCCGGCATTAAAAGTAGTATAATCAACATCAGCGTCAACTCTACACATATTAAAAGTACACCAATACTCATACCGGCTTCTAAGGGAATATTTAATAATTGGAGAGGATTTCTTTTTAAGGAAGCAAATGCCATACGGCTGTTAGCCAATGTGTTCATTCTAATTCCAAAAGCTGCTACAGCATAGGAGCCTAAAATACCTACCACTGTCCATAATAATATTAGTAATACACCCCCTATACCAAAAAGTTGATTACCATCGTGGTCTTTAGCTAAAAAGCCAAAATACCCTGCAACAGCGGCACCAATAAATACAAACAAGATAGCCAGAAATTTACCTTGTTGTTGTAAATAGGCTTTACAGGTTTTGTAAATAACATCGGCAATATCAAGCATTGATTGATGCGCAGGTAGTTTTTTCACCTTAGCATATTGGTAAAAGCCAAACAGCATACCTAATATGGTTACAATAAAACCATAATAAAGGCTGGTATGTTCTTTAATACTTTCGGGAACTTTGAGATCTGCTTCACTGGCGAAAACTGGCAATGTAAGCAGTAGCATTGTTAGCAGGGTAAATAATCGTTTCATATGACTTTTCTTTTTATTAACAAGTAGAATTTATACATTTTTTTGTAAGAGCTATACAATCGTTACATTTAATTAAAAAGCGTAGCAAGTATTAAAACAATCATTAAAGTTAAAAAGAATGGAGCAATATTTAATATTACTCCGCTACTTTTTTTATAAGTTGAGGCTATAGCCTTCTCTGTATTGCCTTTTTACAAACTGATTGGCTTCATCAAAATTTGTAATCTTCATATTTTTGGCATCCCAAAGAAGTTTTTTACGCCCTGTAAATTTATTTTTGCCCCATCCGCTAACAGTCGGGTCAATATATAAAGCACTTCTAATAGCCAGATTACCCATCAATATACTTTCTGTAAATGGTCCGGCATATTCAAATGGCGAACTGGTTTTGCCTTTTCCGTAACCGGCTATGCATGCATTCACCCATTGGAGGTAATGCCCTTCGGGTACTCGCTTAATGGTTTCTTTAATAGCTTTAACACTTTCGTTTTTTGTTAATGGTAGAAGTCGAGGGTTAGCTCCGTAACAATCTGCCAATAATTTTCCTTTAGTGCCTATGAATAACACACCGCCATCCCAGTTACCAAAAGATTCTTCAGGTAATAACTCATCAGGCCTTTTAGGCAACAAGCCTCCATCATACCAGGATACTTTTAAAGTTTTCTTTTTATCTTTTCGGGGATATTCTAAGTGAATAATAGATGCTACCGGACAACTGGCGGAATAATTGGCTTCCTGATTCATGCCCGTCCACTGATTGGCGATACTACATTCCGCCGAAGAAGGAAAATCAATTGGCAATATACGGTAAATAGGATCCATAATATGACAGGCCATATCGCCCAAAGCTCCGGTACCATAATTCCACCAACCACGCCAATTAAAAGGTACATACGCCGGGTTATAATCTTCCTGTGGTGCAGTTCCTAACCACAAATCCCAATCTAACCCATCAGGAACGTTATGACTCCCTGTGGGCTTAGGCACTCCCTGCGGCCAAATAGGGCGGTTAGTCCAGGCCTGAGCTTCAATAATATCTCCAATTAAACCGGCATCATAAATTTCTTTCATACGCCTTACCCCATCGCCAGATGCGCCCTGATTGCCCATTTGGGTAACTACTTTATATTTTTTTGCTGCCTGTGCTAATATACGAGCTTCGTAAATATCGTGTGTAAGTGGTTTTTGTGTATATACATGTTTTCCTAATTGCATGGCGGCCAACGTGGCTACTGCATGGGTATGATCGGGTGTGCTAATGGAAACGGCATCAATATTATTTTTTTCTTTTTGCAGCATTTCTCTAAAATCCTTATAGTAGCTGGCTTTGGGAAAATTAGATCTGCTCTTTACTGCCTGGCGGTCATCTACATCGCATAAAGCTACAATATTTACTTTAGGGCTTTTGGCAAATTCGGCCAAATCACTTTGTCCTTTGCCCCCTACTCCAATTCCGGCAATATTTAATTTATCACTTGGCGCAATAAACCCCTTTCCCATAACATGGCGGGGTACAATAAAAAAGCTACTACCAACAATAGCCGAATTTTTTATAAATTTTCTTCTGGAAACGTTAGTTGTTTTACTCATTGTAGGCTATAAAAATGGTTAAGAAAAATAATGGCATCAAGATAAAGAAAAATAATTGAAGAATATCCAACAATAGTTTTTTTTCTGAAAATTTTATTATCCTCATTGTAAAGGCGGACTCACAATTTTACTCTTAAGTTCGTCGGTAAATTTAATATCTACCTTCATATCCATCGGAGCATAATAAGAAGTTATGATCTGTTTTATTTTATCTTTTGATTGTTGCAAATAAGAATTATTTTTCTCCAATTGTGCCCTCGACTGGCTGTATAATTTTTTCTCCACTTTATTAAAATGACTCTCATCAGCAGTTTCAAAAAAACCTTTCCTGATAGTGGCATCAGCCTTATCCATTCTTAATTCAAAGCTAACCAACTCTGGTACCGGCAATACAATATATACTTGCTTATTTCTTTCTTCAATATGAATATTTTGCTTTTCGAGGTTTACACCATATTTAGCCACATAAGGAATGGCAATGGTTACCGTACGCTCTAAAAATATCTTTTTAAACCCATCGGAGATACTGCCATCATTAGTAATATTAGTACTTTTAATACTGGCAGTTCCCTGAACTTCTAATGTTGACAGTTCTGCAATTTGTTGTATCAGAACCTGATTCATTACAATACTGTCAATAGTTTTAGTACCGTTTTTTTTACCCAAAAAATAAGCCAGAAAAGCAACCGTTATTGCCAATATTAAAAAGGTAAATATAAAACAACCGTTTTTTTGTTGCATATTTCTTAATTACATTACTAAGATATGAACTTGTAAACACTTTATTAAAAGTTTAAGCCATGCTTTATACATTGATTAGCAATTTCCTTTTAAGCAGAGAAGTTCGTTAGCAAAAATACACGTACTGATATTTATAAATAATTGTATCTTGGCATCTAATTTTTGTAAATTCAATTGCCAATATGAGTGAACTCCAAATTAAGAAACAGGGCAAAAAATACGATATTGTAATTGTAGGATCCGGAGCCGGAGGAGGAATGGCGGCTTATGTACTTGCCCAGGCCGGGCTTACCGTGTGTATGTTAGAAGCCGGCCCTATGTATGACCCGCAGAAAGAAGTATATCAGTTAAAAAACCCTTGGGAATCTACCCGTCGAGGAGCCTCTACAAAGTACAGACCGTTTGGAGATTTTGATGCTTGTTATGGCGGTTGGGAAATAGATGGCGAGCCATATACTAAGGAAAAAGGAACTGAATTTGAATGGTTTCGTGCAAGAATGTTGGGCGGTAGAACCAATCACTGGGGTAGAATTTCTCTTAGGTTTGGCCCCAGAGATTTTAAAAGTAAAACTATTGACGGCGTTGGTGAAGACTGGCCTATAGGGTATGATGACGTAAAGCCTTATTACGATAAAGTAGATAAACTGATTGGTATTTTTGGAAGTATAGAAAACTTACCCAATGAGCCCGATGGCATTTTTCTTCCTCCGCCCAAACCCCGCTTACACGAACTTTTTATTAAACAAGGTGCTGCTAAATCAGGTGTTCCGGTAATTCCGGCGCGTATGTCCATCCTTACCAAAAAAATTAATGACGACCGGGGGGTATGTTTTTTTTGCAAACAATGTGCCCGCAATTGTAGTATGGCTAAGGCCGATTTTTCTTCAACTAACGTATTAATTCCGCCTGCAAAAAAAACAGGAAAATTAGATATTATTGCCAATGCAATGGTGAGGGAGGTAATTACCGACGAAAAAGGATTAGCTAAGGCTGTAGCTTATATTAGTAAAGATGATTTCTTAGAATATCAGGTGGAAGGGCGTGTTGTTATATTGGCCGCCAGTGCATGTGAAACAGCAAGAATTTTACTAAACTCAAAGTCGGACCGCCATCCTAACGGATTAGCAAACAGCAGCAACGTTGTAGGTAAATATTTGCACGATAGTACAGGGGCTGCCATGGGCGGTTACATACCACAGCTTTTTGGGCGTAAAAGATATAATGAAGATGGTGTTGGGGGAGCTCACATCTATTCACCTTGGTGGTTAGATGATAAAAAGCAGGATTTCCCAAGAGGCTATCATATAGAATACTGGGGCGGTATGGGGCAACCTTCCTATGGTTTTGGCATGGGTATTGAAAGTTTGAACGGAAAGTATCCTGTAAATGGTAAAAAGAAAGAAGCCGGCGGTTATGGCGCTTCGTTTAAAGAGGATCAACGCTTTTTTTATGGTGCTACGGTAGGCATGGCAGGCCGTGGAGAAGCCATTGCCAGAGAAGATAATTATTGCGAAATAGACCCCAAGGTTGTAGATAAATTTGGCATTCCGGTTTTACGCTTCAACTATAAATGGAGTGATGACGAAATAAAACAGGCCAAACACATGAAGGAAACTTTTAAGGAAATTATGCATAATATGGGTGCCGTAATTACCTGGGGCGATGATGGACCCGAAAACAATTACGGGCTTGATGAACCCGGTAAAATCATACATGAAGCAGGCACTGCCCGTATGGGCAATAATGCCAAAACATCAGCTTTGAACAAATGGAGTCAGGCGCATGATTGTAAAAATTTATTTTGTGTAGATGGCAGCCAGTTTACGTCTCAGGCGAATAAAAATATTACCTGGACCATTTTGGCATTAAGCATGCGTGCCAGCGAATATATTATTGATGAAATGAAGAAGCAAAACCTTTAACCGGAAGTTTTAAACTCATACAATGAAAAGAAGAGAATCGCTAAAATATATAGCCGCCAGTGCATTTTTGGCTGGAATAGCTTGTAATACACCGCAAAAAAAAGATACAACAGAAAAATTACCAGAGGATTTATCGGGCTTTAAAGTACATCGTTATGAAGATGAACTACAACACGAAAACAGTATAAAGTCGCAGCCGGACTATTTTAACAACTATGAAATGGAAACGATTACGATACTTTGTGATATTATAATTCCCAAGGACGAAGTAAGTGGAAGTGCCAGTGATGCCGGAGTTCCACAATTTATACAAGCTATTGTAAAAGAATTCACCAATTACCAAACACCTTTGCGTGGCGGGCTTAGATGGTTAGATATGCAATGCCTGAACAAATACAAAAAGGCCTTTAAAGATTGTAATACCGAGCAGAAAATAGAGATTGTTGACTTAATTGCGTATCCTGAAAGAGCCAAAGATAATGCTGCTTTAGGACCTGGCGTAGCCTTTTTTACAACCCTGCGTAACCTAACGGCAACCGGTTTTTATACATCGGAAATAGGTGTAAAGGATATGGGATACGAAGGTAATAGACCTAACCAATGGAACGGTATTCCAGATGATGTTTTAAAACAGTACGGTTTGGCTTATACCGAACGGGAGTTAAATGAAACCGTAAAATTTGATAGTTAATCAATTCGCTTTGGATATAAGAAATAATTATTGATTGATAACATCGTGCTAAAGAGGCGTTGTAATAGATATTCGTAATTAGAGATTAATATATTTTTTATCAACAGTTGTTAACAAGTCTATATTTTTTCCCATAAGTTTTTATCGTAAACTTGTATTGGATTTCTTACGATAGGTTTTGACTCTTCAGACTCATTAAAAATTTACGAATGGCAATGCTTAATTATCAGCAGGAGGCGGCTTTGTATAAGCTAAATCCGCAGCTTATGAAAAATAATACCGAGTATGATTATTTTGAATTACTCGACTTATTTCGACAATTAGAAAAAGAAGGTTATGTAGGTTTTGATGCAGACGCCCAATCATCAAATCAGTTTAAAGTGCATAAAACACCCAAGGGTGATGCTTATCACTACAATTGGCTTCACAACGAGTTTAGATAACATATTTCCCTGTTAGTCATTTTTTTGTAAAGCCTCTTTGGTTGCCTTTACACCTTCTTTTACTGCATTACCAACTTTTTGGGTACCCTCTTTTACAGCGGTTGCCCCTTCCTTGGCTTTGCCAGCAGCAGCTTTTCCTAATGCTTCGGCACCATCCTTAATATCGCTTATACCACTCTTTAATTTTTCAGTGGCTTCATTTACATTAGCCTTCAAAGAATCCGGAATACTATACAGTGTGCTGTCTTTTAGCTTTGCCAAACTATCCGCTTTTTCATCAGCTGCTTTTTGGTCGGCTTCCGATTTAGAATTAAAAACATTGCAAGAGGTTAACCCCACAACGCCAATAGCTAAGAATAGTAGAAATAGTTTTTTCATGTGCTTTATTTTTTATTGATACTGTAAATAAAAAATAGTAACCGGCATCATCAAGGCCGGTTAAGTGAATTAACAATTTTTTAAAACGGCAAAACCATTTTTTTCTAAAAAATAACCTCACCGGCACGCCGCTAAAATTAATATTTTTTCTTAATTGATTTTCTAAGTAATTTTTGTAAGGCTGCTTAATAACATCAGGAAAATTGCAGAAAAAAGCAAATGACGGAACAGTTGTAGGCAGCTGTGTAACAAATTTAATTTTAATAGCATGCCCCCTTACTACTGGTGCGTGGTGCATTTGTACTGCCTTTAGCATTACGTCATTCAATTTATTGGTAGGTACTTTTTTTCTTCGGTTTTCAAAAACATCTAAAGCAATTTCCATGGCTTTAAAAATTCTTGTTTTTTCGGTGGCCGAAATAAAAATAATCGGCACATCATTAAAAGGAGCTAATCGTTTTTTTAATTCGTTCTCATAATCGCGTGCGGTATTGGTTTGTTTATCTTTTATTAAATCCCATTTGTTTACTAAAATCAAAACACCTTTTCCTTTCTTTGCCGCAAGGCTGTATATATTTAAATCCTGCGCTGTAATACCTTTTTCTGCATCTAATAATAACAAACACACATCGGCCTCATCAACTGCTTTTATAGCTCTGATAACACTATAAAACTCTAAGTCTTCATGCACTTTTGCTTTTCTGCGAATACCCGCTGTGTCAATTAAAATAAATTCTTTTTGAAATAGATTATAATGGGTATGAATGGTATCGCGTGTTGTGCCGGCAATATCGCTTACAATGGTACGCTCCTGCCCTACCAGTGCATTTAATAAAGACGACTTTCCTACATTGGGCTGCCCTACAATGGCAAATTTTGGCAGTGCTGATTCGGTTAAAGTACTATCAGATTTTTCCTCGCTAATTAAATCGGCTACAGCATCTAATAACTCGCCTGTGCCGCTACCACTGGCGGATGCTATAAAAAATATTTTATCAAATCCCATACTGTAAAACTCGGCAGCCTCCAACATTCTGTCATGGTTATCTACCTTATTTACAACCAAAAAAACAGGTTTGGTGCTTTTTCTCATTACCCGCGCCATTTCATCATCCAAATCTGTTATACCCGTAGTGGCATCTACCATAAAAAGAATTGTATCCGCTTCGTCCACAGCAATAAGTACCTGTTTGGCAATTTCCCTTTCAAAAATATCCTCACTGCCGTGCACAAAACCACCGGTATCTATTACATTAAAGTTCTTCCCGTTCCAGTCGCTTACGCCATACTGCCTATCTCTTGTTACACCACTTATATCATCTACAATGGCTTTTCGCTGTTCTAATAAGCGGTTAAAAAGTGTACTCTTACCTACATTGGGCCTGCCAACTATTGCTACTGTAAATCCCATTTAATTTGATGGATTGTATTAAAAAATTATTCTTTTATACTTATGTATGCTATTTCTTAAAATAACTTAATTACAGATTAATTTCCGTATCCGTATTCTTTTAATTTAAAGTCATTATCGCGCCACTTGGGTTTTACCTTTATGAACAACTCTAAAAAAACTTTTCTGCCAATAAATTCTTCAATATCCTTTCTTGCCGCCATTCCAATTTTTTTTACCATACTCCCTTTTTCTCCTATTAAAATCATTTTTTGGGTTTCCCTGTGTACAATAATATCTGCTACAATTTTCACAAGGGTTTCCTTTTCTTTATACTCACGCACTAAAACCGCTGTATGGTAAGGTATTTCCTCATTTGCCAACTCGTAAATCTTTTCCCTTATCATTTCACTTACAAAAAATTTAACAGGCAAATCACTTATTTCATCGCCATCGTAAAAGGGCATCCCGTTGGGCAACAGTTCTATAATCGGTTTTATAAAATTATCAAATTGAACACCTGTAATTGCAGAAATTGCCGTTACGCTTTTGGCGTAAGATTGCTGCTTAAAATAAGTTATGGCATCTTTTGTTTTTTGCTCGCTAGCCTTATCAATTTTATTGATGACAACAATAGCAGGCACTTTTAACTTTAAAGAAGAAAATATTTCATTGTTCTGCTCCCAGGAGTCATTAATATCCATTAAAAGTAAAGCCACGTCAGCATCTTCTAAAGCACTTTTTACAGCCATCATCATTTTTTCGTGCAATTTATATCGGGGCTCTATAATGCCCGGAGTATCCGAAAAAATAATTTGGTAATCATTTTCTGTAAGAATAGCTTTAATTCTGTGCCTTGTGGTTTGAACTTTTGGTGAAACAATAGCCAACTTCTCCCCCATTAACGCATTCAAAAGCGTACTTTTCCCAGCATTAGGTCTTCCAAAAATATTTACAAACCCTGATTTCATACACTTATGGGGTTCTATACATTAAAGTACAAAAATACAAAAGCCTACCAATTGAATGGTAGGCCTTTTTGTTGCGAAGGGTGGGTTCGAACCACCGACCTTCGGGTTATGAGCCCGACGAGCTACCGCTGCTCTACCTCGCAATGCGAAGATACAGGAAAAAAAGTTCATGCGCAAAAGTTTTAAAAAAAAATTGTAATTTTGCAGCCGCTATTGCCGTAAGGTATAGTGGTTTCAGCGTTTCCCGGGGTGCTGATTTCTATTATGAATGAAGCTGAGATAATACCCGTAAACCTGATCAGGGTAATGCCTGCGCAGGGAAGGAATGTAAAGTATCCCTCCTTATTTCAGCATTTCCCTCTCATTAATTTTTTTTAATATTTAACTGAAAAAACAAATGAAGAGGATTTTTTTAACCGGCTGTATCTTATCAGCCGTAACAGCTTTTGCTCAAAGAGACACAACAGTTTCAGACAGTTTTCATGTACTAACGCCGGTAGAAGTTCGGTCAACACGCGTTAGCGAAAAATCGCCGTTTGCGGTTAGTAATGTTACAACCGAAACCATTGAAGAGAAAAATCTGGGAGAAAGTTTTCCCTATCTCCTTTCTCAGATACCGGCTGTTATTACCAGTTCTGACGACGGTAATGGCGTTGGGTATTCGTCGCTTCGCATCAGAGGTACTGATATTACACGTATTAATGTAACTTTTAATGGCGTTCCGGTAAATGACCCTGAATCTCAGGGTACATTTTTTGTAAACTTTGGCGATTTGGCAAGTTCTGTAAACTCCATACAAATACAACGTGGTGTTGGCTCCTCAACAAATGGTGCCGGTGCCTTTGGTGCCTCCGTCAATATTTTTAATGCCGGACAAAGTAAGCAAGCGATGGCAAAGATTAGCAGCGCGTATGGTTCCTACGATACCTGGAAGCATAGCATACAGGCTGCAACGGGCATGTTAAAGGGCGGCTTTCAATTTGATGTAAGACTATCCAAACTGAACTCAAACGGTTATATAGACAGGGCTTACAGCGATTTAAAATCTTTGCATTTTATAGCCGGATGGAGTTCCCTAAACAAAAAAACAGGTATTAAATTCAACCTCCTTTCCGGCAAAGAAAAAACCGGACAGGCATGGAACGGAATTGGTACTCTTTATACCGACACTGACCCTGTAGTGGATTATACCAAACAACTTGATGAAAAAGGGCGCCGCTCTAATACTTTGGGAGAAATGGCAGGCGGCCGTTATTATAATGACCAAACAGATAATTACCAACAGGATTATTATCAATTATTCATCAACCATAGTTTTAGCCCTTACTGGACGGCTAATGTTACCGGATACTATACCAGAGGACGAGGATATTATAACGAGTACAGGCAAGACGAATCTTTTGCCGACTACGGAAGGCCGGATTTTACGATGGGTTCAGAAACCGAGACCTCAACAGATCTAATCCGCCAGCTTTGGTTAGATAATCATTATTATGGAACCGTTTTCTCTGCAAATTATTCCAAACATGCCACCGATTTAATTTTTGGAGGAGCCGTTACCAATTACGATGCCAAACATTACGGATTAGTAAAATGGGCGAACATCGGATTTCCTGCCGATTATCGCTGGTATAATTTAACGGCAGAAAAGAATGATTATAATTTCTTTGGTAAACTACAACAACAGTTATTGAAAGGAGTTTATGGCTTTGCCGATTTACAATACAGGAATGTAAAATACAACCTTTACGGTTTTAGAAAAAACCCTACTATCACCTCCATTAATAACTACTCCTTTTTTAATCCCAAACTGGGTATTAGCTACATTATGAAGCATCCTTACAGTGCCCAAAGCAAAATATATACATCCTTTGCTGTAGCCAACAAAGAACCTAACAGAGATGACTTTGAGGTTTCGCCAAACGATAAACCCAAAGCTGAAAAATTGAATGATCTTGAAATAGGATATGAATATACATCTGCAAAATTTACTGCCGGCGTTAATGGTTATTATATGAAATATAAAGACCAATTGATACTTACCGGACAAATTAATGATGTGGGAGCATATGCCCGCACTAATGTAGATGATAGTTACCGTACAGGAATTGAATTAATGACAACCATAAAACCCGCAAATTGGTTTCTATTAGATGCCAATGCTACTTTTAGCCGCAATAGAATAAAAAGCCTTACACAGTATAGTGATGATTATGATGACGGCGGACAGATTGCAAACAATTTCACTAATACCAATATTGCCTTTTCCCCCAACCTGATTGCCGGTGCTACCGCTACATTTGAACCATTGGCAGGCAAACTCTTACGCCAATATTTTTTTATTGACTTAGTAGAGAAATATGTTAGCAGACAATATTTAGACAATTCTTCTAATAAATTAAGAAGCATTAATCCATATGCTTTAACAGATGTAAGATTAAGATATAAAATTGCCACCAGCCGAATTAAAGAAATAGGTCTGATTTTAATGGTGAATAATATTTTTAATAAAAAGTATGAGAACAACGGCTATACATTTTCCTATAAATATGACGGAACACTTACTACTGAAAATTATTATTACCCACAAGCAGGCACTAATTTCAATATAGGTATTACGCTTGCCTTTTAAATAGGTTTAAAGATAAACAGCCGCATCTTTTTATAACGATGCGGCTGTTTTATTATTTACTCTTTGCAAAATATTTTTCAAAAGACATACAATTACTAATTAACTCATTGTAATACGCAGGATGTTTTTCTTTTAATTGTTTAAAATGAGTGTTCTTAGAAAATACTGCTGCATCGTTCCCTTTATGCTGTTGCAGCAATCTGTATTTTAGGCATCGCCCGGCCATGCGCAAACAAAGTGCAGCAAATGCTTTATCCTTGGCTACAGCCCCTGCCTGTAAATAGTATTGCTCTGCCTGTAAGCAACCATAATATTCAGCATCATCTTCCAATCCGGTTTTGCGGGGTGCATTGCTCGTCCAGTAGTATCGTCGCATCATCCAAGAGTTGCCGTATTGGCTCATATTCAAATAAGCATTGGCAACTAAAAAATAATGGTAAGCCCGTTGCGGACTGGCAGTATTCTCTGCCTCCTTTATATGGTATTGTAGTTTTTCTACAATTTCCCGTTTGTTATATTTTGTAGAATCTTGTGGAAGGGTTTTATGCTCGTTATACATATTGGTATAAAAAGTATTGACATTTAAATACGTAGCATAAGGATAGTAGGTAGAACTCCATAACGTATCATTTATATTGGTGAAAGCAACTAAAGCGTTATTCAAGTCATTTTTTCGTATAAATTTAGTGCCTAATAAATCATATAACCTATTTAGCTGATTGCCTACATTTTTAAATTTCCAGGTATCAAAAGATGTATGAGATTGGTTGTTTTTTATGGCGTTAATTAACTGCTGTACAGCTTCGGGCTCGTACCAAGCATCCATATAAAAAAAGTAATCATCAAAAAAATCGAAATAAAGGGTATTACGAAAATTTCTGGCTTTCCAGTAAGCTACATCATTCAAATAATCTTCATCATAAACATTGGATATTTTGGAATATAGCAAGGCTGCATCGGTTGTATTATTTTTATACTCCAGTTCACGACCTACAGCAAATATGTATTTATTGTTTTTTCTATAATTGGTATCCATCAAAAACTGTTGCGTATTTTTTGGTATAACGGCGCTCCCCCTTTTTTGATTAGCCGTCTCATTAAGTGATTGTATCACGTTTATAATATATTGCACCTCTTTTGAAGATGCTGTTGTTCCTCCTATTGTTTTTATCTTTTCTGCAGCAGTGGTATATTCCCCCAATAAAAAATACGTATAGGCTTCTGCTATTTGCCATAATTCCGGAGCAGCTTTATTTTTAAAATTTGATGATTGTATAAATTGAAGAAGTTTTTTAGCATATAGTTTATCAGCATCAATCCGGCTTTTTATTTCTGCATAAGTTATCGGGTTATCATCATACCAATTTTCCGATAACGAACTTTCAAAATAAGTGTAATATGGTGTTAATATCCAATCTTCCAGCTTGTTAATTTCACGTAACAACAAAAAATCAACCCCAGATGAATTGGGAGCTAAGCTTTGAATTTGCTCTAACTCATCTAAAGCTTTACCCGAATTTCTCACTGCATAAACAAGCTTTACAGCAGCTTTGTCCTTATTGGTTTTAGCGTAAGACAATACTCTTGCAACAGGTATGGTTCTGTTAATATACTGGCTACACATAAAACGCTTATCCGGTGCATTATAAAAAACCAAAGACAGTAAATAGTTTTTATATGCCGCATCTTTTTGTTGCAACGCATAAAAATACAATGCCCAATAGTCAATGATGTTTACCGCTTTAACCTGCGTAAAATACTTTGTGTACAGGTTATTTACTAAAGCTGTGTTCTTATTATAAAATGCCAGTCTGACAGCTATAAAAGCATATCTTTTTTTTATATCCCCATCCGTAACCCTGTTGGCCATAGCAATGGCCTGTTGTATTAATCTATTTCGTTGAGGCCGCTGATCATCTGTCTTTTTTTCCCAGGGATCGTTATAAAAAGTATTAAATGTTTCGCAAGACTTGGCAAATTGCAGATACTGTAATGCCAATGAATCTTTATGGGTTTTCAGATAATGAAAAAAAGTATTTTCCTTATTGCTGATGGGGAGATTATAAACGCCTTGTATAACATCCTCAACGGTAGGAATATTTCCACAACGCACCCGCCATAGTTCTGCATTTTCCTGTATGCCCATATTGGAACCTTCAGAATCTGGTTCGCCTTCCCATGCTGTATTATACAAAGACGAGGTGTAAATAAACGGTCTGTATTGCGAAGAAATACTAAATGCCTGAGGATGAAAAAAACAAAATCTTACATCATCTCCATACGGATACATTGGGCCACAAGCAAATGCAGCCATCGAAATATTAGTGATTAAAATTGTTAAAAACAGTTTTAAAAAGTTCGGTATCATGGTTATTGTTTTTATCATCAATACTAAATAATGTAACGGTAGTATGCTTGCTGAAATTAATATTATTTTTTAAAATAACAATTGCATGTTTTAGATCATCTGTACTTACCTCTTCCAGTTTTAACTCATCTCCTTTTCGCAGATAGACATCATTTATTAAAGTATCTTTTGTTACTGCATACCACAGGGGTTTTACGTTTCGGGTAATGCTGCTTAAAGTTTTACCCTCTATATTTAATAAACCACTAAATTGGTTATTATGATACAGTACAGCCCAGGAAAAAACCGGCAATGCAACATCTATTGGCAAAGGATAGGGTTTGGCGTTTTTTACATATTTGCTCAGTTCAGTTACATCAAGAATTGAATTTTTATCTTCATATTGTAAAGGATTGTTGAGGTTATAACACATGAGCATTACTTTATTTACCGGTGGCACACCCATATTTTTACGATATTTAAACGGGTATAAACGCAGGGTGCAAGAAATGATCTTCTCTGTTTTTTCATCCAGTCTTCTCAATAAATTAAAATAATTATTTTTTGTTGTAGCTGTCCAGTCACAATCAATTTGCAACTCGTTATAGGTGGTAGTGCTGTTTTTGATTTGGGTTTGATAGTATTTATCAATTAAAAACAATATATTTTCAGCCAGTAATGCTACGCTATCCTCTGTTATTCCTTGCAACACATTATTATTAATATACACAACCGGAATAATTTCCAGATTGTTTAAAATATAACGCTGTACGCTATCGCCCCCAATCGACTTACTTCCCCAATAATGAAAAGCTGTTTTGGCTACAGGAATAGCTCCGAGTAATTCATCCTTTTCTACTTCAAAAAACTTTACATATAGTTTTTCGGTTTTTGTTTTTGCAATGCAGGTTATTTCATTTTCCGAAAGAGCACCCGTCGTATTTTTCCATAAGTAAAATGCGGGCGCAATAGACATTCTTTCTTTGGCAGGCTTATTTTTACAAGAAATAGCAAAAATAGCAAAAGCGATTCCTGTATATACTGATATTTTAATTATTTTTTTCATAAAGGATATACAATCCGAAGATATAAAATGAAATATATTTATACAATAGAACAATAATATTTCGAATATCCAATTGGTATAAATAAAAAAATGCCGCAGGATTTATAGTATAAACTTTCTGCGGCAAATTATTAAAACAATGTATATTATACAAGTTTAGCCAAAGCGGCTTTTACCCGGCTCCAGGCTTTTTCAATATTCTCAATATTATTAGCATAAGAAAATCTTACACAGTTAGGCTCACCAAAGGCTGCCCCCATTACCGATGACACATGTGCCGTATTTAAAATATACATACACAAATCGGCAGAATCTTTAATTGTATTTTCTCCATCTGATTTACCATAATAAGAACTCATATCGGGAAAAACGTAAAAAGCACCCTCAGGTTCAGAGCAAGTAATCCCAGGAATATCATTTACCAATTCCAAGGTTCTTTTTCTGCGGCGAGCAAATTCATCGGTCATTCTCATACTTGGTGTAATATCACCTGTAAGAGCAGCAATAGTTGCTTTTTGCGTGATAGAACAGGTGGCACTACTAATTTGCCCCTGCAATTTTTCCATTGCTTTAGCTATTTCTACATTGGAAGCAGTATAACCTAAACGCCAACCCGTCATAGCAAAACCTTTACTCAAGCCATTAATCAAAATTACCCGGTCCTTAATTTCATCAAACTGGGCAATACTCTCGTGTTTACCCACATAATTAATATATTCATAAATTTCGTCGGCAATAATATAAACCTGCGGATGATTTTTAAAGACTTCCACCAAAGCTGCTAATTCTTCTTTACTGTAAACTGCTCCTGATGGATTACAGGGTGAAGAGAACATAAAGGCTTTTGTTTTGGGCGTAATAGCCGCCTCTAATTGTTGTGCATTAATTTTAAACCCATCTTCCACTTTTGAGCGTACTTCAACCACTTTACCCCGTGCTATTTTAACCAGTTCGCTATAAGTTACCCAGTATGGTGTGGGAATAATCACTTCCTCATCATCATCTACCAATGCCAAAATTGCATTAGCCAAACTTTGTTTAGCACCGGTAGATAGAACAATTTGCTCGGGTTTATAATCTAAGTCATTATCTCTCTTTAATTTAGTACACACCGCTTCGCGAACATCTAAATATCCCGGCACGGGGGTATAATGTGTCCAATTGTTGTTAATAGCTTGAATAGCTGCTTGTTTTATATGATCGGGTGTATCAAAATCCGGCTCCCCAAGGCTTAAATCAATTACATCAATTCCTTGTGCCCTCAGTTCACGGCCAAGTTTAGCCATTTTAAGTGTTTCGGGTTCCGCAAAACGTTGCAATAAAGAAGATAAAGACATTTTATAATAATTTGGTTAGTGAATATTTCCGCGCAAAATTACAAAAACATCAGAAACGGTATAACATATATTACCCACATTTTAATATTTTTCAATATTCGTTTGGAGCTATATTTAGATGTTGTTCAAAAACATTGCTTAATTGTGTGGAAATGTCATAATAATATTGTATGCAAAACCTTATCTTTGCAGCCTTTGAAAAATAAAGACCAAAAGATAAAACTATAATTTAAAAAGGTATGCAACTCAAAGGTTTGGTTAGATTTTTTACAATCTTACTTATTATTTACTCCCTTTATCAATTATCATTTACATGGTTTGTTGGCAATCATGAAAAAAAGTTGGAGAAATCGGCACAGGCATTTGTGGCCACAAATTTTCCTAAGGCTGCGGTAAAATATCCGGCCAGCAAGGATTCGCAGGATTTATACCAGTTACGGTTAGATTCCCTTTATCGCGATAGATTGAACCGCTTAAAAGACAGCACAAAGGACGAAACTATTACCTATGGTATTACCGGCCCCATCAGCTATCAAAAAGCAAAACAGGAAGAGCTAAATTTGGGCTTAGACCTGCAAGGTGGTATGAACGTTACTATGGAAGTGGAAATGTCAGGCTTATTAAAAACCCTTTCTAATAACAGTAAAGATCCAAATATTTTAAAAGCCATAGAGAATGCCAATGTCCGGAAAGGAAACAGCGATGCTAATTTTATCAGGTTATTTGCCGAAGAATTTAAAAAAGTAGCCCCCGGTACAAAACTGGCTTCATTATTTGCATCTCCTAATAACGAAGGTGTTAAAATAGCCGACTCTGATGACAAAGTTGTTAGTTATTTAGAAAAACAAGCTAAAACAGCTTTTGATAACACTGCGCGCCTGATCACAACACGTATAGACAAGTTTGGTGTGGCACAACCCAATATTAGTTCTGATGCCGATAAGCAAATTATTACGGTAGAACTACCCGGTGTTCAGGACAGAGAAAGAGTAAGGAAAAACCTACAAGCCTCTGCCAATTTACAGTTTTGGGAGGTATATAATATTTCTGAATTAAGCACCAGCATTACAAAAGCTGATGAAATATTTGCATCGCTTAGCGGAGCTAACAGCACCGTAACCGATACGGCTTCCGGTGCAAAAAACGATACTGCTGCTACGGCTGCAACTACCACTCCGACAACACCGGCAGTAGATACTAACGAAAAAGACCAATTAAAGCAATTGGCTAACGAAGCCAATCCTGCTACCCCTACTGCCACCAATCAGGAAGCTGATGCGAAGAAACATTTAGGTGGGTGGATTGGTTTTTCAGTTGACAATCAAGGCCGTCCGGTTGACATGGGAACTGTGGGTCAGGTGCTAATAAAAGATACCGGCAGAGTAAGGCAAATATTAAATACGCCAGCCGTTAAAGCGCAATTCCCTGCCGATGTGGTTTGGATGTACGGTATTCCTGAAAAGAAATCTCCTGCAGTAACCTTATATGCCATTAAAACATTTGGACGCGAAAAGGCTAAATTGGAAGGAGAAACGGTAACTAATGCCGGATACGATTTTGACCAGACCGGGAAAACCAGTGTTTCGCTTGAAATGAACAATGTGGGTTCCCGTATTTGGGCTGATATGACCAGAGCCAATAAAGGAAGATGCATTGCGATAGTTGTTGACAATACGGTGTATTCTGCACCACGTGTAAATGATGCTATTGAAGGTGGCCGTTCCAGCATATCCGGTAATTTTTCTACTGAAGAAGCCCAGGATCTATCTAATATATTAAAAATTGGTAAGCTCCCCGCTCCTGCTAAAATTGTTCAGGAACAAACGGTAGGCCCCACTTTGGGTGCAGAAGCTATTAAAGGCGGTATTACCTCTTTCTCCATATCGTTCTTAGTTATTTTTGCTTTAATGCTTATTTATTATAACACCAGTGGTTTAATAGCTAATATTGCATTAATCCTTAACTTGCTTTTCACCGTTGGTGTTTTGGCAGGATTAGGTGCCACATTAACTGCACCGGGTATTGCCGGTCTGGTACTTACCATTGGTATGGCGGTTGACTCTAACGTAATTATTTACGAGCGTATTAAAGAAGAATTACGAAGAGGAAAGGGCTATTTAGCAGCTATTAATGATGGTTATAACCGCTCATTGCCTCCTGTATTAGACGGGCACGTAACTACATTATTAACCGCATTTATTTTATATTATTTCGGACTGGGACCTGTAAAAGGCTTTGCTACTACGCAAATTCTGGGTTTGTTCCTATCTCTGTTTTGTGGTATTTTGGTGAGCCGTTGGGTAACCGATTGGTTTACCGATAAAAACAGACACCTGAAATATTTTAGTAAAATAAGTAATACGATTGAGAAAAAATCGAATTTTAAATTTATCGAGTTCAGGAAAACAGCTTACATTATTTCTGCAATAATAGTTATCTTAGGTATTTCCACTATCTGGAACGGGTTTGATTATGGTGTGGAATTTAACGGTGGACGTAGTTATCGTGTAGCTTTTGATAAAAAAGTAGATGTAGAAAATGTGCGTAATGATTTGCGTACTGCCTTTAACGACGAAAGTCCGATTATTAAAACAGTAGGTGATGCCAGCAAGCTGGATATAACTACTGCCTACTTAATTGATGACCCTAACACTACAGTAGCCGATTCATTAGTAGCTACAAAACTGTATCAGGGGCTCAAAAATTTCTTACCAGCAGGAACTACCTGGGAGCAATTTAACCAGATCAATAATAAAGGATCTAAAAAAGTGTTACCTACAATTTCAGATGACCTTAAAAAAGGCGCCTTTAAAGCTACGTTCATAGCTATGATAGCCATCTTTATTTATATATTCATTAGATTTAGAAACTGGAGATATTCTTTGGGAACAATTTTCTCATTGATACATGACTCGTTGATAATGCTGATTGTTTTCTCCTTCGCCAGAAAAATTGTGCCTTTTCCACTTGAAATTGACCAGAATTTTATTGCAGCCATTCTTACGGTAATCGGGTTCTCTATGAACGATACGGTGGTTATATTTGACAGGATCCGTGAAGACTCCAGATTGTACCCTGATATGGATCAAAAGACGCTGATCAATAAAGCCATTAACGAAACTTTAAGTCGTACAATCATGACCTCGCTTACAGTATTGCTAACCGTTCTCATTCTGTTCCTATTTGGTGGAGAGGTTACGCAAGGGTTTGCTTTTGCTATGTTGATTGGGGTACTCACGGGTATTTATTCCACCGTATTTGTGGCAGCACCTGTGCTGGTTGACCTGAAGGGCGGTATTAAAAAACAGAAAGAGCATATTGACATTCATGCTCCTAAAACTCAAAAGCCAGCGAAACAGTAAGTGTTTCGTTTGAAATATCAAAACGGGAACCTAAAGGTTCCCGTTTTTTTTATCAGGTCAATTCTTTTCGATTATATCAATGTTTATATCAGGAAAATACCCTATAGATATTTAATGCCTATCCGCAATCTGGAATACTAACAATCCTGATTGTCATCCGCCACGGCGCACAGGTTTCGATGAGGTTTCTGAAAGAAAACGAAGAGAACAATTTCACCGGTGGTAAACCTGCCTGTCGGCAGACAGGTCTCCAAAAATAGCCAATGAGATTTCTCTCCGCCGGGCGGATCGAAATGACGGTTTCGACATGACGGGAAAAATTAAGCATATTCCCAAAAGGCGGATAGTCATTAGATATTTGTATTATTTAGATTTTTCAGTAGTCGTTTTCGCTGCTTTCCGCTTCACATAACTACCATCAAATGTACATTGCAGGTTCCCCAGTCTGGAACCACACCCTTCTATTTCTTTAACTTTAACGGCAGATTTACTAAAATCGAACTGAATAATACAGGGATCTCCGGCCTGCTTATATTCAGCAACAGTGGGCGATGTAAAAATCACTTCTCCCTTAATTTCCCCTTCACAGCCTTCTTTTTCTTTTTTCAGATACATAAATAATTGCATACGTCCTTCGCGCTGGCCGTCACGTAAAGAAATGAGACTGGTTTTAGCATTACCATAATCTCCGGAAAATTTTTGTGTATGAGGCAAAGTATCAATAGGATTAATTAATTCTCCGGTGGCTTCACCGAGGGAATCCGTCATAACCAACATAAATTGTTTGGAAGATTTATTCAAAACATACACATCATTCCCCTGAACGAACGAATGATTAATTTCTTTAATCGTATTTCTTGTTATATTAAATGTAGGATCAATTGTTATAGCAACCGTTTTGCCTGCATTCTTGCTAGCTTCAATAATCGGAAACTGGGCAATAAACGCTCCTTTTTTATCATAAGCTGCAAGTAATAGCATCTTTTTTCCGGCTGTAATTGCTTTGGTTATAAGATATACTTCTTCTTTTCCATCAGCAAATTTACCCAAGGCGTAAAACTGAGGTTTAGAACCGGGTTTAAAAATAGAACTGAGTGTAGAGTCAGGTGTTAGTTTATAAAAAACATCAGTGCCAATTAATAAAGAATCGTTCTCTTTTTCTGGAAAGGATGTATCGCTATACTCAAATGGCAATGATACTATCGGATAAAAGTCGATAAACTCCTGTGCTGTAATATCTCCACCATCATTGATGTTTTTCTTTTTTTTGCTGTTACAGCCAACAAAAAAAAGCATACAAGCAAAACAACCAGTTAATAAAACGTACTTCATACAAAATGTATTATTCATCACAATAATAAAAAAAATGTTGGTTTTCATTAAAAATATTTTTAAGAGACTTCAATACGCCAGAATACAAGGTTCTTGCAATAGGCTGAGCACCAATTTCTTGTATTCATTACATATAAACCTACAAAAAAATGATACCTTCAACAAAAAATAATAGATTATGGCAATGTGGGAAATTGATACGCTGCTAACCGATAGCATCAAGTTTATTAAAGCATCTAATCTTGACAACGAAATGAAAAAGCACCTTGTATGGAACTTAGAAAACATACCGGAGTTATACAAGTTTGATGCAGGCGGTTTTGAAAAAAGTGAATTGGACAGCGGTTTTGAATACCAGAAAATAAATCCTTATAAAATTGGTGAAATCATTACGATGGCATCAAATGAAGGCAATACCACCAATTTAATTTACGATTGGTCTGCTTTTTTATTGAATTTCTGGCAGGATTATTTTTCAGATACGGTGAAACTGGAAGATATAAAATCCACTCATTTGCTAAAAATGAAAGAGGTTTTTTCTACATTGGATTTCACTGATTACGAACCTATCCATGCTACATTAACCATTTACAAAGATGGAAAGGGATGGTTTAGTCAGGAACAAAATGAATTGACTCAATGGTACTGTACCTAATACAATAAGCATTCCGCACCAGTATTATATTCATTATTTTGCAAAACCATTATTCCATACAAAATGCTGTTGAAATTTTTACAACTGCCATAGCAGCTGTAAAGCCATCCCGGTTAATTCCGGCAAATATATTATTACAGGATGATACATTAACGATTTGTAGTAAGCAATTCACACTTCCTCCTGAAGGGAAAGTACATATTATGGGAGCCGGCAAGGCCGCTGCTTTTATGGCTAAAGAAATGGAAAATATTTTAGGGGAAACTCTTAGCGGGGGCATTGTTATTACTAAATACCAACACAAGGCATCTACCCAAAAAATAAAAATAATAGAAGCTGCACATCCTATTCCCGACGAAAACGGAGTTAAAGCAACTGATGAATTATTGGCATATATGCAGAAAATAAAAGAAAATGATATTGTTTTTTTTCTGCTATCGGGAGGTGCATCTGCTTTACTAATTGACCTGCCATCAACTTGCAGCCTCAACGATGTACAGCAAACATTTGATTTACTTTTAAAATCAGGAGCCGATATAGAAGAACTGAATACGGTAAGAAAACATCTTTCTTCCATCAAAGGCGGACAACTGGCGCAGCGCATATTCCCTGCTAAAATAATTACTGTAATCATTTCAGATATTATTAACGATCCTATTGATATGATTGGCTCCGGGCCTACTGTAGCTGATTGTACTACCTTTGAAAATGCTTATCAGATAATAGAGAAATACAGTTTACAAAACAGGCTTCCAGCTTCTATAAGTAAACATTTGCAGGATGGGTTAGAGAAAAAAATAAAAGACACCCCTAAACCCGGAGCCCCGTGCTTCAATAACACTTTTAATTTTATAATTGGCAACAATTTATTAGCCTTACAAGCGGCAAAAAATAGAGCGATTAACTTAGGGTATGAAACTTTTGTTATGGAAAATGCTTTGCAGGGTGAAGCACGTACTGTAGGAAAAAAAATTGCAGGAGATATAATAAACTATTCGGGAAAGTTACCGGTTTGTTTTATTTACGGCGGTGAAACAACGGTTACCGTTCTGGGGCAAGGTAAAGGTGGCCGTAATCAGGAATTGGCATTGGCGGCAGGAATTGAAATTCAACAGCACAAGAACATTTGCATAGTATGTGCCGGTACTGATGGTACTGATGGCCCTACAGATGTGGCCGGAGCCTTTGTAAATAGAAACATTATGCAAAAAGCCCGGCAACTTGAAATGAACCCGGCTGCTTTTTTAAACAATAACGATTCTTATCATTTTTTTGAACCGTTACACGCTTTGTTACAAACCGGCCACACACAAACCAATGTGATGGATATTGTAATTGCCATTAAAGAAACGTAACGGTTTTTTACAATGCTTTCATTACATCTGCCAGCGCATTAATGGTATAAATTTTATCTTCTAAATAGAATACCGGCGTTGTAATCATCAGCTCATCAATACCAAATTCTTTTATAAATTCAGCTAAGTTTTTTTTAACGGATTCTTTGGTTCCAATAAACGAACAGCTTATCATATTTTGTATATGTGCTTTTTCCTCCGGCCGCCAAATATCCTCCATGTTTGTTACCGGCGGTTGTAAATACCCACGTTGGTTACGAATCATACCCAAAAACATCATATAAAAAGAGCTGGCAATAAACTGTGCTTTTTCGTCTGTTTCGGCCATTATTATATTTACACAGGCCATCGTCTTTGCTTTATTATTTTTTTTTTGAAAACGGCTTTTATAAATATCAAAAGCAGCGGTCATCTGCGTTGGTGCAAAATGGCTGGCAAAAGCATAGGGTAAACCCAACGATGCTGCCAGAAATGCCGAATCGGTACTGGAGCCCAATATCCAAATTGGCACATCAACCCCTTCTCCGGGAAAAGCTCTTACTGCTGCATTTTGGTTATCGGTTGAAAAATAGGTTTGCAGTTTGTGTACATTTTCCGGAAAATGCTGTGCATTATAAAAAAAGTTGGGATTTAATGCCGCCGCCGTTAATTGATCGGTTCCCGGAGCGCGGCCTAAGCCCAAATCTATCCTGCCGGGAAATAAAGAAGCCAAAGTACCATAATGTTCTGCAATTACTAATGGCGAGTGATTAGGCAGCATTACGCCTCCTGCGCCAACCCTTATGGTATTAGTTTTAGCAGCAATATGTCCTATTAAAACAGAAGTAGCCGAACTGGCCACACTCTTCATGTTATGATGTTCTGCAAACCAATAACGGGTATATCCGGCTTCTTCGGCAGCATGGGCTGTTATCACAGAATTTTTAAGCGTTGTAGCAATATCATTGCCATCGCTTACAACAGCCAGGTCAAGAAAAGAGTAAGGTATCATTATAAATGGTTAATAAATAATAAACACCCCAAAGCCCAAAAGGTTATTTTTTGTTTACATAAATTAACCAGACCAAAGAATTACTTTCTTATAATTTTAATTGCCGGCGGATGTGCAAAGCTCCTCCAAGCCTCCTCTGCCTCTTGTTTTGATAATTTGTTATCAAATATTAAAAACCTATATTTTAAAAGATAGGTTTTTCCCGGTTCTAACAGCCAGTCTTTATTTTTAGTTGGTGAAAAATTCAGAAAAACGTCTCCCCGCTTATTAGCGTTTTCGGGCCATACCCGTAAGGGTTCGGGGTGGTTATAGTTGGTTGGGTAACTCATCATTTCGAGGCCGCCGTAACCACTGTTTAATTCGCCTTGAGTTACACACCAACGGGCGGTACTTCCATCGGCATCAGCGCGGCTTTTTCCTTCGGAGGTTAATGTAACGCTATTGTCTTTATTCCATGCTTCTGTAGCTCTTATTCCTAATCCGCCATAGCGGTATTTGAGCAATAATACCGGACTATTTCCGGCACAACATATTTGAGAAGTAAAATCCAAAATATAATAGGAGTCAGTTGGTTGTTGCCGGTAAATTTTTATAGTTTGTAATTCGTTGATAGCTGTTTTTTCTGAACCGTCTTTTTTAAAAACAATATGTTTGTGAAGAGCCGTAATCCCGGCAAATACACCTCCTTCCTCAATAGCCGTAAAGCCCTCAAATCTTACTGTTCCTTTTTTCTGTGCAAGATTCCAAAAATCTACAGTATCCTTTTCAAACAACACATGTGTCCAGGGGTTCCACATACCCCAATGATGATAATGATCGGGCGCATTAATGCGGGTTAGCGAATGCCCCAAAGGAGTATTTAAGGGATGTATGAATCCGCTTCGCTTATAATTCGTATCAATGCCAGCAGGAGGATATATCGTTTTATAATTGTATTGCAATAGTTTTTTGTTGCCGTTTACAAAATTTTTTGCACCGTCTTTGTCTTCAATTCTCAGTACAGGCACAGGCTTGGTTATGCCGTACATCAATAGTACAAAAGTTCTGATATTCTTTTTGTCCGGCGTTACCATCCAATGTAAACTACGATTATTCCCAGTAGCCGTTATTTGAAAAGGGATATTCACCCTTTTGCCGTTTATAATCTCCCGCAATTGCAGGCTACTGTCGGCTATCAATGTAATTGCGTCTAAATTAATTTGTACGGGGATATTAAATTTTTCATTGCCGGTTAGCTGTAATTGAAAAGTGGCTATTGGCTGTGCCTGCACAATATATGTAAACAGGATACAAATAATTAATATAACGGTGCTAATATTGTTTGTTTTCATTGTATAGCGATATCTATTTATTTTAAAGAATATCAGGTATGCGATACATAATTAGTGCCATACGGATGGCGTTGCGGCCTGCTTAATAATTTATTGGCTTCAATATTATTTTTAAATTTTTCTTTGGCAGGATCCCAGTAAAGTGTAGTTCCCATTTTCATGGCAGAAAACGCTACAAGGCAGGCACTGCAAGACCTGTGTGCAATTTCGGCAGGGCTAATTGTTGGCTTTTTTAACTGAATACAATCTAACCAATTACCATGCTGTTCCTCACTTTCGTATAAATGAATTTCGTTGGGCTTTATTTGTGAAGTTAATATTTTAGGGTTGCTGGCATTAAACGCTTTGTTTTGTTCTCCATTACCGGCAGTTGGGTCAGAAGCTGTAACACCTACGTTGCCTCGGGAAACGAATATCCACCCATCTGTTCCTACAAATTTTACACCATTGGGATTTTTACTATTGATAAACATAGTAACGCCATTAGCGTATTTGGCAACTACTTCATAATCTCCATGAACATTCCACAACCCGGATGTAGGAAATTCTGCACTACCACTTACTTCAACAGGACCTGTTAATTCTGTATTCATTCCCCAATGGGCAATATCAATATGATGTACACCCCAACCGGTTATCATGCCGGCACCAAACTGTTCTAACCGTAACCACCCCGGTCTGGAATTTATATCTGTTGGATGATGAACCCTATCTTGTGTATAATATACATAGGGAGTTGACCCTAACCAACTATCATAATTAAGTGTTGAGGGTATCTGCATTTCTGCTGTATTTCCCCCCGAGGGGTCTGCCGGTAGTCCTATGTGAACTTCCTTAAGTTTTCCAATCCTGCCATTGCGAACTAATTCGCAGGTACGCTTAAATTGTGGCCAGGGCTTTACAGAGCGTTGCTGGCTGCCCAGCTGAAAAACAACACCAGATTTTTGTACAATGTCGCTCATGGATCTGCCTTCCTCAATAGTTAACGATGTAGGCTTTTGCAAATAGATGTGCTTGCCCGCCAAGGCCGCTTCCATTGCTGGTTGTGCATGCCAGTGATCGGGGGTGCTTATTATAACGGCATCAATATCTTTATTATGAAGAAGCTCCCGATAATCCCCATACATTTTTACGTCAATGTAATTTAGACTGCCTGTTTTTTTATTATAATTATTTTCAATAAACAGTTTCCCCTGTTGCAACCTGTAGGTATCCACATCGCAAGCAGCAATCACTCTTGCAGCATCATACTTAAAAATTTCGGGTAAATCATGCGTTCTTGCAATACGGCCACAACCTATTTGCGCTATGTTAATTTTATTGCTGGGTGCGTTTTTACCAAAAACAGATGATGGTACTATGGTGGGCAGTTCCGATAATATTAAACCCCCGGCTGTTAAAGCCATTGAGCTTTTAATAAAACGCCTCCTCCCCTTTTGATTATTCTTCATTGGCATTGTTATATTTGATTGATAGCTGATTGTTTTTGCTATCAATCAAACTTACAATTTTTTTGCATGCTTTATGGTTTTAGTCTGACAAACAGATAAGAAAAAATTTATTTCCAGCTTATTAATTAGATTTTGGCCTAAGGTTTTTGTTAACACCAAATTGGGAAGGTGTATCCTGCATATAAAAGGTTAAGGTTCCTCCATTCGTAATATCCTGATGTGTAATATATGATTTTTTATAATTTTTATTATTTAGCCTGACTTTTTGAATGTACTTGTTATTTTCTGATGCGTTAACCACCTTCACCTCAAAGGTTTTGTTATGAGGAAGTTTTATAAGAGCATTTTTAACAAGCGGCGTACCAAATATGTAAATACCATTTGCAGGATTAACAGGATAAAACCCCAGAGCTGAAAAAATATACCAGGCCGACATTTGTCCTACATCTTCATTTCCACATAAGCCATCCATTTGAGTAGTATAAAATTTATGATCTATTTTCCTGATGAGTTCAGCCGTTTTCCACTGTTGTCCGGCATAAGCATACATGTAAGTTATGTGGTGGCTGGGTTCATTTCCCTGGGCGTACATACCTATCAAGCCGGTTACATCGTTGGAAGCTTCTGCTCCCATACTTCCCTGTACAACAAACAGGCTGTCTATTTTTTTTATAAATGGTTTATTGCCTCCAAACAATTTAATCAGTCCTTCTACATCCTGCGGTACCAACCAGGTGTATTGCCATGCATTACCTTCTACAAAGTCATCTTTTCTGTGTACGGAGGATAAAGGGTCAAATGGTGTTCGCCAGCTTCCGTCTGCCATTCTACCTCTCATAAATTGTATTGTTTTATCAAAATACTGCTTATATAATTCTGCTCTTTTAGAAAAATATGTAAAATCATCTTTTTTATTCATAGCCTTTGCCATTTGCGCAATTGCCCAGTCATCAATTGCGTATTCTAATGCCTTAGCTACAGATTCGTTAACACTATCGGCAGGGATGAATTGTAATTTTTGAATGTACAGGATACCATCGGTTTTTTGCATGGCTGATTGTTTTACTGCCTCATAAGCCAGTTCGGCATCAAAGCCACTAAACCCTTTCAGATATGCATCAACAATAACAGGAACGGCATGATAACCTACCATTGTATTGGTTTCGTTACCCATTAAATGCCACACCGGTAACTTGCCTTGTTGTTTGTAAATAGCCAGCATACTGTTTACAATATCATTCACTTTTTCCGGAAAAATAATTGTAGATAACGGATGCCATGCCCTGTATGTATCCCACAAAGAATAGGTTGTATAATTTGTAAAGCCGGCAGCGGAGTGAACAAGCCTGCCAGGTTCCGAACCGCGATAATCACCATTTACGTCATTAAAAACAGAAGGAGCCATCATTGTATGATATAAAGCAGTATAAAAAACTTTCATGTGTCTTTCATCCGCATCAATCTGTACTTTTTGTAATTCATCATTCCATTTGCGGTCAGCGTTAATTACAGCTTTATCAAAATCCCACCCTGGTTGTTCTTTATTCATGTTCAGCTGCGCATTGCCAATACTAACCGGAGAGATGGCTACCTTAACCAATAGTTGCTTTTTTTCAAGATTGTCAAAATTTATTACCGCTCTCAGCTTTTTAGCTTTTAGGTTAGTACCTGTTACAGATGTTGTATCATTAAACAGTTGCACATCAGTAAAAGGTTGCGAAAATTTTATAGTGAAATACACTTGCTGATTATTAGCCCATCCTTTAGAGAAACGATATCCCGAAATTGTTTGATCATTAATTTTTTCAATATAAGCCTCTACAGGTGCATCCCAGGCTACTCCCTCAACAAGGTCTAAAACGATATGAGGCTGACTGGCCGGAGCATTAAATGTATATCGATGTATTCCGGTTCTTTCAGTTGCCGTCAATTCTGCCTTAATATTATACTTATCTAACAAAACACTGTAATAACCGGGCTTTATCGTTTCGTTTTTATGACTAAAAGTAGAGGTATAGCCATTTGAAAAATCTTTGCTATTGCCTTTTTGGATGATTGTTGCACCGGTTGCAGGCATTAAAAGTATATCGCCCATATCACCAATTCCTGTACCGCTTAATCTGGTATGAGAAAAACCTACAATATTATTACTGCTATAATGATATCCGCTACACCAGTTCCATCCTGTTTCAATATTTACGGGGCCCAGTTGTACAGCTCCAAAAGGAACATTGGCACCCACAAAAACATGCCCGTGTGCATCAGAGCCTATAAGAGGGTTAACATAATTTGTATATTTTTTTTGTGCACCGGCAAAATTGACGATAGAAAATAGAAAGAATAAGCTTATAATAGTTTTAGCCATGCTCTAATAATTATTTATATTAATATGCAAATTTATTACAAAGCATCGCCCTTTATATAGTGTATGATGAATATCATATACTATATTTACCCCTCTATAACATTATCAACTTTATGAAAAAATCAATATTGTTATTCATCTTTGTACTTGGGGCTTCTACATTATTTGCCCAAAAACAAAAAGTAGAAAATTCTTTGCTTTGGGAAATATCCGGGAAAAAAATAAAACAGCCATCTTATCTTTTTGGTACGATTCATTTGATTTGTGAGGGACAATATTTATGGACAGATAGGATGAATGATGCTTTTAATGCTACTCAACAATTATACCTTGAATTGCCGATGGCCGATAAGGACTTTAGAACCCAGCTTATACGGGCTTTAGAGCTTCCCAAAAACATTAGTTGGGAAGATTATTTCACTAAAGATCAATATGAAAAATTGGATGCCTATTTCAGAGATTCGCTTCAAACCTTATTGCCTATATTTTTTGCACTAAAGCCACTGGCCGTTATATCCTTTACAATGCAACGTTTGGCTGATTGTAATGGTAATACGCCTGTTATGTATGAGCAAAAACTGATGGAACTGGCTCAAAAAAATAATGTTCCGGTAAAGGGGCTTGAAACGGTTGCTGAACAAATGAGCCTTTTTGATAATTTGCCAAAAGATTCTGTTGCAAAAATGCTCATGGGCATTGTAGAAAATGCTACAACCGCTAAGCTGCAAATGAGCAGAATGCAGCAATATTATAAGGAACAAAATCTGCAAAAATTGATGGAAGAAGTATCCCAATCTCAAGAATTAGAACTATCGAGCCCAGACAACGCATTTATTGACCAAAGAAACAAGAAATGGGTTCCTACAATTATTGCTATTGCTAAAAACGAACCCACATTTTTTGCCATTGGGGCAGGCCACCTTTCCGGGAAAAACGGTTTAATTTCACTACTTAGGAAAAAGGGGTACAAAGTAAAACCGATAAAATAAAACTTAACCGAAATTAAAATCAGGATTATCAAGTAAACCACCCTTATTCACATCGTCGGGTTTATCGTCTTGTTGATTTTGAAGCGTTTGGCTTTGAAGTTCTGCTCCAATTTTATTTGCGGCAGTAAAAGATGTAACCATATTATTCAGCATATCGCCGGCAGCATGTGGCGAGTTGGGCAATAAAATTAAGTTTGATTTATTAGTAGAACCGATTGCCTGTAAAGTATCGTAGTGCTGCGTAACCACAATTAGTGCCGAAGCCTCCTGCGAGTTGATGCCCACTTTGTTTAACACATTAACCGATTCTTCTAATCCCTTTGCAATTTCTCTGCGCTGATCGGCAATGCCCTGCCCCTGTAATCTCTTACTCTCTGCTTCGGCTTTGGCTTTTTCAACAATTAAAATTCTTTGTGCATCGCCCTGATACTGAGCAGCCGTTTTGTCTCTTTCCGCAGCATTAATACGGTTCATGGCATGTTTTACCTGCTCATCGGGGTCAATATCGGTAACTAAGGTTTTAATAATATCATAACCGTATTCGTTCATCGCCTCCTGCAATTCTCCTTTAACAGCAATGGCTATGTCATCTTTCTTTTCAAATACATCATCCAAACGGAGTTTAGGAACTTCGGCGCGTACTACATCAAATACATAAGAGGTAATTTGCGTATATGGATTATCTAATTTATAAAAAGCCTCAAAAACTTTTTCTTTAATTACTACATATTGTACCGATACTTTAATTTTCACAAATACATCATCTTTTGTTTTGGTTTCTACCATCACATCTAATTGTTGTATTTTCAATGAAAGACGGCCGGCAATAGAATCTACAAAAGGAATTTTTAATTGAAATCCGGGACCTCTTACACTTTGAAATTTTCCCAAACGCTCTATTACTACAGATGTTTGTTGCTTTACAATGAAAAACAACCCAAAAAATGCCAAAAACGCAATAAGCAATACTACATAAAACAAAATACTACCGGGGAACATAATTTTATATTTAAAAGTTAAAAAGAGAAACAGGTTATCATCAAAAATACTTAATAAAAATGGCAAAAGCAACCCTAAAAAAGTATTTATTAATAGGGTGCAACAAGATTATCGATATAATTAGCACGGTTATTTAACCAGTTAATAAGTTTGGATACATCCGATTTAAAATTGGCTGTTCCTCCGTTAAAACCAGTACTATGCCACATTGAAAAGTCTGTATTGCGCGATGTTTCAATTAAATCGGCATATTCTTGTACAAACTTTAAAAGAACTGGAAATTTATTTGTTTTAAAATCTGTCCATTTTTGTTTGTAAAGTGTTTTAATATGCGGGTCGGTAAAAATCCGTGAAAAAAATTTGCTTCCCGGAGAAGTGTTTGCTACCCAAAATAGTGGCCTGTTAGCATTAGTAAAATAATATCCGCTGCCACCCTCATAGCTATACGCCCAATCAAAATCCCATATTGGCCCCATTGTAAACTTACCGCCACCGGTTTTGTACATATAAGTGCTTTTAGGATGATTTATTTCTTCGTTATCAGTTAATGTGTATATGATTAGATATTTTGCCAAAGCGTCTGCATCAATAAAATCCAAGTAATTATTATTAGGAAAATTAGAAGCTGCCACTAAATTTTCCATTTGTTGAAAAAGAGTTTTAATGGTGTCTAAATCTGTTGTATTTACGAGTTCCGGATTTTTAACCATTACAGGTAAGTTATAGTTAGTAGATTTGAATTGAAAATCTTCATCATAATTCCTGTCTAACTCCAATAGCAGATCTTCTTTTGCAATGTTAACCCGGCTCTTACTACGTTCTACCTGTTCTGTAAATACATAGCTGCCTTTAAAAACACCATTAATCGTAAGTTCTACGGGTATTATATGGTTTACATAGGGCATATCCATCAATTCGCCAATTTTC
>JBKEEB010000110.1:0-9645 GCA_047975735.1 Niabella sp.
GTACTATACTTAAAATATTTTTAACGGTTTCGTTTACAAACACACCTACTTTCTTTATAGCTGTTGGTATATTATTAAAATCTTCTGGTAGCATTTTGCCCACTACATACCGAGGCGATTTATCGTAAAAAATAAAACCGGCATAATCCACCTGCATGGCAACAAGTTGATGCACCTGCTGCAATTGCGTCATACCACAAACCTTTATTTTTAATTCCGGTGGCATACAATCTCTTTACTCCTGACTTTTAGATTTTAGTGCTGTTACAAAACTTTCAAAAACCGATGCGGTATCAGGCTGCTTCATAAAATATTCACCAATTAAAAAACCTTTAAACCCATTCTCTTTGAATAATAATATATCGGCTACTGTGTTGATACCGCTTTCCGCAATTTTTATTTTATCTACAGGTAATTGTTTAGCCATACGCAGGCTACGTTCTATATCCACAGAAAAGGTTTTTAAATCACGATTGTTAATACCCACCATTGTTACTTCGTTACATACATGCTCCAATTCTTCCTCCGCATGGAGTTCTAAAATACTTTCCAATCCTAAATTGGATGCTGCTTTTGCCAGTTGTTTTACTTCAGCAGGACTCAAACAAGCTGCAATTAATAAAATCACATCTGCGCCCATTGCCTTTGCTTCATAAAGCTGGTATTCATCCACTATAAAATCTTTTCTTAAAATTGGTATTGTATTTTTTCTGGCCATCCTCAAATCTTCTACACTACCACCAAAAAAATGATTATCGGTTAAAACCGATAAGCCTGCTGCCCCGTATTGGGTATATGCAGCCGTAATGGCTGCTACATCTGCACTTTCTTTAATAAACCCTTTTGATGGCGATTTTCTTTTAAACTCGGCAATAATACCTGAACTATTATCTTTTAACAATGAAGCAGAAAGCGATTGAACAGGTAATAAAAAATTTTCTTCGGTTTTTAAATCAGCAATCGATTTTCTTGTTTTGGCTTCTGCCACTTCATTGCGTTTATGCGCTACAATTGTATCTAAAATATTCATTATAAAACGTATTCTTAAACAAATAACCTGTTAATTACTTTGTAAGGCAATTAACTTTTTCAAACATCCATAAGCTTGTCCTGCTTGCAAACTTTCCTGTGCCACAGCAAAAGCATCTTTGTAAGATGCGTAATTGCCAGTAGTTAACAAAGCAACTGCTGCGTTGGCAACAACTACCGCCTGCTGTTGTGGCGTTCCCTCCCCTTTTATAATTTTTTGAAAAATACCAGCCGCTTCATCAATTGTGTTACCACCTAAAATATCTTCGGGTTTAATTTCAATATTTCCTAATTCAACAGCACTGTAATTTTTCTCGCCATTCGTAGTAATAATTTTTGTATCGCCAGTAAGTGATACTTCGTCATAACCATCTAAAGCATGAACAATAGAAAAACTTTTCGACTGCTGTTGCATTAAATAATTATATAAGCGTGCCATTTCCAAACTATACACACCAATAATACTATATGCAGGAAACGCAGGGTTTACTAATGGACCCAACATGTTAAAAAAAGTACGCATACCCAAATTACGCCTTATAGGAGCTACATTTTTTAATGCCGGATGAAAAAGTGGCGCATGCATAAAGCAAATATTTGCCTGTTCTAACTCTCTTAATAATTGGGCATTATCATTTTTAAACCGATAGCCCATTTTCTCCACTACGTTAGAAGCACCGCTTACTGTAGAAGCGCCGTAATTACCGTGCTTGGTAACTTTATGACCGGCTCCCGCCACTATAAAACAAGAGAGCGTGGAAATATTAAAAGTATTTTTTCCATCGCCACCGGTACCTACAATATCAACGGTTTTTACACCCTCAAAATTCATAGGCAGGCAAAGCTCCAACAGCGCATCCTGAAAACCCTGTAACTCTTGTAAGGAAATACTCCGCATTAAAAACACCGTCATAAAAGCAGTAATTTCATGCTCGTTATAAACACCTTTGCCAATATTTACTAATACTTCTTTGGCGGTTTCCTTATCAAGGGTTTTGTGTTCAAACAAATAGTTCAAAATTTTTTTCATCAACAATAATTTATTTTTACGCCAGTTCTTAGGATTGCAGCCAGTTACGAATGATTTTTTCGCCCATAGGCGTTAATACACTTTCCGGATGAAATTGAACGCCTCTAACATCAAATTTTTTATGCTTAATTGCCATTATCATATTATTATCATCTATTGCTGTAATTTCTAATTCTTCCGGAAAGCCATGCCTGTCTATAACCCAGGAATGATACCTGCCAACCTCCAACTGAGCCGGTAAGTCTGCAAATAATTTATCATCGTTACCTATTATTTTACAATTAGTAGCAATACCATGATATACCTGTTCTAAATTAGTAAGCATACCGCCAAATACTTCTCCAATTGCCTGATGCCCTAAACAAACGCCCAATATAGATTTAGAAGGAGCGTACTCTTTAATCAACGGTAATAATAACCCTGCTTCTACCGGAATACCAGGCCCCGGCGATAAAATTATTTTATCGTAAGCTGCCACATTTTCCAACGGTATTTGATCGTTGCGAAACACATCTATTTTTTGTTGTAGAATTTTTTCAACAAGATGTACCAGTTTGTATGTAAACGAATCGTAATTGTCAAAAACCAAAAGCCTCATATATAAAGATTAATTTATAAATTCTATTTTAAAAAAATTATTGAATTGCCTGTGCTGCTACCACTGCTTTTTTTAGTGCCCCTAACTTATTATTTACCTCCTGTAATTCGCTTTCCGGCTGGCTGGCTGCTACCACACCTGCTCCTGCCTGAGAAACCAACGTATTTCCCCTACTTAAAAAACTGCGAATAATGATGGCCTGATTACAACTGCCGTCAAAACCCATAAAACCAACAGCACCTCCATAAAAACTACGAGCTGTGGGCTCCAATACACTAATAATTTCCATAGCCCGTATTTTAGGGGCTCCGCTTAATGTACCAGCTGGAAATGTTTTTCCAAATAATTCAAAAATATTGGTTTCGGGCATTACATCGCCGGTTACTTCACTTACTAAATGTATGACGTGGGAGTAAAAATGTGTTTCTCTAAAATGGCTCACTTTTACGTGCTCACATCCCCTGCTTAAATCGTTACGAGCCAAATCTACAAGCATTACATGTTCTGCATTTTCTTTAGGATCGTTCTGCAACCGTATAGTCTCTTTAGCATCCACTTCATCATCGCCGGTACGTTTTACAGTTCCTGCAATGGGATGTACAATAGCTTTTCCATTTTTTACAATTAATTGGGATTCCGGTGAAGATCCCATTAATTTATAATCACCATAATCAAAATAAAACAGATACGGCGATGGGTTGATGTTTCTTAATGCGCGATACACATTAAACTCATCTCCGGTAAATTTTTGTGAGAACTGCCGGCTTAATACAATTTGAAAAACATCGCCCCGATGACAATGCGCAACACCTTGTTTTACCATTTCCCTATAATCATTATCCGTCATATTAGATTGTTCCAACCCTGCTGTAGCAAAAGGATATACCGGTACATCTCTTCCCCTTATTAGTGAGGTTACTACATCGGCCTCAGAATTAATACCCGCAATATGATTTTCGCAAACAAATAAGGCATCTTTAAAATGATTGATGGCAATCACATACTGATAAAGCCGATAACGCATCAACGGAATAGCATCGGTTGTTAATTTAAACTGCGCCGCAGGAATGTTTTCAAAAAACTGAATAGCATCATAGGTTGTATAACCATAAAGCCCCTGCGCAAAGCCAGCTTCTTTTTCATCCGCACCCGATATTTCAAACTGCTCCAAAAAGTTATTTAAAACATCAGCAATTTTTTGTTCTTTGTTCAACAGAACCCTTTGGGCTGTTTGACCCGGCAATTTCAATTCAATGGTATCGCCTGTTGTAATTTCAACACCGGCAATAGCATTTACACCAATAAAACTCCAGCTATTATCGGCAGCATGGTTATCGCTACTTTCCAACAAAATAGTATCCCTAAAACGATCCCGCAATCTTAGATAAATGCCCACAGGTGTAAAAACATCTGCCAACATTGACTTTACGGTTGTTACAATTTTCACCTTTCCCATAATGTTATCTTTAATAAGAAACCCCGGCATTGACCGGGGTTTTATAATTATATTTCTCAATTAATTTTTGACAATAGCATTACTTACCCCAAAAGAGTTTTGTACCACCACCAAAAAGTATTTGTAAATTGTTTCATTTTGGCAAATATAAAGTTGAAAATGATTTATAACAAATTAATTTTATTACCACATATTTTCATAAAGATGGTCCCTTTTTGTATCGGTAATAGGTTTTAACGGAATATACAACCCTTTGGTATCCTGTAACCATTGCCATAGTTTTTTGTTTAAACCGGCTGCAATAGTTTGATGTGCCGGGTTACGAATGAGGTTATTTACTTCCACAGGGTCTGCATTTATATCATAAAGCTGGTCAATATCCCAAATACCGTGGGAGCCGATAAATTTGTATTGAGTAGCTCTAATTGCAAACCGGATGGGGGTTTGCGGAAAAGCATCCTCCAAAAATACTCGTAAAAAAATCCTTTCTTTATGGTAAAGTATAGCCTGATAACAATTTTGGAAATGACAGCCGCTGCATTTGACCGGGCTTTTTGTATTCCGCATACTTTACAGAAGTTGAGGTAATATCTATATTACAATAACAGCCTGCAAATTAATTTGCAGGCTGTTATTGTAATCAACTTACCATTTACCTATTTAGATTTCACTACTTCATATACAATTTTACCATTCTCAGTAACTTCTTTATACTCAGTTCCTGCTGGTGAAACATAACGAGTTTCACCATTCAATTTTATAGTTTTACTACTGCGAGGCAAATTTTCAAACCGATCGCCCACCTGTGGGCCGGTTGTATATACTGCATCCTGATTAGGGTTGACTGTTTTGCTTTCTTTATCATTTGCACGCCTCGGTTCTTCATCTTCATTTGCATTACGTACAATAATCTCATCCTCATTATTATCAGGCAGCCTTCTGTTATAAGAGTCATCATTTTGTATATCGTTTTCATAAAACGAATCATCATCATACCTGTTATCAGAGCGTTGGCGTAAAGCATCTTCGGTATCCAAACGCCCATCTCTGCCCACAATAATGTAACTAACATTTTCCGCATCATTATCAACACGCATATAATAAGTACCATTATACTCATAATAAACCTGCTTATTAATAACACGCTTTCTGGCTCCGGCAGGAAGTCGGTTAACTGTTGCTCCCAGTGGCGCTTCTACAACTTCATAGCCATTACCATCGGCTCTTTCTCGATAATATTGACTACCGCGATAATAATACGGAACTCCGCCGTAATATACCCTTCTTGCTCCGGGTGGCAGGGTGGCTATTCTGGCCCCTATCACAATTGGAGGAAGCATAATAGAAACACCTACCCTTGAACCACCATAATAGCCGCCCCAACGACCAACACCCAATACGCCGCCAATACCTATCATTACACGGGGTCTGCTACTGTAATAGCCCCCGGAATAACTCCTTGAAGGATACCTGCGATACTGCGCATAAGTTTCGGTTACCATTATTGTAGCAGCTATGCTAAAGGCAATGGTAACCCAGATGTATTTTATTTTCATTTGTAATTTTTCTTATTTGACGACTATAATTAACAAAACGCTGCCATTTGAAGTTAAAAAAACGTAAAAATCCTACGCTCATTTACCTATATTTGAACAAATTGAATTTTATGGCAAAAGCAGTTAAAGCAAAGAAAAAGACAGGAAAAGATCAATCAATAATTACTCCTGCATCCTACGGGTTTTTAAGATCTTATATTAATAACGCATCGCCAGTTGGATTTGAAACCTGGGGGCAAAAATTGTGGTTGGATTATATTAATCCATATATTGATGAACAATTTGTTGATCCGTACGGAACAGCCGTAGGAATTGTGAACCCGGGTAAGCCCTTTAAAGTGGTGATTGAAGCGCATGCCGATGAAATTAGCTGGTTTGTAAATTATATTACCAATGAGGGTTTGATATATGTAAAGCGAAACGGAGGTACCGACCACCAGATTGCACCCAGTAAGCGCGTAATTATACATGGTAAAAAAGGACCGGTAAAAGCAGTATTTGGATGGCCAGCCATTCACACCCGTACCAGCCCCGACAGAAACGATAACCAACCCAAACCCGATAATATTTGGTTAGACTGCGGTGCCAGAAACAAAAAGGAAATTGAAGATTTAGGTATTCATATCGGTGCTGTTATCACCTATCAGGATGGTTTTGAAGAACTGGCTAATAATTATTATGTAGGCCGTGCAATGGATAACCGTGTAGGTGGTTTTATGATTGCCGAAGTAGCCAGACTTTTAAAAGAAAATAAAAAAATACTTCCATATAGCCTGTATGTGGTAAATGCCGTTCAGGAAGAAATTGGTTTGCGTGGAGCCGAAATGATAGCCAGAAGAATTAAACCAGATATTGCCATTGTTACAGATGTAACACATGACACAAACACACCCATGATTAATAAAAATAGCGAAGGTGATGTATGGGCCAGCAAAGGGCCTTCGTTGGCATATGCACCTGCTGTGCATAACAAATTACTGGCTTTTGTAGAAAAAATTGCAAATGATAATAAAATTCCTTTACAATGGAGAGCCTTAAGCCGTAGTACAGGTACCGATACAGATTCTTTTGCTTACAGTAATGACGGATGCCCGTCAGTACTCATATCGTTACCATTGCGTTATATGCACACTACCGTAGAAATGGTACATAAGGATGATATAGAAAATACTATTAAACTGATTTACGAAACGCTTTTAAAATTATCGCCCAAAACAAATTTTAATTATTTGTAAAATTCCATAAACGGTTTGAAAGGATGAAAACTATCGGCTATTTTTACAATGAAAACTGAGGTTTTCATCCTTTATAAAAACCACCACCATGAGAAAGCATTACTTACCGGGCATTGCCGGTATATTATTTTTTGTCATTTTTATGGCTATACAAACAAATTATAAAACCATTGACAACTTTATAGAGGCCTGTCCCCGGCAAATAGCCCAAACACACATGGCTATTGGAGAAAAGGCTCTAAGTTTATCAAAGAAAATTGTTACATATTGGTTGTATCTATGTGTGAATTAAATACGCTACTATATATATTTCCGGTATTTTATAGGCAGTACTAAATAAATACTTGATTGTTACATTTTAAAACTTAACCATCATTTTCAGTTCCTTTCCATTCCTAATAACAGTAACTTCTTTTTCATCTCCGGAATTTATTTTTGACAAACATTCCATATAAGAATATACTTCTGTTATTTTACAATCGCCTATTTGGATAAGAATATCTCCTGCTTCGATTCCTGCTTTGAATGCAGGCCTGTTTTCCGAAACACCATCAATATGAAGCCCATCTTTCGTATCAGCATAACTGGGCATAATACCCAGTGTTACTTTATATTTGGGGACAGTTTTGGTTTCCTGCAATTTTGTTTTAGCAAAAGGAATTTCTTTAATTTCAGCCAAAGCATTTGCTATTCCGAAGATATAATTGATAATCGTTTTTTCTCCTTCGTAATTAATTTTATCAGCATCATCACTCGGTTTGTGATAATCACTATGTGTTCCTGTAAAGAAAAACAAAACGGGAATGTCTTTTAAATAAAAACTGGTATGATCACTTGGCCCCACGCCCGAACTATCAAGAGCCAGATTAATACCGGCGGGTTTATACTGTTCTACTAAACTTTTAAAGCCCGGTGAGGTTCCTATACCTCCCACGTTCAGTACTTTATCCTGATTCAATCGCCCAATCATATCCATATTAATCATTGCTACAGGATTAGGATAATTTGACTTCGCTGTTGCTGCAAAATTTTTCGACCCCATTAGTCCGTCTTCTTCACCGGAAAACAGAGCAAATACATAATTGGCATTCTCTTTCTTCTTGTTTTTAGAGAACATACGCGCCAGCTCAAGTACTGCTGCTGTTCCAGAAGCATTATCATCGGCTCCGTTATGAACCATTCCATCAGAATTCACGAGGGTTGAATTGTGATGCTCGTTCAAACCAAGATGATCGTAATGAGCTCCAATAATAATAGTTTTGTCGGCTTTGTTATCTAAGTACCCTATTACATTATGGCCTTTAATATCTGTAGAAGTTTTTTCGCCGTGAGGATTAAGTTTTACCGAATAGGTAAATGATTGAACCTCCGTTTTCAATCCAAATGTTTTTAGGTTTTTTTTCAAATAATCAGCCGCTTTTATTTCGCCTTTACTTCCAGTAAGCCTTCCTTGCAAATCATCCGATGCTAAGTAATATAGATTTCTTTTAAGCGCAGTAATATCAACGTTTTCAGCTGGATGTGTTTCCCTCCAGTTGGCAATAAAAACATTAGTCTCATGCGGAGTAGCGGCATTTCTATTACTAGAGAACACCAACTTTTTCCCATCTGGCGAAAACATTGGAAAAGCATTGAATTCACTTTCATAAGTAATTTGTTTCAGATTTTCTCCATTTAAATCCACGGTGTATAATTGAAAATCGTAGCCACGCGTTGAATGATGATTACTGGAAAAAATAATTTTTTTATCGCCTGGTGTAAAATACGGCGACCAATTGGCTTTTCCCAGATGTGTAATTTGCCGAATATCGCTACCATTAATATTCATAGTATAAAGTTCCATTTTGGTGGGAGCTACTAAGTTTTCTGTTAGAAGGTCTTTGTATTCTTTTATTTCTTCTGGAGTAGTTGGCCTTGAAGAACGAAAAACCAATTTTTTGGAATCGTGCGAGAAGAATGCGCCACCGTCATAGCCTAAATCAAAAGTTAGTTGTTTAAGGTTTTTTCCATTAATGTCCATTCGCCACAATTCCAAATCACCACTTCTTGTTGATGTAAACACAATATATTTACCATCGGGAGAAACAACCGCTTCCGCATCATAACCGGGAGAGTTTGTCAGCTTCTTAGTAATTTTCCCTTTCATATTGGTAATGTAAATATCAAAATCGGCATAAATTGGCCAAACATATTTCCCGTCTTTTCGGGGCTGCGGTTTTGGCGGGCAGGCTTTGTTTCCCTCATGCGTAGAAGCATATAAAATATGTTTCCCGTCAGGCATAAAAAAAGAACAGGTAGTTCTACCCATACCAGTTGACACAAGTTTTAAGTTGTTTACGGTATATGGTTTTTCCGCTAACGGGAAAAAATAAATTTGGTCACATTCGGCACCAATTTTCGGATTGGTTACCTGCATTGTTAACGATTTTCCATCAGGAGAAAAATAAGCTTCTGCATTATCGCCACCAAAAGTAAGTTGGGTGATATTGAAGAGATTGGATTCCTGTGCAATTAAAACTTCGGTGTATAAAAAAAATAAGCCGTAAAATAAAAATTTTAGAGAATTCATTGGATTGCTTTAGTAAAAAAAGTGCTTAAAGATAGCTAAGTTCTTTATTCTGCAATAACAACAATACTAAAACTTTATAAAACATACCAAATGAGCAATGCATTATCATAAATTAGATTCCTCAATTACCGTTACTTGAAAGAGGGATGAAACTGCTCTAAAGTTTTACGTA
>JBKEEB010000019.1:0-1644 GCA_047975735.1 Niabella sp.
CAAATTACTAAAATCATATCTGGGATAACAAAAAAGCAAACAGGTTGCCACTAACGGCAACATTTTTTGTGTGCCTTTACAGGGTAAAATTCCAGACCATCCCGGGATGTGTTATTAGCAGATGTTTCTTGGGTACGCTCCTTTGGTACGATACCCAATTACGATACCCGGTTGTTATTTCCTCCAGTAAATTTAAAGTACCGGGATAGTAGCCTTTATTTTGTTAGTGATTGAGTATCTGTAACCGGAGTAGTTTGCGTTCCAATAACTTCGGGGACCGACCCTTCCGGACTATCTCCGTTGCCTGTTTCACCAGGTCCATTGTTTTTGCCATATGTTATGAGCGCCCAAGCCATAATAATACTTGTTGCTATAATTACCAGGAACAGTATCCCGTTTTCAAAATTTTCGATTTTAAGCGTATCGGGGATGGCAAAAAACAAAAGTATGGTAATCAGGCCACGGGGCGAAATTAGTGCCTGTGGCAAAATATCTTTTCTTTCAACCGCTTTAAACAAAAGCATACGGAGCACAAAGATAACCACTAAAAATACAAGGCTGACTATCCATACCCCCGGGCTTAAAAGGGACGATAAGGGTATGGTCATCCCAAAAACTACAAAAAAGAAGGTGCGCACCACAAATGAAGTCTCGATAGTAATCATTTTAAACTGCTCGTATAGTTGGTCCATCCGGTCGTCCCGTAACCATTTTTCCAGTTTCCAGAACAATAGCCGTTTATGGTTCCGTAGCAACAACCCAAACATTAATATAATGATCAGCGACGACAAATGAAATAATTTTCCGACCGAATAAAGCAGGATAAGTACTGCCAAAAATAGGAAAAACTTGGCTTCTCCCTTTATGTTCTGGAGAATATATAAAAGCACGTAACTTAAAACCACCGAAACGGTAAGGGTGAGCAAAATGTTCCCAACCACCGCCAAACTTAATTGCCGCATTCCCTCTACTTCTGTATTTTCTATAATCATATAAAAAACCATAATCCCTAAAATGTCAGAAAATGTCCCTTCGTAAATCAGGAACTCCTTTTTATATTTTACCAGGTTTCCAACACTGGGAATAATTATGGCACTGCTCATTATTGAAAGGGGCATAGCATACACAAATGCCTGTAAAAAACTTGCCCCGGGGATATAAAACCTCAGTAAAAAAGCCAATGCAAATGAAGTGAGCGCCAACGAAAGCGAAGCAATAGTAAACGATTTCCATATAAGGGGCCGGTTCTCTCTTTTTAATTCCAGGTCCAGTGCTGCTTCCAATACAATAATTATCAAACCTACAATCCCTAAAATTTCGAGCGAGCTAAAAAAATCGGGGACAATATCCAGGTAAAGCAAAATCTGGTTAATGATAATCCCCATTAAAATAAGCATCAGTACGCTTGGGACATTGGTACGTTTTGCCAGTATATTGATGAAAAATGAGATAATGATTACAACACAAAGAACAATAATAAAAATGTATGCATCCATATATTTTTCTTTTTTAGCCATCCATTATGATGGATCAGGGGTTTAAGATATACAGAAATTCAGAGTTAGCTTAAACTATTCATAAAAAATGTCCTGACAGGTGCTGACAAATAACAGGGAAACAGTATCCAACATGCAACCACAAAAC
>JBKEEB010000150.1:0-39212 GCA_047975735.1 Niabella sp.
AAGGAAAACTATGTAGATAACAGCAGGTTAGGTGCTGTTGGTGCCAGCGATGGCGGCTATTCAGTATTTTACTTAGCCGGCATACATAACAAAAGGTTTAAACCCTTTATTGCACATGATGGTGTTTTTGATTTACGAAGTATTTACGGCACCACCGAAGAAATGTGGTTTGTGAACTGGGATATGGGCGGCGCTTATTGGGATAAAAAAAATACTGCAGCACAAAATACTTACGAAAAATATAGCCCCAGCAATTATGTGCAAAATTGGGATACGCCTATTTTAATTTATCAGGGAGGCAGGGATTATCGTGTGCCTATTGAGCAGGGGTTACAAGCATTTCAGGCAGCACAAATGCAGGGGATTAAGAGTAAACTGGTGTACCTGCCAAATGAAAATCATTGGGTGCTAAAAGCTCAAAATGCACTGGTTTGGCAGCGGCAGTTTTATAGTTGGTTAAAAGAAACGTTGAAATAGCGTTGGGTTGAATATAAGTTATTGATAATTATACTCTTATAACAAGATGGCACATGAGCGTAAAATAATAAATTCTGCAACATAAATCAAAAGCCAGTATTTTTCATTCTTAATTATCAATTCTTCATTCATTTTTTTCCTACCTTTGCATCCCGTTTTAAACGGATACATTACTGAAGAGGTTCAAAAAGGGTGGTACCCGAGTGCCAACGCCTCCAAGGTGTAACAATTAAATGATAGGTAACATGCCTAAGGTAAAAACTAATTCCAGTGCAAAAAAGCGTTTTAAAGTAACCGGCACTGGTAAAATAATGCATCAAAAAAGTTTCAAACGTCACATCTTAACAAAAAAATCAACTAAGCGTAAACGCCACATGCGTGTTATGGGTCAGGTTGACAGTTCTAACATGAACTTTGTAAAGCGCTTATTAAGGTTAAAATAAGCCTTTGTTATTCATTTAATCACTATTAAAAATTATTAAGATATGCCACGTTCTGTAAACGCTGCCGCTTCTAAAGCCCGCAGAAAAAAAATATTAAAACAAGCCAAAGGCTTTTATGGCAAACGTAAAAATGTATTTACAGTTGCTAAAAACGTTGTTGAAAAGGGTATGACCTACATGTATGTAGGCCGTAAAGTTAAAAAAAGAGATTACCGCGCTCTGTGGATTGCACGTATTAACGCCGCCGTTCGTGAAGAAGGTATGACCTACTCTGTTTTTATGAACAAACTACGTACAAAAAATATTGAATTAGATAGAAAAGTTTTAGCTGATTTGGCCATGAACAATCCCGAGGCTTTTAAAGCACTGGTTGCCTCAGTTAAATAAAAATGCTGCCAGAGCTTATTGTTTTTTTCTTGCTCATGGTTTGATTTTTTTTAGTTCTACAATAATTGTTTTAAACCGTCCGATTTATGGGCGGTTTTTTTTGTAGAAAAATACTAATTTAGCGCACTGAATTTTTTATAACTAAAAGTACCGGTTGTGCCGGCATTCATGCAAAAATGAATAATTCATACTTAGGCTTGGTTGAGCAAACTTTTAATTTTCCGCAGGAAGGAATTGAAGTGAAAAACGGGTTTTTAAAATTTAACGGCATCGACCTGAAGGAGATTATTAAAAAACACGGTACGCCACTAAAAATTAGTTATCTGCCTAAGATAGGCATGAACATTAACAAGGCAAAACAGTATTTTGCCAACGCCATGCGCCGGCATAAATACGACGGCAAATATTTTTATACATACTGCACAAAAAGTTCCCACTTTTCATTTGTCGTAGAGGAGGCTTTAAAACATGGTATTCATTTGGAAACCTCGTTTGCTTATGATATTGAAATCATCAATCAGCTATACAAACGCCGTAAAATAACTAAGGATATTAATATAGTATGTAATGGGTTTAAACAAAAAAACTATACGTCGCGCATTGCAAAACTTATTAACTCCGGATTTAAAAATGTAATTCCCGTATTAGATAATAAAGAGGAATTGAATATGTATAAGCGTAGCATTAAATCTAAAGAGCCATTTAAAATTGGTATTCGGATAGCTGCTGAAGAAGAACCTACTTTTCCTTTTTATACATCCCGTTTAGGCATCAGGGCTAAAGATGTTTTAGAATTTTATGTAGATGAAATTGAAGGTAACGAGGAGAAATTTCAGTTAAAAATGCTCCATATCTTTTTAAATAAAGGCATTAAAGATGATATTTATTATTGGAGTGAGCTACGCAAAAGCATCAATCTGTATTGCCAGTTAAGAAAAATTTGTCCGGAACTGGATTCATTGAATATTGGCGGCGGCTTTCCTATAAAACACAGTTTGGGCTTTGAGTATGATTACCAGTTTATGATTAATGAAATTATTGGTAATATAAAATCTGCCTGCCGCAAAGCCAAAGTACCGGTACCTAATATTTACACAGAATTTGGTAGTTATACCGTGGGCGAAAGTATGATGCATATATATAGTGTAGCTGCCGAAAAAACACAGAACGATAGGGAAACCTGGTATATGATTGACTCCAGTTTTATTACCACTTTACCGGATACATGGGGTATTGGCGAACGCTTTTTAATGTTACCGATAAATAAGTGGGATAACGAATACCAACGGGTTGTGTTAGGCGGTATTACTTGCGACGGGCATGATTATTACGATTCGGAAGAACATATTAATGAAGTGTTTTTGCCCAAAATAAAAAACGATAATGGTATTGGTATAACCGGTATAAGGCCTGTTGATGCTGATGAAAAGAAGCCTGTTAAAGAAGATGATAAAGAGCCTTTATATGTTGGATTCTTTAATACCGGAGCCTATCAGGATCAAATAAGTGGGTACGGCGGTATTAAACATTGCCTCATACCTTCACCCAAGCATATTATAATAGAATACGATAAAAACGGTAAGTTAGAAGAATGGGTGTATGCTAAAGAACAAACAGCACAGAGTATGTTGAAGATTTTAGGGTATCTTAGATAGTGGCGTGTATATTAGTTATTCGGTAATACTTTTTCGAAAACAGATGCTCCAACATCATTACCACATCCTTGTATAATTATTTTTCCTGGTTCTGACGAAAATATCATATAGTTTTTTGTATTAGGCTCAGATAAGCTTACGTAAAGCACCGTAGAGTCAACAATACAATGCTTTCCTTGATGAGTATTATTTTTATATGTATGTAGAGTTACCATTTGTAGCTGTGATTAATTCTTTTATGTATCGTAATTTCTTAACAATTTGTTTTGAGTAAAAAGGAATGATGAAGCATCTCTAAAATAAATAAGATGATAAATAGATATTTTATACTGCTGTCGGTAATATGTGTATTAATGGTGTCTTGCGCTGGAAAAAGCATGATTGGTGGAAATCAAACCTTTCAAAGGCAGTGGATGTTAACAGCATTGCCCGGAACTACTTATGAAGAATTGCTAAAAGCTAAAGCCGAAATTAATCTCACCAATGTAAACTCCCCTACTGCGTTTGGCGGTTGTAATAAAATGTTTTTTACTGCAAAAACTGGTAAAACAGGAGAAATTGATTTTTCTAATATCGGAGCTACCAAAATGTATTGTATAGATGTTATGAAAGTAGAAGATGCCATCAAACAAACATTGCCCTTAGTTCGGTCTTATGAAATAGAAGGCCATAAGATTTTCTTTAAAAATGAAGCCGGCGATATTATTATAAAAGCTGTGGCTGCCGATTGGGACTAATAAGTAACAGGAGAAAAATACATCACAAAAAATAAACAGTTGCGTAAAAAATCGTACTTTCAAAACTTATCAAATTCACAAACGTGCGATTTTTATTTTTTTATTTTTTACTTTTTACTTTCTCGTTAACAGCGCAGGCACAGGTAGCTGAGAAGTTGCAGGCTGCCATGAAAGCCTTCAATAATGATAGTCAGTTGCAATTTGCTATCAGTTCATTGTACGTCATTAACGGGAAAACCGGTGAAGTGGTCTTTGATCAAAACAGTAAGGTAGGCATGGCACCGGCTTCTACAGAAAAAGTAATTACGGCCGCTACCGCTTTTGATTTATTGGGTACCGATTATACCTATAAAACAAAGTTTGGAATTGTAAGTAGCGGTAATGGCAGCAGTTTGTATATAGAGCCTTCCGGAGATCCATCGTTAGGTAGTTGGCGGTGGAATGAAACAAAGGATGCGATGTTTTTAAATCAATTAAAAACTGCCTTGGCGGCAAAAGGGATTAAAGAATTACAATCCGTTATTATTAATACTTCATCATGGAATTACGAAACAATTTCTGATGGTTGGATATGGCAGGATATAGGAAATTATTATGGTGCTGCTGCGCTTCCTTTAAACTGGAGAGAAAATCAGTTTGACCTTATTTTAAGATCGGGTAATAATATTGGCGATGCCGTGAGTGTGGTAAAAACCAATCCCTATCTGTATGATTACGACATAATTTCAACAGCCACTTCGGCCTCAAAAACTTCGGGTGATAACAGTTATTTATACCTGCCTTCAATGGGTCGTAAAGAAGGAATATTAACAGGAACCATTCCCGCAGGACAAAATGATTATGTAGTAGCAGGTTCAATATATGATCCTGCAAACCAGTTTGTAAAAACAATAATAAATCATTTGAAAGAATCGGTTACGTTTAAAAATGAAGCGTGGCAGATAACAAAAAAAACAAACGAGCAGGTCGATTGGTTTTTTACTAACACCTCTCCTCAAATGTCTTCATTAGTATATTGGTTTTTGAAAAAAAGTATTAATTTGTATGGAGAGGCTTTTTTGAAAACAGTTGCATTTGAAAAAAAGAGGTTAGCTTCTACTGATGGAGGTATTGATCTTACAAAAAACCATTGGAAGAAAATAGGTATTGATGAAGATGAGCTGCATTTATATGACGGCTCCGGCCTTTCTCCGCAAAACCGTGTTACAACACATGCAGAAGTAACTGTGTTAAAATATGCTAAAGAACAGTCGTGGTTTAGCGATTTTTATAAAGCTTTTCCCACAACGTATAATGGAATGGTAATGAAAAGTGGCACTATCAACCGGGTAAAGGGATATGCAGGATACCAAAAATCTAAAGATGGGAATGAGTATATTTTTTCTTTTATTATAAACAATTACAGTGGTAGTCAGTATAGTGTTATTAGAAAAATGTATAAAGTGCTGGACAACTTAAAATAGTTAATAATGAAGAATGAACAATTAATTGATATTTTACAATTGATAGTTGAAATTGAGTAAATTGTTCAGTAAATAGCTTACGGTACAAGGCGTATTACTTACAGTAATCTACAATCTATCACATAATTCAAACTCATAACTTTTTTAAATGAATTTCTCTCAAAACCGATACAAAAATATGCAATACCGCCGCTGTGGTAAATCGGGTATCCAGTTACCGGTTTTATCATTAGGTCTTTGGCACAACTTTGGTGATGTAGATGATATAAAAGTATATCGTAAAACTCTATACACCGCTTTTGATAGTGGTATTACACATTTTGATCTTGCCAATAATTATGGCCCACCTCCTGGCAGTGCCGAGACGAATTTTGGTAAAATCCTACATACCGATTTTAAAAACCATAGGGACGAGTTGATAATTTCCTCCAAAGCAGGCTACTTTATGTGGCAGGGTCCTTATGGTGATTGGGGTTCCAGAAAATATTTGGTTTCCAGTTTAGATCAAAGTTTAAAACGTATGAAACTGGATTATGTTGATATTTTTTATCATCACCGCCCCGATCCTGAAACGCCTTTGGAAGAATCTATGATGGCATTGGATTATATTGTAAGGCAGGGCAAAGCATTATATGTAGGTATTTCAAATTACCCGGCCAAAAAAGCGGCAAAAGCATTTAAAATATTAAAGCAATTGGGTACTCCTTGTCTTATCCATCAGCCTAAATATTCTATGTTAGAAAGATGGGTTGAGGATGGGCTGTTAGATACTTTGGGGAAAAGTGGTGTGGGTTGCATACCTTTTTCACCATTGGCGCAAGGCTTACTTACAAATAAATACCTGAAAGGCGTTCCCAGAAATTCTCGTGCGGCAAAAGCGCATGGTTTTTTACAAAAAGATGCCATTACAAAAGAAAAAGTAGCCCAATTAAAAAAATTGAATGAATTGGCCGCAAAAAGAAGCCAGTCGCTGGCACAAATGGCTTTGGCCTGGTTGTTAAAAGATAAAAGAATAACCTCTGTATTGGTAGGAGCCAGTAGCTCCGAACAATTATTGGATAGTTTACAATGCCTGAATAATTTGAACTTTGAAAAAGAGGAATTGGCGAGCATTGAAAAAATTTTAAAAGAAGGGGAATAGAAATAAATAAAAAAATACTCATGAAAGCATCATCTGTTATAAATATTATTGCTGTAGCAATCAGCATAAGTTTGTTAGCATCAAAACCGCCAGATGTGGAACTAAGTGGTGCCTGGAAGTATAAAAACAAAACAGAAGAGAAAGTTTTGCAAATTGCTGATGACTACATAATGCTAACTACATATGACATTGTGAACAAAAAATTCATCAGCAGTTTTGGTGGTAGCGTACAGTTGAAAGGGGACCAACTTAATATTGCTGTGGAGTTTAATACTGCTGATAAAGCTCAAACAGGAAAGACGGTTTCCTACTTATGGAACAGAAAATCGAAGCAGTTGATAACCAATATCTCCGGCAGCAAGAAAAGCTGGGAGCAAGTGGATGATGGAAAGAAAAACCTTGCTGGTAACTGGCGCATTGTACAAAGAAAGGACGGTGATAAAATGGCCGATATTCCTCTTAGGGCAAGAAGAACCTATAAATTATTAACAGCCACCCGTTTTCAATGGGCAGCAGTGAATATTGAAACCGGAGAATTTTTTGGTACTGGTGGCGGTACTTATACTTTTAAAGACGGAAAATACACCGAACATATTGAGTTTTTCAGTAGAGACAGTAGTAGGGTTGGTGCTTCATTAGAGTTTGATGCAAAACTGGAAAAGGGAAATTGGATACATTCCGGCTTAAGCTCTAAAGGAAATCCTATTTATGAGGTTTGGGGAAGGGTAAAATAAGAGTTGTAAGCTAATATATGGCACTGGGCAATATTTTTACTAACGAGATGTTAGCTTGGATATGACTCTACGATTATTTGTCATAAGATAAAGTGAACTAATATATTTCTACTTGATTACGAATTATTTATATGCTGAAATATATTTCGCAGTACAAGTGTGCGATGCCCGCCTGAACGGAACGGGTAGGCAGAAAAGCCGATAGGAATTCCTCAGTTGATCCCATAATAACCCCTGCGGCAGAAAAAACTGTGATTATTTTGTCAATTCATTACTAAATCATACCTTTGCCGTCCAAATTTTAAAGCATTAAGAATGCCAACTATTAATCAATTAGTTAGAAAAGGAAGACAAATAATTAAAGCAAAGAGCAAATCAAGGGCTTTGGATCAGTGTCCACAGCGTCGTGGTGTATGCACCCGTGTATATACTACTACACCTAAAAAACCTAACTCTGCGCTTCGTAAAGTAGCTAAGGTTCGTTTAACCAATAAAATTGAGGTGATCGCTTATATTCCGGGTGAAGGACATAACTTGCAGGAGCACTCAATTGTATTGATTCGCGGCGGCAGGGTAAAAGACCTTCCGGGTGTACGTTATCATATTGTACGCGGTAGTTTAGATACTGCCGGTGTAAAAGACCGTAAACAAAGCCGTTCTAAATACGGAACTAAAAAAGCTAAATAAAAACAAAGTCTCTTTTAAGAATAAATAATTTAAGAACATGCGTAAAGCACAAGCCAAGAAACTCCCGTTAGCACCAGATCCTAAGTTTAATGATAAACTGGTTACCCGCTTTGTGAACAACCTGATGTGGGAAGGCAAAAAAAGTGGTGCCTTCACTATTTTTTATGATGCATTAGATAAAGTAGCTAAGCAAACAAACGAAGACGGATACGAAGTATGGAAAAAAGCATTGGCTAATGTAACCCCTGCCGTAGAAGTTAGAAGCCGCCGTATTGGTGGTGCTACCTTCCAAATTCCTACAGAAGTACGTATGGATAGAAAAATTTCTTTAAGCATTAAATGGTTAATCCGCTACAGCCGCGACCGTAACGGACGCAGCATGGCCGATAAATTGGCTAACGAAATTGTAGCTGCCAGCAAAGGGGAAGGTTCTGCTTTTAAAAAGAAAGAAGATACACACCGTATGGCTGAGGCTAACAAAGCTTTTGCACACTTTAGAATATAACACAAACTCGCTTTAAATAATAGAACCCGTTCCCAAAAGGAGCGGGTTTTTTCTATGCGCATGTATTAACTTAAATGATTAATTTTAATATATGAAAATATCATGCTATATAATATAAGACTATTATGGAAAAAGTTCTTTGGCAATTAGCAACGCCCTCGGAATATATAAAAGTGCTAAACCGGCAAATTCCATCTAAAATTGTTGGAAAGAAGTTCGTATTGTCTGAGGATATTGGAGAAGGTTTTCTTGAGTATTTAGATGTACAGGAAGGCTTGTGGGCCGAGCAATTGCAATTTATGCTTCATAGGGAAGTAGTACTTAATCGTACACCAAAAGAAAAGAACGATATGTTTGTTATAGATTTTTATCTGTCAGACTCTGAAATTATTAGAGAACTCATGGGTAAAACTTATAAATTAGGTTTTCATCATGTTAATATTACATTGGTTTCGGCCACCACATCTGCTATTTTAAAACTTCCGGCAAATGATAAGATTAAAAAACTGAGCATTCTTTTTACAAAAGACTGGCTAACTAAAAATATACTGGTTGACCATGCAATAGCACGGGATTATTTTAGTACAAATGAACCGTTGTATGTATCGGAGGATATGGATTACAAGCTGAACGAATATTTGAATAAAATTGACTTTGATAAAAATAACCGCATTACAACCATATCATACATCCTTCAAATATTAGATTATTTATTTGAAAGAGTTACAAGAAGAAATCTGGAGCAACAAAGTAGAGAACATATACATCCGGAAGACCTTAATAATCTATTGGCAGTTAGACAACAGTTGGATACAGATATTGATATTGAGTTTTCTTTAGAAAAATTTGCCAAACAATCTAATATGAGTTTGTCAAAGTTTAAACGTTTATTTAAACAGGTGCTGGGCGTAACACCATACCAATATTACTTATCTAACCGGATGGAAAAAGCCAAAGAAGCCATTGAAACAAGTCAATGCTCCATTTCGGAAATAGGTTTTTTATTAGGCTATGCTAACCTGAGCCAGTTTTCCAAAGCATTTAAAAAACAGTTTGGGATTCTCCCCAGTGAACTAAGAAAGAATTCTGTCTTTTAGGAGTAATTCTTAAACTTTTTGGAGTTTAATTCTGCAATTGATATGGTTAACTTTGTGTTGTAAAGTTAATCCGGATATTATTACGAGAAACTGTCGAAAGCGAGGTACAAACTTTCAGAAAACAACAAGTTACTTTACAGGTGTCATAAAAAAACATGTTTGATTGATGCTGTTAAAGTAAGCCACTTTTAAGTCCGTTATACCAATGATTTTTTGGTAATACCCAGTGCAATACAATTATCCGCACTTTGGTAAATGAAATAAAATATGTAACAAGTAAACCTAAAGAAACATGAAACAGAATTTGCTTACGTTAGCCCTGATATCGCTTGTTTTTTTACAGGCATGTTCGTCGGGTAAAGCAGTAACTAAAAAAGATACCATTTGGGTAAGTGGTTTTAAAACCATAACGCCCAACGGTGCTGGTAAATCACTTAATTATGTTATCAGCCGCAATGCAAACACAGATGTTAGCAACTGGCAAAACTTTTATGCACCCATTAAAGGGTTTGATTTTGAGGAAGGGTATATGAAAAAAATTCGTATAAAAGAAACGCATCTTGATAAATCGAAGGTGCCGGCAGATGCATCGTCAATACAATACGAGTTAGTGAAAGAGTTAGAAAAGAAGCAGGATTCCCGTAGCTTATTAAATGGAAGTTGGGTGCTGGCAAAAATTGATAACCATCCGGTTAACAGAAAGGTAGTATTGCCAACACTAATTATAGATTTGGAATCTTTGAGGGCTTCCGGTAATGACGGGTGCAACAATTATGTTAGCAGTATAAGCGCATTAAGCACTACACAAATTAGTTTTGGAACAATGGGCGCAACCAAAAAAGCCTGCATACAACCCAATATAGCCAATGAATATTATCGGGCTGTAGAAATGATTAAGCGTTTTAAGGTAGCAGGAAATGAACTAACACTGCAAAACCAACAGGGAGAACCAGTATTAACCTTTACAAGAAAGGATATGCTAAAGGAAATTGAAGGCTCCTGGATGGCTGTAAGAATTAACAAACAGCCGCTTAACAAAATGAATCCTTCCCCTGTTTTAACAATCAATTTAACAGATAATATTATTTCAGGAAATAATTCCTGTAATGATTATAGCGGAAAAGTAAAACAAGCATCAGAAGGTGTTTTGATTTTTGAGAATATTGTAGCTACGGAAAAGATGTGTTTAAAAAATAACGTAGCCGACAAATATTCAAAAGCTATTAATGAAGCTGTAGCTTTTACATTTGACGGTAAAATGCTACTGATACTGGATCGTAACCAAAACGAATTAGTTGCGTATTTGAGAAAATAAACTGAAAGTTTCCCAGTTTATGCTCCTGTTATTTTTAGCAGGAGTTTTTTTTATTATTAAAATGAGCTTTTAAGAGCATTCAATAATCCGCCAGGAGTAACAGGTAGCCATACAACAATTTAATTTTGCTGTGTAAAAATAATGCTATGGATAACAAGGTGATGAGAACGCCTTACGGTTTGGCAGCTAAGAGATATGCTGTTAAAAAGTTTGATACAAAAAAGAAGATACCCAAAGAAAAAATAGTTGAATTGAGGGAAGTATTGCGCTTAGCACCGTCATCCATCAATATACAGCCTTGGCATTTTACGTTTGTTCAAAACACTAATATTAAATCTTTGTTGGCATTGGCTGTAGGCTATGCTGCTGCCGATGATCATAATAATCTTTCCGTAAGACCTAAGAGCAGAAGACCTTTTAATAAGGTAATAAAAGATGTATAAGTCAGAGCAGTTATAGAGGCAATAGCTCCCGGTTGATTTTTTTTGGTTTGAGGATTCCGGGACTATTCATGAAACAGCTACCGCAATTGTGAATTGATTTTGTGACGATGTGCGGTAGCTTTTCATTTTTATTTTACATCCAGCATCATAATAATATTATCTGTATAACTACCATCGGAATTTTGAATATAATTTTTTTGTGTGCCCACAGTTGTAAATTGGGCTTTTAAATACAATGCAATGGCATGGCTATGATTAGCAAAAACATGCAACCATAATATTTTCAGCACAGGATTTTGTTTTGACCATGTAATAACCTCTTGCAATAAAATGCTTCCAACACCCATACCCCGCCATTCTTTTAAAACAAAAATGCCTAAGAGGGCATTATGGTTTATTTTTTTTCTGTTTTCTCCCCTAAGCTCAATATAGCCGATAATTTTTTTGTTGTTGATAGCTAATAATAGCAGGCTATTCCTACTACGACTCATATTTTCAATATGTCTTTTTTCTTCAGGGATTGTAGGGTTATATTCTCCAATGTCGGTAATTAAAAAATTACTGGCAATAATACATTTTGAAGTGGTATGCAAAAGTGCCTCACTGTCTTTTTTAGAAGCCTCGCGCAGGGTGATGACAGCACCGTTTTTGATTGTTTTTTGTACAGGAGGAAATTTCATATTAGAAAGTTACTGAACTTTATCAGACAATGGGCATTGTTGTAAAATGATTTTTTACACAATACATATAATTATAAACGGGATGTTTTATTTTTATGAAAATGATGAACCGGCATACAAAAAAAAGTACATGGGTTATTTTATGGATTATAACAGTTGTAATTGTTCTTTTATTCTTTAGCCCCAATATTGTAGAGCAATACTATACCAATGGTTTGTACCCTTTAATAGCTAAGTTACAACGGTTCGTATTAGGTTGGATTCCCTTTAGCGTAGGAGACGTATTTTATGGGTTAGTGATTTTTATTCTTCTTAAAAAACTAATACAACTATTTAAAAAAGGTAAACGGGGTTTTACCCAAAAAGGTCTTTTTTATTGCTGTAAAAAAATATTGTTTATTACTTTATGGATTTTTGTTTTATTTTATGGATTTTGGGGGCTTAATTATTCGCGTGTGGGTATTGCCGGTCAGTTAGGGTTAAACGATGATAAATTTTCTGTTAATGACCTCGATACACTTGTATTGTTACTGCATACGAAACTTAACACCAAAGCAGAACAACTAAAACCCGGCATGCGTGATGAATATCGTTCACATAAAGCACTATTTAAAGGTGCAAAAGCGGCCTACGATATTGTTGGCAAAAAGTATCATTTTTTAGAATACAAGCCAGTGTCTTTAAAGCCGTCAATGTTTAGCTATCTTGGAAATTATTTGGGCTTTCAGGGCTATTATAATCCGTTTTCCGGTGAGGCACAGGTAAATACAACCATTCCTGTATGTGTAGAGCCATTTGTAACAACGCATGAAATAGCGCACCAGTTAGGATATGCCAAAGAAAGCGAAGCTAACTTTGTAGGTTATTTGGCTTGTAAGGAAAATCCTTCTGTGGTATATACTTATTCCGTTTATTTTGATATGTATCATTATGCAATTAGGGAGTTATACTATCAAGATTCGATAAATGCGGCTGCTTACGATAGTACATTACATACACAGGTAAAAAAAGATATTGAAGCCTATCGGGATTTTTATAAAAGGTATAAGAATCCCATCGAACCTGTTATCTCTCAACTTTATGGTTATTTTTTAAAGGCAAACCGTCAACCAAAAGGTAGGGAGGCGTATAATGATGTGGTAACATGGCTCATTGCTTTTTATAAAAAATACGGGAAAGAAAATATTTGATACACGCTATTGAAATTCGTTTTTCCACATCATACTCTCTATCGGCTTATCGGGTTGTCCGCTGTATTTGGCGTTTTTTTTCTGGTTGTATTTGGTGTGAATATCCCCTTCAACCGGAAAATAAATTAATTGTCCGATGGGCATTCCTTTGTAAATTTTTACAGGCTGTTTTACCGATATTTCTAATGTCCAATGACCGCAAAAACCCACATCGCCTTTGCCGGCAGTAGCATGAATGTCAATACCCAAACGGCCTGTGGAGGATTTCCCTTCCAAAAAAGGCACATGGGCATGTGTTTCGGTATATTCCTGCGTTACACCTAAGTAAAACACATGTGGGTATAGTACAAACCCGTCGTCGGGAATTTCAAAATATTCAATCTCATTATGTTTACGTGCATCCAGTATGTGGTCCTTATATGTAGCCAGCCATTTGCCCAAATGCACATCGTAGGAGTTGCTGCCTAAGCAGTCTCTCTTATAGGGTTGAATTAGGATGGTGGCTTTTTCAATTTCTTCTATAATTCTTGTATCAGATAATATCATACTGTAAAATTATGGTTATAATATTTCGGTAATAAAAGTTCTTTTTTTGTAATCGGCTGTTCCTGCCAACTTTTAGCTCAATTTAATTTATATTGCGCAAAATAAGACCATTCAAACATTCATGTCTCTTTTTTTTCAAAAAGATATTAACGTTTTTACCCGTGTGGGAATATGGAAGATAGAGGAGGACGAAGATTTCTTCAAATCCTATGTGCCAACACACCGGGAAGTTACACACCCGCACAAGCGGTTGCAACACCTTTCGGGCAGGTTTTTGCTTAAGTATTTATTCCCCTATTTCCCATCGCATTTAATACAAATAGCCGATACCCGGAAACCTTTTCTTCCTGATGCGGCTTTTCATTTTTCTATTTCTCATTGCGGTGATTATGCTGCGGCCATTGTAAGCAGAGAATACAGGGTGGGTATTGATATTGAAATTCCGGCTGACAAAGTAAAAAGGATTGGTAGCAAGTTTGTAAGTGAAGATGAATGGAAAACCATTAAACCCGAAACGCCGGAAGATTTTACACAAATATGGTCGGCCAAGGAAGCTGTTTTTAAATGGTATGGAGAAGGAGAGGTTGATTTTAAAAATCATATCCGTCTTGGCTTAGATGAAAAGGATGCGCATATTTTAAAATGCAGTTTTACCAAAACCGGTACCTCCCTAAATGTGCATACCCGTTTTTTTCCGGGGCTTTGCCTCAGTTATGTAGTTACCGGGGTTTAATCGTCGTCTTCGTTATATCCCAGTAAGTTCAGGTCAACAGATTCTAATCCGCTTATCCCGTCAATAGAGCCGCGAATATGCGTGGCGTTTAATAATACTTTTTCCAACTGTTTTTCGCGGGCTTTCCAAAGGCGCTCCATAGCATCGCGCTCTTTTTGTATAGATATTTTCATGCCCATAAAACCCTCCCTAATGGCTTTCCATTGTTCGGCAAACTCCGGGCTGGTAAGATAGCTATACAGTAAAGTCATTTTATCGCCTTTGTTTTCCTGACTTTTAGATGCATTAAAAATGCGGATAATACCATCACGAAGTACTGTGGCTAATGCTTTGGCTTCGGAAAAACTGCAAATCCAAATGCCATCTTTTTCGCCAAAACGTTCCATTTCTTTAGGAAAACGGCGGGTTACCAATACGGCCACATCGGCCCCCTGTCCACGCATATCGGCTTTCAGCTTTTCAATCCACTCGTTGTTAAAGTTTTCGGCACGCTTGCTTTCCCAAATAATTTTACCACAGTCGGCTCCTAAATTATTTTTTACTATTTGAATGCAGTCAGCACCTCTAACACCTTTACCCACTTCCTCTATTTTATCATACGGAAAAGCAGTAGCAAGCATTTCTTCCAGTGCCAGTTCCTGGCTTTCGCCCTGCAATTGCATAGAACCCTGCTCTGCCTTACGTTGCATTTCGGCAGCCAGCTTTTTTTGTTGTTCTAACTGAGTTTCTAATTCTTTTAATTTTAACTGGTGTTCGGTTTCTTTTTGCGCAGATTTTTCAGCTTCTAATTTGCGAATTTCATCGGTTAATTTTTCTCTTTCTGCAACTAATTTTTTTTGCAGCGTTAAATCCAGTTCGGCCTCTTTGTTTTTAAATTCCTGCTCTTTTTGTAAAAAAGCCAATTCTTTTTGTCGGGATAACTTTAGCTTTTCTTCATTGTCGGTATTGTTCTTTTGTAAAATAGCCAGCTTGTTTTCAAAATCTTCCGATATGTTTTTACGAATCTGCTCTTCTAATTGTTTTTGTAAAGCCTGTTTTTCGTTTGATAGTTTTTGCTGCCATTCTATTTCTTTCTTAGCAGCTTCCTGTTCGCCCATTTTTTTCAAACCGGCAATTTCCTCATCCTTAGTTTTTTTATAGTCCACCATTTGTTTGCGTAACTGGTCTTTCTCCTTCTCAATAACGTTTTTCAGCTCATCGGTCAATGCGGCTTCTAATGGAAATTCATGCTGGCAATTAGGACATTTTATTGTAGTTGACATACTGCTTGTTTGTAATCAAACGTACATAAAAAAAACGATTTCCTCTAAGCGATAAGACATATAGCGCAAACATCACATTTACAAGTGATTGTGAATATTGATTTATTATTATATATATGTCTTTTCTTCATTGTTTTTCCGTATCTTTGCAGCCCGAAATTAAAACCCTTCGGATCTTTTTATTATGAATTTTATTTTTAAACAACTAAACGCTGATGCACAGGAGAATGCCGGTGCTGCCGATAAACCGGCGGAAGAGGCTTCTACAGCGACAAACACTGCACCTGTGGAAGAATCATCTGAAACAACTGAAGCTGCTGCACCCGAAGTAACTGCTGCGCCTGAAATAGCTGAAGCGGCTGTTGAAACTAAAGTAGCTGAAGCCGAAGTGGCTGTTGCAGTAGAGCCCGTTGCAGAGGTTATAGAAACTGCTCATGATGATTTTGACTGGAGCGTTGATAAACGCAACGTATCTTCTTACACCAAAGAAGAAAAAGAAAAGTACGACAAAGTGTATGAAAACACTTTCATTACTTTAAATGACGGAGAATTAGTTAACGGTACTGTTGTAGGATTAACTAATACCGATGTTGTTTTAAACATTGGGTTTAAAAGTGATGGTTTAATTTCTTTGAACGAGTTCAGAGATTTACCGGAACTGAAAGTGGGTGATGAAGTAGAGGTGATGATTGTAGAAAAAGAAGACCGCGACGGTCATTTAAACCTAAGCCGCAAACAAGCCCGCACTACCCGTGCATGGGAAAAAATTGTGGAGGTTAATAAAACAGGAGAGGTTGTTACCGGTTTAGTTACCAGTAAAACCAAAGGTGGCCTTATTGTTGATATATTTGGAATGGAAACCTTCCTGCCAGGCTCTCAAATTGATGTTAAACCTGTTACGGATTACGACCAGTTTGTGGGTAAAACCATGGAGTTTAAAGTAGTGAAAATTAACGAAGCTATTAAAAACGCCGTAGTAAGCCACAAAGCACTTATTGAAAGTGATATTGAAGCACAACGTGCTGAAATAATTGGTAAACTTGAAAAAGGCCAGGTGCTTGAAGGAACCGTTAAAAATATTACCGACTTTGGAGCGTTCATGGATTTGGGCGGCTTAGACGGTTTGTTATATATCACCGATATTTCTTGGGGTCGTATTTCCCACCCGAACGAGGTGTTGCAAATGGATCAGAAATTAAATGTGGTAGTGCTTGATTTTGACGATGAGAAAAAACGCATCAGCCTTGGTTTAAAACAATTAACACCGCATCCTTGGGATGTATTGCCAGAAGGGCTTGAAGAAGGAAAAACCGTTAAAGGTAAAGTGGTGAACATTGAAGACTATGGTGCATTTCTTGAAATTACTCCCGGTGTTGAAGGATTGGTTCACGTAAGTGAGATTACATGGGCTAACACACCTATCAATGCTAAAGAGTTCTTTAACCTGGGCGATGAGTACGAAGCGAAGATTGTTACATTAGACAAGGAAACCAGAAAAATGAGCCTTTCTATCAAACAATTAACTGAAGATCCTTGGAATGAAATTGAAACTCAATTTGCAGAAGGTAGCAAGCATACCGGCGAAGTGAAAAACATTACCAATTACGGTGTGTTTGTAGAGTTAGCTCAGGGCATTGGCGGTATGATTCACATCAGCGACCTAAGTTGGTTGAAACGCTTTAACCATCCCGGAGAATATACTAAAGTAGGCGAGAATATTGATGTAATTATTCTTGGCATCGATAAAGAAAACCGTAAGCTGCAATTAGGACATAAACAATTAGAAGAAGATCCTTGGAATACATTACAGGATACTTTTGCAGTTGGTTCTGTACATGAAGGTACCATTACCCGTAGGGATGATAAAGGTGCTATTGTTCAATTACCTTATGGCTTGGAAGGTTTTGCTCCTAACCGTCATTTAAATAGGGAAGATGGTAAGCCTTTGAATCAGGACGATACAGTGGAGTTTGTTGTGATTGAATTTGATCGTAACGAAAAACGCATCGTGGTTTCTCATACCCGTGTTTGGGAACAAGAGCAGTATGCAGAAAAAGAAAGTGCTAAAAAGGCAGACCGTGCAGAGCACGAGAAAACCAAGAAAGTAGTGAAGAATATTCAAAGCAAAGTGGAAAAAGCAACTCTTGGTGATTTAGGTGTTTTGGCTGATTTAAAGAAAAAGTTAGATGCAGAAAGTAAAGACGCAAAAGCAGCTCCGGCTAAAGCCGAAGAAGCCAAAGCAGCAAAAACTGATGCACCTGCTGATGATGCAAAAACTGAAGAAGCGTAAGATTCTTTTAAATTAATATAAAACTGTCGTTAGCAATAACGGCAGTTTTTTTTATGTTTAATCCTGTTTAAAGAAAATAGATATCAACTATCTTTGTTTTATAAAACAGAAATACAATGCGTAGAGAGATTACATCCTGGTATAGCCCTGCCTTACAAAAAGAAATGCCTGTGGTTACATACGGTCATTATGGTTTTGCTTTGTTATTAGTACCAACAGCCGGTGCCGATTTTTTAGAATACGAGCGCTTTCAAATGATTGACAGCTTGCAGCCCTTTATTGATAGCGGTAAGGTGAAAGTATATTCTGTAAACAGCGAGAATAATAATAGCTGGATGAATAAAAGTATGGCCCCCTGGGATCAGTCTTTAGTGCATGAGCAATGGAATTACTATATTTATGAAGAAGTAGTTCCTTTTATAAAAAATACAAGCAGCCACGACACACCTATTATTATTTGTGGAGCTTCATTTGGCGCATTGCACAGCATGAACTTGTTTTTAAAACGGCCTGATCTTTTAAATGGCGTGATAGCCATGAGTGGTGTATATGACCTTACCTATTACACCAATGGTTATATGGACGACAGGGTTTATTTTAATAGCCCTCAGCATTATGTTCCAAATCTTACAGATCAAAATATCATTGCTCAAATTAACCAGAGCGATCATATTCATATTCTTACCGGTAGCGGTGCGTATGAAGACCCTCATGCCGGTGGCGAATTTGCAAAATTATTATACGAGAAAGGTATTTATTACGACTTTGATAACTGGGGCAATAATTATCCGCATGATTGGCCTACCTGGCGTGCTATGTTGCCGCATTATATTGCCGCAAGGTTTTAGTAACTAACGTGAGTTTTTGATGTTCTACATTGAAAATCAAAACTGTGTATCGTCATGTCGATTCCGAAAGCGTTCAAAAGATACATCTCCTGTTAATTTATGAGATTTACCTCCGGTGAAATTGTTCTCCGCTTCGCTACGAAACCCGTACGCTGTAGCGTATGACGACTGTTTTTTAAGATGTCATTATCAAACAATTAAACTACTTGTCATTAACGGTCCGCCAGGATGAACATCCGTTCGGACGGGCTTGTGAAACCATAACATTACGATTTGCTAAAAAATACATCCTTCAGCAGGCTCAGGACGGCATTTTTTCTATTGGCTCCAACTCGTATGAGCCGAAATAGTTTAATTTGATTTTTTAGGAGACGGATTTGATTTGAAAAATTTGTTAATGGCTTCTACTTTATTATTCACCTGCAATTTTTCGTAAGTGTTGTAAATGTGCGATTTTAAAGTACTTAGACTAATAAACATTTTATCGGCGGTTTCTTGGTAGGTTAATCCTAAAGCTAAGTTTTCCAACATTTCAATTTCTCTTTTTGTTAGCAGGGCTTCATTCTGGTTAATTTTTTCTTTTTTTGCGTTATCGATAGTTGTGAAGAAAGAAATAACTTTTCTGGCAATATCACTACTAATTGATGAGCCTCCGTGGTGTACTTCTGCAATGGCATTTAAAAGTTCTTTGGGAGGTGTGGTTTTTAAAAGGTATGAATTTGCACCAGCTTTTAAAGCATCGAAAACCACTTCATCCTCTTCCGAAATAGTAAAAACAATAAATTCGGTTTTGGGGCATTGGGGTTTTAATTGTCTTATATTATCAATTCCAGAGCCGTCGGGTAATCCTACATCCATAATAACAACATCGGGTTGGCAATCGGGAATTGTTGTTAAGGCTTCATTACAATTTGAGGCAATGCCCAATAATAAAAAATCGGGTTCAATTGTTAATAATTGTTTTAAAAGTGATTGTATGTCTTTGTTGTCTTCAACAAGGAAAACAGTTATCATGCTTACGTAATTTAGATGTTTAATGCAGTACTTGTTATATCATTAGGCAAGGGTACACTTATAGTTAACGAAAATCCTTTAGGCGATGAATCCCAAATTACTGAACCCGATAATTTTTTAATATTATTTTCAATATTTTTCAAACCATTACCATAATTGATTTTGCCATCTTCAGGTAAACCAATACCATTATCCCTAATAGATATGGAAATTTCATGGCTATGTTGCTTAATTAGAATATCTGCTGCTGTTGCTTCTGAATGCTTTACAACGTTATTTAAAATTTCTTTAGTGGTTTGATAAATGCTCCTTCTTTTGTAGCCTTCAATTATATACGAAGGGTTTTCAATCGTACTTTTAAAATTTGGTTTTATGTCTGCTGCTGTTAAAAATGTTGTTGCAAATTTTCTTATAAAAGCGGTAAGGCTGTAAACAGAATCATTAGCGGCATTCAAACTCCAGATGATCTCCCGCATTTGATTATTTAGCGAAGATGCATTTTTCGAAAGAATATCAATAGCGGGATTATTATGCTCAGTACCACTCGATGCTTTAATCATGTTGGCCGCCATATTGATGGAGGTGAGGGTAGGGCCAATATCATCATGAATTTCCTGAGAAATCCTTTGCCTTTCTTCTTTTTCAGCCTGCATGCTTAGTCTGTTTTTTTCAATAATGCTTTCCTGTTCTAACTCTTTCAGCTTTTGTGTTTCTATAATTTTTTTTCTGCGCTGGTTTAAGAATAATAAAAGGCCGAGGATAGTAATTAATGTTGCAGCAATGGCAAAACCTATCGTGTAATTTTTTTGGTTATTTATTTTTTGTTCTTTTTCTGCAATTGTTTTTTCTGCACGCGCTTTAGTAATTTTTTCTTCTAAATATGTTAGTTGTTCCTTTTGCTCTTGGGCATTGGTTATACTATCTAAATGAGCCACAATTTCAAAAGACTTAAGAGCCGCAGCATTATCGCCATGTTGTTTTGCAAGGGCGTATATAACTTTATGATATTCTTTGTATAAATAACCAAGCTCGTTTTTGGTTGGCTGGCCTTGGCTTTTTACTTTTTCTATCAGCCTTTTGGCCTTTTCGTATTCCTTTAGCTGTATATATACTTTTGCTTGTAAAATATAGGGGGCTGTTTGCATACCCTTATCATAATCTTGCTTTACTTTTTTGTCATATACCTGATAATAGTATAATGCGCTATCATATTTTCTTATGTCATAATAATAGTCGGCCAACGATTGGTAAATAATGCTACTGCTTTTTTCTTTTAGGGAGTCTATAGTTATTTGATATGCTTTCTTAATAGCTTCATAAGCAGCAACAGTATCCCTAAGGTTCATTTCCAGAATATATAATGCTTGATAGCTAAGTGCCAAATTTTTATTATTTATTATTGTTTTGTTCGGGTCTCGGCGAAGCATATCAATTGAACGTAATAAATAATATTTTGCTTCTTTATTATACAGTTTTGCTTCATAGCTTCTGCTTAGTGAATAAAACATTTGAGATTTATATTCATCGTTAAGATATCCGGTGTCCGGGATTATTAATTCATAGTACATTAACGAGCTGTCGGAAAAAACATTTTTGGGTTTGTTTGCTGCGGCTAATCTACCCATTGCAAGAAATTGACGGGTGTTTATTTTATTAGCAAAAGCAATTGCAGAGTCCATAAAAATATCACCATAATCGTATTCCCTTCTATTGTACTGTACAATTGCAAAGAAAAAGTAGGTTTTAAATAAAGAAAAGTTATATCTCTTTTCTTTTGCTAAACTTATACTTTGGTTAACTAATTGTTTAACTTTTACAGTGTCTCCTTCTATATTAGCTTTTGTAGCATCTTCCTTAAGTTTTAATAATAGCAAAGAATCTTTAAGGGGTATAATATCCCTATCCTTTACTAATTCCTGTGGTTGAGAATCCGCATTACATGCGTTAAATAATATGCCTGAGAAAAAATATAATACTATTATGTGAAAAGCCTTAATAAACCGGCAATATGATTTTTGTAAGCAGGCAAAGTACATAATTAGTCAGTCAGGATGTTCTTACTGGTATTAATAGTAATGTTATTGAAACAATTAAAAAGTAGTATTAAACTTACGCTAAATATAGGACTGTACAATCCATTTGAACGAAAAATATTATTACATTTTTACTGATATTTTGTAAAACATTGATTGTGAATTTATTTAGACAATCAGAATTTTATTAAAACAGCTAACCTATAATAAGTTTTTGAACCTACCAGCAAAATAAATAAACTTTTAATCTATTTTATTTATGTTTTTTTAATGCTCTCTTTCTATACTTTAAACTTTCATTTATGTTACCTGGCGGTTTAGCAGGAAATAAATCATACTTAAGTATTAGATAGCTCTTTGTTGCTGCAAGTAATTTTGTGTTATGAAAAATAACTATTTATAGTTAGCCAGTACCTCTCAGCCTACAATGTAGTAAAATAATCTGCCTTTGGCAGCAGTAACCTTTGTGTTTGTCCAAATTCAAACCAGCTAGTTCTGCTAAAGAAGCAGTAATTGAGTATGATTTTTTAAAACACTTTTTGAAAAGAGTAAAAACAAAATGTAATGCGAACAACAACAAAATTTTTAAGCTTTATTTTAGCAATGATACTGCCTTTGTTAATTTGGGGGCAATGCCCATCAACAATCACCGCCAGTACTTCTGTAACGCCGGTAACCTGTCCTGCCAATGGCACTATTACTGTTACCAGCAATATCCCTGCCGGAACCCCCAATGTAACGTATCAAATTATTAGTGGCCCTACGGGTGGGGGCTACCAAACCTCCCCGGTAAGTACCAATGTATATAGTTCTTTACCTGCCGGTGATTATACTATTCGTGTAAGTTGTGATGCGGCTACCACCACGGTTACCGCTACTGTGGCTAACAATTATACGGCACCTACTGCAAATACAAATGTTACAAATGTATGTACCAATTATGCAGCAGGGGGTACAGTAACAATAACTAGCCCCGGTAGTGCCACACCATTACAATACGCATTGTTGTTGTCAGACGATCCCAATGCCCCCGATACCAGTTTCACCTATGTTGGTACTAACGTGTTTAACGTAACAGCCTACGGTACCTATCAGGCAAGGGTAAAAGATGCTTGCGGGGCATATAGTACAGCGACTGTTACAATACAACCAAAGTATCCTAAAGTATATATGCTATCCTCTGGCCTTAGGTTAGTTAACTGTGACGGGTATCAATATAATTTTTACTTAAGAGATTCGAATAACACTTCTTTGAATTTGGGTTTAACACCTGGTTATAAGTTGGAAGTATGGGAGAGTGCCAGCACTACCTGTTCGGGTACTGTTCCTTCAGGAACGCCAACACAAACGCTTACTCAAACTGGCTCTGCAACACTACGGAATATGACAGTTGCGTTTACAACAAAATCTTTAATCTACCGGATTACAACACCTTGTGGCGATACCACACAAAGATGTATTGTGCTTCCGGAATTTCCATTGAATATTAGAGCAAATCCTGGCTGCGGATGGACTGCAGATTCTGTTGATTTATCTATTCAACCAAATATTGCAGGGGCTGCACTACCTGCCACAATTACTGTAACAGGTTATGATGCTTTTAATAATATATTGTTTTCTGGTTATACCACTACAAGTACCGATTCTTCGTTGTTTCAAAATATCCCTTATGCACATCATTATTCATGGGTATTACAAACCAATTGCCCGGGCTTGAGTTTTACGGGTTCTACAACAACACCAGTTACACCAGCTATTACTTTTTATAAAGATTTGTTTTGTACTTCTGTAATTGGAACTAATAGAATTATGATAAATTCAAGCCCACAGTTATCTATTCCTGATATTACCAATAAAGTGAAAGAAGATTTTACACTTGTAAACAATACTACTGGAGCAGTAATTCCTGCCTATGGGTTAGTACCTCAGGAGGGTTATCAAATTAGGTTTATCAATGTACCTCCCGGTGATTATACTTTGCATGTGGCTAATACTACCAACTCTTCTACAGGTTGCGAATTGGATATACCTATTACTATTAATTCGCAAAATGTGCTTACCTACTCCTTAACTGTTAATACATCACAGAACTGTGGTGGAACAGGTAATATAACGGCTACGGCTACAACTAATTCACCAAGTACGGTATATTATCAGTTGAAAAATTCAAGTGGTACAGTAATAGCTTCGAGTGCTACAGGCATCTTTGCCAATGTGGCAGCAGGAACTTATACAGTTGTTGGCGGGCTCATTGGCTGCGGCTCTAATTACGAAACAACCCGTCAGGTTACCATAGCACCGGCGGGCGGCAACCCCGTAGTAGTTAAAAAATACGGTATTACCTGCGATCCGGATGGGAATACTACTGGTACAGTATTTTTTGAATTTTCAGGTGCAGAACCCTATGTGTTGCAGATGAAAAAAACTACGGAAACGGCATTCACTACATATAGTACCAGTGCAACAAACATCTATAGTGTTGCCGGTTTAGAAAGTGGTGCTACTTATGATGTGTTTTTACAAGATGCCTGCGGTAATAGTGCTACCAGCCAGGTAACTATACAGCCATTAATTATGGTAAATAAATTAACTACTACACAGCCTTGTGAGGGCGAGCCTTATACCTTAGCTGTTGATGATATTCCCGGGGCTACATACGCATGGTCCTATGAGGGTGGGCCAACTATTTCAACTTCACCTTCCATTGGCTTTACCAGCTATGATGCATCCAACAACGGCTCTTATGTATGTACAGTTACTATTGGTACCTGTGTGGTGCGTAACGTTACTTACGAAGTAAATAGCGATATGTGTGGCTTAGCACTTCCTGTTGCATTTGGAAAAATTTCGGCACTATTATCTAATGGTATATTAAAAATAAACTGGGTAACAGAAACTGAAATTGATAATACCGGTTATGAAATAGAATTGTCTAACGATGGTAAAAACTTTGTAAAAATTGGCGATGTTATTTCCAAAGCAGATGGTGGTAATTCTACTGAAACCATCAACTATGAGTTCACCACCACATTGGAAAAGGCTACAGGTGCAATGGCAGTTATAGGAGGTATATTTATATTGGGCTTTGCCGTAGCAGGCAGAAGAAAAATGCTGGCAGGCACTTTAGGTTTAGTAATGTTGTTAATGGGCATAGTTGCCTGCAATAAAGTAAGAGAAGAAGTAGTAAGTGGCAATAACGATACCTTATACATTCGTATAGCAACGGTTGATAAATCTGGCGTAAAAGCATATTCGAAGGTTGTAAAAGTAATTAAAGAATAGGTTACATTACCCGGGTTGTTTCTACAGCCTGGTTTTTTTACAATCATTTTTATTAAACCCGATTTTTAATTCAAATACTCATGAAAACAAATTTTTTAACAATAGCAGTAGTGATAATAATTAGTTTGCTATTGGTTAGTTGTACACAACAATCCGAAAATGAATCCGTAAATACTCAAATACAGGCGGTTTTAAAAAATAATCTCGAACTGAAAAACGTGCAGGTTGCATTACAGAACGATATAGCCGTTTTATCCGGAACTGTGAAATCTGATATTGACAAAGCCAATGCCATTTACAATATTCAATGGATTGATGGCGTGAGCGAAGTAAATGCCGATAATCTGAATATTGTTAACACAGAATCTTTGGATAAGTTAACCATTGGCGTTAGAGAAATTTTGCAGGTTTATCCATCTGTAAATGCTATTATAACCGATAGTACTGTAATGCTTTCTGGCAACATAACCAAAGCCAATTTGGAAATTTTAAAAAATAAGATACAGGTTTTGCAACCTAAAAATATAGTTACGAAAAATATAATTGTTGAGTAGCAATTTTAGCTCAGTACTAACTCTTTTAGGAAACACTAAGAATTAGCAGGATGGCTTTATACATCCTGCTTTTCTTTTCATATAGTCGGCTTTTTATAGTTTTATTTTCTGCAATGCAATTCCAATAAATCATCAAACTCTTTACCATCAATCATCTTAGCGCCCATGCTTTCTAAATACTCCGAGTGAATTTGGCAGTCAATAACGCTAATATTTTCCTGCTTTAAATGTGCCACATATTTGGTAAAGGCATACCGCGATGCGTTACTAACAAGGCTAAACATACTTTCGCCAAAAAATACCTGATTGATTTTAATACCATATAATCCGCCAACTAATGTTCCGTTTTGCCACACTTCGGCACTATGGGCATAACCCATATTATGCAATTTGCAATAAGCCTCAATAACATCATCATTAATCCAAGTACCAAACTGATCCGAACGTGGAATTTCCATGCAGGCCGTAATAACCTCTCCAAAAGCTTTGTTTATGGTAAATTCAAATGCGTTTCTGTTTAGCAACGGTTTAAGGCTTTTTCTAATTTTTAGTTCGTTTGGAAAAAGCACAAATCGCGGGTTGGGGCACCACCATAAAACAGGCGGTGCGTCATACCAGGGAAAAATACCGGATCGATAAGCAAGTAGCAAACGCTCGGGTAATAAATCTCCACCAATGGCTAATAATCCGTTGGACTCTGCCAGGTGTACCGGCGGAAATAGCAGCTTATTATCTAAGGCAAAAATTGCCATCAATAAAAAATAAAAGAATAAATATAAGTTTTTAGGAAACCACTTGTTCCACAGTTGCATTAATACCCCTGTCTAAAATAGCGTCGCACATAGGTCTTAAATCATCGTACATACCGTCTTTTACAGCATATTTTCCTTTGTAATGTATAATATATGCGCATTGTTCAGCTTGTTCATAACCATGTTCACACACTTCCATCAGTGTTTCAATTACCCAGTCAAACGTATTTACCTCATCGTTCCATACAATTAGTTGGCAACCGGAGGCCACAGCCGTAAGAACATCCGAATCTTCATTAGTTTCTGTAAAAGGATGGGTATTCATCTCAATCATGCTGCAAAGATATAATTTTTTTTAAAACAGCCCCTGTTGCCCAAAGTCGGTTATATTGGGTACCCCCAATTTTCTTACCTTTGCACACTTATGCAATCAGGCAAAACAATAGCGTTTCATACACTTGGCTGTAAATTAAATTATTCCGAAACCTCAGCCATTTCCAGAATGATGGAGGCAGAGGGTTTTGCTAAAACCACGTTTGCTGACAAAGCCGATGTGTATGTAATTAATACTTGCTCGGTTACAGATAATGCAGATAAAGAATGCCGCCAGCTGGTGCGTCGAATACAGCGTAAAGCACCCGAAAGCGTAGTGGTAATTACTGGTTGTTATGCACAGTTAAAACCTACAGAAATTGCTGCCATTCCCGGTGTTGATCTGGTGTTGGGAGCAGCAGAAAAATTTAATTTACCTAAGCACATAAAGGAAATATCCAAAGGCGATTCTGCTAAAATTTGTAGTTGTGATATTGATGATGTGAGTGGTTTTAACGCTTCCTTTTCTATAAGCGACCGCACCCGTACTTTTTTGAAAGTTCAGGACGGCTGCGATTATAATTGTTCTTTTTGTACCATTCCTATGGCACGTGGTAAAAGCCGTAGCAATAGTGTTGCCAATGTAGTTAAAAATGCTGAAGAGCTTGCTGCCGGCGGAGTAAAAGAGATTGTACTTACTGGAATTAATCTTGGCGATTTTGGTAAAGGTGTTGATGGCGATGCCCCTGCTGCAATTAATGGAAGAATGGAAGATTTTTATAAACTGATACAGGCGTTGGATGTTGTTGAAGGAATTGAACGGTATAGAATATCTTCCATTGAGCCTAACCTGCTTACAAACGAAATCATTGAATTTGTGGCTAACAGTAAAAAGTTTATGCCGCATTTTCACATTCCCTTGCAAAGTGGTAGCAATAAAATCTTAGGTGCTATGCGCCGCCGTTATAAACGCGAGTTGTATGCCGAAAGGGTAGGCCTGATTAAAACATTGATGCCACATTGCGCCATTGGCGTGGATGTAATTGTTGGCTTCCCCGGTGAATTGGAAGAGGATTTTAAAGAAACCTATGACTTTTTGCATGCACTAAATGTGTCCTATTTTCACGTATTTACTTATTCCGAAAGAGATAATACACATGCCTTAACAATACAACCTGTTGTTCCAATGCAAATACGGCATGCGCGTAATAAGTCCCTCCGCAATCTCTCTTATATGAAGATGCAATACTTTGAAACACAACATGCCGGACAAACCCGCAAAGTGCTTTTTGAAGGACAGAATAAGCAAGGTATGATGGAAGGCTATACCGATAACTATATTCGTGTAAATATACCATACAACGCCACATTTGAAAATGCTATTGTGGATTGGAAGCTTTGATTAAACAGCACATGCAATAAGGGGCGCATTTCAAATTTTCGCATCGTCGTGTCGACTGAAAGGAGACATCTCATTACTAATATGAAGAGATTTCTCGCTGCGCTCGAAATGACTCAAACAGATACTACTTATACAAAGCGAAAATTTGAAATACACCCTGCAATAAGCTGTGGTATTGAAATAATGTATAAATTGCGATTCAGCACCATAAACTGCATCCTGCCGGTATTGTCTTCGGCATTCTTAACGCTAATTCTTTATTATCTTTTTGTTTCTCTCAATTAATAATTGTAATATTGACATAAATAAAATTTTTTGATTTTTGTTTGTCATTAATAATTTGCTATGAATGCCCGTGCGTTTTTACTAATTACCCTGGTTTATTGTTTTGCCGCTAATACAGTCAATGCGCAAGGAAGGAAAACGAGTAGCACTGAAAAAAATATGGCTGCCTATTTGTTAGTGTATTTTAAGGATGATACCCATAGCCTTTATTTTGCTATTAGCAAGGATGGATATTCTTTTACTGATGTAAATAATGGGAAACCAGTTGTTGGTGGAGATTCTATTGCGGAACAAAAAGGCGTGCGCGATCCTTATATTATGCGTGGTAACGATGGATGGTTTTATATGGCAATGACGGATCTGCATATTTATGCCAAACAAAAGGGGTTGCGGCAAACAGAGTGGGAGAGAGACGGCAAGGAATTTGGTTGGGGAAATAATAGGGGCATGGTATTAATGAAATCGAAAGATCTGATTCATTGGTTACATCATGTTGTGCGTATTGACACAGCTTTTCCCGGATGGAATAATATTGGTTGTGCCTGGGCTCCGGAGTTGATTTATGATGAAAAGGTGGGAAAGATTATGATCTACTTTACACTTCGTTTTGGCAATGGGTTAAACCGTATGTATTATTCGTATTTGGATAAGAGTTTTACAAAATTAGAAACAGAACCCCAATTGTTGTTTCAATATCCTAAACATAATGTAACGTATATCGATGGCGATATTACCAAAGTAGGTAATGCTTATCATTTGTTTTATACGCCGCATGATGGTACACCGGGCATTAAACAAGCAGTTTCAAAAAAAATAAATAGCGGCTATGTGTATGACAGTGCATATTATGATACAGAACCCAAGGCTTGTGAAGCACCCAATGTGTGGAAGCGCATCAGCGAAAATAAGTGGGTACTGATGTATGATATTTACGGTATTCAACCGCATAATTTTGGATTTAGAGAAACCAGCGATTTTATACATTTTAAAGACCTTGGACATTTTAACGAGGGTATGATGAAAGCTACTAATTTCAGTAGTCCTAAGCATGGTTCGGTTATTCATCTTACAAAAAAGGAAGCGGAACAACTATCTAAATTTTGGAAATAGGAAATAAATTTTAAATCTATTAGATGATGAGAAACTTTTCTTTTTTTGCAGTCTTAATCTTTATCTTCTTTTGTAATGTAGTAAAAGCGCAGGAAAAGATTGGAAAAAACAGAAAGCAGTTGTTTGATTACGACTGGCGATTTGCCTTGGGAAATAATGCAAATGCCGGTAGCCTGAATTTCGATGACAAAAATTGGCGACAGCTCAATCTTCCGCACGATTGGAGTATTGAGGGGAGAATAGACGCTCTAAATCCTATGGGAAATGATGGGGGATACTTTCCGTCCGGAATTGGGTGGTATCGTAAAGAATTTAAAGTGCCATCGAATTTAAAAGGAAAACAAATCGGAATTTACTTTGAAGGGGTTTATATGAATGCTGAAGTATTTATTAATGGCAAATCTTTGGGTGTTTGGCCTTATGGTTACAGCTCTTTCTTTTTCGATCTAACGCCTTATATACGGTTTGATGCCAATAATATGATAGCTGTAAAGGTTGACAATAGCCAGCAAAAAAATAGCCGTTGGTATAGTGGATCGGGTATTTACAGACATGTGTGGCTAACCGTTACAAATCCGATTTCTATAGATCAGTGGGGTGTTTTTGTAACTACACCTGCGGTTAGTAAACAGCAATCAACAGTACAGGTAAAAACAACGGTGGTAAACAGTACAGCTCTGCCACGCAATGTTGAATTGCGTACTTCAATCCTAAATAGATCAGGTATAAAAATTAGTAGTGTTACCTTACCTGTGCAATTGCCTGCAAATACGAAAAAAGAACTTGTTCAAAATGTAGAGATTGAAAATCCTGATCTCTGGAGTCCGGATCATCCTAATTTATATGCTGCCAGCGTTGCAATCATGCAACATAATAAAGTTACAGACGAATTGCAAGAAACCTTTGGTATTAGATCTATTGAGTTTAGTGCTGAAAAAGGATTTTTGTTAAACGGCATAGCTACAAAACTAAACGGCGGTTGTGTACATCACGATAACGGATGCTTAGGTGCTGCTGCCTTTGACAGGGCAGAAGAACGAAAAGTGGAATTACTAAAAGCTGCAGGTTTTAATGCCGTTCGTACGGCACACAATCCGCCCTCCGAAGCCTTTTTAAGATTTTGTAACAAACTGGGGTTATTGGTAATTGATGAAGCTTTTGATGGTTGGCGCACTGCTAAAACAAAGCATGACTACGCAAAATATTTTGACAATTGGGCTGAGCGTGATATTGCTTCTATGGTAAAAAGGGATCGCAACCATCCTTCCATTATAATGTGGAGTATTGGCAATGAAATTATAGAACGAAAGGAGCCGCAGGCTGTAATAACTGCCCGCACACTTTCAGGGTTTGTAAAGCAGTACGATCAGTCGAGGCCGGTAACATCTGCAATGACAACGTGGAATGAAGGCTGGGAGATTTTTGATCCTCTTATGGCAGCGCATGATGTAGCAGGATATAATTACGAGTTGAGGCGGGCACCGTCCGATCATGCGAGAGTTCCATCAAGAATAATTGTACAAACAGAATCCTATCCCAGAGATGCATTTGCTAACTGGAAGCTCGTAAGCAATAACAATTATATTATTGGAGATTTTGTTTGGACAGCGATGGATTATTTAGGCGAATCGGGTATTGGCCGTTGGTATTACTCAAATGAAATTAGCGGCGAACACTATGAAAAAGACCTGTTCCCCTGGCATGGAGCCTATTGTGGCGATATAGATTTAACAGGTTGGCGTAAACCCATATCACACTATCGCAATATGTTATATAATCAAAACGAAAAATTATATATGGCAGTTAAGGAACCGGAGCCATTACCATTGAGAATAAAGGAAACAAGATGGTCAGTATGGCCAACATGGGAAAGCTGGACATGGCCCGCAATGGAAGCTAAAGATATTGATGTAGAAGTGTATTCAAAATATCCTAAAGTAAAACTGTATCTTAATGAAAAATTGATAGGAGAAAAAAATACGGCTGAACAACAAAAGTTTAAAGCAGTATTTACAATCCCCTATACAAAAGGGACAATTAAGGTTATTGGTGTTGAGAACGATAAGGATGTTGAGGCTAAAACCCTGCGTACTGCCGGGTTACCGACAAAAATTAATTTAGTTGCCGATCGTAAAATTATCGAAGGTAATGGTCAGGATTTGTCATTCGTTGCTGTAGAAATTGTTGATGAAAACGGTGTTGTTGTGCCTACATGTGAGAACAAACTAACGTTTACAATAGAAGGTGCAGGTGTTATTGCGGGTACAAGCAATGCAAATTTGAAGGACATAGAATCTTATACCTCAAATATCCGTAAGGTGTGGAAAGGAAAAGCGTTAGTGGTAATTAAAAGTAAACGACAAAAGGGGAGAATAAAACTAACTGCGCAAACAAGCGGTATTCCTGTTGCTGTAATTGAGATAGAAACAAAAACTCCATAAAGCGTATTACATCAAATATTACGCAGGTACTAAAAAAATAATTAAAATGAAAAGAAGCTATCTAAATAAATTGTATCTGGTGTTGTTTTTTCTGGCTTTTTATTTTCCGGCATGGTCGCAAGCCCCAAAGGGAAATCTCACTGCCTATCTCTTTGCTTATTTTGAAGGTTCCAGCACCAAAGATAAACAGGAACAGTTGCGCTTTGCTGTAAGCTCAGATGCGGTTAACTGGCAGGCCTTAAATGGTAATATGCCTATTATTTCGTCTGATACGATTTCGCAAACCGGGGGCATTCGGGATCCTTATATTGTAAGAGGGGAGGATGGTGGTTTTTATATGACGGCCACTGATATGTTTACCATTAAAAATGGCTGGGATCATAATCCGGGCATCGTGTTGTTACATTCAAATGATTTAATCAACTGGAAACATAGTATCATTGATTTGGCAAAATTATATCCCAAAAAGTTTGCAAATGTAAAATGGGTTTGGGCTCCACAGGTTATTTACGATCCTAAAGTAAAAAAGTATCTGGTGTATTTTACGGTTCGGTTAAATAATGATGAAAAATTAGATTTGTATGGGGCTTACGCCAATAAAGATTTTTCGGGTTTTGAAAAAGAGCCAAAACTTATGTTCAGCGCAAAGTATGGTTCCATTGACGGCGATATTATTTATAAAAACGGTTTATATCATTTATTTTATAAAGGCAATACTAAGAACAATGACGGAAAGGAAATTAAAAATGGTATTCAGCAGGCTACCAGTAAATCTTTGTGGGGACCTTGGAAAGAAGATTTTAAGTACTTGGATGCTTATGCCAATGATAAAACAGGTGTAGAGGGTTCCAGTGTTTTTAAATTGAATGATGCTGATGAATATATTTTAATGTATGATTTGTATGGTAGCCACCGGTACGAATTTCAACGCAGTAACGATTTGTATAATTTTACAGAGAAGCCCGAATCCTTCACAAAAAACTTTACACCCCGCCACGGTAGTATTATTGGTATTACTAAGGAGGAGGCTCGCCGCTTACAAAACAAGTGGGGCGGTGTACCGGAAAATTTACTGAGGCCTGTAAACAATAAAGACCTATATAATTTCACCTCAAAAGGGAACCCCATCATTACACATGAATATACTGCTGACCCTGCGGCCATTGTAAGAGGTGATACATTATGGCTTTTTACCGGGCATGATTTTGCCGGGGGGCAAAGAGGTTATGTTATGAAAGACTGGTTGGTATATTCTACTACTGATTTAAAGCATTGGACAGAATACCCTGTTCCGTTAAAGGTTACCGATTTTAAATGGGCTACCAGCAAGGCTGCTTTTGCCGGACATGTAGCTGAACGTAATGGTAAATATTATTGGTATGTGAGTACAAACAGTACGGGCATTGGTGTGGCCGTAGCCGATAGGCCTGAAGGCCCTTATGAAGATGCGTTGGGAAAACCGCTGCTTACAAATAAAGATTGTTTTGCATCTACACATTCCTGGGCGTGCATTGACCCAGCTATTTATATAGATGACGATGGACAGGCTTGGATATTTTGGGGTAACAGAGAATGTTATTATGCCAAATTAAAAAACAATATGATTGAAATAGATGGTGAAGTAAAACGAATGAATTTTGATGGATTTGACTTTACAGAAGCCCCATGGATACACAAGCAAAATGGGAAATACTACCTTACCTACGCCACCGGATTTGCCGAAAAAATTGCTTATGCTATGGCAGATAAAATAGATGGCCCGTATGAATACAAGGGAATTTTAAATGAGATTGCCGGCAATAGCAATACTAATCATCAGGCCATTGTTCAGTTTAAAGGTGAGTGGTATTTTATTTATCACAATGGCGGTATTCAAACCGATGGCGGTAGTTTTAGCCGCTCGGTTTGTATAGACAGGTTGCATTATAATGCGGATGGTACTATTAAAAGAATTGTAATGACTACCGAAGGTGCTAACAGGGATTACGCTTGGTCTGATAGTACCAATAATCCTGTATTAAAAGGCTATTATGCCGATCCTGACATTTTGTATGCCGAAAAAACGGGTAAGTATTATATCTATCCTACAACCGATGGTTTTGATGGTTGGGGGGGCTATTATTTCAAAACATTTTCCTCACCTGATTTAGTACACTGGAAGGACGAAGGCACTATTTTGGATTTGAAAAAAGATGTTACATGGGCCCATACGAATGCCTGGGCTCCGGCAATTATTGAAAAGAAAATGGCTAAGGGGAAATATAAATACTACTATTATTTTTCAGCTGCAGGTAATATAGGAGTGGCTGTGGCCGATGATCCTACCGGGCCTTTTAAAGATGCCGGTACCCCAATTGTTCCTAAAGATAAGGAAAGAGGGCAGGAGATAGACCCTGATGTATTTCAGGATCCGGTTACCGGAAAGGCTTATTTGTATTGGGGAAATGGCTACATGCGTGTGGCAGAATTAAATGATGATATGCTGACCATCAAACCGGCAACAATAAAGGTGATAACGCCAGATAGAACTTTTAGAGAAGGGACTGATGTGTTTTACAGAAAAGGGAAATATTATTTTTTAGGGTCAGAAGATGATACCCGTAGCGAGAATTACCGGGTACGTTATGGCTATGCCGATAATCCGATGGGGCCGATAACCGTTCCCGACAATAATTTAATTTTGGCAAAAGATGCATCAAAAGGTATTTATGGTACGGGGCATAATTCCGTATTGCAAATTCCCGGTAAAGACCAGTGGTATATCGTCTATCATCGTTTCAAACGTCCCGAGGGAATACGTATGGGTTCAGCCGCGGGCTTTCACCGGGAGGTGTGTATAGATGTGATGGCGTTTGATGAAAATGGGTTGATTAAAAAAGTAATGCCTACTGTAGAAGGTATTCAACCCATCAAATAATAGGGGTACTACATAAAAATACAATATCTTTATTCCTTGATAGCTATAGTATGAAGGTGGACTGTTTGCGCATCATGTAAATCACTTAAGCCATTATAAATTATAACTAATCCCGCAGGATAGTAATTTTGACAAACTTTTTTCTGATATTATATTTTTTGATTGTTGCGGCTGTTTGCATAAGAATTATTATGCAATCAAACACGCCAAGCAAAGGACTTGCTTATTTATTATTAATTGTCTCGTTCCCTGTAATTGGAATTTTCTTTTACTTAAGTGTCGGTTTAAATTATCGTAAACGAAAACTCTATCAAAAAAAAATAGAAGTAGATGAAAAGGCTTTTCCTGAGTTGGAACAAAGGGTAAATGAGTACTCAAAAAATATATTAACAAAACTTCAAAAAGACTTAGGTTATTATTATCCGCTGGCTAATGCCGTCTATACACGGCACTTAATATCAGATAATAACCATGTGCGGCTCCTGATTAATGGGGAGAATAAGTTTGCAGAGGTGTTAGAGAGTTTAAAACAGGCACAACATCATATTCATATTGAATACTATATTTATGAGGACGATGATATAGGACGGCAGGTAGCCGATATTTTAATGCGTAAGGCCGCAGAAGGCGTTGTGGTACGGTTTATTTATGATGATTTTGGTAGCCGTGGTATCAGGAAAAAACTGGTAAGGGAGTTACGGCAGGCCGGCGTGGAAACACACCCCTTTTATAAAATTAATTTAATCCAATTGGCTAACAGGATTAATTATCGTAACCACCGGAAAATAATTGTAATTGATGGGGAAGTGGGTTATGTAGGAGGCATCAATGTTTCAGATAAATATATTAATAGGGCTGATAGTAAATTGTTCTGGCGCGATACACACTTGAAAATACAAGGTGCTTCTGTGTTAAATTTGCAATTTGTATTTTTAACCGATTGGAACTTTTGTGCTAAACAAAGTATAGCCTTTTCTGCAGATTATTTTCCGGGTAGCAGTATTGAAAAAGTTTTTGGCAATCAAATGGTGCAAATTATTCCCAGTGGCCCCGATTCCGATTATCCTAATACCATGTATTCTTTAATGCAGGCTGTAATGCTGGCAAAAAAGGAATTACGCATTACAACACCTTATTTTATTCCCGATAAATCTTTTCTCGATGCTGTTAAAATTGCTGCACTTAGCGGTGTAAGGGTAATGTTGCTTGTGCCGGGTGTTTCCGATTCTTTTATAGTAAACACTACCTCCCAATCCTATTATGAAGAGTTATTACAGGCTGGTGTTGAAATTTACCGATACCAAAAGGGTTTTGTTCATGCTAAAACGCTGGTTTGCGATAAGTGCATAGCTATTGTGGGTACGGCTAACTTGGATACCCGCAGTTTTGATTTGAATTTTGAAATTAACGCCGAAGTGTACGATAGTGAACTGTCAGCACAATTAGCTAACCAATTTGAGAAAGACCTTCAGGATGCACAGCAACTTTTTTTAAAAGATTGGCAAAAACGCCCTCGCTACAAGAAAGTTTTTGAAAAAGTTTTACAACTATTATCTCCGGTTATGTAGCCTAACAGAGCTGCCTTATACTCACCCTAAAACTACTGAAAATATAAAAATATGACAAAATGTCTTTATTTGCTGCTATTTAGTGCAATTATGTCATAAAAATGTGAATGGTATTTAGTTTGTCGATATAAAAACAATATATTTTTTAAAAAAAAATGAATTAATATGACAAACGTAAAATCCAATGGCGTTCCATTTGAACGCTCCTTTAGCAGTTTTTTTGATAATTTATTATCTGATGTGTCCGGTATTTCAAAAGCTGATACAAAAAGACCCGGTTTAAGAACCTATGTACCCGTGAATATTTTTGAAACCGATGCAGCTTATTTATTAGATGTGGTAGCTCCGGGTTTTGAGAAAACTGATTTCTCTATCAATTTAGACAAAAACATTCTAACTATTGCGGCTGAAAGCAAAGCAGAAGAATCTTTAGGCAATCAGAAAAATCTACGCAAGGAGTTTTTCCAACGCAGCTTTAAAAGAACGTTTACGGTAGATAACACCATTGACACCGAAAAAATTGAAGCAAAATATGTTAATGGAATCTTAAAAATAGTTTTAAGCAAAAAGGAAAAAGAAAAAACAGCGTCAAAAGATATAACTATTCAATAGTAAATTTTTTCTCATAAGCAGTTAGTTTTGGTTTGAGCCCGATGTTTCAACGTCGGGCTTTTTTAATAATAGGAAACCTTTTTCTTTCATTGGCCGTCTTTGCGTAAATTTGCTCACGATTTCAAGATGTATATAATGTATAGAAGATTTTTTATTTTATTGTTAGTTTTAGTAGCATTGGCCGGCAGCGCACAAAAAACCGATTCCTCCTATTTACCTCCTGTAACCAATCCTGTTTCTACAGATACGCTTTTGCGTATTATAAACCTCAACCCATATTTTTCGTTACATGTTGACTCCAGCCTTAATTACCGTTTGTTAATTAATAAACCTCTGCAAAATTATTATTGGTATCTTAAAGATGCTCCGGTTGGTTTGCGCATTAATAAAGATAATGGAGCACTATCCTTTAAATCAAATAAAGATATTTTTCGATCTGGCAGATTGAAATACGATACAGAATATTTGGTAAAAATAGGCGTACAAAACCTTGCAGACCCTAACGATAAAGTTGATACCAGTTTTGCAATAACATGGTATAATACAGATGTGGTTTTGCCAAGGGTTAAACCCAGCGTAGTAAGCCCTGTAACAGTAGAGGAAGGGTATAAACTAAGTTTTGATGTGATGTGTGAGAACGGCAATTTCCCAATTGATAAAATATTGTTTTCCAGCAACCAAACCATTAACAATTATAAATTGCCTAAAACATGCGACGATAGTTTTGAGTGGACACCGCCTTATGATTTTGTAAGCGGTACCGAAAAGGAAAAAACGCGCACTATCGATTTGTTTTTTATAGGTGTTACAAAGTTTAATTTTTCTGATACCGCTAAGGTTTCCGTAATAGTAAAAGAAAGCCTCAATTATGATATAGCCAATACCGATTTTAAAGATGTGAATGAGAAACTCTCCAAATGGATACTGGATTTAAAATTTACTTTTTTACAATTAGATAAAAGGGTTAAAAAAACCAAAAATGCCCGATCTACATTTGATATAACATCGGCTACTTCTACGGTTACGGGAACTGTTGTATCTACCACAACTTCAAAAACAGACCCAAGCCCTTGGGGTAAAATACTTCCCAGTGCCGGTGTGGTTTTAATTCCTGTAAAAGAAGCTGCGGCTCCTAATAAGCCTACGGAACAAAATCAGGCATCCTTAGTACGCTCCACCATTAAGCGTTTGGAGTATGTGCAGTTTGATAATAAACTGTCGGGCGATAAAGACCCTGCCATTACAACTAAGACCGAAAACCTGCGAAAAGAATTAAGGCAAAGCCAAATTCAATTGGCAGAGGTACCTACCGATATTGCTAATAATATGTCGGCAACAGAGCTTAATAAATATTTTGACAGCCCTAAAGTGCAAAAAAAATATAGATTGAGATAGGCTGCTAACTCAACTTCCATAGTAAAAAGAGGACAGGATAGGGTGCATTTCAAATTTTCGCATCGTCATGTCGATTCCGAAAGCGTTCGGAAGAGACATCTCATTACTAATATGAAGAGATTTCTCGCTGCGCTCGAAATGACTCAAACAGATACTACTTATACAAAGCGAAAATTTGAAATACCCCCACAGGATAGTAGGCCTGTAGGCTCTCTTTTGTTTTTGTTACCTTTATACCCCATATTAATTATTAATACATGAATAACAGAACGGCTACTATTATCGGCTCTACAGGAATGATTGGCTCTTATTTACAAGCACAACTTTTGTTAGATAATGATTATGACTATGTAAGAATACTGGTAAGAAGGCCAATGCCTGTTACTATGGATAAGTTGGAAGTAAAACTGGTGAATTTTAGTGAACCCGAATCGGTAATGCTGGCTATTGATGGTAGCGATGTAGTTTTTAGCTGTATTGGCACTACAACTAAAAATGTAAATGGCAATAAAAGTTTATACTGGAAAATCGATCACGATATTCCGGTAAATGCCTGTAAATATGCGTTGGAAACAGGGTGTAAAAAATTTATTATAGTTTCCTCAGCCGGAGCCAATGAGCATAGCCACAATTTTTATTTAAAAATGAAAGGGCAAACAGAAAAGGATTTAATAGCAACCGGAATACCGGAATTACACATTATGCGCCCCGGGCTTTTGCTGGGCAATCGCAAAGAAAAACGACCGATGGAAAAATTTATGCAAGGGCTAATGAAATATACATCCGGACTAATGTTAGGCGGTGCTCGTAAATACAGGGCCGTTAAAGGAGGCGATTTAGCAAAAGCAATGATTGCTGCCAGTAAAGTAAATCAGCCGGGTGTACATATTTATCATTATAAT
>JBKEEB010000128.1:0-2972 GCA_047975735.1 Niabella sp.
TTCACACCTACTCTTTTGGCATATTCAAAAGCAGTATCTACCGATCCTTTCGTTTTCATATATATAGGGCCTACGCCATATCCTGTAACATTTTTGTCTTTTAATTTTTTATGAAAAGCAGCAATCTGGGCATCTGTACTGCTAATAGGTAAATGAAAATCTTTAATACATAAATAGTGTACATCACTTTTTTCTAATGTTTCAAGTGCTTTGTCAATATCAAAATTTACAAAAGTGTACCCGGCCATCCCAACTTTAAATTTTTCTTTACTGTCAATAGGGGGCTGCGGAGCCGGTCTTTCCGATTGCTGAGCCCAGGTTGGCAAAGTAGCAAATGCGGCAAATAACATCCATAGCAAACAATGTTTCATAAAATATATTTTTATTCTGTATGGGTAAAGGTAATTAAATCATTTAATTGTTGTGTATTGCAAAAATACTTCCGCGAAGTAAACGATTGGTTTATGTTACCGCACATCAAACCACACCTGTTTTTCATTATTCCATTCTCCGTTATAATTAATTGTAAGCTCCTCTCCTGTTTGTATATCCCGTACAGTTTTGATGCTGATGGTATTATCATCATAATTCATCTCATATTCACAATTACTTTGGTAAGCATGGTTATATATTGATACCCATCCCAGTGCCATGCAGCAACTGTCAGCACCATCATCCCACAAAAAAATATAATCGTGCAGGAGGGTTTGCTCAAGTAGTTTTCTATCTACTCTACTCATCACCAAAACAGGAGCAATTTCAATTACTGAATTAGCAGTAATAGCTGCCGCAGTAAATACCCCTCTACCCTTTTCGCCGGTTGTTGCAATAAATAAACAAGGTACTATCATAGTACAAAAATAAGTTGATGTGTCATTCAATCTCACAAAAAATAACCTATAAATAATTTTGTTACTTGCCGAACTTCGTACATTTGAAGCATGTCCGATGAGTTAGAAGAAATCAATCTGGAGCAACAATTTGAAGTTTTACTTAACAGCGGTAAAAACCGGGAAATTAAAGATTTCCTGAATGATCAAAATATTGCCGATGTTGTAAATCTGGTGTACGAATTTCCCGAACAGGAAAGTCAGATTATTGCCAACATGTCAACTCACAGAGCCGTAAACGTATTTAAACTACTTGAAACCAGCAATCAAAAAGATATTATTAGGGAGCTGCCACCCAGTGTAACTGCCGCCTTATTAAATGAATTACCCGCCGATGACCGTACAGATTTTTTTGAAGAGCTGCCCAGCGATGCGGTACGCGAGTTAATTAAACTTTTAGACCCTGATGAGCGCCGTGTAGCCCTTACCCTGCTGGGCTACCCGGAAAACAGTATTGGCCGGTTAATGAACCCCGATTATGTGTATGTGTATGCCTATAACAGCATTGAAGAAGTTTTTCAGATTATAAAAAAATACGGAAAAAACAGTGAAGCCATTAATGTTATTTATGTAATAAATGAAAAAGGAGAATTACTGGACGATATCCGCATCGGCGAATTTTTATTAAGCGACCCCCAAACAAATGTATCCGACCTAATGGACGAAAGGGTCATATCGCTCAGTGCTTATGACGATCAGGAAACCGCCAGTGAAGTATTTAAAATGAATAACCGTGTAGCTTTACCGGTTGTGAGTAATAGTAATAAATTATTGGGCATTGTAACCATTGATGATGTACTATGGGTAGCCAGTGAAGAATTTAGTGAGGATATGCAAAAAATGGGGGGTACACAGGCTTTTGAAGAACCTTACCTTGATATTCCATTATTCCAACTTTTCAAAAAACGGGTACCCTGGCTTGTTATTTTATTCCTTGGCGAAATGCTAACCGCCTCGGCTATGGCCTACTTTGAAGATGAAATTGCAAGAGCCGTTGTACTGGCACTCTTTATTCCGTTAATCATTAGTAGCGGTGGTAATAGCGGCTCTCAGGCATCAACACTGGTAATACAGGCAATGGCAGTAGGAGAACTTACAGTAAAAGACTGGTGGCGGGTACTTCGCAGAGAAATACTATCGGGATTACTTTTGGGATCTGTATTAGCCGTCATCGGATTTATAAGAATATACGTATATCATATGCTGTTCCCAAATCTTTACGGTGAACATTGGGCTTTATTAGGACTCACCATTTCCATAACCCTTTTAGGTGTTGTATTATGGGGTACTTTTACCGGTAGTATGTTACCATTGCTATTAAAAAAATTAGGTGCCGACCCTGCAGTAAGCTCTGCTCCTTTTGTAGCAACCTTAGTTGATGTTACGGGTATTATTATTTACTTTACTGTTGCCTTTGCACTGCTACATGGTACTATGCTTTAAAAAACACATTGCATCTCTATATTACTTTAGTACGTAAAAAAGATATACTTTTTTACTCATTGGCAGATTGTGTAGTAGTACAAGATTACTATTAGCCTTCCATTTTACAAACACTCAAAAACAGGTTCAAATCCTGCATTTTATCGCACAACCCTGCATAAGTAGCGCAACCGTTTGCACAAACAATAAAACACCCTATTTTTGCAACCTAAACAGATTAAAATATTATGTGCGGAATAGTTGGATATACAGGAAAAAGAGATGCCTACCCCATAGTTATCAAAGGATTAAAAAGATTAGAATATAGAGGTTATGATAGTGCCGGCATTGCATTACATCAAAATAGTCATCTTAAAATATACAAAAAAAAAGGCATGGTAGCCGACCTTGAAGAAGCTATTGGCACACAGGATATTACAGGCAATACCGGAATTGGGCATACCCGTTGGGCCACACATGGCGAGCCTAACGACAGGAATGCCCATCCGCATTTTTCTGCCAGTGGAAAAATTGCCATAATCCATAATGGCATCATCGAAAACTACACACAGCTTAAAAGCGAGTTGCAAAACAAAGGCTACACTTTTAAAAGTGATACAGACACCGAGGTTCTTTTAAATTTTATTGAAGAAATAAAAA
>JBKEEB010000073.1:0-2485 GCA_047975735.1 Niabella sp.
CCCGGAGCGTATTAACCCCGGAGATAAGGAACATACAGTTGACAAAATATTAAAAGGTACATCAGGATCCACCCCTGAAATTGGTGAAATTGTAAATGATATTTATAAATCAGTAATCATGGCGGGTACTCACTTAGCCCCCACTATTAAAGTAGCCGAAGCCGCAAAAGTGATTGAGAACTCCCAGCGGGATATTAATATTGCATTTGTTAACGAATTGGCTAAGATTTTTAATCTGATGGACATCAATACAAATGATGTGTTAGCCGCTGCCGGCACTAAATGGAATTTTTTACCCTTTAAGCCCGGGTTGGTAGGTGGCCATTGTATAGGCGTAGATCCTTATTATCTGGCTCAGAAAGCACAGGAATACGGTTATCATCCCGAAATTATTCTGGCTGGTCGTAGGTTAAATGATAGTATGGGGCAATATGTTGCTGCACAAGTAGTTAAAACCATGATCAAAAACGGAATCAATGTAAATGGTTCAAAAGTTTTAATGCTGGGCATTACTTTTAAGGAAAAATGTCCCGATGTACGCAATACAATAATTGTAGACGTGATTGCCGATTTGGAAGATTATGGTATTCAGGTGAACACTTACGATCCCTGGGCTAATCCTGTGGAGGTAAAGCACGAATATGGTATTTCCAGTACACAAATCTTGCCCAACCAAAGGTTTGATGCCATAATTTTGGGTGTAGCGCATAAAGAATTTTTAAATATTGATTTACAGCAGCTTAAAAATACCAAAGCCATCGTATATGATGTAAAAGGGGTATTACAACAAAGCGATTCAAAACTATAAACCATGAACTATTATACCCACCCCACCGCTGTAATTGACGAAGGTGCTATAATAGGCTCAGGAACTAAAATCTGGCATTTTTGCCATATTATGCCGGAAGCAATTATTGGCGAAAACTGTATTTTGGGGCAAAATGTGATGATAGCCGATAATGTAGTACTGGGAAATGGCGTAAAAATCCAAAACAATGTATCTGTTTACGAATGCGTTAGCATTGAAGATGATGTATTTGTAGGGCCTTCAGTCGTATTTACCAATGTCATCAATCCCCGTAGTTTCATCAATCGAAAAAGTGAATATCAATCAACAATAATAAAAAAAGGGGCAACCATTGGAGCAAATGCCACTATTATTTGTGGTATCACTATTGGTGAGTACGCTTTTATAGGAGCCGGGGCAGTTGTAACCAAAAATGTACCTGATTTTGCTTTAATGGTTGGCAATCCTGCCAAGCAAATTGGGGAGGTTGATAAAGAAGGTAACAGAAAATAAAAAAACTAAAACAAATAACTGCTGTTTACAACCTTTTTTCAGACTTTGCACACTATATGAAGTGGTTTTTTTATATGGTGAAATAAGCGTTACTTTGCACCGTTTTAACCTGTAACCGATTAATCAGACTGTGTATTTATTAAATTAAAGAAAAATTATTGAGCAATCATTCTCATACCGAACAGTGGACTGAGGTAATCAAACCTCAGTCTAATTTATTGGATATCAATTTAAAAGAAGTTTGGCACTATCGCGATTTATTAATGCTTCTCGTGAAGCGCGATTTTATTGCAGTATATAAGCAAACCATTTTAGGCCCGCTTTGGTTTTTTATACAACCATTGCTTACATCCCTAATGTTTGTGGTGGTATTTGGCCGTATTGCTGGCCTTAGCACAGAAGGCGTGCCTCAAATGCTTTTTTACATTGCCGGCATTACTTTGTGGACCTATTTTGCAGAATGTTTAAATAAAACAGCTACTGTTTTTAAAGATAATGCTAATATTTTTGGAAAGGTGTATTTCCCTCGTTTAATTATGCCACTATCCATAGTTACCAGTAATTTAGTCAAATTCGGTGTTCAATTGATCCTTTTTCTAATCATTTGGATCTATTATTTGGCACAACCTCATTCTCCTATACACCCAAATATATACATGGCTTTATTGCCCGTATTGATAGTGTTAATGGCTGGCATGGCATTAGGTTTTGGTATGATCATTAGTGCCATGACCAATAAATATAAAGATTTGGTGTTTTTACTCACATTTGCAGTACAATTAGCCATGTATGCTACGCCTGTAGCCTATCCGCTATCTACAGTAAGTGAAAAATACCAGTGGTTGTTAAAGCTAAATCCAATGACATCCATCGTAGAAACCTTCAGGCATGGTTTTTTGGGTAGCGGCACCATGGATGGGGGGAGTTTATTATATACAACTGTTATTACAATGATAATACTGTTTTTAGGTACTATTATATTTAATAAGGTAGAAAAAAGCTTTATGGATACGGTGTAAAGTTGTCAATTATCCATTGTCAATTGTAAATTATTATTAAATGAGTGATATAGCAATAAAGGTTGAAAATGTAGGCAAAATGTACCGTCTTGGGCAAATTGGCACCGGTACCATTAGCCACGATTTAAACCGATGGTGGGCCAAAGTGCGTGGCAAAGAAGATCCA
>JBKEEB010000095.1:0-3216 GCA_047975735.1 Niabella sp.
GACATCTTTTCTTGCACATGTATTACTTCGCCGACTCCCTTAGAAGTTTCTAATTGACCTAGAGATTCATTAGTATCTGGATCAAAAATTTCTTCTCCTAAAGAATAGATTAAAAATTTATATCCTTTTCTAATTCCTTGATTAGTACCCGCATTTATAATTAATTGTTCGTCACTAATAATTTCTGCAACTTTAAAAGTAGTATTTTTAATTAAATATTGATCTATTACTATTTTGTTAGACATAAATATGTTCCTCCTCGAGTGTGGTGATAATAATGAAATCTTTAATAAGATATGTGACGATTTTTCTATTGGGATGGGTTGCTGCCAGAGTTGTGTTGGTAATGTTCAATCTTTAATAAGGTAGCTCCATCAGAGTTTGGCTTGATAATAAATAGGTTTTTATTTGTTGTTTCTATATGAGCATATGCACTTTCTTTTTCTGGTACGATCCCGATAATGTCTGCTTGAATAATATTAGAATTATTTTGAATATTTGTGACGATAGCGGTTGCTAAATGTTCTTCAAAATCGCCGTTCAATATATATAACCTTATTAAGCAGTTATAAGAGAGAACATTAGTAATATTTGCACTAAATAATATTCTATTATTTTCAATGCTTATTATTTTTGCAGAGAATGACACATTTTTAGTATAATCCTGAATTGTTTTTTTATGATCGGTTTCTCTGATAATGATAATACAAATAAGTAAGAGAATAATTATTACTGCAATAAATAACCACAAAAAAGGAACCGGATCGTTATATTTGTAAATCCAAAATAAAGCGCTGGTAATTACGCCTGCGATAAATATCGCTATATCTTTATATTGCATTATAATCCTCCTGTAATTTTTAGTATATTTTAACAAATTATACAAAGAAATGAAAGTTGGATTAAAAATATGGCGTTTAGAAAAAGTAATAAGTGTCTGGAAATAAGGTGTGGAGGTAGAGATGTGAAAGGAAAGATTGAAACTTTAAGTATTGGTGGGCTGAATTGGCCTGTACTTATTAATGCAGAGCAGGTTTGTCGGGTGATGGTCGATTTGAGAAATAACATAGAATTAGGGCTGAGATGCGTACTTGATTGCATCAAAGCGATCAATCGCAGAATAAAAGTGCGGAAGCGTGTCAGCTGCTGTTTTAGGATCACAGAAAGGTCTGAACGTAAAAATGCAAAATGCTGGAATAAAAGGAATTCCGGCTGGTGCTGAAAGGTGGTGCAGTAAATGCAGCGTATGAGTTTGAGCAAGTTTTGTAAAATCTATGGCGCAAGTTATTATGATATGTTGAATTATTGCCAGCGGGGGTTGTTACCGCATAGTGGAGGCGGTAAACGTGGATGCCCAATCAGAGTTTGGGATGAAGATGTTATTGCTTTCTTGCGCGATCAGGATCAGCGACAGGCTGAGCTGAAGGCTGCAAATATGAAAAACATGCAGCAGGCTGCAAATATAATCAGTTTTCGCAAAAATAAACCTAGTGATGAAAACCGGTTTAAAAGCGATATTCTTGATCTTAAAAGTGAAACTAAAAAGCTTTTGGCAAAGCGTAGAGCTGCTGCACAATAGGGAGGGATGTAAATGAATAATGAAAAAGAAAAGAACGTATAGTGTTGACGCACCATACGTTCAAGGGTAGATGTAACTTCGCAGTCCGCATCTACCCATTATTTTATCATAGTGGGGTGATATTGTGAAATACTTTTTAACTGTTTTAGGGTTGGCCTGCTGCTTGTGGTATTCGTTTTTTATGGAGGGACCTAAGCAAACCGTTGCTGTAACTGTAACGGTGCGAGCCGGTGATACTTTGGAGGAAATAATTTACGATTTAAAAGAAGCGTATGACGATCAGCGCGACTGGCGTGAAATTTGCGCTCAGGCTGAAAGGGATAATGCTTTTGGCCGCTATATTCTGCCGGGTGAACATATTATTTTTAATATGGAGGTTGCGGGAAAATGAAACCTGAATGCAATAACTGCCGCTGGAATTTTAAGCGATATATGGACTATTATCCGTGTTGTGATTGCATAGGGCTTCATAAGCTGGCAAGCTATAATTTCTTTTGTTTTCCTGATCAGCTTAATATGTTCGGAGTTGCCGAGCTTTGCCATTGTCGGAGCTGTGGGCGGCGTGTGCATATGGAATTTGGCGATCGTGGCTATAAGTATATTCGCTGCAAATGTGGAAACACCATGCAGGCAAAAGTAACTGTAGAAGAAATGATTCGCCGCTGGAATAATCGTGCGCCGGTGCGAACTAAAATGTGGAGGGCAAAATAAAGATGAATAACAAAGCTGAATTGCTTTCAAAAATAAAAAAGCTTGCTGAAGCTGGATTTTATGGCGAACAGACTAATGCTGCTGAAATTTTAGAACGATTAAAGAAAAAATACGGAATAACTGATGCGGATATTGCTGAGGATGTGGAAGAAATCATATGGATTAGATACAAAACAGAATTAGAACAACGCCTTATTTGGCAAGTAACTTATATGGTTTTAGGACACGTTATTGGTTACAGCAAAGGGCGTAGAACTAAAACGGTTGGCATAAAAGCTTCAAAAGCTAAATGTATAGAAATTGAAGAAATGTGTAATTTTTATATAAGGGCTATGAATGAAGATTTGCAGATGTTTTATGATGCGTTTTTAGTTAAAAATCAAATTTTTCCGCCGAAATCAATAACAACAGAAAAAGCTACTAACAAAATAAATCCTGATGATTTAAGACTTGCCTTTATGGTAGAAGGGCTTGAAAAACATGAGCGTTATAAACAGATAACTAAACAAAACGATTAAGGAAGTGAGTTTGATATGGACAAAAGAAGTTTTTGCTGCCGTTGTGAAGAAGTGTTGATGAATGGTTTTTATTTTCATAATAGCGAAATTGGTATTTGTAATAGGTGTGTGACGGCTTTGGCTATTCAGCTGATTAAAAATGAAGATAAGGAAGTCATAAATGCGTTGAGTAAAAACATTGGTAGTGAAAAGGAAGGATGAATTTTATGGAATTGTATAAAGCACTGGAAACAATCAAAAATGAATGCACAAAACACACCGAATGTGTGGATTGTCCTTTGGGATTGGGACATAGTTGTTGTGGCATTAATACAAATGGATTTCCGGCAAATTGGAATTTACAAAAGCCTGTTAATAAGTTATTTACGGTAGAAACAATACATGCGGAAGAACGGTGATCGATCTGGA
>JBKEEB010000001.1:0-2816 GCA_047975735.1 Niabella sp.
AAAAGTATATTTTCATTCTAAAACATATTATACCGATCCGGCCACTTCTACTATAAAAAACAGCACCAGCGAAACCTTTATTATTCCAGGTTCAATTACTACTGATAACGTAGATGGCTGGCCAGGAAAAGCTCCTAATAGAAATACAATTAAAACCGGATTGTACTTGAGAAAACGTGTTGACGAATCTTTAGTCCCTGCCGCAGGAGGCCAGTCCAGTACCGACTTTATGGTGTTTAGATACGGAGAAATTTTATTAAACTATGCAGAAGCAGCTTTTGAACTTAATATGCCTGCAGTAGCCATTGATGCTATTAATCAAATTAGAACCAGAGCACAAATGCCGGCACGCATAACACTTACAGAAAATCAAATACGGCAGGAACGAAGAGTGGAACTGGCTTTTGAAGAACATAGCTATTGGGATTTAAGAAGATGGCGTATTGCAGAATCTGTTTTAAACGGTAAACGTTTTCTGGGAATTAAATATGAATATGATTTTGATAAGAAGAAGTATTTATTCGTAACTGTAAATGCCGAGGGAGCATCAAGAATTTTTCAGCCGAAACATTATTATTTGCCGTTAGGAATTAGTACAATAGCAGATAATTCAAACTTGGTTGAAAATCCGGATTATAATAATTAACTCCTTGTAAAAAAAGTAATTGTTTTAAATATTCTACAATAGTAATTAGAAAGTGTGGGGTTATACATACTGTATATTCCCCATTCGTTTTGTTATTTTATATGAAACAAAAAAAACAAGCTAATAAAATATTTAAGAGATTAAATGCGCAATTAGTATTGGTTTATATCGGGTTACTAATAATACTATTAATACTTGTTCTTTTAAGTAGGTAAACATGCAGTATTTTTATTTACCAATCATTTTATAATACCCTTAATTGCTATTACGTAACCTGATAACAATTACTTTTATTATTGAATAGCTTGTTGTAAATTGTAATCATATATCACAAAAGGTAGTGAAATACAAGGCAACAATGGCATCTAAATTTTCCTATTACAAAATAGTATTTCTTTTTATTTTATTACAGTTTTTAACTGTTTCTTCTTTACTTACACAAAGGGTTAACGAAGTTATTAATACCAGCAGAGGATTAGTAAATAATGAAGTAACTGCTGTATTTCAGGATAAGATGGGCTTTATGTGGTTTGGCACTAGTAGCGGCCTTTGCCGTTACGACGGATATTCAATAAAACTTATTACAGGAATAAGAAATAATAAGGGAATAGAATTAAGGCAAGCCATTACTATATTGGAAGAAGGAATTGGAAGCCAGGTATGGGTTGGAACAAAAAATGAAGGATTAATTAGTTACGACTACGAAACAGGAGTAATAAAAAGTATCTCTAAATCGCTAAAAAAAAATCAACAATTTGATCCTTATATTATATCTGTTTACCAACGGAATGCCAATGAAGTGTTTATAGGTACGTGGAGTAGTTTTGAAATATTCAATATAAGAGATTCTACAATAAAAGTAATTTCCACCGGTTTTGGTGTAAATAATATAGTACCTGATGCACAGCAAGGTTTATGGCTTGCTACAAATAAGGGATTATTGTATTTTGATTATAAGAAAAGAAGTTTAAAAAAAATTCAACTGAAAATCGGCAAAATTGATATAGCCAGTATGGCGTTGGATAATAGAAATAACAGATTGCTATTAGGAACATGGGGGCAGGGCATAATAGCGTACAATTATATTACTAGTCAAATAAAGAGAATTCCTATACACATTATCCAAAATGAATCTTTGGGTATTAATGCTATATATAAATTGTTTATTGATGTAAACGGAACTATTTGGGCAAGTGCCTGGGGAACGGGATTGTTCAAAATGTCGGTAAACGATTCTTCTTTTTATAAAGTTCCGTTAGAAGCAGAATACTCTTCTAAAAATGATGATAAAATAATATATTCGTTAACACAGGATAAATATGGAATGATATGGGTAGGAACTGATGGTGCCGGTATTTTTAAAATAGATACAAACAAAAGTGGCTTCGAAAAAATCATTAATCGGCCTAACAAAATTTATGCAATTAACAGTAATCATGTGTTGGCTGTTTTGGTAGATGATAAAAATATACTTTGGGCAGGGTTCAGGGGAGGCGGTTTACAATATTCGACTGATGGTAAAAATTTCAAGACTGTTCCGGTTAGTAGCCAAAGAAATACTAAAAGGTTAGATGTTGTAAATTGCTTACTTAAAGATGGAAATTTTCTTTGGTTAGGAACCTCGTACGGATTACACAAATTAGAGATTCAAATTGTAAATCAGGAAACAAATTCCGTTAAAGTAAGAACAATTTCTAGTCTTTTAAAAGCTGATAAAATTAAATCGTTATTAAAAGACAGTTACGGTAATTTATGGGTTGGAACTCAAGAAGATTATTTAAAAGTTATACCTAATGTAGATAGCCAAAAGCCGAATAGTATAATCTATTTTAAACCGGATACTAATAAAATAGCTTATTTTAAAAATGTACAGATTAACTGCCTTTTCGAAGATAGTAGAAAAAAAATATGGATTGGAACTAATAAAGGCCTTTACTACTATAACCCGGTATCAAAAAATGTAAGAGAAATTAGCTTACAGGAAAATGAATTGGATGGGTTAAGTAATAATACCATCACATGCATAAAAGAAAATAAACAAGGTGTAATTTGGATTGGAACGCACATGGGTGTTTTTAAATTAAAAAGAACCAACAATGATGCGTTTCTGAAGGAACATCTACTGAATAACGAATCATTGCCAAATGCCATTATTCAATCAATTGAAATT
>JBKEEB010000037.1:0-7338 GCA_047975735.1 Niabella sp.
ATCATGGCGTTTTAGAAATAAGTATGTTGATGAAATGCCACGGTTCACCAGTACACCTAAGGAAAGGCGCGACGGGCAAATAGTGCTTATTTGTGGTATATTAGGTTTAATATTTGTTCCGGTATTTAAAATTGTTACCCATTTGCCACCCTTTATGGGTATGATGCTTTCCTTAGGATTTATGTGGATAGTAACCACTCTCATACATAAAAAATACGAAAGCCGACCCGACCAAAGACTTACAAAAGCACTTTCCAGTATTGATACGCCCAGTATTTTATTTTTCCTCGGTATTCTGTTGGCCGTATCTGCGTTACAATCATTCGGACTATTAAATGGCGCAGCTACTTTTTTAAACGACTCACTTAAAAACATGTATGCCATAGGAACTTCATTAGGGTTGCTGTCCGCTTTGGTAGATAATGTACCACTTGTGGCGGCTGTACAGGGGATGTACACTTTGGCCGATTATCCTACCGACCATGCCTTTTGGGAATTTATTGCCCTCACTACCGGTACAGGTGGTAGTGCCATTATTATAGGTTCTGCCGCAGGAGTAGCCGTAATGGGTATTGAAGATGTAAGATTTGGCTGGTATCTTAAAAATATAACCTGGATTGTTCTAATTGGTTTCTTTGCCAGTGTAGCTACGTTTATGCTTATGAATAATGGGTTTTAATACAGGGTATGCGTTTTTTTCCACAAATCTGCAGTTCGCCATAAAAATCGTAAATAAAGTTATCTTTGCAGCTTATGACGACGAAAGCTAAAAAGACGAACAAAAAGGTAAAAGAGCGGAAAAAAAATCAAACGGTACTAAAAACCGAACCCGAAGAAAAAATTCAGTTAAAAGAACTGGCCAGGGACGAGCGTACTTGGAAAATTACCGGGTTAGTGTTCCTGCTTATTTCAATATTCCTCTTTATTTCATTTATATCTTATTTTTTTACCTGGCGGCAGGATTTTACACAGGCATCAAGAGGCATGGCACTTTTATATGATGCTGATGCAGGTGTAGAAAACCTGTTGGGTAAAACCGGCACACTCGTATCGCATCTTTTCATATATAAATTATTTGGCGTTGCAGCCGTTTTATTATGTACCTTCTTTTTTGTTGTAGGCATCAATTTAATGTGGCGCAGACGGGTTTTCTCTATTTGGCGCAACATGAAGTATGTAACACTCGGCATGCTTTCCGTTTCTACCATATTGGCTTTTTTGTTGCCAAATGCAGAGTTTAGCTGGGGTGGAGGCGTAGGAAAAGTAATTGCAGACTGGCTGCAAAGTTCTTTGGGTTATATTGGTGCCGCAGCTGTTTTAGGATTGATTGTGATTGCTTATTTTATCTGGCAATTTAATCCCGCCTTTAGTTTTCCTAAGAAATTACAGCGTACTGCAGCTACAAAACCAGAAGTTATGACAGATGATGAAGAAGAAGGCGCAGAAACAGAAGAAGAAGTTCAATTATATAAAGAAGAACAGTTAAACCGGTCTAAACTGATTATTGATACGGCAGTTGAAAACAACAAGCATGATTTTAAACTGATTGAAAAGGAAGATGCTGTTAAAACAAAAGAGGAAGAAAAGGGCTTTGAGCGTATTACGGTTTTAAAACCTGAAACACAGCAAGTTCAGCAACATACTGAAACTTCCCATGCGCAGGATTTAGAAATTCCGGCTGCTACCGGTAAACCAGTGAACAAAAAACCCGAAACCGGCCTCACATTGGAAATTAATTCCAACCCGATTGAACCATCCGGACAGGAAAGCCCTGTAATACCCGTAGTAGAAAAATCAAAACCCTATGAACCAACACTTGATTTAAAAAACTATAAGTATCCTACCATTGATTTATTGGTTGATTATGGTGATGGTACTGTGCAACAAGACCCCGAAGAGTTAGAGAATAATAAAAATCAAATTATTAATACACTTCGTAATTACGATATTGAAATTCAGAAAATTAGTGCCACTATTGGCCCAACGGTAACATTATATGAAATTGTTCCGGCAGCAGGAGTGAGAATTTCACGCATCAAAAATCTGGAAGACGATATAGCCCTTAGCCTTGCAGCACTGGGTATTCGTATTATTGCGCCCATTCCGGGCAGGGGAACCATTGGTATAGAAGTACCAAATGCTAAAAAATCAATTGTGAGTATGAGGACTTTGCTGTCATCAGACAAGTATAAAAACTCAAATTTCTCACTACCAATAGCCCTTGGTAAAAAAATTGATAATGAGAACTTTATTGTTGATTTGGCTACCATGCCGCATTTATTAATGGCAGGAGCCACCGGTCAGGGTAAATCGGTAGGTATCAATGCTATTCTAGTTTCACTGCTTTACAAAAAGCATCCATCTCAATTAAAATTTGTATTGGTTGACCCCAAAAAGGTGGAATTGAGTGTATATACGCATATAGAAAAGCATTTTTTAGCAAAACTTCCTAATGAGGAAGATGCTATTATAACCGATACTAAAAAAGTGGTGAACACATTAAATGCGCTGTGTATTGAAATGGATCACCGCTATAATTTCTTAAAAGATGCCGGTTGCCGCAATATTAAGGAGTACAATACCAAATTTGTGGCTCGCAGGTTAAATCCTGAAAAGGGGCATAATTTCATGCCGTTTATTGTATTGGTAATTGACGAGTTTGCCGATTTGATAATGACGGCAGGTAAAGAAATAGAAATGCCGATAGCCAGATTGGCTCAATTAGCCCGTGCTGTAGGTATTCACCTTGTAATTGCCACACAAAGGCCTTCTGTAAATATTATAACCGGTATTATTAAAGCCAATTTCCCAGCCCGTGTGGCTTTTAAAGTAAGTAGTAAAATAGATAGCCGTACTATTTTGGATGCCGGCGGTGCCGAGCAATTAATTGGTAAGGGGGATATGCTGGTGAACATGGGTAGCGAAGTAGTTCGTTTACAGTGCGCTTTTGTTGACACACCCGAAGTTGACAGAGTTGTTGAATTTATTGCCTATCAGGAAGGATTTCCGGAACCGTTTTTATTACCGGAATATATTGACGAAAAAGATTTGGAAAATAGCGATTATGATATGGGTGATAGGGATTCCTTATTTGAGGATGCTGCCCGTGTAATTGTTAGTAACCAAATTGGCTCCACCTCTTTATTGCAAAGACGCATGAAACTGGGGTATAACCGCGCCGGAAGGTTGATGGATCAATTGGAAGCAGCTGGTATTGTAGGCCCCAATCAAGGTAGTAAAGCCAGAGAAGTATTAGTAAAAACAGAGGTAGAGTTGCAGGAAATTTTAGATGGTTTGCAATAAGGCAGGCTATGAATGAAAATGTTAATAAATAGTAAATGGCGCAACTTCATTTGAAGTTCAACGTCTAACGAACATAGAAAAATCTTACAAATAATTAAGAAACGAATGTTGTAAAAGAGGCTATTGCCAAATATTTTTGTACAACTTTCAATGAGACTACTAAAAATTTAAAAACAAATTGATGAAAAAGGTATTATTAAGTATGTTAGTGTTGTTACTGGGCGTAGCTTCTTGGGCACAGTATAAGGATCCTAAAGCAAAAGTGGTATTAGATGCTGTTAGTGCAAAATTCAAATCATACCAATCTGTATCTGCAGGGTTTACGTACAGTATAGCCAACAAATCAGGCAAAGTATTATCAACCAAAAAAGGTACAGCCATATTAAAAGGAGAAAAGTTTAATATTAATTTCGGAGGCAATAAAATTATCAGCGATGGTAAAACGGTGTGGAACTATGACCCATCTACCAAAGAAGTAACCATTAATACTGCCAATAACTCGGAAAGTACCATAACGCCACAAAAATTATTTAGTGATTTTTATAATAAGGACTTTAATTATGTATTGGGTGGAGATTTTACCGTTGGGGGTAAAAAAGCAAATAAAATTATTTTAACGCCGGTTGATAAAAAGAAAGCTTTTGAACGTGTATATATCGGTATAGACAAAGCATCTAAAAATATTTTAACTATTTTAGTTGTAGAAAAAAGCGGTAACCGATATTCTTATAACGTAAGTAATTTTAAACCCAATGTATCTGTTACAGATAATCAGTTTACATTCAATCAGGCAGATTTTCCCGGTGTGGAAGTAGTGGATTTGCGATAAAAACCTTAGATTATAATATGTGAAGTAATTGCCAGACCCTCGGTCTGGTTTTTTTATACCAACATCCTGATGTTTTATTTTTTTATTGATTATAAAGTTATACGAAACATATTTATAAGCATAACCATAATATTTCGTATAATGCAGATGTGATAGTTGTTTAACCCAATATTATTGATTTACATGTCCGAATGAATCAGGTGCTTACATTGATAAATAGTATAAAGAAGACAAATGAAATTATATACCGCTTATTTGCTTTGGGCAATATTTTTTGTAACCCTTTCGTCGTTTATTTTGATGAAGCCTAAGCCTACGCTTTATATTATTGGCGATTCAACTGTACGTAACGCCAATAAAGAACAATGGGGGTGGGGAACGCTTATTTCAAATTATTTTGATACAACAAAATTAAACATTGTAAACAAAGCAATGGCTGGCCGCAGCAGTCGCAGTTACACAAAAGAAGGCCGATGGAAGGAAGTGGAAGCTATGTTACAGCCCGGCGATTTTGTAATGATACAATTTGGCCATAATGATGGTAGCAAGCCCGACACTGCTGCCAAAAACCGAGGAACATTAAAAGGCATTGGCGAAGAAACTGTAACACTTATTTATGCCGACGGCAAAAAAGAAATTGTACATACATACGGTTGGTATATTCGGCAATTTGTGAAATCGGCCAAAGCAAAAGGTGCAACGCCGATTGTGCTGTCAATGATTCCACGCAACCAGTGGAAAGACGGAAAAGTAAAACGTGCCACCAATGATTTTGGAAAATGGGCAAAAGAAGTGGCATTGAAAGAAAATATTTTTTTTATAGATTTGAATACTATTACAGCCGATAAATTTGATGTATTGGGGGCTGAAAAAGTTTCGGAATTGTTTTTTGGTGATCATACGCATACTAACAAGCAAGGAGCTGATGTTAATGCAAAGTCTGTAATAGAAGGTATTAAAATCAATGGTTCCAATCATCTAAACAAATACTTACAATGATTAACAGAATTGCTATTTCACTATTCTTAATATTTCTTTTTTCCCATAGTTTGTTGGGTCAATCTGAGGAAAAATCGCTCGCTGGCCAATGGCGTTTTCAAACGGATGAGGAAGACAGAGGCATTGATGAAAAATGGTTTGACAAAAAATTTAATACAACGATACTACTTCCTGGTTCTATGAATAGTAATAACCTTGGAAATCCCGTAACCATCAAAACCAAATGGACAGGCTGGATTTACGACAGCTCTTTTTTTTTCCAACCCAGATTAGCTAAATATCGTACCGACGATAATTACAAAGTTCCTTTTTGGTTAACGCCGCTTAAATATTATTCCGGTGCTGCATGGTATCAAAAAGAAATTATTATTCCGGCAGGTTGGGCAAACAAGAAAATAAATTTGTTCTTAGAGAGAATTCATATTCAAAGCAAGGTGTGGTTGGATGATATGGAACTAACCGGCATCAATCAAAATTCGCTTTCTGCACCTCATGAATATATTTTACCGGATGGTATAAAACCCGGTGCGCATACCATCAGTATTAGGATAGATAATCGCATAAACGACATTGATGTTGGCGTTAACTCGCACAGTATTTCAGACCATACGCAGGGCAACTGGAATGGCATTGTTGGTAAAATGTATTTACAGGCAGAAGCTGCAATAACATTACAGGATATTAGGGTATTCCCGGATATTGTCAATAAAAAAGCTTTGGTAAGAATGGTTGTTAAAAATAATTCGGCAAGCGGTTTCTTGGGTAAAATTAAGTTAAGGGCAAAGAGTTTTAATGCATCAGCTAATCATACAGTTCCGGGTGTATTACATTCTGTAAATATAAAATCGGGAGAAACGAAAACTGTTGATATTGATTTACCGATAGGGAATAAAATGCAATTGTGGAGTGAGTTTCACCCTGCCCTGTATCTATTAACAACTACAATAGAAAATGGCGATATTAAGGATGAAAAAACAGTTCAGTTTGGTATGCGTGAAGTAAAGGTTGTAGGAAAGAATATTACTGTAAACAGTGTTCCAATATTCCTCAGAGGTAATTTGAATAATTGCGAGTTTCCGCTAACCGGTTTTCCAGCAACTGATGAGGCCGCATGGGTAAAAATTTATCGTGTTCTAAAATCTTATGGGTTAAACCATGTTCGTTTTCATTCCTGGTGCCCACCGGAAGCAGCATTTGCGGCAGCAGATAAAGCCGGCATTTACTTACAGGTAGAAGCTCCTACTTGGCCTAATCATAGCACTTCATTGGGAGACGGAAAGTTTATTGACCAATATATTTATGATGAAACCAACCGGATAGAAAAATACTACGGTAACTATGCATCCTTTATTATGCTTGCAGCAGGCAACGAGCCCCGTGGCGGCCGACAGGTAGAATACCTTACAAATTTTATTAAATATTGGAAAGAAAAAGATTCACGCAGAATATATACCGGAGCTTCCGTGGCTATGAGTTGGCCGCTGGTTCCTTCCAATGAATATATGATAAAATCCGGTGCCAGAAATTTAAACTGGGTCAATGCTTCGCCGGAATCTACATCAGATTACAGCAATGCGGTTAAAGATTTTACAATGCCTTATATTACACACGAGCAGGGGCAATGGTGTGTGTTCCCGGATTTTTCGGAGATTAAAAAATATACGGGAGATTATCGTGCAAAAAATTTTGAACTTTTTCAGGAAGATTTAAAGGATCAGGGTATGGGCAATGAAGCCCGAAAATTTTTAATGGCCTCCGGTAAATTACAGGCCTTGTGTTATAAATACGAAATTGAGAAATCACTTAGAACTCCCGGTCTGTCTGGCTTTCAGTTATTGGGATTGCAGGATTTTCCCGGGCAAGGCACTGCATTAGTTGGTGTGGTAAATGTCTTTTATCAGCCAAAGGGGTACATAAGCCCTCAACAATTTAAACAGTTTTGCAATTCCACCGTTCCTCTAAGCCGTATTGAAAAATTTGTTTACACAAATAATGAAACCTTTAAGGCAGCAATAGAATTATTTCATTATGAAGAAAACCCTTTACAAGCATCTATTTCATGGCTAATAAAAGATGAGAGCGGAACAATTGTAAAAAAAGGAAATTTTACATCTAAAACCTATCCGGTAGGTAATTGCTTGCTGGTTGGTAATATTGTATTTCCCTTGCAGGATATAAAAAAAGCAAAAAAGCTCACAGTAGAAGTA
>JBKEEB010000133.1:0-32104 GCA_047975735.1 Niabella sp.
CAGGATTTCCTGACAGCTTTTGTAATGTTAAATAAAATATGATTTTAATCAACTTCTTCTTTATCATGTTATATTAAATTAGTTTTTGTTATAGTTTTGCAATTGAAGCCCTGGTCTAAATAATTTTTATTAGACTTTAAAACTAAATACTATGTTACCAAAACTAAGAGCTATGGCTACTGCCTCAGTGTGGGTAGTTGTATTAGCAAGTTGTACTAAAACCGCAAACGACAAAGTTCTTTTTTCTGAACAGCAAACATCTTCCAACAAGAAGGTTGAGATTGCTGATGTTCAGGAAGAATCATTGCCGGGAGAGATTATAGTACAATTTAAAAATGATCTTACTCAAGACAAAAAGAATTCAATTATTCAAAAAATTAATGGAAAGGTAAAAGGAAAAACCAAAACAAAGAGAATCCCCGGATTTGAATCTGAAGAAGATATTCTGCTTGTACAGGTCGATGGCGACGTTCAGTCAGCGATTTCAAAAGCAAAAAGTTTTTCTTCCGAAATAGAATATGCGGAGCCCAACTATCTCTATCATTCTACCGAAGTTTCAAATGATCCTTATTTTACTGGCTTAGCTTTATGGGGAATGAGAAATGCCGGTTATGGAAGCCATGCCGACGAGCAATGGGCTAAAGGAAATATTGGTAGCAATACCGTGTATGTGGGTATCATTGATCAAGGATATATGTATGCCCACGATGATTTAAAGGATAATGCAGGTGTTAATCCTGGTGAAATTCCTGATAACGGTATTGATGACGACGGAAATGGTTATATAGATGATGTGTATGGCTGGGATTTCGCAAACGGAGATAATACGGTTGATGACGGAAACGAATTTCATGGCACTCATGTAGCCGGTACTATTGGAGCCAAAGGTGGTAATGGTATTGGCGTTGCGGGTGTTGTATGGAAAGTGAAGATATTAAGCGGAAAATTCCTTATCGGGAACTCTGGTAGTTCTTTCAGTGCCGTTGAAGCTATTGACTATTTTATTAATTTAAAACAAAAACAAGGATTAAACATCGTGGCCCTTAATAATTCATGGGGTGGTGGTGTAGATTCCAGAAGTTTGAAAAATGCTATCAGACGAGCATCCAGAGCAGGTATTATGTTTATTGCCGCTGCCGGAAATAATGCCCGCGATAATGATGTATATCCTTTCTACCCGTCAAACTATAATTTGGCTAATATGATTTCAGTGTCTTCTATTAATAGTTCGGGTGGGCTTTCTTATTTTTCAAATTATGGGAGTAGAACTGTAGATATTGCTGCACCGGGAGAGTCAATAGCCTCTACATATTTACTTAACACTTATGCGTGGTTTAGCGGAACCTCAATGGCAACCCCGCATGTTACAGGTGCTGTAGCATTGTATGCATCATTGCATCCCAACGATTCTTTTAGAGCAATCAAAAAGAATATTCTATCTGATGGAGTTGCTACGCCAGCACTATCAGGTAAAACTATTACTGGAAACAGGTTAGATGTAAGTAAATTCTAACTTTCAGTAGCCAGAGCTTCAAGTATATAGTGGTAACCAAATAGGTTACCACTTTTTTTGTAAAATATGAAAAAAGTATTACTTTCGTGTACTAAGTACACATTATGAAAAAAATATTATTGCTTGTATGTGTAGTATCCAGTATTATTTCTTGTAAAAAAGATACAATTGATAATCCTACACCTGTAATACCACCTAACGAAACTGAAGTGGCTCAATCAGGATTGGTAACTACCAGTATTATGTTTCCGGGAAGTGATTCTACTTTTACCATAACTTTTGATCCTACTAAAGGAAATGCAGGCTTGGCAGGATATGGTGGTGATGTTTATATACATTTGGGAGCCATTACAAATAGTAGTACAGGGTCGGCAGATTGGCGTTATGTAAAATACGATTGGGGAACAAATAACCCCACTGCCAAAATGGTTAAACAAAGCAATGGAAAATATACTATTCAAATAAATCCACGTAGTTTTTTGGGTGTGCCATCCGGCGAAACAATTGTAAAATTGGCAATGGTTTTTAGAAACGCTGATGGAACTTTAACAGGGAAAAACAAAGACAATTCAGATATTTTTATACCGTTATTCAATACATCAGGTTTAAAACTGCGTTTTGTACAACCCGAATTTGACCCGTATTTTAACCCAATGCCATCAATAAATATAACGGCAACAGGGCAGGAGCTGACTGTTACAGGAGCTGCTTCCCAAAAGGCCAGCTTAAACTTGCTGTTGAACGGAACATCCTTTGCCACCGCATCAAATGCCTTTCAGGTTACGGGAAAAGCAACAATTGGCACAACAGGTTTACAAACTGTTAAAATAATTGCCAATGGCAGCACAGAAACTTCTTTTAGTTTTTTTGTGGGTGGCACTGCTGTTATAGAGGCATTGCCTGCCAATGCAAAACTTGGAACCACCTTTATTAATAATGGCAGCTCGGTTATTGTAGCTTTATATGCTCCGGGAAAACAGTTTGTAAATGTTATTGGAGATTTTAATAACTGGACTCCCGACAATAACTCTACTATGAAAAAAACTCCCGACGGCAATATTTGGTGGGTACAAATAAACGGGTTAACCGCTAATACAATGTATGCTTATCAATATTTGGTGGATGGTAGCTTAAGAATTGCCGATCCTTATACACAAAAGGTTTTGGATCCTTGGAATGATGGAACTATTCCGGCGGTTAACAATAATAATTTTGGAACATATCCTGCAGGAAAAACAACCGGCATAGTAAGTACTATGAGTAGTGATCCTGCTTTAGATTATAACATGACCCACTCGCTAAACCGTCCGGTAAAAAACAATCTAGTTATATATGAATTGTTATTAAGAGATTTTTTGGCAGATAATAATTATAAAACCTTAACAGATACTTTAAATTATTTTACCAGACTGGGGGTCAACGCTATTGAACTAATGCCTGTAAACGAGTTTGGAGGAAATTCCAGTTGGGGGTATAATCCCGATTTTTATTTTGCGCCGGATAAATATTACGGCAGTAAGTATTATTTGCAAAGATTTATTGATGAGTGTCATGGTAGAGGAATTGCCGTTATTGTGGATATGGTTTTAAATCATTCTACAGCTGCATCGCCAATGGCGCAACTGTATTGGGATGCAGCCAATAACAGACCGGCTGCAAATAGCCCTTGGTATAACTCGGTTAGCCCGCATCCATTGGATTTTGGCCCCGATTTTAATCATGAAAGTGCAGCTACAAAACTCTTTGTAAAAGATGTAGTAAAATTTTGGATGCAGGAATATAAGGTAGATGGTTTCCGGTTTGATTTATCAAAAGGGTTTACACAAAAAAATACCGGAACCGATTTTAATGCGTGGAATCAATTAGATCAAAGTCGTGTGAATATTTGGAAGGATTATAATAATTATATTAAATCCATCGATGCCAATAATTTTTATGTAATACTGGAGCATTTAGGTGTGGCTGAAGAAGAAAAGTTGTTAGCCGCAGAAGGTATGATGTTGTGGAATGAAATGACCTACAATTTTAACGAGGCTACAATGGGCTGGTTACCAAATTCTGATTTTAAATGGGCGGTATATAAAGAACATGGTTTTACATCGGCTGATGGGTTAGTAACTTTTATGGAAAGCCATGATAAGGAACGCATCATGTATAAAAATATTACTTATGGTAATAGTACAAACACATCTTATAACATAAAAGATGTAAATGTGGCTTTAAAAAGAACGGAGATGGCTGCTGCATTTCTATTTGCTATACCAGGGCCTAAAATGATTTGGCAGTTTGGAGAACTGGGCTACGACCGTTCCATTTTTTCTTGTACTGACGGTTCTATACCTTCTCCTTATGAGCAAAATGAAAGTTGTAAACTAAGTCCCAAGCCACCTTTATGGCAATATAATACAGTTAGCCAAAGAGTAGTACTTAAAAATGCATTTGCAAAGTTTATTAATTTGAAGAAAAAGAATTCCATATTTACAACAAGTAATTTGGTATATGATTTTTCGGGTGCCATAAAATATATCAAATTGGTTGAAGGTAGTAAAACGGTTGTGGTAGTAGGTAATTTTGATGTAACTAATCAAACTGCCAATATTGATTTTGGAACATCGGGCGTGTGGTATGATGCCGCAAATAGTAATGTAACTATGAACTTGTCTTCATCAACTTATACGACTACAATGCAACCTGGGGCGTATCATATTTATAGCAATATGATATTGAGCGAATAATTAAAAATTAGGTTATAGTGCAAAAAATAGTTGTTGGTATTATACGAAATATTATTGCGCTATTTTATAGATATGTTTCGTATAATATACTTCTATTGCCGCTGTAAATCTTAAGAGGGACTTAAGCTCTGCAGAAGTGCAACTTATATAGTAACAGGCTTTAACACGTAATATAACCTCTGGAATTACACAGAGGTTTTTTGCTTTGAATATTCTTTTTGCACATGGCTAAAGACCTTTAGGTTTGTTTCTAAAGTAAATATACCATTTAATGAAGTTGTTGAAATCTCCAACAATTTTTTATACGTTTTGTATAAACAAAAAAAAGAAATTGAAATAACTTTCAATTTCTTTTTAGCAAAATCAATACAGATAAGTATTACAGCCTATTTTGCCACTATTTTTGGCTATTATATTTATTAAAATTAAAACGCACTATTATCATCGCCATCTAAATTTATCTGATACCTGTATAATCCGCTATAACCCGGATATACACCTTGCAACTCAATTACACTACTATTACTACTACTTAATGCTTTAGCTAACTCATCCATGTTTTTTATAATCTTGCCGTTAACCGCAGTAATAACAAAGCCTTTTTCCATTTTGTTTTTGCCAAGTGGGCCATCTGCGTTAATATCAATTACTTTCACACCACCTTCAAAATCATATTTAGCCAAGTCTTTGGCTGGTACATTTTGCAGCTTCAAACCCAAATTATCTTGTAATACGTCAGCGGATGAAATATCTACTTTACTTGCTGTACCGCTAAGGGTTACATTAGTTGCATATTCTTTTTTATTACGGATATAAGTGATTTTTACTTTATCGCCCGGTTGCTGCGTACTAATTTTTCCTGCCATTTCAATACCGGAAGCTACACTTACGTCATTAATCTTAGTAATAATATCACCTTTTTTAATGCCGGCTTTAGCTGCACCACCATCTGCCGGAGCCTGCATTACATATACGCCCTGGCCGGATTGTAAACCGGCTCTTTTCAGGTATTCGTCGTTTTGCGCTGCTTGTGGAGAATAGCTAACACCAAGATAACCACGTTTTACATCGCCGTATTTTACAATATCGTTTACAATCTTTTTTACAATGGTTACAGGAATCGCAAAAGAATATCCTGCATAAGTACCGCTTGGCGCCAATATAGCAGAGTTAATGCCTACAAGTTCTCCTTTTGAATTGATAAGTGCTCCGCCACTATTTCCTTGGTTTACGGCAGCATCGGTTTGTATGAATGATTCAACAGGAGAGGCACTTTGCTGACTGTTGATGCCAATACTGCGGCCAATAGCACTAACAATACCCGCAGTTACAGTAGCCTCTAATGTAAAAGGATAGCCCACAGCTAATACCCATTGGCCTACACGTAAATTATCGGAATTGCCATATACAAGATAGGGTAGGTTAGTGGCATCAATTTTTAATACAGCCAAATCGGTGTTAGGATCGCGACCAATAACTTTGGCATTATATGTTTTACGGCCTTCATTTAAAGTTATTTTAATTTCGGGAGCTACACCATCCTCGCCATCAGATACTACGTGATTATTGGTAACAATATAGCCGTCTGCGCTAATAATAACGCCACTACCGCTGGCTCTTTGTTCAGGACGGATTTGCGGCCCAATATTTCCCTGACCGAAAAAGTCTCCAAAAAAATCTTCAAAAGGATCGCTGCTTCTGCTACGGCTGTTTTGATTATTAGTGATTTTTCTTGCCGGAATTTTTGTTTTGATGTGTACTACTGCCGGTATGGCGGTTTCCGAAGCATTGGTAAAATCCGTTGGTTCGGCGGCATTGCCCTTGGAATCGAAAAAACTGGCGTAGTTGGCCGGTAATTCACCGTCAGCTGTTATACCACCCATTGCCTGCCCCTGTGTTTTAAAAAATTTTCCATACACCCAGATGCCTGCAAAAGTTGATAGCACACTTACTAATACAACAATTAAAATTTGTTTTGCTTTCATATTCTGTTCTTCTTTTTTTTGATTGTACAAAATTAATGCCCTATATAACAAAAATAACAAACTGTCAGTCTATTTGTTAGCACTTGAACACTCTTTAACAAAGTTTTACTAAAGTCTTCGTAGTTTACAAATGTATTGTACTTAAAAAATAATTGATTGGTTATTCTATAAATACGGTGTTATTAAAGTTCTTGTAAAAAACTCAATGTGTCAATACCATCAGCATATTGGGAAAGACTTGGGTATTGCGCCTGCCCAAATGGAATATAATTACTTCCCACAATACATTGAACGGAATTGTTATCTTTTAATAGATTTGTAACAACCTGTATATCTTCATATAGTTCATAATGTAGCTGACTTACCGGAGAAAATAAGCTCTTATCTTCTATTAGTAGTAGGGCTCCGGTACTCATATACGGGGTATTGTTTAATACATGAATGGCCAAATTATAGTCGTAATTATTTTTATATTTATGAATGTCTGCAAGGTATTCGTATTTTTTAAAGACTTGAATCAATTTTTCAAAGTTAAAATTTTTTGGCAGGTATAATTTAGTGATATTTCTACAGCCCATTCCAAAATACAAGTGTATGTCATCAGCCAAGGCATTCAATTCCTCATCCGATTCGTTGCCAGAGAGTACAGCTACAGATGTTCTGTTACGGCGGATAATATGAGGGTATTTACCAAAATAATAATCAAAATACCCGGCCGTATTATTACTGCCTGTAGCTATATAAGCATCACACCCTTTAATAATGTTTGCTATGCCAATGCTGTTTTTTAAATCGGGGTTCCACTCCTTTAATTTTTCTATCAAATGCTTTATAAGTACTTCATCTTTAGAAGATGTTTTTATTAAGCAATTATGACCTCCAATAAAAACGCATAAGAAATCATGAAACCCTACCAGCGGAATATTACCGGCCATTACAATGCCAACAAGTTTGGGCGTTGTTATTTCTTCCTGTATTTTGGTGTATTGCGATACCCAGTTCTGCAAATTTGGGTTTTGTAAAAAAGCGGTAGCAATGTTTTCAACCGCCAAATTAATAAATTCCGGAAGGAACCATCCATTTGACACAAAAGCCTGCTGTTTAGCCTCTTCCCAAGCCGGATGTTGGCTTTGCATATACTCACCTAATTTACATAATAATTCAATCCGTTGCGATAGTTTCATTTGCTTATATTAATTTTGCAACAAGTTTATGGGTTTTAATAACTGTTGACCGTATTTTTGTAAAGTTTAATGCGGTTAGTTTTACCCGCAGTTCGAAAGATTGCAAATATAATCTATCAGAACTGTACCGTTGCAAAACTGTTCGTTTTACGGTTAGAATAAAAACATATTACTAAATAAAAGTTTAAACAAAATACAAACAAATTATGGCTATAAAAATTACCGAAGAATGTATTAATTGCGGTGCTTGCGAACCTGAGTGCCCTAATAACGCTATTTATGAAGGCGGTGTAGAATGGGCTATTGCTGATGGTACTGCTGTTAGCGGATCATATACTTTAAAAGACGGAAGTACGGTAGATGCTACCGCCAAAAATGCACCCATTAGTGTAGATGTATATTATATTGTACCTGATAAATGTACCGAGTGTCAAGGCTTTCACGAAGAGCCTCAATGTGCTTCCGTATGCCCGGTTGACTGCTGTGTGCCAGACGAAGAGTATCAGGAAACTGTAGATGAATTGTTAGCAAAAAAGGAAAAATTACACGTATAATTTCTACCAAATTATATGCTATTAGGTTGTTCCGTATGGGTGCGTACAGAACAACTTTTTTTAATGTGATGCGCCAAATATACAAGCAGCTGCCATCAATAAAATATCGTACATGAAAAGAAAAATTGCTTTACTTACCGGAGGGTTATCAGGCGAATCTGTAGTATCCTATAAATCGGCAATTACCATCAACAATAATTTGGATAAGGATGTATATGACGTGTTTCAGATTGATATTAATCCGCAGGGATGGTTTTATACAGACGAAACGGGCAATAAGCAGGCTGTAGATAAAAATGATTTTTCTATACAGCTAACAGGGGAAAAAATACTTTTTGATGCGGTACTGTTTGCCTTACACGGTACACCGGCAGAGGACGGTAAATTACAGGGATATTTTGATATGTTGCATATTCCTTATGCCGGTTGCGATGCAGCCACGTCTGCCATCACATTTAATAAAAGTTACTGTACGGGTGTAGCAAAGAAAAGCGGTATTAAGGTGGCCGAATCTGTTTTACTTTTTAAGCATACTCCTGTGCCGGTAGAGGATGTTTTGAAGCAGGTAAATCTGCCGGTTTTTGTAAAACCCAATAATGGCGGTAGCAGTATTGGTATGAGTAAAGTTGCTAAGGCCGAAGAACTTGCCGAAGCCATAGAAAAGGCCTTTAAAGAAGATGCTCAGGTAATTGTTGAAGAAATGATTGTAGGGCGAGAGTTTACCATTGGCGTGTATAAAGCCCAAGGGGAAATTATTACTTTACCGTTAACAGAGGTAAAGGCGCATACCTCAAAAGTGTTTTTTGATTTTGAGGCCAAATATGAAGGTAAATCGGAAGAGATTACGCCAGCTGTTGTTGATGAGGTTATTGCCAATAAAGTAAGAGCCGCTGCCAGCCGTATTTACGCCGTATTTAATTGCAAAGGGGTTATAAGGATTGATTTTATTTATAATGAAACTGCCGCAGCACCTTATATGCTTGAGGTGAATACGATACCCGGCCAGAGTGCTGCCAGCATTATACCGCAGCAAATAAAAGCTGCCGAAGGAAATTTAAAAGATTTTTATTCTTACCTCATAGAAGAATGTTTTGCGTAAATGGTTATATTTACCAAGTTTAAAATTAAAGAATGTTTAAATTTATTACAAACAGGCCTCTTTGGGTAAATATATTAATCGGCTTTATATTAGCATTAGGTATTTTTGTGGCAACCATTTCTTCATTGGGTTGGTTTACTAATCATAATGATGCTAAAACGGTGCCACCGGTATTGGGCAAAACACTTACCCAGGCTCAGGATATTTTAGATAAAGCAGGTTTTGTTGTTGAAATTCAGGATAGTATTTATATTGATAGCTTAAAACCTTTTCAGGTAATTAGGCAGGTGCCGGATGAATACGAAGTTGTAAAATCTAACAGAACCGTATATTTAACTATCAACAGAGGCGTAGCCCCACTTGTTGAAGTCCCCAATGTAATTGGGTATAGCCTTAGAAACGCCGAAATGGTACTAATAAATGCACATTTAAAATTGGGTGATACTACCTTTAGGCCCGATTTTGCCAAAAACTCGGTATTGGAACAACTTTACAATGGCGTACCCATACAACCGGGGGCTAAAATAAGACAGGGGAGTAGCATTAGCTTGGTAATAGGTAACGGACTTGGCGGCAGGTTTGTAAGCGTACCCAATTTAGCCGGCATGACTTTTTTAGAAGCCAAAACCTTTCTTGATAGCAATGGTATTATGTTAGCTTCTGTAATACCCGATGCAGATGTAACGGATACGGCATCAGCTTTTGTTTACAGGCAAAATCCTGAAAGATTTGATGAAGATGGTAATCTACGCACCATTCGTGCCGGACAGGTAATTGATATTTGGTTAAGCGTATTAAAACCGGTAGCTTCCACAAAAGGAACAATAGATGGTAAAGGAGACACACCTGAAAAAGATAGCACGCCTTAATATTGTTATTATAAAACTTTAAATAGCATTTACAACATTTGATTAATTTTTTAACTGAAAACTTATTACATCATTATGAATACTATTACTGTTCAGGAATTAAAACAAAAATTAGATAATGCAGAACAGGTAAACCTTATAGACTGTCGCGAGCCTGCCGAATATGAAGAATATAATATTGGCGGCCGGTTAATTCCTTTAGGCCGGTTTCAGGCAATGGACGTAGATGAGTTGGATGATTTAAAAGATGAGGAAGTAATTGTTCATTGCCGCAGTGGTAAGCGTAGTGCAGCAGCCTGTGCTGTGTTAGATACGATGGGCTTTAGCAAAGTGTATAATTTGGATGGTGGCGTGCTGGCCTGGAAAGAAGCCTTTGATGGCGAATAAGTGTAAAAATTATTGAAATACCCCGTCTTTCATATGCAATACACGGTCGCTTAGTTGCGCTAATTCCTCATTATGGGTTACAATTAAAAAAGTTTGTTCAAACTCTTTTCTCAGTGTAAAAAATAGTTGGTGTAATTCATTGGCATTGGCAGAGTCTAAATTGCCAGTGGGTTCATCAGCAAAAACAATTGCCGGTTTATTAATTAACGCTCTGGCTACTGCCACCCGCTGTTGTTCTCCGCCGCTAAGTTCATTGGGTTTGTTTCCTGCTCTGTTTGTTATTCCAAGAATATGCATAAGTTTATTGGCATCTTCTTCTACTAATTTCTTTTTTCTACCCTGTAACCATCCCGGAATACATATATTTTCCAACGCAGTAAACTCCGGTAATAAATGGTGAAACTGAAAAACAAAACCAATATTCCGGTTACGAAAAGAAGATAGTTTTTTGCCGGACAGCTGTAAAATATTTTCGTTATTCATTACAATATCTCCTGCATCAGCTTTATCCAAAGTACCCAAAATATGCAGTAATGTGCTTTTACCGCTTCCGGAGGGACCTACAATAGAAACTACTTCTCCTTTTTCTATATTAATATCAACGCCTTTCAGCACTTTTACCTGCCCGTACGATTTGTATATTCCTTTACCGCTTATCATTAATTTGTATTATTATCCCCCAAATATCAGTAAATATCACGCAATAGCAAAACATCTTAATTATATGGGAGGGGTAGGCTAAAAACCTGCCAAAAAAGCAATTTGGTATATTGAAGAATACTTTTACTTTTGCAAAAATTTGAAATAACATTTTGTTTCAGGTTTTTGCAGATATTTCTAATTTTAAATTGTAAAGAATATGTTTTGGACACTTGAATTAGCTTCATACCTGGAAGATGCGCCCTGGCCGGCAACAAAGGATGAATTGATTGACTATGCCATTCGTAGTGGTGCCCCCATTGAAGTAGTAGAAAACCTACAGGAGCTGGATGAGGAAGGCGATGTTTATGAAACAATTGAAGATATATGGCCTGATTATCCTACGCAGGAAGACTTTTTGTTTAACGAAGACGAGTATTAAAAATTCAGGATATTTAATTTTCAATGCCTCGTTATGGGGCATTTTTATTACTGATACTATTCTTACTGCTTTTTGTTGAAAATAAGAAAAAGAGGCTGATGATGGAAAACCCTATCCAGTACAAATAAATACCTAAATGAAACCTTTCGCCCAACCACCTATGCGAAAGGTCGGTTCTAAAATTTTTATAGGTAAGGTATAAACCTGCAAAGCATACAAATAATAGTAGAAAAGTTGTCCATTTAAAAACGGATGCTTTTAAAGTTCTGTCAAGGATGTAGCATAATAAGGTTATAAGCAACATCAGCCCTAAACAAATTAATGCCGCCTGCCACCAGCTTTTAAAAAATTTATATTCTTTATAAAAAACATTTACACCCAACCGACCCACCAGGGAAATACCCGAAGTAAGTACTCCGGATATTAAAGATATAATGCAGAGTACAATAAAAAGTAGCTTGTAATTCCTTGTCATAATAAAATTGTGATTTCAATAAAAAGCTTTTAAGTTCAAAAGGACTTAATCGGCTAACTGATAAATCTCTTTATAATTTCGGCCTAATCCATCATAGTCTAAACCATAACCTACAACAAATTTATTGGGAATAACAAATCCTACATAGTCAATTGGGATTTCGTATTGGGTCATTTCGGCTTTATGTAAAAGCGAGGCAATTTTTAATGAGGCCGGTTGTTGGTGTATTAGTTTTGGGAGGAAATAATGCATGGTTTTTCCTGTATCAATAATATCTTCTAAAATAACTACATGCTTTTGATGCAGGTCTTCGTCTAAGCCAATAGTAGTTGCTACATCTCCGGAAGATTTTAACCCTTTATACGAAACTAATTTTATAAAACATATCTCACTTTCAATGGTCAGGTTTTTAAATATATCTGACGCAAACATGAAAGAGCCGTTAAGGATGGCTATAAAATATACTTTTTTACCCTGATAGTCGTTATTAATTGCATTAGCAATTTCCTGAACACGTTGCTGTATTTGTACTTCGGATAAATAAATATCAAAATTTTTGTCGTGCACCTTTATGGTTGACATGAGAATTTGAGTTGTATTAACGGATTATAGTTGCGTATTATTACTATTAGGAGAATCGGCTTTAGCCAGTTTATTACCGGCTTCTTGTAAGTATAGTTTAGAGCCGATAGCGGGGGAATCGAATTTTGTAAGGTTATTATATTTTAATAAAGATTCTAACCGTATGCCTTCTTTTTGTGCAATATCGTAAATACTTTCCCCTTCCATTACTTCGTGATACATATTTTGACCTACTGTTCTTTTTAATTGCAGATAAACAAGTTGATCATCAGGAGTTTCTATCGGGAATGTTCTAAAGTCGTTATAGCTTAGTATTTTGTCAACAGGTACTTTGTATTTGTTGGCTATATCAGCATAGGAAGTACCTTTGGGAACAAAAATAACTTTTGTTTTATTGATGGTGAATTCGCTTTTTGGATACCGGGGCTTCTTGATTTCGGGTATTTCATCAATATCGGCAGCAGCTAAACTTTGTCTTAGGTCGTCAGGCATGTCTATTTTACCCAAAGCTATTAGCGAATAATTCTGCAGATTATATTTTTCAATTAAACTAATTAATAATTGTGGGTATCTGGGGTTTGTTGCATAACCGGCCTTTTTTAGCCCGTAGGCCCATGCCTGATAATCGGTAGGGGCTAAATCAAATAAGGATGCATAGCGCGATTTTGATCTTAAAAAGTCGGAATGATCCTTGTAGGATTGTTCTGGACTTTCATATTTCATGAATTTTTCGTTGCGGCGGTCATCGTCATGTAAAACATACGACCCTTCATAACCTCTTTTGCATTTAATACCAAAGTGGTTATTGGATTTTCCGACTAATTCACTTTGCCCGGCCATACTTTCCAGTAAACCCTGTGCCAGTTTTATAGATGCCGGAACTCCAGTACGTTGCATTTCTTCAATAGCTATTACCCGATAGGTATTTATATAATCCGTATATGCATCTGAATTTTGTGCAATTGCAAAGGAGGTGAGGAGTACAAAAAGAAAGGTTATTTTAAGTTTTTGAATCATCTTTAGTTCATTTACATTTTTCGCAATAAATAAAGCCCGTCTCTGATGGTTAAAACTACTTTTTCTATATCGGTTCTTTGTTGTATAAATTTATTGAACTCTTTAACGGCTTTGGCACTTTTGCCCTTTGGATTTTCTTCAAAAATCCTGCCGTGAAAGAAAATATTATCGGCTAAGATAAAACCATTTTTCCTAATATGTGGCAAAATTAGCTTAAAATAATCAATATAGCCAACTTTATCGGCATCAATAAACACCAAATCCCAGTACTCTTGCAGTGTAGGTATTATATCTATTGCATTACCGGTATGCAGCTTTATTTTAGTATATAACGGTGATTTCAAGAAAAAATTGTGTGCAATTTCTGAAGTTTCCGGCCTTGATTCAATAGTGTGTAAGATGCCATCTTCCTGTAAACCCTCTGCCAGGCAAAGGGCACTATAGCCTGTAAATGTGCCTATTTCCAATATCCTTTTGGGGCGAACCATATAGCTAAGCATTTTTAAAATCTGCCCCTGCAAATGGCCGCTTAACATGTGCGGTTCGGCATGTTGTGCGTATGTAAATTGTGCTATTTCTGCCAGCAAAGTATCTTCCTGGGTTGAAAATGCTTCTGCAAAATCAGTTATCTGCTGGTTTGTTATTTCCATATTACAATAAAGTATGACGGCTTAGTGTACCGAACCTTGTTCTAATTCTTCTTTACTCACGGTTTTAGATATAAGTAAAAGCCCAATAAAGGTAAAGGCTGCGTTTAACAAGATTAGCTCTAAACCAATTTGGTAACCACCCAGCATATTATATTTATTTACGGCCTCATCAATAATAAAACATAGTATGGGGGCTGCAAAGCATATCATTGGAACCAATTTATCGATAGGTCTTTTTTTAGTAAACATACCAAAGGCAAATAAGCCCAATAGGGGGCCGTATGTATAGCCGGCTAATTTAAGAATCACGCCTATCATACTGTTATCGTTAATGTAATAAAATACCATTACCAGAATAAGAAACAGTGCGGCTACAGTTAAATGTACAATTTGACGGAATCTTTTTTGTTGTTGCTCAGTCATATTCGGTCTTCTTTTCAGGCCATAAATATCAATACAAAACGAAGAAGTAAGAGCCGTCATGGCACCATCGGCACTGGGAAATAACGCCGAAATTAGCGCAATAATAAAGATAATTGAAAGTGCCGGTGGCATATATTGTACGGCCAGTGTGGGAAAAATCTTATCTCCCATAATGTTTTCCCCGTTTAATATAAATTGCTTTTGGCTAATGCCATTTACCACGGCATCGGCAAATTGCCCACCCTGTGATTGACCGTATAAATACAGCAAACCACCCATATATAAAAATAGCCCGATAACGATGAGCATAATGAAAGCCAACGAGATCATATTTTTCTTTGAGTCTTTTAAATTAGTTACAGATATACTTTTTTGCATCATTTCCTGATCAAGCCCTGTCATAGACAGCGTTATGAGCATACCGGCCAAAATCTGTTTTACAAAAAATAATTTGGAATTTGGATCGTAATTAAATATTTGCGATAGCCCCTGACTGTCCATCATTTGTAAACTTTCCGGTACACTAATATTTAAGGTATGTAATATGAAAATGATGCAGGCTATTAATCCTAAAAGCATTCCGGTGGTCTGTAGCGTATCGGTCCAAACAATGGTTTTTACCCCTCCCTCAAACGTATATAAAATAATCATTATCAATATAATGAGGGTGGATACCCAAAATGGTATGCCAAAACTGTCTAAAATGGTGTGTTGTAAAATAATAACAACCAGATATAATCTGGCAGTGGCACCAAAAAGGCGGGAAATTAAAAAGAACCAGGCTCCTGTTTTATAGGAAAGCATACCCATACGGGTTTTTAAATACCCGTAAATAGATGTGAGTTTGAGCCGATAATATAGGGGAAGCAGCACTAAAGCAATCAGCAAATAGCCTATAAAATAGCCTAAAACGATTTGCATATAGGAAAAAGCTTCTTTACCTACGGCTCCCGGTACACTTACAAAGGTTACTCCGCTAAGTGATGTACCAATCATTCCAAAAGCTACCAGCATCCAGTTACTACTGCGGTTACCAATAAAAAAAGATTCGTTATTACTGTTCTTACTGGTTTTCCATGCTACAAACAGCAGTAATAGGAAATAGGCGATTACAACGCTAAATAAAAATCCTGCAGACATAATTTAATGAGTATAATGTGTAAGATTAATGATTTTTTTGTTACTTAACAAGCTTTCTTTAAAGTAGCGAATATACGCATATACACGCATAAAAATGCAATAAAGCCAATTTCATACAGTAGGATAGTGGTAAACAAAAAAGCCGCAACATAATGGTTACGGCCTTTCTTTAACTTTTTGCTATATAAAAAATTAGAAGAATACACCCAGTCTAATCGCCCAACGGTTTAAGATTACTTTACCGTCGTTCCATTGTTTATTGGACGTAATATCCGTAAATCCGTTTTCAAGCCCCAGGCCCAAATATAAATCAGTTTTTTCTGCAATAGGATATTGTGCGCCACCACCTACCAAAAGCCCCATATTCAGTTTATTGGTTTCTTTAAGTGTTTTTACATTGTTTTCAGTATTTGAACCGATTGTATAATTTGTTCTGGAGCCAATTAAGGCACCAAAATAAGTACCAAACTGTCCCCAAAAAAGCATTCCGTTATCCATAGGATTGGTTCTTAGTTTTACACTTACAGGAATTTGTAAATATTGTAGCTTTAAATGGTATCGTTGATCCTGACCAGTAGTTGCTAAATCACTTCTTAAACCAATGTTATCACTTGTATATAAAAGTTTAGCCCCGGCATGAGCAACTTCAAGTCCGGTAGCAAAGGCACCGCGACCATCGCTAAACATAATATCGGCCATTAACCCGTAATTTACTCCAAAGCCGCTGCCGTCTTTTTCTACACCATTATCTTTGGGGCTTAATGTATTTGAAAATACGGGATCTAATTTAAACCCCAGTCTTACAGTTCTTCCATAAAATTCTCTTTGGGCTAGCAGGGTAGCGAATGTTGCAAAAACAAATGTTGCTAATAATACTAAACGTTTCATATTTTTATTAATTTGATAGGTTTTATTCAGGGCAAATATAGTGCCTTATTGTGCTAAGTTTACAAATATCTTATACGATATTTACTTCCGGCATAATAACGATGCCAAATTTTTTAAAAACAGACGATTTAATCTCATGGCATAATTGTAAAATGTCGTTTCCATTTGCCGTTCCATAATTTACTAATACCAATGCTTGTTTATTATGCACGCCGGCATCTCCTTTTCTAAAGCCTTTGTAACCGCATTGTTCTATTAGCCAACCAGCTGCCAGTTTTACAGTACCGTCAGGGTTATTATAAGCTGCTATATCAGGAAATTGCTGTTTCAATTCATCAAAAACATTTTTTGGGACTGATGGGTTTTTAAAAAAACTACCGGCATTGCCAATTTTTTGAGGATCGGGTAATTTTGAACTGCGTATGCTGATAACGGCATTGGCAATTGCCTGAATACTAACATCGGTAACATTATCTTTTTCTAATTGCTGGCGTATGGCACCGTATTCAATATTAAAATGCGGTTTTTTATTGAGGCGATAAGTAACATCGGTTATAATGAACTGGTCTTTATACTTGTTTTTAAAAACACTTTCCCGGTAACCAAATTCACATGCAGCTGTGTTAAATTGTTGTTCAGTCAGGTTAAATTTATGCAGGGCATTCAGCTCTACAAAAACTTCTTTTATTTCTACGCCATAAGCTCCAATATTTTGCATGGGAGAGGCTCCGGCACTTCCCGGTATAAGTGCTAAATTTTCTACACCGGCATAATTATTATTTATGCAGTATAAAACAAAATGATGCCAGGTTACACCAGCACCCACATTAATATATATATGATTTTCGTCTTCCTTTACTACTTCAATTCCCGGTAAATTGTTTTTTATTACCAGCCCCGGATAATTTTTTGTAAATAATACATTGCTGCCGCCTCCCAATACCAAGGATGGGAAATTTTTGTTAGCAGCAAATCTTAGGGCTTCCTTCAAATCCTCTTTTGTTGCTACCTCTGTAAAAAAGGAAGCATTTACAGCTATACCAAAAGAATTATATTTTTTAAGTGATATGTTTTCAATAATATTCATATAGTTTTTTTGGCTTTATCTAATTTGTTTCAAAGTTATTACAATGCTATTAAACCGGTAAGGATTCTTTATTGCAGGGTATGAATTTTCCCGTTGCCAATTACAAAATACTGATTGTTTTCTGTTGTAAAATAGCGGGTGGAAAGGCCTGTAAAATTGCTGAATGCAGGTAGTATAAGACAGTTGGAGGATTTTAAAAAGCAGGGTAGCCGTAAAGATTGTTTGGCTTTACCCTCCATTTTATAACCGGGGTGTATATGTCCGCAGATGGTAAAATAATTAGTATCGTTTTCTGTGTGCTCATGCTCAAAAACAAAAGGAGCTAAAAAATATTTTTCTTTTTTAACAACAATATTAAGAGCTGCATAATCCATCTTCAATAATTTATCATGATTACCGGGTACAAGCTCTATTATTAATTGAGGATATTGTTGCCTCCATTGTTTAAAATATTCTATATCGGCATTATAGTTGTGATGAAACATATCGCCCACTACAATCATTTTTTTTATTGAATAAATTTGTAATGTGGTATGAAGCCGTTTCAGGTCATCCTGCATTACCGTGTTGGGAATAGGGATACCGCTTTTTCTAAAATAGGCCGTCTTGCCGAGATGAAGATCTGCTAATACCAGTGTTTTGGCTGCCACCCAATACAGTGCTTTGTGCGGCAATAAATGTAATTTTTCTTCAGCGCAAATTATTTCTTTGTAAGGTATAACCATATTTGTTGCAAATGTAATAGTTAAGCACCGGCGGCTATTATTTTATCCCAGCATTTTTTTAATCCTGCTTTCTAATTCTTCGCTGCTAAGGTTTTGCCGCATACTGTCCACCTTAATTGGGAAACATAGCGGTGTATATTGTGTTACCGTTTTAATAATAATACGGCTTTTTTGTATGCGTTGTAAAGCTGCTCTTAACCGGGGTTCCTCTAATTGTTGATGAAACACCTCGTCATAAGCCTGGCGCATTAATAAATTTTGAGCATCATATTGTTCAAAAATTCTAAAAATAATGCCTGATGAGGATTGCAGATTTTTGTCGGTTTTAAATTTTCCGGCATAATTTTTCATTACCAATCCGGCTATAACGGCTATATCCCTGAATTTTCGGCCAGCCATTTCAGCGGCATTAATACTTTTGGCAATATCGGCCGTGAGGTTATCCGTACTAAAAATTTGAGGTATGATTTTTTTGTTTAAAGGTATGGGTTGGTCGCTTAAAAGTTCAAAACCGTAATCGTTCATGGCCATAGAAAAACTAATTGGTTGTATGCGGCTAATGCGGTAGGCTACCAATGCTGCCATAACTTCGTGTACTAATCTTCCTTCAAAGGGGTATATGTATATGTGGTACCCGTCTTTAGTAGTTATATGTTCTATTAAAAAGTCATCAGCGGCCGGAACATGGCTGATTGCCTGTTGTTTTAAGAACAACGGTTGCAGTTTCTTTAGTTCTATACTTTGATGATTTTTGTGTAAGGCTTTGTTAAATTGTTGTCGTAAAACCGCACTAAGGTTGGAGCTTAAAGGAAGTCGTCCTCCCATCCAGCTGGGTGTAATAGCTCTTTTTACTTTGCTGTTTTTTACTAAAACAACCATCTCCTTTATCATTATAAATTCAACAATTTTTCCGGCTAGGCCAAAGCAATCGCCGGGTTTCAATTTGGCAATAAAGTATTCTTCTACCATACCCAAATACCCGCCGGAAAGAAATTTAACTTTTAGCATTGGGTCGCTAACAATTACTCCAATGTTCATACGGTGCATCATGGCAATACGCCGGTTTTTTACTGTGTAACGATTGTTCTCAACAATCACTTTTTGATAATCCTGATAAGCCGAAAGTACTTCACCTCCTTGTGTGATAAATTGCAATAACCAAAGCCATTCTTGCTTTTCTATTTCATTAAAGGCATGTGTTTGCACTATTTGCCGGAACAATTCATCAGCAACAAAACCTTCACCCACAGCCAATGTAACCATGTATTGAATGAGTACATCGTATGTGAGTACAACCGGATGCCTTTCCTCAATAATATTTTTTTGTGCTGCTTCTTTTAATGCGGCAGCTTCTAAAAGTTCTAATGAATGTGTGGGTAGAAAATATATCCTTGAGGTTTCAAAAGGCGAATGGCCGCTGCGTCCACCTCTTTGTAAAAATCGGGCAACCCCTTTGGGCGAGCCGATTTGTATTACCGTATCCACCGGTTTAAAATCTACTCCCAAGTCTAATGATGATGTACAAATGACTGCTTTTAAAACGCCGGTATGCAGCATATCCTCAATCCATGTTCTCAACTCCCTGTCAATTGACCCATGATGTAATGCTAATTGTCCGGCCAGTTCGGGACAAGCCTGCAACATCACCTGATACCATAACTCACTTTGTCCGCGTGTATTGGTAAAAATGAGGGTTGTGCCACTGCCCATGATGATGGGAATTAATTTGTTGACGAGTTTTGTTCCCAGATGTCCTGCCCAGGGTAGTATTTCTATTTCATCGGGTATGATGGAAATGATTTCGGTTTTTTTCTTTTGCGTAGCTTTTACAATGGTTTTAGGAAGATGTTTGTAAGGGATTAGTACTTCTAAGGCATCTTCTATATTGCCAATAGTTGCAGAAATACCCCAAATACGAATATTGGGCGACAAGTGCAATAAGCGGCTAATGGCCAACTCTGTTAGCACGCCTCTTTTGCTACCCAATAGTTCGTGCCACTCATCCACAGCAATACATTTTAAAGATTTGAATAAACGGCTGTTATCTTTTTGGGCAAATAATAAATGCAAACTTTCCGGTGTAATAATGAGTACCTCCGGCATGTTCTTTTTCTGTTGTTGCCTTTCGGATGTAGTTGTATCTCCATTACGTACAGCAACCTGCCAGCCTAACCCAATCTGTGCTAAGGCCTCGTTCATTGCTCTGGCAATGTCTTTGGCTAAAGAGCGCAGCGGTGTTATCCAAATTAGTTTTATGCCATCAGTATAATTGTTTGGATGATTAAAATAATGAATCAAAACCGCAAAAAATACAGAGAAAGTTTTGCCAAATCCGGTGGGAGCAATTACAAGCCCCGAATACCCGCCCTCAAATTTTTGCCAGCATTCTTTTTGAAATGTAAAAGATTTATGACCCCGTTGTTCCAGCAGGTTTTTTATAATCTCATATCCTTTCGATTTGGTTATTTTAGCCACATCTAATTCTTTTACAATTGAATTAAAGATAGGTAAGAAGCCGAAATAAATCTGTATTACCAAAATACATTTATTATTTTAGCAGTCATTCTTTCATTTTTAATTAAGTAGCGGTATGATTCGTTTATTTATATTGTTTCTGGGAGTGTTTTTTTATACTACTTCTTGGTCTCAGGAAAAAGAATATATCCCTTCCTCCGAAATCGTAAAAGCCCGAAGTGATTTTCAGGACATGAAGTACGGATTGTTTATACATTGGGGGCCTTCCAGCGTATTGGGGGCGGGAGAGTGGGTGATGAATAACCGTAATATAAAAGTAAAAGACTATAAACGGCTGGTTAATTTTTATAACCCTGTTCATTACAGTGCAGGAAAATGGGTAAGTATGGCTAAGGCTGCCGGTATGAAATATATAACCTTTGTAAGCCGCCATCACGATAGTTTTAGTAATTGGGATACACATCAATCCAACTGGAAAATAACCAATACGCCTTATGGAAAAGATGTATTGAAAATGCTGGCAGAGGAATGTAAAGCGCAAGGTATGAAGCTGGCTTTGTACTATTCTACGTTGGACTGGTTTAGAGACGATTACCCTCATGAAACAGGGCGTACCGGAAAAGGTACCGGACGTACGGGAAAGGGGGACTATACCAGTTATCTTAAATTTATGAAAGCGCAACTTACAGAATTATTAACCAATTATGGAGATATTGCCGCCATTTGGTTTGACGGACATTGGGATCAAACAAACCCTGAAGGGAATGCTGACAGAAACTCCAGAATTGATTGGAAATATGATGAAATATACTCGCTGATTCACCAATTACAGCCCGGCTGTATGATTGGAAATAACCACCACCTCACACCATTTCCAGGTGAGGATTTTCAAATGTTTGAAAGAGATTTACCGGGCGAAAATAAAGCAGGATTTAGTTACCAAAAAGCTTCTGAAAATTTACCATTGGAGACTTGCGAAACAATTAATGGCTCTTGGGGGTATAATATAACAGATGATAAATATAAAACGGTTGAACAAGTTGTTCATTACGTAGTAAATGCAGCTGGCCGTAATGCTAATTTATTATTAAATGTAGGCCCTATGCCGGATGGAACCATTCAGCCAGAATTTGTGGATACACTTTTGGGAGCCGGTAAATGGCTACAGCAATATGGCGAAACGATTTATGGAACTCGCGGTATGTTTATTCCTCCGCAACCCTGGGGTGTAGCTACTACAAAAGGGAATAAGGTGTATTTACACATACTTAAAAAGCCACAGAACGATATTATAAGGATTGACAAGCCGGGTATAAAAATTAAATCGGTTGTAAATTTTGATACGAAAAGCACTGTAAAGTGCCAGCCAGATAAGAATGGAGCTACTATTTTCGTTGGTAATATTCCTGATAATGTCGATTATATTATAGAATTAACCATTAAGTAATCAGGAGGTAAAAGAAAATCTTTCAAGTTTTTATTTTTATATGATTAACCTTATCTTAAAATTTATGTATGCAGCAAATTTTTAATGAGCGTGTTAAACAGGTTTTAATGCTCTCTATTATTTTAGGGTTATTATTTTTAACCATTAAAGAGCTTACCGCTTTTTTACCCGGATTACTGGGTGCTGTTACTTTATATATTGTGAGCCGTGGAAGATATCTAAATTTTGTTTATAACAAAAAATGGCGCAAAAGCTGGACTGCAATAGCTTTTATGCTTTTTTATGTATTGATTATTGGAATACCGTTAGCAGCAGCCGTAACACTTATAAGTCCTAAAATTACAGCACTTGTAAGTAATCCTGATGCTATTATTGAAACCAGCAGACAAACCATTATAGGTATTCAGCAAAAAACCGGCATTAAAATAATTTCCGAAAATACGATATCGGGTATTATTAATAAACTATCAGTAACCATCCCCAAACTTTTAAACAGTACAATTAATGTTGTGGCCAATATTGCCATGATGTTATTTATTTTATACTACATGCTGGTAAATGCCAAGGAAATGGAAAAATACATCAAGCGTATTCTTCCTTTAAAAAAGAGTAATGTAGATCTATTGTTTACCGAAACAAAAAAGATGGTTATAGCCAATACTTTGGGTATTCCGTTAATTTCCTTAATACAAGGCATTGTAGCCACTATTGGCTATATTATTTTTGGTGTAAAGGACTGGGGACTTTATGGTTTTTTAACTGGTGTTTTTGCCTTTTTTCCTGTGGTGGGTACAATGGTGGTTTGGATACCGGTAGTGCTATATATGTATGCCACCGGCGATACTATGAATGCCCTATTATTGGCATTGTATAGCGGCCTTATTACGGGGAATGTTGATTACTTAGCCCGAGTTACTTTATTGAAAAGAATGGGCGATGTTCATCCTGTTATGACAATTTTGGGTGTGCTGGTAGGTTTGGGCTTATTTGGCTTTGTAGGACTTGTGATTGGCCCACTACTGATTAATTATATACTGGTATTAAACGAAATTTATATGAACGAGTTTGTAGGGAAGGTACCTGAAGTTTCTGTATCAACGGGACTACACCAAGAGGATATTTCACCACCATTATCAGATGAGGAAAAAAACAAAGAACAGGATACAACTTTGCAGTAGCCTCTCCATGTTTTAAAATTCTTCTTCTCTTTCCAACATTAGAATAGCATTTTGCGGAACAATCAGGTATTGTTCATTATCGTACATAACTTCTGTAGCTCCACTTAATAAAAAAATAGCTAAATCGCCTTCTCTGGCTTGGAGTGGTACATATTTTACCTGTTCCTCATCAGATTTCCAGGGTTCGTCATCTACCGGTATTGGAATAGCGTAGCCGGGCCCGGTTTTAATAACATAGCCTTGTTGTACTTTTTCTTTTTCCTTAACACCGGGCGGCAGGTAAAGCCCCGAGGCCGTTTTTTCATTTGCCTTTAAAGGTTTTATTAAAATACGATCTCCAATTACAATTAGTTTTTTAAAACGATTGTCTGATGTGATATGCATGACTTTGTTTTTGTAACGCACAAATGTACGTATCTATTTATAGATTCCTCGCAGGGCAATACATATAAAATTTTAATCGAACAGCTTATAATATTACAATTCTATAATCTTATTTTTCCGAATGCTGTCTGTAATAAACACAATCCTTTCATTTCTTTTAATTTGCATATCCAGTTGGTGAAATTGGTGTGTGTTCATTTCCTTTTTAAGCGTTTCCTGTATTTCCAATATCTTGGTTAGATGTTGTTGGATGCTGTCTAATTTAATTTGGGCCATTGCCATATTAAAATTGGCTTTTGTTTTGTCCCAGTCAATTTCATTATATAAAATTCGGAGTTTGTCAGCTTCTTTTGTCCAGTCGGCTTTTTCCATCATTAACTTAAAGGCTTTTTTTAAAATGTCTTTTTGTTCAATGGTAACAGTTTCAGCCAGTGTAGCATCAATCTTATTCCAATAGGCTTCGGCATACACTTTCTTTGCAGCTTCAATACTTTCATTAATATTAAGCTCCTGTTTTGGGGTTAACACAGGAATTACAGGCTGTATATCGGTAGCAAATATCACCCTGTCAGCTGGTGTTTCATCCGTTGTCGGTTTAATAATTTCAATATTACCTGTTTTTGGATTTTCGTATTGCTTTAAATACACTGTGTTTTGTTGATTTTCGGCTTTTGAAATTATGGCCGGAATTTCCCGAACCTCATATTTACTGTTACTGTTTTGTTGTAAAGTATAATGTATAATGGGCTTTAGTGCAATAGATTTTGCAGTTTCAGATTTTGTAACAGCGGTGAGGGCTGGTGTATTTGCTATAAAAAAATTTCCTGTGAAAAAAGTTATTAAAATTACCGAGCTAATAATATTTTTGTATTGAGGTAGCGGTCTTTTTTGTAAGCCCATTATCCATTGTACACGGTGATGTAATTGGGCAGTATGACTGATAGCCTGCACCGCCAGTTGGTGTTGATGTGCTACTTGTTGCTTCGCTAATTGTAATAGCGTTTCGGCATACATATGATTTTGATATTCAAATTGCAATACACTGTTATCAGCTATTTTTTCTCTTTCGGTTTGATGAATATTCAATAATGCTTTTGCAAATGGGTTAAAGTAAAATAAAGTCATTATTAATTGTACCACCAAATTACGCAGGTAGTCATATTTTTTAATATGTGCCAGTTCATGTAAAATAACAGCTTCTATTTGTAAAGGCGTAAGCTGCGTAATTGCGGTTATTGGTAATAAAATCACAGGCTTTAAAAAGCCAAGTGTCAAAGGTGTTTTTACCCTATCAGACAGCCAAATTTTTACAGGCTTTTTTATTTGTAAGTAAGCTGCTATATCTAATGCAAAAAGCTTATAGCGCCCCGGAACTTTATGAAGGCCTTTTCTTTTTAAAAAATAAGTAGTGTAATATGCTATAAAAAAACGGGAGAGGGGGATGATTAATAATATTAAATATATGCAGGCAGTAATGTACCTTATGTTTTTTAAATATATAGGTTGATTGATTCCTTGTAATAAATCAAAACTGCCGGGTTTGTATGAAACTGACAAGAAAAAAGTAGCTATAAATGATAAAAACCCGGTTAACAAAGCACTAAAACTAAAACTCGCCAATAGTTTAGGCGAAATATCATTTTTAAATTTTAGCAGTATAGTGATGAGTAACCATAACAATCCCATTTGCCAGAAACTATTTAAAATACTATTTCCCAACGACGTTAAAATATGGAGCATCGATTCGGTTGTTGTCATGTGTTCTCTTTTTTCAGTTGGTCAATCAAGTGCTGAATATCGTCCAGTTCCTTTTCTGTTATTTTATGTGTACCTAATGTTTGTAATACCAGCTGCGAGGAAGATCCTCCAAATAAATTGCTGATAAATTTTCCTAAAAGCTGTTTTTGGGTTTTTTCTTTATTACAGGCTGCAGTATAAATATGTGTGCGGTTACTGGCATCACGGGTAACTAACCCCTTCTCAAACATGATTTGCATTAGTTTTAAAGTAGTAGTATAGCCAATATCCCTGGTAGTTAACAGTACCTCATGTACATCCCGCACAGTAGCCTTGCCTTTACTCCACAATACTTGTAAAATTTCTAATTCGCTCTCGGTTGGTTTTACCGCCTTTATCTGTGCCATGGGTAAATTTATTTTTTGCAATTTACGATTTCCTTCGTATAAAAATATATTTAAAAGTACATCTAACTATTTTTTAACAATTTATATTTAGTTGTTAGTTTTGTCTTGGTATTAATATTAGATATTATATCTTTGTGGATACCCTCATGGGTTGATAAATCAACAAACTATTTTTCTGTGAGTTATAATGATCAATACCAGGATTCTTTGTGTACAGTATGTAGGTTAAGTAAAAATTCGTTGTTTAGTGATTTGAGTGAAGAAGAAGTCGGAGAGTTGGCCAAACACAAATCCTGTAGTTCTGCAAAAAGAGGTCAGGTGCTATTTTCCGAAAATGGCCTGCCAATGGGTTTGTATTGTATAAATAAAGGTAAAATTAAATTGAGTACCACGGGTCCCGATGGCAAAGAGCAAATTTTACGGCTTGTAAAGGAAGGCGATATATTGGGCTACAGAGCACTGGTATCAAACGATCGGTACCATGCTACTGCTGTTGTTATTGAAGATGCCGAGTTTTGTTTTGTGGAAAAAGCCTACTTTATGAATCTGGTGCTTACCAATCCTAAACTATGTATTTCCCTGTTTAAAAAAATTAGCGACGATCTAAAAAGTGCCGAAGAGCACATTGTATCCCTTTCTCAAAAAAATGTACGGGAGCGTATGGCAGAAGCCTTACTATATTTTAAAGCTACTTATGGATTTGAAGCTGACGGGGAAACACTGAATGTTCAGTTTAGCAGAGAAGAAATTGCCGATTTTGTGGGTACCTCTACCGAAAGTGCTATCCGACTTTTATCGGAATTTAACCACGACAGAATTATTGAGCTGGAGCGAAAAAAGATTAAAATTATTAATCAGGAAAAGCTCATTCGTACTGCTAACCTGCTATATTAGCCACCTATTTCACATTTTATTATTGGTTGTTTTATAAAAAGATTATTTTTTTATTTATTTCGGATATTTTTATCCTTAAAAAAATACTACATTTGCCCTCATGGAGCAGTATTTGCAGGACATTACGTCAATTAACGATGTAAAACTTTTAGTGAACACGTTTTATGATAATGTAAGAACCGACGATTTAATTGGACCCATTTTTAATGGTAAAATTGAAGACCGCTGGCCAGAGCATCTGGAAAAAATGTATCGTTTTTGGCAAACAGTTTTATTAGATGAGCATACTTATTTTGGGAGTCCGTTTCCACCACATGCCAATTTACCCATACAGGAAGAACATTTCGATGTATGGCTATCAATCTTTAATTTTACAGTGGATAAATTATTTAAGGGTGAAAAAGCCGATGAAGCTAAATGGCGTGCAGGTAAAATGGCCAATATGTTTATAACCAAAATAAATTATTACCGCACATCATCCGGCAGTCCGTTAGTGTAAAGCAGTCGTTAAAGTATTATAAAGGGCAGTGTAAATATCGTAAAGACAATTTGTATATAAATTTATGATTTCAAAATCGGCAAAATACGCTTTAAGAGCTGTTTTATACCTTGCGTCAAAAAATGATGATGGTGTATATTATAAAGTGCGCACCATTGCAAGGGAAATAGACGCACCGGCTGCTTTCACTGCTAAAATACTGCAGGAGCTAAACAGAAACGGTATAGTATCCTCGTTAAAAGGACCTCATGGAGGTTTTTTTATTGACAGAACACAGCAAAAGCGGCCCATTATTACCATAGTTAAAATTATTGATGGCGAAGCGTTATTTACATCCTGTGGGTTGGGTCTAAAATCATGCTCTGAAGACCATCCTTGTCCTTTGCATAATGATTATAAAGAGATTAGGGGTAAACTGGTTAAATTATTTGAATCAACAAGCATAAAAAAACTGGCCGAAAAAACAGCCGATATGGCTGTATTTCTTACATAGTTTTCATAAAGGTTTGAATGATTTGCCGGAAGAATTAATTGGTTGGTATAAAAAAAGTAAGTTGGAAAAAACTACATCTATAAATCAGGTCAATTGCTTTCATTGTGGAGAGTCTTGTTCCCATGAAAAAATAATGTTGGGAGACAGGCATTTTTGCTGCGAGGGTTGTAAAATGGTGTATGAAATTCTCAATCAAAACGATTTATGTGAATATTACGACCTGAATGTGAATCCCGGCATCTCCCAAAAAATAAAAGTAAGAGCAGACAAATTTAGTTTTTTAGACAATGAGCAGGTAAAGGTAAAACTTATTCAATATCAAGATGCTAAGCAAAGTCATGTAAACTTTTACTTGCCTCAAATGCATTGCAGCAGTTGCTTGTGGTTACTTGAAAATATACATAGAATTAACAGGGGAATAGTTTCATCCAGAGTTAACTTTACCGGTAAAGAAGTTTTTATCGTTTTTGAAAATCAGCATACTTCTTTAAGGCAGGTTGTAGAAACTCTTACAGCTATTGGCTACGAGCCGCATATTAGTTTACAAGAAGCCGGCAACGCATCTGCATCCGCATCATTCAATAAAACCAGATTGTTAAAAATAGCTATCGCAGGTTTTTGCTTTGCCAATATTATGATGATGAGTCTGCCGGAGTATTTTGCCATAGGCAGCTATATGCAGGAACAGGTAGGTGCAGCATTCAGATATCTTAATCTTTTATTAGCTATTCCTGTATTTTTTTATTGCTCCACAGAGTTTTTTGTAAGTGCCTGGAAGGGGCTCAAACACGGATCGTTAAATATTGATGCGCCCATTGCATTGGCCATCTTAATTACTTTTGGCAGAAGCCTTTACGAAGTATTTGCTTTAAACAGTCCGGGGTATTTTGACAGTATGAGTGGTATTGTGTTCTTTATGCTTGTGGGCAGATGGGCACAGGATAAAACACAAAAGGCAATTGCTTTTGACCGGGATTTTAAATCCTTTTTTCCTATAGCTGTTAATGTGAAGAATAATGAGGCTTTTGTTCCCACACTTATAGAAAATTTACAGGAAAATGATATTATAGAAGTGTATGATAATGAACTAATTCCTACTGATGCCATACTCTCAAAGGGGAAGGCCGAAATTGACTATAGTTTTGTAAGTGGCGAAAGTGTACCGGTGGCTAAGGATATTGGTGAAATTATATATGCAGGAGGCAAACAACTTGGTGAAAAGATAGAACTTGTAGTAGTGAAAAAGGTTTCGCAAAGCTACCTTACCAATTTATGGAATAAGGATGTATTTAAAGAAGAAAAAAAAGAAGCCGGCTTTTTGCATGCGTTGAGCAATTATTTTACAGTTATTGTATTTATTATTAGTGGGTTAACTGCTGCTTACTGGGCTAATAAAAGCGATTGGACAACCATGTGGAACGCTTTAACTACAATACTCATTATAGCCTGCCCCTGCGCTTTACTACTTTCCTCTACTTTTACTAACGGTAATATTTTGCGGATTTTAAGTAAAAACAAATTGTATTTACGTCATCCCGATGTTATTGCGCATATAAAAGGGGTAAATCATATAGTATTTGATAAAACCGGTACTTTAACCCAAAGCAAAAAGCTAAAAGTATCTTACAAAGGAGCTACTATTAACGCCCAAAATAAGATTCTGCTGGCATCCTTACTCTATCAGTCCACCCACCCGTTAAGTAAAGCTGTTTTTAAACAGCTGGCTGTGGATAATATCATACCAGTAAAACATTTTAAAAATATACCCGGAAAAGGGATTGAAGGTTGGATAGATGAAACCTATATCAAGGCTGGCAGTATGGAATTTGTTACGGGAGAAAAACTGCAAGAGCCGGCAAATGACAAATCGGTAGTAGCCGTAAAAATTGATTCGTCAATATTTGGTGTATTTCGGATAAATAATGCTTACCGCTTTGGATTAAAAGAAATGATACAAAAATTAGACAAGCGTTTTATAATTTCTATCTTAAGTGGTGATAATGATGCAGAAGCAGCCAATCTTAAAAAGCTGATGAACCATAAAAGTGAAATGCTCTTTAACCAGTCGCCGGAAGAAAAACTGGAGTATATTAAATATTTAAGAGAGGTGAAAAATCATACTGTGATGATGATAGGCGACGGTTTGAATGATGCAGGAGCACTCAAACAAAGTAATGTAGGCATCGCCATTACGGAAGAAAACAATAATTTTACTCCATCCTGCGATGGTATTTTGCATGCTTCCAGATTGGCCGGATTAGATAAGTTTCTAAGATTTTCAGCATCGGGGCATAAAATTATAATGGCCAGTTTTATAGTTTCTATTATTTATAACATCATCGGCTTGTATTTTGCGGTGCAGGGGTTATTAGCACCGGTTATAGCAGCAATTTTGATGCCGGCAAGTTCAATAAGTATTATCTTATTAACATATGGGCTAAGCGAAATAAATGCAAGACGAATTCTTTTAAAAATATGAATAATTTCATAGTTTTGTCTGATATTGATCACTACTTTTATTTAATATTTAAAACATATTGCACCCAGTCATGAGCGTTATAATTATTACCGCTATTGTTAGTTTGTTAATAGCAGGCGTTTTTTTGGTAGCACTAATATGGAGTGTGAAGGATGGTCAGTATGAGGATGATTTTTCTCCCGCCAACAGAATTTTATTTGATAACAATAATGAAACCAAAACCGATAATCATTAAACAATAAGTATGGAATTACAGAAGTACACCATTAACAACAAGCTACCTAAGTTATTTGCGATTGCCACCATTACATGGGGTGTTGTGGGTATGTTGGTAGGGGTAATTGCAGCTTTTCAGCTGGCATTTCCCGTCATGAATTTTGGTATAGAGTACACTACTTTCGGGCGTTTAAGGCCCTTGCATACCAATGCAGTAATTTTTGCATTTGTGGGTAACGGTATTTTTACTGCCGTGTATTATTCATTACCCCGATTGCTTAAAACCAATATGTGGAGCCCTTTGCTGGGTAAAATACATTTTTGGGGCTGGCAATTAATTATTGTATTAGCTGTCGTTACCTTATTGGCCGGTTTTACAGCGGCTAAAGAATATGCCGAGTTAGAGTGGCCGATTGATATTTTAATTACCCTTATTTGGGTGGTATTTGGTATCAATATGTTTGGTACTATTTTAACCCGTAGAGAAAGACACCTATATGTGGCTATTTGGTTTTTTATAGCTTCTTGGGTTACCGTAGCCATGTTGCATATTGTGAATTCATTTGAATTTCCGGTATCAATCATGAAAAGTTATTCATGGTATGCCGGTGTGCAGGATGCGTTAGTACAATGGTGGTATGGGCATAATGCGGTAGCATTTTTCTTAACCACTCCTTATTTGGGATTAATGTATTACTTTCTGCCAAAAGCAGCTAACAGACCAATATACTCTTACCGTTTAAGTATTGTACACTTTTGGTCTTTAATATTTATTTACATTTGGGCTGGTCCTCACCACTTATTATATACGGCTTTGCCGGGATGGGCTCAGGCTTTGGGAACTACACTTTCCGTAATGCTAATATTACCAAGTTGGGGCGGTATGTTAAACGGTTTATTTACTTTACGCGGTGCCTGGGATAAGGTTAGGGAAGACCCGGTTTTAAAATTTTATGTATTAGCGGTTATTTGTTATGGCATGTCAACTTTTGAAGGCCCCATGATGTCGCTAAAAAATGTAAATGCCATTTCTCACTATAGCGACTGGACAATTGCTCACGTACACATTGGTGCTTTGGGTTGGAACGGGTTCTTAACATTTGGTATGCTTTATTGGCTAATACCAAAATTATTTAAAACAAAACTGTATTCCACCAAGCTGGCAAGCTCACACTTTTTAATAGGTACTTTAGGAATTGTGCTGTATGCCATACCCATGTATTGGTCTGCCTTCCGTACTTATTTTATGATGACCTCCTTTACGCCCGAAGGGCAATTGCAGTATCAGTTTATAGATATTGTAAACTCGGTAATACCATTTTACATCCTTAGGGCCATAGGTGGAACAATTTACCTGATTGGTGCCATCATGATGGTTTACAACCTGATTAAAACAGCTAAAAAAGGAAGTTTTGAAGCTACCGAAGAAAGAGAAGCTCCTGCTTTGGCTCCCAAATATGTGGCTCCTGCAAAAGCGCACTGGCATTCTGTTATTGAAAGA
>JBKEEB010000146.1:0-1695 GCA_047975735.1 Niabella sp.
CCTAATGCCATCCATATTCTTTTATTATAGGTTTTACGTAAATCGTAAGCACCGTATTCCTTATTCCGTCCCTCAAATAAGAGATCCAGAAAGTCGGTGGATAAAATCTTATTGGGTTCCATTATTTAATTATTTTTTAATGAGACGCATAAAGCATCATTATTCATAAACTTTTCTGCAAATTAATTTGCCGCAGCTTCAGCTTCGGGCGTAGCAGAAGCACCTTCGGAGGCTTTCACTAAATCCAACTCCGTATCAAAAGGTTTTACTAAGGCATACCTTGCTACTTTATTAATAGTCATTTCATCCAAAATGTCAACTACTCCTTTGTAATTGGCATTTTCTGTAGGCTTTATAATTACAAAAAAGTCTCTTTGCTTACAGGCATCATCAATACTTTTACCTTCTGCCTTAGCTTTTGCTTCGCAGGCAGGATCCGGATAGTATTTTGACATTACCTCCTTTTTCTTGTTGATAATAACATTTCTGATACCGGAAAAAGTTTCTGATTTAAAGTTAGAACCATCGGGCAATAATTCTCCCTCATAATAAAAGAGCGAATTATCTTTTCCTAATAAAATATTAAGGGCACCAGATTGTTTAACCTTGGTTTCTTCATCTTTTTTATCGGTATCTTTTGGCATATTGAGATCCATTGTTGTAGGAGAGCTCATGGTTGCTGTGAAGATGAAAAAGGTAATCAACAAGAAACCGATATCCACAAATGGAGTCATATCCACCTTGGTATTAAGCTTTTTGGCCTTTTTTACGCCGGGGCCTTTTTTATGACCACCGCCATCTCCACCCGTATCTAAACTTGCCATTTTTTATTAAATTTTAAGTTTTAAAAATTATTTACCTGATAGTCTGTCCTTGTAGAGATCGGTTCCTTGCGGAGCTTCTTCCGGCATAGTTACCAGATTGTATTTTTGTTCATCATTTTTCTTAAATGCTTCTATTACAGCACTAAAACTTGGATAGGTAGAAGTACCATCACCTTTAATAAGGTATTTTAATTGTTCACCAACAAAAATTTGTTTGGCAGCTCCTATCCAATAGAATAACTCGTTGTTTGCAGAGTCTAAAACGGGAATACCATCCTGTGTTACTTTAGCTCTTTCTCCGGGTGCTAATGCCATAAAACTTTTCAGCTTATTAAAGGGCATCCCTATTAATTCCGCATCCTGATAGTTTTTAACATCATCTGCCGTAAGCGGAATACCTCTGGCTTCGGCTGCCCTTAAAATCACATCCTTTGCCAACGCTGGATCTTTTTTAGACATGATAGAGAAATAAACTTTATTATCCTTATCAATACTAACCATTACGGCATTATTATCGGGCAAAGGTTGAGACGACACAGAGTTGGGCGTTGCAATGGGCACCGGCTCTGAGGGTTTAAACTTAGTTGCCATGATAAAGAACGACAGAATCAGGAAAGCGATATCCACAAACGGGGTCATATCCGTATCCGCTACTTTCTTCGCAATTTTTATTTTAGGCATAATTACTTATTTTTTGATAAAGACGTTTTTTTTCTGATTTTCCATATTTTTTTACACTTTATTTATATAAAGATGCAAAAGATTGGGTTAAAGTAAAACCAGATTCGTCAATACCATAAGTAATGCTGTCAATCCTTGTAGTAAGCATATTATAGAAAATCAATGCTAATGCAGATGTACCAATACCCAA
>JBKEEB010000048.1:0-1997 GCA_047975735.1 Niabella sp.
CATCAGGGAATGTTATGTTAATCATATCCACTATATTCGAATTTAAGAGTGCAAAATTAACAAAGTATGGGCAGAAAGGAACAGGATATATAAAGAAATGTAAACCAACGTTGCATTTTTATACCAAACAGCGTCTTACTAAAAAAACACATGAGAAAACCAATTTTAAGTATCTGCCTGTTCATTATTACCATGCAGATTCATGCGCAAATACAAAAAGGCTGGTATGCCGAAGATTTTGTTACAGTTGGCAATAGCTGGTACACCCATTATGACAACTCTTTTCATTTTCACTTACAAACGGGAGCTAAACTCATCTATCAATTTAATAAAACAATTGGATTGGGGAGCGGACTGGCTTTTAGCACAGAAGGCAATACACATGAATATGCAAGCATTACTGCTAACACTAAAATTGTACAAAGGAACAATTATGTAAGGGTTCCTGTTTTCGCCCGCTTGGTTTTAAATAGCGAAGGCAAAACCATCCCCTATTTTGACGGCGGATTTTCGATGGGTTTTCTTGTAAGCGGTAAACGAAAATCCTATGCCGATGATGAATTAAAATCAAACGAACAAAATACGCCCATTAATAAGAATGATGTAGGATTATTAGCCAACCTGGGCGTTGCCCACAAATTACATCCAAAACTATTTCTTAAAGGGTATGCAACATATTATCGCGGATTTGTTCAACAAGAGGCATTGATTGGAAGTAACGGCTCAACAATCACAAACAGCCATATTGGTATTGGTGCTGGTCTGCTGTATAATTTCTAAACTTTTATTACAATTAACTGTTAGATAGTTTGGTATGATTTTGGAACAACATATAATTTCAATCACCTTTAAACTATCATAATGAAAAAATTATTAATTCTTTTATTGATCGTATGTATGTTAACAGTTAATGCTGATGCCCAAAAGGGTTGGAGTATTGGTGATCAGGCAGCCATTGGCCATAGCTGGGCTGTAGGTAATCGCCCCAATAATACAGACCGTAAATTTCACCCTACCTTTTCTTTAGGGCGTAATGCCGAATATCATTTTAATAATAATATTAGCTTAGGGTTTGGCACACATTTTAGCTCGGAAGGAAGTACGTATAAAGATAAAACATCTAATGCCAATTTAATAAGCCGGCTTAACTATATCCGCATTCCGGTATTTGCCAGTTTTTATTTTGGAGATGCCCGCAGCAGGGTTGTTCCCTCTCTAACCATTGGCCCTACAGTAGGATTTTTAGTAGGTGGCAAAACATTTATTCTAACTGATGGGGATACATTTATTGGAGCTAAATCAGTAAAAGCAATGGATACGAAAATTGATGCCGGAGCTAATGCTTCTTTAGGATTTACGGTGAGGGTTAAAAACGGGTTTTGGTTAAAGCACAATATTAATTATTATCATGGTATGGTAACGCAAACACCCAATGCCGCTATTTCCTATAATGATGCCGAATACACGAACCGGAACTTAAGCCTAAGTTTAGGTTTTCTGATAAACACTGATATTATAAAAAAAGGAAAACATAAAATGCACAGATAAAATAACAAGGGATGGCATTGGGGGAAGGCTTTTTGCTAAACAATATGTAATCGGTATAAAACAAAAGAAATTGCAAAGAATAAACTTTGCAGTTATTATGCGCTCCTTTATCAGGAGTATTACAATAACCTTTAAGGGATATTTCGCCCTTTCTGCAAAGCCCTTGAAGAAAGCTATTCGATATTTTTTGAAGTGCTTGATTGCTAATTAGCAGGCATAGGTTTTTGTTCTGTTGTCCTTAACAAATCACTTTTTACCGGTGTGGTTATAAATGACGGAAAAAGTATTTTCTACCGATTGGATATTCGTAATAGATTAGTTATGTTTTTATTGCTATACTAACGTGAGTTTTGGATGTTCTATATTGAAAATCAAAGCTGTGTATCGTCATGTCGATTCCGAAAGCGTTCGGAAGAGACTTCTCCTGTTAATTTAAGAGATTTACCTCC
>JBKEEB010000107.1:0-48828 GCA_047975735.1 Niabella sp.
AAAAGGTATTCGAGAACACATAAAGATCATGAAATCCGTTTATGGCAATCATAATGCAATTAACAAAGCCGTTAAAAAAGCTATCGCGGGGTTTCCGTTAAAACTACTCAGGAATTTTTATACAAATAGAATAGTTCCAGTTTTTTCAAAATAGGTTTCTGTAGTATAAAATTTTTTCTTCGGTTTGCTTATATTAGCAAAAAACATACAATATGAAAAAACAATTAAAAATTTTAATAGCACCTTTTTATTACAAACTCATGGATGTTTATGACTCCATAATTCATTCTGATCAACAATTATTACCACCAAGAGGAATCAGATTTGTTGGTAACGGCGATTTCATTAAAGCAGGAACACATTTTGTAGAAATTTTTAAAGACAAAGCACAACTAAGCCCCAATGCTAAAGTGCTGGATGTTGGCTGCGGAATAGGCCGCATGGCGATTCCATTAACAAAGTATCTAAATGCTGATGGGGGGGTATTTTGAAGGCTTCGACATAGCCGTAAAAGGCATTGAATGGTGTCAGAAAAACATCACACCTAAATACCCCAATTTTCGGTTTCAGGTTGCTAATCTTTACAACAAATTATACCACCCAAAAGGAAAGTACCCTGATACGGAATACAAATTTCCTTATGCCGACAATTCATTCGATTTCATTTATTTAACCTCTGTGTTTACGCATATGCTCCCCGGTGGCGTAGAGAATTATCTATCGGAAATATCTCGCGTATTAAAACCCGGAGGAAAATGCTTAATCACTTATTTTTTGTTAAATGAAATATCTGAACAACTTCTACAAGAAAATAAAGCCGTTTTTAGCTTCAAAAATGACCATAGCATTTACAGGGTACAAAATGAAGCAGTACCCGAGGATGCGATTGCTTATAAAGAAAAATATCTGTTTTCCTCCTATCAGAAAAACGGATTAGAAATAATCAATCCAATTTATTATGGTTCATGGAGTGGCAGGACTGAATTCCTAAGTTTTCAGGACATTGTAATCGCTGAAAAGTTATAGCATCCCTAAATCTTCCCCTGCAACTTCAACACACACCATGCTCCCATTTGTTTAGTGCCATAGATGGCGGCAAAAATGTACCAACGCCAGTCGGGGTAATATTTTTTCATTAGCTGCATTTGGTTTTTTACCGTGCTTTTCCAAATCCAGTAATATTTATCCTTACTCACGCTGCCTTTGTGTATGTGCATTACTTTGGCTTCAGGCAAAAAATGTATTTCGTAACCCAACTGTTGAAAATCTAAGCACCACAAAGTATCTTCACAGTACATAAAAAAATCATCGCTGAGTTTTTTCTGTGGTAGCTCATTAATTATTTTTTTTGGAAAAAACATATAAGCTCCCCATACCCAGTCGGCTTTCACAAATCTTTTATGATCAAAATAATGGTGTAGCATGCGCTCTTCAGCCTTTTGTTTTGACCAAAATTTATAGATCGGGAATATTTCCAACAATTCCCAACCAATCGTTCTGAACCGTCGGGTATTATACTGCAATCTCCCGTCAGGGTATATTAACTGGCAGGTAACCATTCCTGCTTCGGGATGTTTTGTAATATAATCGTAGCAGATTTTAGGTGCATTATTAATCAATTCTGTATCGCTGTTCAGCAATAATAAATAATCGCCTTGGGCAGCGGCTACTCCTAAGTTATTACCGCCGGTAAATCCGGTATTAGTTTCGCTGATGATTAAATTGATATTGGGAAATTTTTGTTTGAACAGATGCGGATCACATTCCTTAGAAGCATTATCCACCAAAATAATTTCGTAAGTAAGCCCTTCAATTTTATCGTATAAGGATTGGATACACTTACAAGTAAGCTCAAATGTGTTATAGTTGATAATCACAATTGATAACTGATATCCACTATTTAATTCACTACTCATAATTTATATCTTATAATCCACTACGGCGCACAAGCTTATAAAAGAATGGTTTGTTTGATAGAATTCTGAAAAAATATGTAAACATCGCTAATACATTATTTGCATAGCCGGCTACATTGTTCCATGTAAATCGTAGTTTTTTAGTATTAAATATCTTTTGAAGTAAAAACCCGATACAAAATATTGGAATACCTATCAGATAAAAAAACAAAATCGTCAAATACCAAAACACACCGAACTCTTTTCTTACTCGTACTAAATTAGAAAGCATAATCTGTCTGGCTTTCCTTGTCCACACATCGTAAGTATTATCCCAACCATCCGTTTCAAACGCCGATTTACTGGAACCGCCGCCATAATGAATTACTTTAGGTTCAGAGAAAAGATACAAGCCTCCCTGTTTTTTTAACCGGCTGCACCATTCAATTTCTTCGGCGTACATAAAAAAATCCTCATCTAACAATCCGGCTTTATCCAAAACTTTTTTACGCACCATAATAAAAGCACCAATGATCCAATCCACAGCCACTTTAGTTTCCTTTACATTCTGAATGCTTGGCACTTTAGATTGTAGTTTGTAGCCCCAATATCTTACCACATTTCCCAAATATGGTATTGTTAGTAAAATATTCAAGCCGCCTTTTACTGTATGTGCTCCGGAAATTTGTGTAGTACCATCCGTATTCAATAATTGAACGCCACAGGCAGCCATTGTGGCATCTGCTTTCATCAAATTAATTGTTTTATCCAAAGCAGCGTCTAAAACAACCGTGTCGCCATTTAATAACAATATATACTCCCCTTGGGCAATTTTTATACCGGCATTGTTGGCGCGGGCAAACCCACTGTTATAGCCCATGTCAACCCATTGCACTTGCGGATGAGCCTTTAATATCAAGTCTTTACTATTATCGCAAGAATCATTATCTACTACAATTACTTCAAAGCTATGTTGCTTGGTTTGGGCATAAACCGAATTAATGCATTCAATAACAAGTTGCGCTGTTTTATAGTTAACAATGATAACAGATAAATCCATGCTTAGGTTTTATAAAGCCCTTACGATTTGTTAGTTGCAGGTTTTTTTATAAACCCAACAACCGCAGCCGCTACTAAGAAACCAACTAATAACCAATTAAAAATGGATGATAATTTTCTACTGGTAGCATACACCTTCGGTTCAAATTTAAAATCAATAGTATGTTTACCGACAGGAATATTCAAGCCACGTAAAACATAATTGGCTTTAAATATATCAGCCGGTTTACCATCAATATATGCGTTCCAATCTTTATAGTATATTTCACTAAAAATGGCCAACCCTGCATTGCTATTATTACTCTCATAGCTAATGGCATCATTATCAAATGCAGTTTGCTTAATAGTTGCTGTACTGTCAGCAGGTGCAAAATTGCCAACAACAGATTTAAACGAAGCATCTACAATTGCGGTATCTTTAGGATTGAATTGATCCAAGGCCTTCATTTCTTCTACTGCTCCGTTAACCCATTTTACACCCTTTACAAACCAGGCATTCCCTAAAGCATCCGGGTTTAAATGTACCACCTGTTGCCCGGCAGCTTGTGGATTGGCAGAATCGGGTTGTGCAGCAGCTATAATATATTTTGTATTCAACATATTCAGCACGGGAATATTTTGCTTACCACCCGATAACTGATACGTAATTAAATCGTCATAAATACCTAATTTGGCCGGGTGGTATCCACCTACTGATTTATGATAGTACGATGTTTTCGACTCCTGATATGGATCGCCACCCGTTGTATTTAATACCCTGTAATTAGGGTCTTTATCCTGCAAAATTTGTTGGTCGGCAGATGTCATCGGAAACTCGCTGGCTTCAAAAGAGTCTTTTGCATCAAAATTATATTTATTCAGGTAATGGGAATCAAAGCCTAACAAATCAAACAATACCAAAACAATCAGTCCTCCGAGAAGAACTTTTTCATTAAATTTATTTTTAATAAACATAAAAATAAGTCCTGCTGCTAAAAGCACAAAAATAAAAGAACGGAACAGGCTGCTGCCAAATAACGAAGCCCTGTCCTTTTTCAAAGCGTTTAATACGTTTCGGGCTGCGTCCTGGTTGCCTCCAGTGCTATACACCAGGTTTTCATATACGCTGTTATCGGATTTTGGTGCAAATTGACTGTTCAACTCCATCATCTTAGCCTGCATATTCGGGTCTTTAGAACTGACAAGCGTATTAAACGCTAAGGTGCGTTGTTTGTTTTCGTTACTAAAGTCTGATGAAATATAAATAACAAGTGCAATGGCAAAAATGGCACCCACCGCTATTAAAGAATTTTTAAAGGGCTTCCATGCATTGGCTTTATCACCATCCATCAATTTGTTGATGGCTAATGCGGCACCAACTGGGAACAATAATTGCGGAATAAATAACGCCAAAGTAGGCACCCTTAGTTTATTGTAATAAGGTAAATAATCAAACAAAAAATTATTAAATGCCGGAAAGAATTTACCCCAAGCCATTGCTATACCTAACACAGATGCAGCTAACAACCACCACTTATGTTTTCCATCTAAATAAAACATAGCAAAGATGAAAAGAAAGCAAATAATAGCACCCAAGTAAACCGGGCCGCGTGTAAATGGCTGGTCGCCCCAATACAAAGACTGGCTTAGTTGCATGGCAAAATTTTCGGCCTGCATTTCCGGCACACCTAAAGTCCCTGTTAAAGTGGTTGCCACATGAGATTTGGCATCCAATTTCGGATACATAAATTGATCACCGTCTCTTTGGGAAAAAGTTAACCCGTACCCTGAGGCACCCGGCATTATTAGTGTAAGTGTTTCCTCTATCCCGTAGCTCCATTGAAAGGCATACTCTTTGGTAAGCCCTACTGTTTTATCGTCTTTTATTACATTCGTCTTAGTATCCACACCCGATTTTTCACTCATTACCAATTGTCCACCCCGTTTGCTGTAATTAGTATAATCATATACAGGAAAATACAATACAGCACTTACCATCAATCCTATTACAGCGGCAATACCTGCCAAACCAAAGGCCGGAAGAATGTTTTTGTACGACTTTTCTTTAATCCATCTTACCAAATAAAAAACAGACATGATAACAATAATCAAAAACAAATAATAAGTTATTTGCGGATGGTTTTGCTGTATCTGTAATGCTGCAAATAAAGCACTCAATACAAACCCGATGAAATATTTTCTTTCGTATAATAAAATCACGCTACCCAATAATGCTGGGGCATAAGCCATTGCCATCATTTTGGTTACATGCCCCTCGGTAATAATAATGGGGTTATAACTGCAAAAAGCAAAACCCAAGCTTGCTAATACTGCCACCCAGGGCCTTATGCGCAAACACATACAAAAAATGTAAAAACAAATACATGCCAAAAAGAAAAAATTAAATGGCTCAGGCAATCCCAATTGCAACACTTTACTCACTACCCCCAATGGAGAATACCCTCCATCAAACAACACTTGCCAGGCAGGCATACCGCTAAACATATTGGTAACCCATAAAGGATAGGTTCCTGTTTGTGCATGATGATCGCGCAGTTGTTTGGTCATACCGGCTACACTGGTAATATCGTTCTGGCGCATGCTCACACCGCTTTCCAAACCGCTTCTACAAAAAATAAGCGTTACTATTAAAAAAACACCCACCGCAATAATGTGGGGCAACGCTTTCTTAAACCAATTATTTTTCATTTGTACAATTTACTAATTAATAGTCAACAGGTGTAGCATTACTGCCCTTTACTTATAAGGCTAAGCTTTGTAACACCACACACAATCTTTGTTAAAACACATTTGTGGCAAAATAATGCTATTTTACATGAAAAATAAAGATGCGTTGGTTATTATTTTTATCAAGGGTAGCTTTTTTAGGAGGCATCATGCTTATTTTGGCTTTTAGCCTACTGTTGTATAGCTGGAACCATGAGGAAGCTATAAGTAGTTCTATTATAATGGCAGGTTATGTTTTAGGGTTTGTTTTAATTCCTGTTGTAAATATTATTTACCTGTTACTTATTATTAGCGGACGCAGACCAACAAGGTTTGTACCGCTTTGGATATTGATTTTTAATTTTATTTACTTTATTATTTTATTATTATACATTCTTTACATTAATGGCATTTTCAATTTTAAAGGATAAAAGCGTTAAACTGTTTATTATACTCGGCGGCTTTTTTGTTGCCAATGCTATTGTAGCAGAAGTAATTGGCGTTAAAATCTTCTCCCTTGAAAAAACATTTAACCTGTCTCCTTTTGAGCTGACAATTTTAGGTAATACCTTTTCTTTCAATCTTACGGCCGGCGTGTTATTATGGCCAGTCATTTTTATTATGACCGATATTATTAACGAGTATTACGGCGTACGAGGCGTGCGTCTTCTTTCTTTTCTGGCAGCCGGATTAATTGCTTACACGTTTATAATGTTTCAGGGGGCCATTTATTTAACCCCGGCTGATTTTTGGGTTGTTAATTATTCCAATCAAAATATAGATAACGCCAACGAAGCTTACCGTGTTATTTTAGGACAAGGTTCCTGGATCATCATTGGTTCTTTAACAGCCTTTTTGTTAGGGCAAATGCTGGACGTGTTTATCTTTCACCGAATTAAAAAAATAACCGGAGAAAAGGCCATTTGGCTTCGCGCTACAGGTTCTACGCTAGTTTCGCAATTGATTGACAGTTTCGTGGTTTTATTTATTGCTTTTTATGTAGGGCCAAGGGTTTCTCAAAATCAGGGCATGCCCTGGTCCTTAGGCTTGGTTATGAGTATTTGTGTAGGTAATTATATTTACAAATTCATTATTGCAATAATACTTACACCAGTAATTTATTTAGTACACGGCATTATTGAACGGTATTTGGGTAAAAACGTAGCTGCAGAAATGAAAAGAGCTGCTATGCTGTAATACCTATAAAAAACCCCCTCTTTGTATGGCTACAGCTTAACAGGATGCTGAAAGCAATCGTTCAAAATCACCCCTGTAGAAAAAATATGGAAAAACAAAAACCTTAAATAAAATTTTTCTATTATTTTTGAGCGATTTTTTCACCAGCAAAATATACAAATGCCTCACACACAGAAACCTGCGATTTTATTATTACAAGACGGAACCATTGCCCACGGCTACGCCTTTGGGGCCATTGGTACCACCACCGGCGAAATTTGCTTTAATACAGGAATGACGGGTTATCAGGAAGTATTTACCGACCCCAGTTATTATGGGCAAATTGTAATTATGAATGCTGTACATGTAGGTAATTACGGGGTGATTGATGAAGATGTGGAAAGCGATAGTGTTAAAATTTTGGGCGTTATTGGCAAAACCCTTAATGAAAACTACTCTCGCCGTAAAGCAAAAGGTTCTTTACAGGAATATCTCGAAAAAAATAATATCGTTTCTATTGACGGAGTTGACACACGTTCCTTAGTGGCACATATTAGAACAAAAGGAGCCATGAACTGTATCATCTCATCCGAAATATTTGATATTGACGAGCTCAAACGCCGCTTAGCAGATGTTCCCGACATGAGCGGTTTAGAATTGGCCAGCGTAGTAAGCACAAAAGAAGCCTATGAAATGGGCGACCCTGCTGCTACCATTAAAATTGCCGTAATGGATTATGGAACGAAGCAAAATATTTTAAAATGTATGGTTGACCGCGGAGCTTTCTTAAAAGTATTTCCTGCAAAAACTCCGATAGAAGAAGTAAACGCTTTTGCCCCGGACGGTTACTTTATTTCCAACGGCCCCGGCGATCCGGCTGCTATGGATTATGCTGTGAATACCTTGAAAAAAATTCTTGATGAAAACAAACCCGTATTTGGCATTTGCCTGGGTCATCAATTATTAGCGTTGGCTAACGGCATCACTACATTTAAAATGCATCACGGCCATAGAGGCTTGAACCATCCTGTAAAAAATTTAATTTCTGGTAAATCGGAAATCACTACACAAAATCATGGTTTTGGTGTTGATCCCGAATCCATCAAGGCTTCGAAAACAGTTGACATTACTCATGTAAACCTAAATGACCAGTCTATTGAAGGCATCCGCGTAAAAAACAAACCCGCCTTCTCTGTTCAATATCACCCCGAAAGTACACCGGGACCTCATGACTCAAGGTATTTGTTTGATGATTTTATTAATATGATAAAACTCGGCAAAAACTAAGTACTTTACTTATATTATTAGTTTAATTGAGCTGGTTACTATAAAACCTATTCTTCTTTATTGACAAAAAGATAAGAAATACAAATGTAAACCCTGTATTCTCCATTATCTTTGTTAGTATGTTTCGTCGTACTATTGAAATAATAACCAACAGTTTTAAAATGGCCTTGCAGGAGCTTTGGAAAAACAAGCTTCGTACCTTCCTGTCTTTATTTGGCGTAACTATTGGTATTTTTTGCATTATCGGCGTGCTGGCAACAGTAAACAGCTTACAGCGTAATATTGAAAACGAGATTGCGGCTATGGGCAATAACACTATTTATATTGATAAATGGGTATGGGCCGGAGGGCCGGATTACCCTTGGTGGAAATACGTAAACAGGCCGGTAGCTAAATACAACGAAATAAAAGAAATAAAAGACCGCTCGCAAAATGCAGCATTCGTTTCATTATTCATTAGTGGTAATGACAATGTAGAATTTGGCGGCTCTGTACTTAACGGTGTAAATATTTATGGGGTAACAGATGAATATTTTAGCATACAAGCTTTAGAATTAAGTAATGGCAGACAATTATCCGATGCCGAATTTAGTTACGGAACAAATATTGCTATAATAGGCGACGAAATAGCCACTAAACTTTTTACAACACCCGAGTTAGCCGTAAACAAAAAAATAAAAATCAAGGGTAAGGAAATTGTTATAGGAGGCGTAATAAAAAAACAAGGCAAGCAAATGGCCGGTGGCTGGGACTTTGATAAAAGTGTTATCCTCCCCTTTCAATTTGCCCGTACCATGTATAACGAGCTAAAATCTGACCCCGTTATTATTGTAAAAGGAAAAGAAAAAGTTAGTATTGCTGCGTTGAGTGATGAGTTGGAAGGCATCATGCGGAGCATAAGAAAACTTAGCCCTACTACCGAATCTAATTTTGCACTAAATAATATGGATGATATCAGCGGACAGGTATCTGAGGCCTTTGTAGGGTTAAATATTGGAGGTGCTATTATTGGCGGCATTAGTTTAATTGTGGGTCTTTTTGGTGTAGCCAATATCATGTTTGTTACCGTTAGAGAAAGAACCCCACAAATTGGTTTGAAAAAAGCCGTTGGAGCCAAAAACAGAATTATCTTAACAGAGTTTTTATTAGAGGCAGCTTTCCTTTGTATTATAGGAGGACTAATTGGTTTACTATTAGTAGTGATGCTGGCTGCAATTCTTACAAATGTATTAGCGTTTCCGGTATATGTTTCTGTAATAAATATGGTGTGGACCTTTATCATTTGTATTTTTGTGGGTATTATTGCAGGAATAGTGCCTGCCATGCAGGCTGCAAAAATGAATCCTGTAGTAGCTATCAGAAGCTAAAACAGACGAATTAACATGAGCAATCGTTCTCATCAAAATATTACAATACTGGCTATTGAATCCAGTTGCGACGAAACATCGGCAGCGGTTTGCAAAAACGGGGAAATATTATCCAACCATATTGCCACGCAGGCCGTTCATGCGCAATATGGCGGCGTTATTCCCGAACTGGCCTCCAGAGCGCATATGCAAAACATTGTTCCGGTAGTAGATGTTGCGTTAAAAGAAGCCAATACTTCCTTATCAGAAGTTGATGCCGTTGCATTTACACAATCGCCAGGCCTTATTGGTTCTTTGTTAGTTGGTGGGCAATTTGCAAAATCAATATCGCTTTCGCTAAATAAGCCCCTGATTGCTGTTAATCACATGCAGGCTCATGTATTAGCCAACCTAATTCCCAAAAGAAAACCTTCCTTTCCTTTTTTATGCCTTACAGTAAGTGGCGGGCACACACAAATTGTTTTATGCGAAACGCCCACGCAAATGAAGGTTATTGGCGAAACTATTGACGATGCGGCTGGAGAAGCTTTTGATAAAGCTGCCAAACTATTGGGGCTGCCTTACCCTGGTGGCCCACTAATTGATAAATACGCAAAAGAAGGGGATCCTAATCGTTATCAGTTTCCCGAGCCGAGGATTCCAGGCTATAATTTTAGTTTTAGCGGTGTAAAAACTGCTATTCTTTATTTTTTAATGAATGCAGGTAAAAGCCAGGTGTATAAAGAAGAGTTTGCTGCAACCGGGGAAGAAAAAAAACAATTTATTGATGAAAACCTCGCTCATATTTGTGCCTCCATTCAATACCGCATTATTACCATACTGCTGAACAAATTAAAAAAAGCAGCTAAAGACCTTCATATAAAAGATATTTGCATTGCCGGAGGTGTTTCTGCTAATAGCGGATTACGAAAAGCCTTTACCGAAACTGGCGAAAGATTAGGATGGAATACCTTTATTCCTGATTTTCAATACTGCACTGACAATGCAGGAATGATTGCCATTACAGGGTATTACAAATATCTGGATGAGGATTTTTCGGCACTCTCTGTACCATCAGCAGCAAGAGCAAAATGGTAAAATTATTTTTTTAAAAAGTAAACATTGTTATTAAGCCATGTCAAATAATTATTTTGAGTTTAAGCAATTCACAATTCATCAGGATCAGTGTAGTATGAAAGTAACAACCGATGCCTGCTTGTTTGGAGCCTGGGTATCAGAAAGATTAAAGCAATATGCACCTAAATATATTTTAGATATTGGTTCTGGCACAGGTTTGTTAACATTGATGTTGGCACAGGAACACCCCGATGCCACCATTGAAGCAATGGAATTGCAAAAGGCCGATTTTGTTCAATCAAAACAAAATGCAGCTTCAAGCCCTTGGAACAGCAGGCTTAATTTTGTATTGGCCGACGCATCTACATACCTTTTTTCAAAACAATTTGATATCATCATCAGCAACCCGCCTTTTTATGAAAACGATTTGAAAGGAGATGATAACGGGAAAAATATTGCACACCATGATGCCGGCTTAGGGTTAGAAACTTTAATACAAATTATTAGCCGGCAGCTAACACCTGTGGGAAAATTTTATTTATTACTTCCTTTAAAAAGACATTCGGCTCTTATAAACAATATTGAACATTCTAACTTATTCATCAATCATATTGCAATGGTTCACCAATCAGAAAATCACACACCTTTTAGGCTGATGATAGAGGGTAGCTTTAGCAATACACCACTTACCACAGAAACTATTCATGTAAAAATGGCCGGTACTTATAGTAAAGATTTTGCAGATTTGTTACACCCCTATTATTTACATCTGTAATAAAAAGGCATAAAAAAATCGCATTGATGGCCAATGCGATTTTGCGGTGAGGGCGGGATTCGAACCCGCGGTACAGTTTAACCCGTACGGCAGTTTAGCAAACTACTGATTTCAGCCACTCATCCACCTCACCAATATTTTTCAAGATCTTTTTATTTTGTTTAACCCAGCTTTTAACCCTTCGGCATCCGCCTCGGCGGATACTCATTTCAACCACTCACCCACCTCTCCGACAGAATATTTAAGGGATGCAAAAATAAAGAAATACAATTAAAACAGCCGAATTAATTCGATGAATTTTTAAAAATTTAGTATAGGGATTTTACATTGCAGCCAATTGCACTTTTTGGTGTAGCTCCAACACATTTTCGCGAAATACAGAATCCGTATCCATAAGGTCTTTTACTGTTTGACAAGAGTGAATAACGGTGGTATGGTCTCTTCCACCAAAATGCTCACCAATTGTTTTAAGGCTGTTTTTGGTAAAGGCTTTTGCCAAATACATTGTTATTTGCCTGGCTTGTACAATTTCTCGCTTGCGGGTTTTTTGTAACAGCTTTTCGTAAGGAACATTAAAATAATCGCAAACCATTTTTTGAATAGTATCAATAGTAATTTCTTTGCTGGAAGATTTGATAAAGTTTCTTAAAACTTTTTTGGCCAAATCCAAATCAATATCTCTTCTGTTTAAGGATGATTGGGCTAATAGTGAAATTAAGGCACCTTCCAACTCTCTTACATTACTATTAATATTATAGGCAATATATTTCACTACTTCTTTGGGCATTTCAAGTCCGTCGGCACGCATTTTTCTTTCCAATATATCAATCCTTGTTTCATAATCCGGTATTTGCAAATCGGCACTCAAACCCCAGCGAAAACGGCTGAGTAATCTTTCTTGAACACCTTCCAGATCTTTAGGAGATTTATCGGATGTGAGGACAAGTTGCTTTCCTGATTGATGCAGATGGTTAAAGATGGCAAAAAATGCTTCCTGAGATTTTTCGGCTTTGCCAAAGAATTGAACATCGTCCACTATTAACACATCAATCAACTGATAAAAATGAATAAAGTCATTGATGGCATTGTTCCGGCTATGATCCATGAATTGATTAATGAATTTTTCGGAACTAACGTATAGTACTATTTTATTAGGATGTGCTTTTTTTACTTCGTTTCCTATTGCTTGTACCAAATGGGTTTTACCCAGTCCTACACCTCCATATACCACTAAGGGGTTAAAGGAGTTGGCTCCGGGTTTTTCTGCTACTGTTTTTCCGGCTCTACGAGCTACACGATTACAATCACCCTCAATAAAAGCATCAAAAGTATAATTGTGATTCAATTGAGGATCAATCTGCATTTTTTTAATGCCAGGAATTACAAAAGGATTTTTAACAGGATTATTCACAACCAGTGGAAAGTCCATTTCGTTATTTGAATAGGTTTTGTAACCAGTGCCAGCAACATCCATTGTAAGCGGCTTATTACTATTATTACCACTGTCCACCATAATTCTATATTCTAAGCGCGCCTCTTTCCCTAACTCTCGTTTCAACGTTTTAGCCAGTAAATTTACATAATGTTCTTCAAGATACTCATAAAAAAACTGACTGGGTACTTGTATTACAAGAACATTGTTTTTTAAAGATATTGCTTTGATGGGCTCAAACCAAGTTTTATAATGCTGCCATTCAACTATATCACGTATAATTTTTAAACAGTTAGACCAGACTTTTTCAGCATTTTTCTCCATCAGAAGCGACATGATTTTTATGCAAGGTTATCAGATTATTTTTGAAAGATTTCATCCGGTTATAACACTTCATAATAAGATAAAAAAAATATAAACCGGACAGCGAATATCCACATTTATTCAACATAAAAAAAATTTATGGATAACTTTTTTTTGTTACAAACGAATTATTTTTTTAATTATAGTTTTTTTAATTTTTAGCAGTTTTTTTTCGTAAAAAACCAATGGCAAAAACTTGTTTTTTTGAAAAAAAAACTTTACGGAAAATTCACTCTTTATGCATTACACAAAAGAAAGCCCTTATAGGTAAAGGCTTTCAGGCAATATAACGAATTTATATTGATTTCAATCAAAAAAAAGGTGATTTCAATCAACAAAAAGGTAGTTACTATTTTTTAGCTCTTGTTTCTTTTTTTGCAGGAGCTTTTTTTGTGGCAGTTTTCTTTGCAGGCACTGCTTTTTTCTTACCATGCTTTAAAGCATCTTCAATGGCCGAAGCGATGGATGAATACGTAGGTTTTCCCTTTACAGGAACATCATTAACAAAAAATGCAGGTATATCTTTTACGCCTCTGGTAATGCCTTCTTTAAGGTCATCCTGCACTTGCCAACCATAGGTTCCGTTTACCAATTCTTCCAAAAAATTTTTATTACTGATGCCCGCTTCTCTTGAATGTAATTTTAAACTGGTGGTACCAAGGTTTCGCCTGTTCTGAAACAATATATTATGCATTTCCCAAAACCTTCCTTCCTGCGCAGCTGCAATAGCAGACTCTGCGGCCTTCATACTTCTTTGGTGAATACGAGTAAGAGGAAAATGTCTGAAATTAAATTTAATCTTTTCCTCGTAATCAACAAGTAATTGCTTAACAACTTCATTGGCTTTGGCACATTCTTCGTTCTCATATTCACCAAATTCCATCAATATTACAGGAGCGTCCTTTTTACCTACAAAAATATCTTTAGGTTCTATTATTTCTTCTCCATCTTTTTTTACACCCATAACTAATGTTTTATATATACTTACTGGCAAACAAAATGTTATTGGTTTAAAGGTTGTTTAGCTCAGTTTATAATAATTAGCGGTTGAAGATAATTTTTTTTTCAATCCTACAAATTTTTTTTTCAAAAAAAAATACAAAAAGTGTTTATTTAAGCCAAAGTTCTCTAAAAAAAGGAGTAGGATGGCTTAAACAGCAAGCAAAAACTTCCCAAATACTTCATTATTGCGTATAAAAAAGAAATGACTACTTTAGCAGCACTAATTAATTGAATATGCAACGACTTGCTTTTAAAATGCAACTTACTAAAGGGTTTGAGGCTGAATATAAACGCCGCCACGACCTTATTTGGCCCGAACTGGCCACCCTGTTAAAACAAACGGGCGTTAGCGAGTACTCTATTTTTTTAGATGAAGACACCAATGCTTTATTTGGATTCCTTAAATTGGAATATGGTAAAACTATGGACAACCTACCTCAACACCCTGTAATGCAAAAATGGTGGCAATACATGGAGGATATTATGGAAACGAATCCTGATAGTTCGCCAGTGTCTATTCCATTAACAGAAGTATTTTACTTGCCTTAAGGCAACTCCTAAAACACTATAATATTTACCGGACCAGCCAGGCCTGAAGGCATTACGCTCCATTGGGCTGCATTAAATTCTTTATAATCTTTATTTACGAAATTTATTTCATGATAATTGCGCCAGCTCATGCCATTTCTGTCCATATACCTGATGCGGTTAGCCATAAGGTTGCTCACTTCAATTTCTATTTTATTTACGCCCTGCTTTAAATACTTACCAATTCTTAACTGGTACGGGATACTATAAATATATCCGACAAATTTCCCGTTTACCCTTATTTGCGCTGTTTCATACAATTCGCCGAGTTGTAACAAATACTCATTAGCTTCATTCTTTTTCAAATTAACGGTAGTGCTATACATAGCTGTTCCGGAAAAATTGGTATAAACAGAATCTTTAAAATCACTCCACAACTTTAATGTATTAATATTCTTAGCAGGAGGGATAACCGGGCCGCCGGTTTTAAAGATTAAGCTCCAGTTTTTTTGCAATGGGATTACAGTTTTTGTGCCATCATTGTACTTCCAGTTATCTGCTTTCATAGTTTTTTTATTAGTAAGCCTGATAATCATACTTTCACCCGACTCCAATTGTAATCGAATTTTATTTTGACTACTTGCAGCTGTAATTTGTGGTTTGCCGTAATTTCCTGTTTGAGGATCTAATAAGATTAAATTTGCGCCATATTTATTTAAAGTAATTAAGGAATCTATATTTCCTGCAGTATGATTTACAATGTAATAAAACCACCCATCCGGCACTTTACGACGTATAAATTGTAGCCCCGTTTGTACAAGCTGCTCTCCGTAAAGTTGTTGTAATTGTAATGTTTTTATCACATCTTCAGAAATAATTATTTGTCCCGCACCTATTGCTGCTATGCCATTTTTTAAATTCTTTTGAACGTTGCCAACTATCTTTTTTAATATGATGCGTCTTTCTTCCAGTTGATTCAATCCCGGCACATCAATGGGCAGGTTATTCATAATAACAGTGGCTCCTGATTTAGCAAGTTGTATTAAATTTTCAAAGGTTTTTACAGGCATTGTTTTAAAAGCAGGGCAAATAATAGTGCTATAATCGGCTCCTCCAGTATTAATATATATTTTTTTATTTCGAACAGAAGCCTTTTGTATCATATCATCCGAAACATAATCAAAAGAATAACCGTTATTTTTTAAGCGTTTGGATTTTTCGTTTAGGTCGGTACCATGAATCCATACATCGGTATTGTGTGCTCTAAAAGGCAGATCCATCCCATCGGTCTGCTGCCATAAATCATATACCGGCCAGTATAATAAAATTTCATTATCGGGCTTTCCGGCCTGCAATACAGATTGGCAACGGGTAATATAATCGTTGTACCCTTTTAAGTGATTCCACAAACTGTTAGCCGGTGTAAAATCTACCGATGCGTAAAAAAGCCATCCGGGCCAAGGAGCATCAGCTGGCGAGTAAGTGGTGCCATGAAACATTAGTTGGTTAACGCCTGAAAGAAACAGGTTCTCTGCCTCCGGTTTGCACAATGCCAGATTGGTTTTAAAATGTTCTGTGAGCCAGGTATGCGTTTCGCTGGAAGTAAAGTTATGCCCTGCAATATGGGCAGCAGAAGAAGCAAATTTAAACATAAGCGGCTCGGTATCGGCAATGCGTGGATCATACATATCTCTGCGTAACCCTTCAATAGAATACACGGAGGAGCCAAAGGTCTCGGTTTCGGGAATATCTACGGCTGCATACAAATCAAGTAAATTACCCGGTGAGCCATGAGCCTGATTTAAAAACACGGCATTTTTACTATGAGCCCAAGAAGTAAGCCTCTTGGTAAAATTGTTCAAAATTAAGTCGCTCATGGTTTCCCTGTAATCCGATTTTACTCGTCCGGTTAATTCGTCTGTTACCTTATCTGCAATCAACTGAGGCAGGTATTGCTTTAAATCGTAACCCCTACGTTTTTGAAATTCGGCAAAGAAATCCGGCGACCAATCGGCGTTAAACACTTCGTAGCTGTCGTTGTACAAGGATCTCACACCATGTGATGTATTGCCAAAATGCCTATCAAAATATTTAATATAATTACTAACACTTTCACTACTAAAATGATCCAAGGTGTAGCCTTCGCCGCCGGGTGCAGCCCTTTTTACTTTTTGCCCGGTTTTGGCATTAAACAAAGCAATTACGGTGTACTCGCTTTTCTGTGGTGCCCAATTAAGAAATCCTTCCTGATTAAGAAATTTTTTTACATCCACCACATCACCATCAGGGCTATATGCCATTACAGTCTCCGGAGCAACCTGCTTATCTTTTTCAGATTTTGCTTTTGGCAACAATATTTTTTGAATATATTTTTCTCCGGCGGACAATTTAAAAGTAACCACTTCCATTTTAGTTGCCGCATCCTTAAGGCTTACATCTGGCCCGCCAATAGGCCAACCGCTGCCAATAGATACATCAACAGACATATTATATTTCTTAGCGGTAGCTACCGTAGTATCTAATATTTTCATCCAATGGGGTGATAAATAATTAATATACCGATGCTCAAAACCCTTAGTACCATATATAGGAACAATTTCTACACCCCCAATTCCTACCCGGTTATATTCATTTAAAAGGTGTTGGATGTTTTTTCCATCAACAGCATTCCCCATCCACCACCAACGGGTTAGCGGTTTTGCCGAACTATTTACCTGTGGCCATATTTGCTGGCCATTAGTTATATAACATATTGCAAATGCAACAATAAGAAAAAATATCTTCTTCATGAATGATGATTTGAGTTTTGTAACAAAACAATGCCAGCTTATTTATAGCGTACTATTGTAGCTTATATACTTCACTTCCAGCCAATAAAAAGCATCCCAAACCATAATCTTCAAAATCGGGCATACTGGTATAAGTAACAGGCTGTCCGTCTTTAGGTTCTTTTCCGGTGCCTTGTACATACCCTAAAAAACCGTTAGAATGTACAGCATCCTTCACCATTGCATTCCATGCTTTTGCAATGGCAGGCATATATTCTTTTTTGCTCAAAATACCCTTTCGTACGCCCCATGCAAAACCATAAACAAAAAGTGATGTACCGGTAATCTCTTTTCCTCCGTAATGATTGGGATCGTGTAAACTCGCAGTCCATAAACCGTCGGGTTGTTGTATTTTCAAAAGTGCTACAGACATATCTTTAAAATCCTGCAAATACTCGGCATAGTGCTGGTCGGTTTTTGGAAGTTCGTCCATTACCCTTACTAATGCGGCATATACCCATCCATTACCTCTACTCCAATAGCAGTCTTCGCCATTAGGTTCTTTATAAGGCGGTACAAAATCTTTATCGCGCCACCATAAATGGTCTTCTCTATTATATAATCCGTTACCGCCATGTTTGTTTTTGGAAAATTCATACATAGCATACATTTTATCAAAGTATTTTGTATCGTTATATAAAACTCCTAATTTGGTAAATATCGGCATGGCCATTTGAATGGCATCTATCCAACTCCAATCATTATCTTTTCCGCCGGCAATTACATTATTCATGCAGGTTGTAATATCCTTTATACGTTCAGGTTTTTTATCTATATTATATAAATCAATATAGGTTTGGCCACAACATTGATCATCGGCATTATTAGTAGTTATACCATTGCGCATACCCCAGTTATGCTTTTGCCCCCAATCAACCGCATAATCATAATATTTTTTTTGTGGGTCGATGGCGTAGAGAGCCATTAGGCCTTCGTAATACACCCCGCGCGTCCATATATTACTGGGTCTTTCTTTATTGGTAACAATAGGTTTTCCCGTATCGGGCCATTTGTTCATGAAATACTGATTGGTTAGGCGCATAGGCTCTAAAATCTCTGACTTAGAGGGCAATTTTTGTGTAGAGATGCAAGAGGCTAAGCTGGCAATAAAAAGCAAAATGCCAATTTTATTAATGGCTTTCATATAGCATTTATTTAACTTGTTTAATTGTATTAATTACAATATTACTAACTTTATTGAGAAATAGCATCCTGTGGTGTCCTGACCCGTAAAATTTATCAACCCTTTTAACGATTACTTCATAGATGATGACACTAAAAACAATTACAACAAGCATCCTATTTTTTTTACTTTACCAAATCGTGGTAGCACAACAAGAAACTAAAATTAATAGAAAACAACTTGTACAACGTCATACTATTAAGTTAAATAAAGCCGATACCCTTGCCTCGCTTTCTGTAGGCAATGGCTCTTTTGCATTTACGGTAGATGCTACCGGGTTACAATCTTTTCCCAAAGCATATGAAAAAGGAGTTCCGTTGGGCACACAAAGTGCCTGGGGCTGGCATGCTTTTCCCAATACAAATAATTACAATTTTAATGATGCGCTAAAAACTTACCATCTTAATGGCCGAGATGTTACCTACGCAGTTCAAAATGGGAGTGGGCCGGAAATCAATAAAAAAACAGCCGATTATTTCAGAATAAACGAACATCGCCTACAATTAGGAAATCTAGGTTTTGAAATTATTAAAAAAGACGGACAACTTGCCACACTAAATGACATTCAAAATATTGACCAATCTTTAGACATGTGGTCCGGACTAATCTCTTCAAATTTTACTGTGGAGGACACCCCTGTAAAAGTATGGACTGTTGGAGATCCTGATTATGATGCTATCAGCGTTATGGTTGTTTCCGAATTAGTGCAAGAAGGCCGGATAAAGATTCGCATAAAATTCCCCTACCCCACGGGAGCTTGGGATGACAGAGGAACTAATTGGACAAATGACGATAAACATCATTCTTCAATTATCGCCAAAAACAAAAATAAGGCAGTTATCAAACATCAATTAGATACAACTACATATTACGTTTCTGCTACATGGAACAATGCCGGAAATATATTGCAACAACAACCGCATTATTTTTTATTTACACCCGATAACAAGAAAAAAGGGTTCGGTTTAAGTGTTCAGTATAGCAAACAGCAAAAGAGCATTTTTCCGGAAGATTTCATGAAAATGAGTATCCGCAGTGAGAACTCATGGAAAAAATTTTGGAATGGTGGTGGTGCTATAGATTTTTCGGGAAGTACGGATAAACGCGCTTTTGAATTAGAAAGAAGAATCATTTTATCACAATACCTTACACGCATACAATGTGCCGATGATTCCCCACCACAGGAAACAGGGCTTACTTATAACAGTTGGTATGGTAAACCTCATTTAGAAATGCACTGGTGGCATGGTGTTCATTACGCGCTTTGGGGACGGCCCGAACTGTTGGAGAAAAGTGTTGACTGGTATTTTAAAGTTGCAGATGTAGCCAAAGGTATTGCAAAAAGACAGGGATATGATGGTATTCGCTGGCAAAAAATGACAGATAATGAAGGGCGGGAAGTACCGTCTTCAATTGGTGCATTTTTAATATGGCAACAACCCCATTTCATTTACTTCACAGAACTTCTTTACCGATCTAAAAAAGATAAAAACGTACTTGAAAAATACAAAGACCTGGTTTTTAGCACTGCAGACTTTATGGCCTCCTTTGCTTATTTTGATAAGAAAAAGGGGAAATATATACTGGGCAAAGGCGTTATTCCTGCACAGGAACGCTTTAAAGCAGAAGAAACGTATAACCCCACTTACGAATTAGTGTATTGGCATTGGGCTTTACAGGTAGCACAAAAATGGAAAGAACGATTAGGGTTGAAGCGGGATGCCGCATGGGATAAGGTTATTAAAAACCTATCTCCATTGCCAATACAGGGCAATAAATATTTGTTTACCGAAAGTGCCACAGACTCCTATACCAACCCCGAATACAGAACTGACCACCCTTCCGTTTTTGGAGCTTTTGGAATGATGCCTGCCACATCCATGTTAAATAAAAAAATAATGCAAAACACTTTTAACTGGATTTGGGAAAACTGGAGCTGGCACGACACATGGGGCTGGGATTTCCCCATGACAGCGATGACAGCAACCCGATTAGGATTACCCGAGAAAGCTATTGAATCCTTATTAATGAATATTCAAACGAATACCTATTTACCTAACGGACATAATTATCAGGAAGACAGATTAACCATTTATTTGCCGGGCAATGGAGGATTATTAACAGCCATAGCCATGATGGTTGGCGGTTATGATGATTCCAAAACAATAATGCCGGGCATTCCGAAAACCGGGAAGTGGAAAGTAAAATGGGAAGGATTAACGAAAATGCCATAAAAAATCAATTGAAAAAAGTCGCACAAATAATAGCCCTAATAATATGTTTGTCGCTCTTTGAGAAAACATTGTTTTCTCAGGAAACAGCCATCAAATTCGCCAATTCAGAAATGAATCGCTTTCCAGAGGCATGGCAATTAGACCACGGTAAAAGATTATATTTCGGGTACTCACAAGGTGTAGGTTGTCAAGCCATTTTGAAACTTTGGAAACATACAGGCAACAAAAAATATTTAAACTATGTAATAACTTGGGCAGATACGCTTATCAATGAAAATGGAGAAATACATTTATACAAAATAGAAACATACAATTTAGACTATATAAAACCAGGAACAATTCTTTTTGATGTGTGGAATGAAACAGGAAATAACAAATACAAACTGGCAATAGATAGATTGGCTAATCAACTTAAATATCATCCGCGCACACAGGAAGGAGCGTTTTGGCACAAACTCATATACCAACATCAAATATGGTTAGATGGCCTATATATGGCTTCGCCATTTTTGGCACAATATGGTGCAAGGTTTAAAAAACCGGAATTAATAAACGATGCGGTAAATCAATTTATTATTTGTGCAAAGCATACCTACGATAAAAAAACGGGTTTATATTATCACGCATGGGATGAAAGTCGTAACCAACTATGGGCTAATAAAGCTACAGGGCAATCGCCCAATTTTTGGGGAAGAAGTGTAGGTTGGTGGTTTATGGCTTTAGTAGATGTTTTAGAATTTATACCTGAAAATCATCCGAAAAAAAATGAGCTAATAACCATGATACAAAAACTTGCTGAAACACTTCCTAAATACCAACATTCATCAGGGTTATGGTATCAAATTTTGGATAAGGGCGATAAAGCCGGAAATTATTTAGAAGCATCCGTATCGTCTATGTTTATGTACGCTTATGCAAAAGCTGTTAACAAAGGTTATATTGATAAAACATTCAAATCTGTTGCCGAAAAAGCATACAATGGATTAATGAAAGAGTTGATAGTAAATAATACCGATGGCACCTTATCCTTAACTAAATGCTGTGCAGTAGCAGGATTAGGAGGGAATCCATACCGGGATGGAAGTTTTGAGTATTATATCAATGAACGTATCCGTAATAATGATGCAAAAGCCACTGGCCCGTTTATTATGGGATGTATTGAATTAAACAAATAAACACATTAAATGAAATATAGTGTACTGTTACTTTTCCTGTATTGTTTTAATCATATTTGGAGCCAGCCTCTTTTCCAAACCGGCGCCGATATGCCATCTATTTGGATTGACAATAACACAAAACATAAAATCATCCGGCTTACAAATAATAACCGGAGTAACCTGAGCTTTTATTTTCATAACACTCCTTTTGTTGGAAACAAAATGGTTTATTACAGTACGCAAAAAACCAACCATATTGAAGGCAAACAAGAAACCTATAACAGCAACGTTACAGACAGGCAATTATACCTATTAGACTTGAATACATTAAAAACGGAACGCTTAACAAACAGCGTACTCCCTATGCAGGGTGAAATTGTTTCTACAAAATTAAATGAAGCGTTTTATCAGGTAAAGGACAGCGTATGGGCGGTAAATCTTTCAACAAAAAAAACAAGATTAGTATATATTTTTCCAAAAGATTTTAAAGCAAATATCACTACTATCAATGCAGACGGCACTTTGCTGGCAGGAGCAAAATCAACTGATGGGGAGAAAGAATTGTTTAGAAAAAATCCCAACAAAAGCGATTATTTTAACTTAATTTATGAAGCCAGATTACCCAGAACCCTGTTTGCCATTAATATTGACACAAAACAGCTCAATAAGATTTTCACTGATAGCGCATGGTTAAACCATATTCAGTTCTCACCTACCAATCCTTCCCTGTTAATGTTTTGCCATGAAGGGCCTTGGCATAAGGTTGACAGGATATGGACGATTAATGTAAATACAAAAAAAGTAACACAAATACATAAGAGAACAATAGACATGGAAATTGCAGGCCACGAATGGTTTGCCTTTGATGGTAAAACTATCTGGTATGATTTGCAACAACCAAGAGGACAAACTTTTTTTGTTCAAGGGCATCATTTAGAAACCGGTAACGAAACAAAATACGAACTTCAAAGAAACGAATGGTCTGTTCATTACACCACTTCGCATGATGGCAAACTGTTTGCCGGCGATGGAGGCGACCCTGGTGCTGTAGCCAAAGCACCTGATGGAAAATGGATATACCTTTTTACCCCAGACAGTACTAAATTAAAAGCGGAAAAATTAGTAAATATGAAACGGCACAACTACCGTTTAGAACCTAATGTTCATTTTACACCAGACAATAAATGGATAATTTTCAGGGCCAATTTTGAAGGAAAAGAAAATATTTATGCAGTTGAAGTTATGACAACAAAGGATTAATGATGACACAAAAAACAATTATCTTTTTCATTTTCTATTGCCTAACAACAATACAATTATTAGCACAATACAACATTGAAAAAACTTTAGCTTTTCCTGATGCCGAGGGGTTTGGCAAATATGCAACTGGCGCAAGAGGCCATTCTATCCCAACGGTATATATTGTAAGTAATTTAAACGATAGTGGCGAAGGATCATTTAGAGAGGCTGTAAGCCAACCGGGCCGCTTTGTTTTATTTGCAGTTAGCGGTATTATACACCTACAATCAAATATAACGGTGTCGCCCAACACTACTATTGCGGGGCAAACCGCACCCGGCACTGGAATTGTTTTGTATGGAAGAAAGGTGTCGTTTACAGGGGCTTCCAACTCTATTATCCGCCATTTACGTATTAGATTAGGAGCTAATGCCGGAGCTACAAAAAATGATGATGCTTCCGGAATTGCTAATGGGAAAAACATCATTTTTGATCATGTTTCTTTTTCTTGGGGACAGGATGAAGTATTTTCAATCAACTGGAATATGCTGGGAGTAGAGCCTGATAGTATCACTTTGCAAAACTGTATAATTGCCCAAGGGCTGCATATTCACAACCATTCCGCAGGAGGATTAATACAAACACAAAACGGCCATATCAGCATCTTAAAAAGTTTATACATCAGTAACAAAACCCGTAATCCAAAGGTAAAAGGCTATTCTGAATTTGTAAACAATGTAATTTATAATTGGGGCAACTCCGGTAACAATTACGGGCATTCTGTTTCAGGAGAAGGTTACATTATGGGGGGATCAACCGGAATCTCAAAGGTTAATATTATTAACAACTATTTTATTGCAGGCCCCAACACGCCGAACAAACAATCACCTTTCTCGCGCGGCACTGGTACATTCCACTTATACACTTCTGGAAATTTATTTGACAATAATAAAGATGGTATTTTAGATGGTGTGCCCGTTTCTACAAACAAATATGGTTTTCCGGGTATTAGTAATTCCAATTTTAAGAAACAAGCATATCAATACCCTTATAATCAGGGACATTTAAATACAAAAGATTTATTAAAATGGATTAGCAGGCATGCTGGTGCCACATTGCCCAAAAGAGATGACGTTGACCTATTGTTAATAAAAGAATTAAATTCAATTGGCCAGAAAGGAATTTTTGTTTTTACGGAAAAAGACAATAAGTTGTCAAATGGCGGACTGGGTATTTTTGAATCAGGCAATCTTCCTATAGATTCTGACAAAGATGGCATACCTGATATTTGGGAAAAGACAATTGGGAGTAATCCAACAAAAAAAGACGCACTTGAGGGGAGTACTTCGCACATTGGGTACTTAAATATAGAAGTATTTATTAACGAAATGACAGCATTATAATATCCCAACAAAGTAATAATGGATAGAAAAAAATTTATACAACATATATCTTCCCTTACAGCAGGGCTTGTTGTCTTTCCAAATACAGTTTCTGAAGAAGACAATTACCTCAAATATTTTCATAAAAAACTACAACCTATCGGCAGAGCTTTAGAGTTGGAAGATTATTATGTTTGGTGCAATTCTCCCATTATAGATAACAACGGGAAAGTGCATGTTTTTTTTTCGCGTTGGGATGCAAAAAAGAAAATGAGTGGCTGGATTAATGGTTGCGAAATTGCGCATGCCATAGCCGATAGCCCTGAATCTGAATTTAAAGTATTAGATATTGCTTTACAACCAAGAACAGGCTTTTGGGATGCTACAACCTGCCACAACCCATTCATTACAACATTTAACGGCAAATATTACTTGTATTATATGGGCAACAACAATGGGAAAACCAATACCAAACGCATAGGCGTAGCAATAGCCGATTCGTTAACTGGCCCGTGGCAACGATTTAGCGAACCGATATTGCAACCCGGTATTGAAGGATCTTGGGACGACCATTGTACCACTAATCCATCAGTAATATATCGTAATGGTAAATATTTTCTTTATTATAAATCATGGAACACCAAAGATTATGAAACCGAAAAGGGTGCTATACGAGGCAATCGTAAATATGGTTTGGCCATAGCCGATAAACCCGAAGGTCCGTTTATCAAATATGAAGGTAATCCCATCATAGATTTCTCTTCAAAAGGCAATAATGCGCAGTTAGAAGATGCTTTTGTATGGCATCAAAAAAACAAATTTTATATGATTGCGAGAGATATGGGCTATTACAATCACAAAACAGGTATTATCATGAGTTCAAAAAACGGGAAAAAATGGAGCAAGCCCCAAATAGCATATTACGAGGCTAATCATTATATACAACAACCTCCGGCACCCCCTTCCCTTAAACGATATGGCAGATTTGAAAGACCACAGCTATTATTGAATGAAGGGAAACCGACACATCTGTTTACAGCCAGTCAGGGAGGAAAATATATGACATCATCATCCTTTATTTTTAAAATTTCCTGATGGTTACACTTAGAAAGTATATCATATCATCTGTATTTATTGCTTTAATTAGTTGCCTATTATACACCAATATTTCTGCACAATTGTGGCATAATAAAGAAAGAACACTTCATTACAAACCTTATGGAAAAGATTTTATTTTACACCAAGGAACAAAAAAATTTAATCGTGCGCTGTATGGTTCTAACACAGCGTTTAGAGTGGAAACCGGCGACCTGCCCGAATTTGCACTTTACATGCCCGGCATGGGCGGCAATTGCAAAATAGGCATTGTTCTTAACCATAAAAGTAAATGGATTACAGAGACCGACACCATCAAAACTATTTATAGACCCGGTTCTATGTTGTATGAAATAAAAGACAAATTACTAGGTAATGGTATTTTAAAGATTATGGTTTTAGCATTAGCAGATGAGGATGGTATGATTGTAAAAACAGAAACTGTAAATGTTCCCAATAAACTATCCATCGTAATTGCTTATGGTGGTGCTACAGGTAAAAAATTTAGCAGAGATGGTGATATTGGTGCCGACCCGGAATCCTCTTTTTATTTGCAACCAGATTACTGCAAAAACAATCAATACCAAATTAATAAAAATAGTTTTCAATTATTCTATGGGTTCACTAAACCATTAACGGATGATGAGCGATACGAAATTCAATACGGAAAAACTCTTGACTCCAACATAAAAGACAATCCCAAAACTATTTTTGGCTTATTCCCAACAAACAGTACTTTAAAAATAGTAGATGCAAATAAACAACACGCTCCTTTGAGTTTATTACAATCGCCGCCGTCAAAATCTGCTCCTGTTATTACTGCGCTTTTAAAAAATATTTCTACTAACATCGGCTATTTTGTTATTAAAAAAGATTTCACGCAACTCCATTATTCTGAACTATCATCAATATTTACAAAAGCAGAACAGGCAAGAAAAAAAATAGCCGACAGGATTATTGTAGAAACACCCGATGAATATATTAACACGCTTGGTGGGGCTTTAGCTATTGCGGCTGACGCCATTTGGGAAGCCCCCACTTATTTGCACGGAGCTGTAGCCTGGCGTATGCGGCTGCCCGCTTGGCGTGGTGCCTATGCTGCTGATGCCTTAGGATGGCATGATAGAGCCAAATTACATTTCAACAGCTATTTAAAATCTCAGGTTACTAATATTCTACCCGGCAATGTAACTCCCGACACAACTTTACATTTTGCCAGACAATTAGAAAAAATGGGGACAGCTATGTTTAGCAACGGATATATATGCCGCTATCCTGATGGAAAAATACAACCGCATCATTATGATATGAACTTAGTATTCATGGCTCAATTACTAACCCATTTAGACTATACCGGTGATTTAGATTATGCCAGAAAAATATGGCCATCGCTTACCTTACACCTTGCCTGGGAAAAAAGAAACTTTGATGCCGATGATGATGGGCTGTATGATGCCTATGCCTGTATTTGGGCAAGCGATGCACTACAGTACAGTGGTGGTGGCGTTACACATTCAACTGCCTACAATTACAGAGCCAATAAAATGGCAGCAAAAATAGCTAAATTGATAGGTGAAGACCCGTCCTTCTATGAAAAAGAAGCCGCAACTATTTTAACATCCATGAATAATAATTTATGGTTAAAAGATAAAGGATGGTTTGCAGAATACAAGGACATTTTGGGGCTACAGCGCACCCACAATGCGCCCGGCTTATGGACTATTTATCATTCAATTGACGAAGGCGTAGCGAGTCCTACACAAAAATTTCAAATGCTTCGCTATGTCGATCAACACATCCCACATATTCCTATTAGTGCCAAAGATTTACCATTTAACGATTTGCATCTTTTATCAACCACCAATTGGCAGCCCTATACCTGGAGTGTAAACAATGTTGCATTGGCAGAGAATTTGCACACAGCCTTAGCCTATTGGCAGAGTGGTGAAAACGATAATGCTTTTAAACTTTGGAAAAGTTCTTTAATAGAAAGTATGTACTTAAGTTCAAGCCCGGGCGGTTTTCAGCAACTATCATTTTACGATGCCGTAAGGGGCGAACTTTATCGAGACTTTGCCGATCCGATAGGAATGGCTGCAAGAACTTTAACAGAAGGACTTTTTGGCATACACCCCAATGCTTTAAATAATCAACTTATTATACAACCCGGATTCCCTACTACATGGAAATTTGCAAATTTATCTACACCGGATATTTCATTAGCGTTTAAAAAAAATAACAACTCCTTTTTGTACGAAATAACCCGGCATTATGAAAAACCTTTGAATGTGATTTTGAAAATTGCAGCTAAAACAGATTCCATCAAATCTGTTTTAATAAATGGCAAAAAAGCTTCTTACAGATGGTTAGACAACGCATTTCGCAACCCCACTATCGAAATTTCTGCCGGCAATAATAGTTATAGCCGTATTGAAATAATTTGGGCAGGAGCCGAAATAGAAAAACCAATACTTAACACAAAGGCCATTTTAAATGAACAGGTACAGCTTGCTTTTGAGAAATCTAATATTCAATCTATAACAGATGCACAACAAGCATTTCGTATTATAAAACAGGACGTACATCGGGTTACATTATTGCCAACAAAGAAAGGAAATTACGCTTTATTTTTAAACCTCAAACAGGGTGATGCAAAATGGATAGCTCCTGTTGCCATACAAACGCTGCCAGAAATTAATATCCTCTCTAAAGAACATAAAAACTATGTACAGCTAACGGTTACCAATAATTCCCTTAGTAACAAAACAGGCTATTTAATTACCGGTGCTTATAAAACGGCACTTACCATTACAGCAAACTCCAGCTATAAAGCAAACATACCCTCTACACAGTTAAATCAAGGTCATAATAAAGTTATTATTAATTGGGACGACAGTACCTCCTTTATCGGGATGATTACATGCTGGAATGCCAATACAGAAAAAGAATACAAAACCATAAACATTAATGATATTGTAAATGATAAGGTTTCCAATACTTTTAAGCATCAATTATTTACACCAAGAAGCAATACAACTACTTTACAAATTCCCTGGCAGGGCATTGGCAATTGGTGTTATCCTTTAATCCAACCAATAATTAATGATTCCGGTATCGCCAATAAAGAAATTATTTTTCTGGAAAAGATACCGTTTAAAATCAATCAAACTAAAAATATTGCATACACATCATTATGGAATAATTTCCCCGATTCTGTGCTAATTGCTTTAAGCGGAAAAGCCAGTCAGGCCTATCTATTAATGGCAGGCACTACCAATCATCAACAAAGTTATATACCCAATGGCATTATTAATATTGAATATACCGACGGCACAAAAGACTCGTTGCAGCTGATAAACCCTGTTAACTGGTGGCCGATAGAACAAGATTACATGAATGACGGATATGCCTTTACAAGTAACAGCCAACCCTATCGATTATTATTTAAAACCGGAACATTTACCAGAAATCATAAAAACTATACTACCATAAAGGGCTTCACAAATATGGCCATTGACGGCGGTGCCGGAACTGTAATAGATATTCCTTTGGATAAAGAAAAAGAACTGAAATCACTTACAATTAAAACACTATCCAATGAAGTACTTATTGGTTTAATGGCCTTAACATTAATTAGTATTGATTAACCGCCAACTTCAACCCTTCTTCATATGCAGTAGCCACAATGCCGAATCTTTTTTCAAATTTGCTACTATCAAAAAAATAATCCTGATCGTTTTGATATTGCATTTCCTGCAATTCTTTTACAACTGGTGAAAATAATCCCATCAAACGCATTAAAAATTTATTAAGTATAAAGTAGCGCGGCTTCATTTTCATAATACCTGCAATCAGTTCAATATATTGCTTTCCGGTAAGTTTTTCTTTTGAAGTAGGCAGATGCCATACCTGACCATAAGCATCTTGTGTATTGCCTAAAAGTGCTGTAGCTTTTGCTGCATCTGGCGTAAAAGTTACGGAATGAATTTTATGGACATCGGATTGCCAAAAAGCCGATTTCTTTTTTTGGAAATTATTAATTACACCAATATTCAATAACCCGTTTTTAGCATCGGGTCCATAAAAATCCGCACTGCGGGCTACTAATGCCGGTAAGCCATCTTCTTGTATTGCCTTCATCAGCATCTCAAATATTTTTGCCCTAACAATCCCTTTTTTTGAAGGTGGATCGATAAGGCTTTCTTCTGTCATGTGAGGGATTGCTGTTTTGGCATACATATATACATTATCAAAAAACACCAGTTTTGCCCCGTAATGCAAGCAGGCATCAATTACATTTTTCATTACAACAGGCCAGTTCTTTTGCCACACATTAATATCATATTTAAAACCCACAGTAAGATAAACTACTTCAGACCCTTCTACCGCTTTAAACACTGCATCTTTATTTGTTAAATCAGCAGGAAATAGTTCATCCGAATCATTTACTCTTTGTGGGGTGCGCGCTACTAATCTTATTTTATTAGTATAATTTGTTAGTTCTACAGCCAGAAAACGGCCTATATCGCCACCGGCACCAAGTATTGTTTGCATGTGTTGTTATTTTTCTACAAAATTACCTGCTTATAACTGCCTAAAACAATGACTTCGGTTAAGATTTCGCAGCTGTCATCATTCTTTTTCTGATGCGGCTAAGACTTTCTGGAGCAATGCCCAAATATTGGGCGATATAACGTTGAGGGATTCGTTGTAAAATTTCGGGTTTGGTTTCAATCAGTTCTAAAAACTGCTTTTCGGGAGAAAAGGATAGTAATGATTTTGTTCTTCTGATGCTTTCTGCGGCTATATTTTCAACAGTTATTCTAAACATTTTCGACATAGCGGAGGAAGCTTTCAGTAACGCTACCAGCTTTAAACAACTAATCACATAGCAAATGGAGGGTTCCAGTGTTTTTATATTGGACGCAGAACATGTTTGATGTGAGAAACTTTCCAAATCGGTAACAAATTCGTTCTCGAATGTAAAATTGCAACTGCGTTCATTTCCGGATTCATCAATGTAAAACTGATGCAAAGTGCCTTTCACCACAAAAAACACTTCATGTGCTACCTTTCCGCTTTGCAATAACGTTTCGCCCCGTTTGTACTTTTTCAATTCAAAATTAGACAGTACCAGCGGTATTTCTTCCTCCGGTAAGGACGCATACTGGCTAATGGTTTTTATTAAAGCTTCTTCCATATTATCAAATTTAAAAGAATTAAAAGTTAATAAAAAAATCCCAAACAAAAGCAGTGCGTTTTGTTTGGGATTCACCTATTGTTAGGATTTTTTATAAAAGCTATTAAATAACACGTACTTTAAGTACGCCTTCTATATTTTTAATTATTTCTACATTGGCATCGGTAATTACGGTTTCTACATCTATCATGGTATAAGCGTAATCGCCGCGGCTTTTATTAATCATGTTAGCAATATTAATACTCTGGTTTGCTAATGCGGTAGAGATTTGCCCCAGCATATTAGGGATGTTTTTGTGCGCAACTGTTATACGGTGCATGGCATCGCTAATACCCATATCACAAGCCGGATAGTTAACGGAGTTTTTAATATTACCGTTCTCCAAAAAATCCATAGTTTGTTTTACAGCCATAATAGCGCAGTTATCTTCACTCTCCGGTGTTGAAGCTCCCAAATGCGGAATTGTAATTACGCCTTTAGCTTTCACCAGTTCTTCGTTAGGAAAATCTGTTACATACGCACTAATAGCACCGGTTTCCAATGCAGCAATAATGTCATTGTTATTAACCAGTTCTCCTCTAGAAAAATTAATAATACGTGCTCCTTTTTTTATTTGTGCCAGAGTATCTTTATTTATAATTTCAGTGGTTTCCTTAGTCAGTGGCATATGTAAAGTAATATAATCGCTGCTTTCAAAAACTGTTTTCAAATCAGCAGCTTTCCTTACACTGCGCGAAAGTCCCCAGGCAGCATCTACAGAAATATAAGGATCATAGCCTAACACTTCCATTCCTAAATTAGTAGCCGCATTGGCAACCATTACGCCAATAGCACCCAAGCCTAATACACCCAAAACCTTACCTTGTATTTCTGGCCCTACAAACTGCGACTTTCCTTTCTCCACTTGCTTATCCACATCGGTACCGGTTAAGGCTTTAGCCCAATTAATACCATCAACAATTTTACGGGACGATACTAACATGGCAGCAATAGCCAACTCTTTTACAGCATTGGCATTGGCTCCGGGAGTATTAAATACCACAATTCCTTTTTCGGCACATTTACTTACAGGAATATTATTTACACCGGCACCGGCACGGGCAATGCTATGCAACGAGGCTGGCAATTCTGTTTCATGCATGGAAGCACTCCTTAGCAAAACGGCATCGGGATTTTCTGCGGCATCTTTAACTGTATAATTTTCTCTAAATTTTTCTAATCCGGTTTTTGAAATTTTATTAAGCGTAGAGATTGTATAATTGCTCATCTTTTGTTTTTGTTAGGCTTTGTTTGTTGTATTTTAATTTTGATAAGATTATTTCATGAATTTTCAGATTCAAACTTCTTCATAAAGTCAACCAATTTTTGAACGCCTGACAGTGGCATTGCATTATAAATACTGGCACGCATACCACCTACGGAACGATGGCCCTTTAATTGAACCAAACCGCTTGCAGTAGCTTCTTTAATAAATTTATCATCCATTTCACTGGTTCCGGCTACAAAAGGCACATTCATAATGGAACGGTCCGTTGGGTTAACCGTAGCTTTAAATAATTTCGAATTATCTAAATAATCGTATAACAATGCTGCTTTTTGATTATTAACTTCTTCAATAGCTGTAACGCCTCCTTGCTCTTTTAACCAATCCAGCACCAACTTACACAAATAAATACCGTAAGTTGGAGGAGTATTAAACATTGAACCATTTTCAATATGCGTTTGATAATTTAACATGGTAGGCGTAAAATCCATTGCATTACCGGCCAAATCTTCCCTAATAATTACAATGGCAACACCGGCAGGTCCTAAATTCTTTTGCGCCCCGGCGTAAATCAAGCCGAATTTGGGAACATCGTATGGTTTGGACAATATATCGGAAGACATATCGCAAACCAAAGGCACATCGCCGGTTTCGGGCAATGTGGTGTAACGTGTACCATAAATAGTATTGTTAGATGTGATATGAAAATAATCGGCATCTTTTGTAAAAGTTGCTGCATCTAACTTTGGTATATAACTAAATGTTTTATCTTCTGATGAAGCTATTACATTTACTGTGCCATAGCGTGCGGCTTCTTTAATAGCTTTTTTTGACCATACGCCTGTATTTACATAATCTGCCTTCTTATTCTTATTCATCAGATTTAAAGGTACCATTGCAAATTGCATGGAGGCCCCTCCCTGTAAGAAAAGAACTTTGTAATTGGAAGGGATGTTCATCAGCTGGCGCAGATTTTCTTCGGCGGCTTCAATAATCGCCATATAATCTTTCGATCGGTGGCTCATTTCCATTACCGACATACCAGAACTGCCATAACATAACAGTTCACTCTGTGCTTTTTTTAAAACAGCTTCCGGCAATGCTGAAGGACCAGCAGAAAAATTATAAACTCTTTCCATAAAAGTTTTTTAGATGTGTAAATGAAATTGAGGTCGCTAAATTACCACAGATTTAGCTATTATCCTATTTGTTGCATAGGTTTTTAAGAATGTAGTGTATAAACTATGGAGATTATGGGGATAAACACCAGCAGGTGAATGAATTAATAATGAAATAAATTATGGATATCTTTTAACAACAGGTATAATCGCTTTTAAACAGCCCATTAATGGCTATGATAGTACTAATTTCTATATGCTGCCCATTATCTAATATAATAGCAGGCTTTGGACTATCAGTTGTTAGTTCAACAATCTTCCCCGAAGCACGTTCCAATCCGTTTGTATCAATAATCAAATCGGCATGGGCTCCATCATTTATCAGATTATTAATAAGACCAATAAAATCACCGTCAACTGGTAAAGTACAACGTTCATCCATTATTATAAATTTATGTCCAAAATTTCCTTAACCCGCCTTCCTCGTCTCCTAATATTGGGTCAAAATCAGGAATTTTAACTTTTTTAATATTCTCCAATGCCACAGTGCGTTCTTCCGTTAAACCTTTCATAATGTCCGGCTCATCGCCAACCGGATAGGCTCCCACCAATTTAAAACCATCACTAAAATCATTACAATAATGCCCTACACCCGCAGGTATTACAACCACATCTCCTTTAGATAATTCTGTTCTAACACTATTCTTTGCCGCAAATTTTATGTAACAACTCCCACTATATACACCCAATACCTGATGGGTATTACTGTGATAATGATAGTACCCTAATATAGGCATATTACATATATGGAACCATCCGTTTTTTATAAACTGGTCAGCCAACCACTCATCACAATTAGAATATCCATCTCTAAACAATCCCCTATAAATTAAAATCGGCAGATGACTGTTGGGCGTAATGCCATCATCCTTAAAATAAAAAATATCCGGGTTTGTCCTTCGTAATGCCCAAGGAATCCAATCTTTATTTTTAGCCATCGTTGTTTTGGTTTGAACTTACTGCAAAGGTATTACTTTATGGAAAAATATTATAATAAATTTATTTTTCTACCTCCATAAACAAATCACAACCAGACTATTACAGTTCCTAAAGCTTAAAAAGTTGAATTATAATATATTGAAAGTTTTTTTAGACAATTATACTTTAGCCACTGCTTCCTCGCCATACATTTGATCTTTGTATTTTAATGAAGGCGATGGAATAAATGCACCAATTGCTAAAGCATCCCATTTTTTATCAACCGATTTAATGGTTTCATCATCAGCTACAATAATATTTGGCCAGTCGCGCTGAAAATTATCTAACTCCTTAGTTTTGATAGTTCCATCCAGCCCTACTATAGCATAGTAGAAATTTTCTCGAGTAATTTTCTCTACAAAACTATCGCGCCGGGGATCCATATTATTGCAAAAACGCCATAAGGCTGTGGTTAAATCTTTAGCGTTTACGGTATGTTCTACATAAAGTATCATTTTTACGCCTGCTAATTCTTTCAATTCAGCCAACTGGCGATTGAGTGTTGCAATATGCCCTTTCTTATTTTTTTGTACAGATACAATTATAACCGGGATATTTATTTTTAGTAGCGATGTATTAACCTGTTTAATTTCCGCAAAGCGGGATAAGAGCATTTCTTCATCAATATTTTCAATTACAGGGCATTTATATTGAATGTCTTTTTCTTCTTCAAATTTGATTGTACCATCAATACATAGTTTACCGCCAAAGCCCATTTTGCTACAACTGTGATCCAGCACATCCATCGGCCCCTGAGAAAAATATATATCATTTATCGGATTGATGTTGTTAAAAATCTCCACAGCCAGTTTTTTATAATCAGTAATCTTATCAAAATTCTCATTCTTATTTTGAGAAGACAGGACGAGGATTTTATTAAACATCATTTGTCCGGCACCCCACATGGCATTCATTACTTTTTGTCCCTGCCCGGCGTACTCTTTTTGTATTTGCGTAATTACCAGATTGTGGAATACGCCTTCTACCGGCATATCCATATCTTTTATTTCCGGCACCATTGTCATTTTTATAGGTGCCAGAAAAATTCTTTCGGTAGCCTTTCCCAGCCAGGCATCTTCCTGTGGTGGTATGCCCACAATAGTTGCCGGATATACGGCATTTTTTTTATGGGTGATTGCGGTGATATGAAATTTAGGATACCAATCTGGCAAAGAATAATATCCTGTGTGATCACCAAAAGGACCTTCCCAAAGCATTTCATCACTGGGGTCAACATATCCTTCAATTACAAAATCGGCATCAGCCGGTACTTCAATTTCGGGTTGGGTGATACACTTAACCAGTTCAACTTTCTTTTTTCTTAAAAATCCTGCCAACATATATTCATCCACATTTTCGGGCAAGGGGGCTGTTGCTGAATAAGCATACGCAGGGTCTCCGCCAATGGCTACCGCCACAGGCATTCGTTTATTTAATTTTTTATACTCGTTAAAATGCTTTGCAGATACCTTGTGCTTGTGCCAGTGCATGGCAGTTAACTGGGGACCAAAAACCTGCATCCTGTACATACCTACATTTCTTACACCTGTATTAGGCTCTTTAGTATTAATAATAGGCAGGGTTACAAAAGGACCCCCATCCTGCGGCCAGCAAGTAATTACCGGTAACTTTGTAATATCCGGATCTTGCATTACCACTTCCTGACATTCGCCCCTACCCTTCTTTACTTTTGGCATCCAGGAAGCAAATTCATTGAGTTTGGGTAATAGTTTTAGCTTATCAATTATGTTTTCCTTTGGCGATGCTAATAATTTAAAAATAGCTTCAATATCTCTGGCAACATCATCCAGTTCGTTTACGCCCAATGCCATGCACATTCTTTTTTCGCTGCCATAGGCATTCATTAATACCGGAAAATCGTAGCCGGTATTTTCGAACAAAATGGCCTTGCCTCCACCGGGCTCTTTACTCATCCTATCCGTAATTTCCGCTATTTCCAACTTTGGATCTACATAGGTTTTAACACGCACCAGTTCTCCGGCTTTTTCAATTGCATCAATAAATTCCTGTTGGTTCTTATATGCCATAAAATGATTTTAAACTATAACAAAGGGCTGTAAAAATAGTTATAAAATCACGAGGAGCCGTTTTAGCCGAATAATAATTATACAAGAACCGCCAAAACCTGCAAACCTGTTTTTATTGAATAGTGATGCTTACTACGCTTAGCTTTGGCAATTTTACTTCAAGCACATTCTCCTTAACCGATGCTTGCTTGAACGATGTAGGTACAACCTTGTTTTTATTTTCGAATGTATTTACATCGGTATATGAACCGGATGTAAGCACTCTTGCCTCTTTAATCTTATATGCTTTTCCCTGTATATTGGCTTTGATAGTAATATCATTATGCGCATCAATATTTACAAAGGTTATATGAATGTTGCCTGAAGCATTAATGGTAGCCGAAGCATTTATAGCAGGTAACCCTTCACCTCCGGTATTATATTGCGGCGATTCGATTTTTAAGGGCAACAGTTTGGCATCCATATGCTCCTTATACAAATCAAATATGTAATAGGTTGGCGTAAGCAACATATCGTTACCTTTTGTTAATACGATGGCCTGTAACACATTTACGGTTTGTGCCAGATTAGCCATGCGTACCCTGTCAGCATGATTATTAAATATATTAAGCGTTGTACCGGCAATTAATGCATCGCGTAAACTGTTTTGCTGGTATAAAAAACCGGGATTAGTACCGGGCTCCACATCTGTCCAAATACCCCATTCATCCACTACAAGCGCCACACGCTTTTTAGGATCATATTGATCCATGATAGCCGCATGTTTACTTACAATTTCATCCATGCGTAAACAGTTCTTCATGGTGCTGAAATATTCTTTCTCATCAAATTGCGTAGCAGAACCTTTTTTACCCCAATTACCGGTTGGTATGGTGTAATGGTGCAAACTTAAACCCCACATCATATGCGTAGGAATATTTTTCATAAGCACTTCCGTCCATCTGTAATCTGCAGAGTTGGCACCACCGGCCACTTTTTTCAATGGCGCATCAGGATAATTACGGGCATAGGTTGCATAACGCCGGTATTCATTGGCGTAATACTCGGGTGTCATATTTCCACCACAACCCCAGCTTTCATTTCCTACACCCCAAAAAGATACTTTCCAGGGGTTTTCACGCCCGTTTTTTTTACGCAAATCAGCCATGGGGCTTACGCCGCCAAAGTTGAGATACTCTATCCACTGCGACATTTCCTCCACTGTGCCACTACCTACATTACCGGCAATATAGGGTTCTGTACCAAGCAAATCACAAAGTTGTAAAAATTCATGCGTACCAAAACTATTATCTTCGGTAACGCCACCCCAATGCGTATTAATCATTTTTGGCCTTTTTGATTGGTCTCCAATCCCATCGCGCCAATGATATTCATCGGCAAAACACCCACCCGGCCAACGAAGATTAGGGATATTAATTTTCTTTAAAGCCTCTACAACATCTAACCGAATACGCCCCTGCTTTTTAACATTCATTTTCTCATCAACCCAAAAACCATCATAGATGCAACGGCCCAAATGTTCGCTGAAATGGCCATAAATATGGCGACTCACTACAGTATTAGCTTCCAATGGATTGAGGGTGGTTGTTGCTTGCTGGGCTTGCAAGAAGCCAATTGAAAATAGAAGTACAAAAAAGTTAATTGTTTTTTTCATGACAAGTAGAGGTGTTTATTAATTGCTATTTTGACAATTAAAAATATAAAATTAACACCGTACCATCAAGTTTTTTTACATTTTCTACAAGCAGGGTTGTTATTTTTGTGTGATGAGTGAAGATATTTTAGAAAACTGGGAACGCAAATCGGCGGCCAATAAAAAAAAATATGCCCAATTTTTAAAAAGAGCCCATAAAAATAATGTGCTGAAGCAATTGCCACAATTACACCAACAGGCCTACGAAAATGTGGATTGCCTTACCTGCGCTAATTGTTGTAAAAATTATTCCCCCCGTTTTAAAACACCCGATATAAAAAGAATTGCCAAAAAACTATCGTTGAAAGAAAGTACTTTTATTGATGCTTATTTAAGGGTTGACGAAGATGGGGATTTTGTGGTAAAAACATCGCCGTGCCCTTTTTTAAACCATGACAATACCTGCAATATATACGAATTTCGGCCGTCAGATTGTGCCAGATTTCCGTACACCGATGAGGACGTGATTGTAAAGCGCCAGACACTTACTTTAAAAAACAGTGAATTTTGCCCGATTACATACTTTGTATTAGAAAAACTTTCGGCTTCGTTAGAAAGCTAATAATTTATTTAATAAAAGCCCTTCTCAAATCTTCTACCTGCTCATTACTAATAGGAACCAGCTTGCCGAGAGAAGAACCCATTACCAAAGATTTAGCACTAAACTCTGCCACTTCCAGATAATCGAAAGTCTGCAACAAATTTTTACCTGTAACAATATAGGAATTGTTACTAATGATAACGGAAGGCCTTTGTTTAAGTTCGGCAAGAATAGCCTCATCACTCGTTAGCAATGTATTAAATGGTAAAATATGTACATCCTGTAAAAAAATCCAACTTTCGGGTATGGTTCTTACATTAAACTCTTTACCCGAACAACCAAAAGCCATTACATAATTAGGTTGTGATACAATTATTGAATTGATATGCGGATTTTGCTCGTAAATTTTTTGGTGTAACAAGGTCATACGGCTGGGAACTTTTCCCGGCTCAGATTTTCCACCTCGTATTTGTACAATATCGTTAGGTTGAAAATCCCATCGTGATTTCTCTTTGGGAGTTATTAAAAAGTCGTTGCCACGCCATCTGGCAGAAACTATTCCGTAGGAACTAATCATCAATCCCTGCTCGCAGGAACGCCTCACTATCCTACAAATATTTTCCCGTAACTCCATCTCATCAGGATAGTGCTCCACTTGTTCCATTTCGCCCGGATGTTGCACATGGGTCAAATCCTGATAAGCATCTATGGCCTCATCGCTCAATACTTCAGGCGTTCCAATATTACTGGCATATAATATGGTACAGGCTACAGATTCTAATGTTTCAAATCTTTGAAAAGCATCATCCAGATTAACCCCGCCCACAACAGTTCCATGATTTTCCATAATCACCGAATTGAAACCCTTGGAAAATTCAACAGCAATCTCATTGCCCAGCTCCTGACTGCCGGGAAGCGCATAAGGTGCGTAACCCACTTTACCGCAAATCCATTTAGCCTGAGATAGCGTGTTGGTATTAGGCGTTTTGCGTACAATGCTAAAAGCCACTAATCCGGGAGGATGCGCATGAATAACCGCTTTAATGTCAGACCGCTTATTGTAAATTTCTTTATGAAAAGGATACTCCGATGAAGGCTTGTGTTTCCCCTCTATGCTGCCATCCTTTCTTACACACATTATATCCGAAGGTTTTAACGACCCTTTATCAACCCCCGATGGTGTAATCCAAATATTTCCATGTTCATCAATTACCGATATATTACCACCAGAGGTAGTGGTTAATCTTTTTGTATAGATTCTTTTAATTATCTGAATAATCTGACTACGCGGATGCATCGTTAATAAATCTGCAAACTCTTTCATATTTATAAAATTTTCGTTTCAAAATTAAATTGCTCTCAGTAGTTTACCATCCTGTACCTTCCTGAAAAGCGATATGATTTTAATCATTAATACGCAGTGAAAAAATATTTACACCCTGCTCGCAAAAAAACAACCTTTACACTCCTTTGCCAAAACGTTTTTTTTAATTTTTAACATGAGATAGGAATTATTTTTATAGGAAAATGTATTAAGTTCGCTGCAAAACAAAAATTAACATAGATGCTTTTCAGAGAAAAGTTATTCCATAGCTTATTGTATTAAATTTATTTTACTTTTTATAGAATATGAAACCAATCATCACTATCGTCCTGTCTGTAATATTCACTACTGCAATGGGGCAACCGCCTATTATTCCTTTACCGGCTACTTTTTCGAAGAGCAATCAGGAGTTTAGTTTAAACCAAAATACGGCCATTGTTATTACAAACAACACCTTAAAAGATGAAGGCTATTTTTTGCAAAAAGAATTATTAAAGCGGTTTCAATTGCCGGTATCCATCCAAAACAAAGAGCAAAACAACAACATTGTTTTAGTGCTAAATAATAAACCTCAGAACAATCCGGGAGGATACAGTTTATTAATGGGTTCAAACAAAATAACCATTTCGGCTGCTGACGAAGAGGGTATTTTCAACGGCATCATATCATTGATTCAAATTGCCACATCGCATTTTACAAAAGAGTTCCCCATTTTATTAGAAGGCTGGAATATTACTGATGCCCCAAAATATACCTGGCGGGGAATTATGTTAGACGAGTCGAGACATTTTTTTGGAAAAGAAAAAGTAAAAGAAATTTTAGACTGGATGGCATTTTACAAGCTCAATAAATTTCACTGGCACCTCACGGACGAACCCGGATGGCGTTTGCAAATATTAAAATATCCGTTGCTGACATTAGTGGGCGGAATTGGTAACTATAACCAGCCCTTTGCTGCTGCAACCTATTATTCACAGGAGAATATAAAAGAAATTGTAGCCTATGCAGCGGAAAGAAAAATCGATATTATTCCGGAGATTGATATGCCCGGACACGCAACAGCCGCCAATCGAGCTTACCCCCAATATAGTGGTGGTGGTTCGGCTAAACACCCAGAGTTTACTTTTGACCCGGGTAATGAAGCTACCTACCAATATCTGACCGATATCCTTAGAGAAGCCAACACATTATTTCCATCACAAATGATTCATTTGGGAGGTGATGAAGTGAGCTTTGGAAATGAAAAATGGAAAACCAACGGAGGCATTAAAAATTTAATGGGGGAACACAATTTAAAAGACCTGAAAGATGTAGAAGAATATTTTTTACAAAGAATGGCTGACACTGTTTACCATTTAAACAGTAAGGTATTAGCGTGGGATGAAATGGCCAATGCCTCCTTACCCGCCTCCCAAACTATTATTTTTTGGTGGCGGCACGATAAACCGGAGCAATTAAAACTGGCATTGAAAAATAAATTCCCGGTAGTGGTTTGCCCCAGAATTCCTTTTTATTTTGATTTTGTACAGGACAGTGCTCATAAAATTGGCCGAAAATGGGGGAGCGCATTTTCAAGCCTTGAAGAATTATACAGTTTTGACGTAAATAAATTGATTGATAAAGGAGAAAGACCGTTGATTTTAGGTGTTCAAGCTAATATCTGGACCGAAAGAATTGAAACTGACCAGAGGCTCGATTTTATGCTTTTCCCACGCATTAGTGCTTTAGCGGAAACCGCCTGGTCTCAAAATAAAAAAGACTACAACAATTTTTTTGACAGACTGAGAACACAGCTTCCTTTATACAAAAACTCCGGTATATTTTATTTTAATCCCGAGCAGGTTAGTAAGGTTATTGAGCCCGAAAAATAATTTACCCGGCATCATTCAGGCTGAATAAGTATCTTTAAAAGCAATTATACTTGCCTCATTATAACAGATACTGCATGAATCAGACCGCAAAAAACAAGCATTGGTTATACAGCTTGCTTATTTTACTTTTTTGGATGCCTTTGTGCATACATACCTCACTATCAGCACAAAATATTGTAAATATTGCCCCGGGTTGGGCTTCCAATTCCATTAACACAGTTGTTTTTAGGAAAAATGCAGTTACTACATATAAGGACATACAATTTATTTGTTATTATGACAAGGATCAGCATGTAGTACTTGGGAAAAGAAAATTAGGTAGTAAACAATGGGAGTTAAAGCAAACAAAATTTAAAGGCAATTGCTTAGATGCACACCGTTCCATTAGTTTAATTGTGGATAGTAAAGGTTTTTTACACATGTCTTGGAATCATCACAATAATCCGCTTCATTACGCCAAAAGTAAAGAACCGCTTTCGCTTGAATTATTTGAAAAGAAGTTAATGACCGGCAAAAATGAAGAAGATGTTACCTATCCGGAATTTTACAATCTGCCTGATGGAAAACTTTTATTTTTTTACAGATATGGAGGCTCCGGCAAAGGCAATTTAGTAATGAATAAGTATGACCCAGAAACCCAACAATGGACACAACTATATGATAATTTAATTGATGGTGAAAGGGTGCGTAATGCTTACTGGCAAATTTGTATTGATATAAAAGGTACAATTCATCTTTCATGGGTATGGCGTGAATCGCCCGACGTAGCCAGCAATCATGACATGTGCTACACCCGATCCACTGACGGAGGTATTACATGGGAAAAATCAACCGGAGAAAAATACCCTATACCTATTACTGCAAGTAATGCCGAGTACGCTTACCACATTCCGCAAAAAAGCGAATTGATCAATCAAACAGCTATGGCAGCCGACAAAAAAGGGAACCCCTATATTGTTACTTATTGGCGAAACCAGGACTCCCGTGTACCCCAATACCGGCTTATTTACCACAACGGGCATAAATGGGCATTACAAACACTTGCTTTCCGCAAAACAGCCTTTAGCCTAAGTGGCGGCGGCACCAAAAGAATTCCCATATCCAGACCGCAGGTTGCTGTTTATAAAAAAATGTTCAACACCTGCGTTGCCATTATTTTTAGGGATGAGGAAAAAGGCAGTAAAATTTCGATAGCATTTAATAAAAATATTCGGAAAACGAAATGGCAGGTAAAAGATGTTTTAGATGAAGACCTCGGCTCCTGGGAACCCTCCTACGATACAGAACTTTGGAAACACAAAAAGAAGCTTCATTTATTTGTGCAAAAAACCGATCAGGCCGATCAGGAAGGCCAATCGAAACTTGAGCCACAAGTAGCAAGTGTTGTTGAGGTTAAATTAAAATAACGATTATTTTTCACCTCCTTATACAAGTTATCACTACATTAATCTAACAGAAAATTTAAATAACCAACCCTAAAAAGAATTACACAAAGGCAAGATTCCTGCGCCCACACACAATTTGTCAAAAGAACATTTATTTTTAGTCTATAGAAAAAATCTTTAACATTTTTTTAGTTTTTATTGTTTAGGTTCATTATATTTGTTAAAAGTACAAATAAACCCATATAGTATATATACTAAGTTGTATTGCCATTGACAACTATTTGGATATGCTTGTGCTGAACAAAACACGATTAGAAAAAGCCAATTTTCAAACTCAAACTATGATAAAAACAAGAAAATCGCTTGCCAGATATGCGCTGCTATTTTTATTATTATTATTTTCTGCAGCAGGCTATACCCAAACAACCAATGTTACTGTAGAAGGACATATTTACGACAGCTCCGGCAAAGGCATGGAAGGAGCCAGTGTATATGCGCGAAACTCTAACCAAACAATGCTGACAGACACAACAGGGTTCTTTAGGCTATCAGTAAGTTCCAACGAAACCATTGAGGTAACATCTGTTACCTACAAATCTGCCACTATTATAGTTAACGAACACAAGCCCAATCAGGATGGGATTATTCAAGTAGTTGTTACCATGCAACGGGATAATCGTGCTATGGACGAAGTAGTGGTAGTAGGTTTTGGTACGCAAAGGAAAAAAAGCATGGTCAGTTCCGTAACATCTGTAAATGTAGAGGAATTAAAGATTCCGACTGGGAATATTACCAACGCCTTAGCTGGCCGTGTGGCAGGTATGATATCTTTTCAAACCAGTGGTGAACCGGGAATAGGCACTGACAATTCGCAGTTCTACATCAGGGGCTTATCTACTTTCGGTACGGGAAAACAAGATCCGCTGATACTTATCGATGGCGTAGAGTCATCAAGCACAGACATGGCGAGGATACAGCCTGATGACATCGCCGACTTTTCTGTTTTAAAAGATGCCGCCGCTTCCGCAGTATATGGCGCCCGCGGTGCCAATGGTGTGGTATTAATTAACACAAAATCCGGTAAATCAGGTGCTACAAAATTTGACTTCAGGGCAGAAACCAGAATGTCCACCAATACAAAGAATTTTAATTTTGCCGATAATATTACTTACATGCGCCTTGCAAACGAAGCAACGTTAACCCGAACACCCAATGCTGTACAACCTTACACCATTAATAAAATTAACGGAACCATATCAGGCGAAGATCCTTATTTATACCCAAGCAATAATTGGATTGATCAATTAGTTAAGAAAAATACCATCAACCAAAGTTTCAACATGAACATTTCCGGCGGTACAGCTAAAGCCCGCTATTATGTTGCAGGCTGGTACCAAAGAAACAATGGAAATTTAAAAGTAGACCCGATTAATGATTTTAATAACAATATCAAACTACAATCCTACTCTCTTCGTAGTAATATTAATTTGAATGTAACGCCTACTACCGAGCTGATTGCAAGGTTATATGCACAGTTTGATGATTACAAAGGTCCAATTGGTGGAGGAGCATTAAACTATAGCAGAGCCATTTGGTCAAATCCAGTAATGTTTCCTGCAGTTTATCCGCAAAGTATGCTCCCCTTTATAGAGCATCCGCTTTTCGGTTCGCGGCCAACTTATGCATCAAATGGCGACCTAACCAGTACATTGTATGTAAATCCTTATGCAGAAATGGTACGTGGTTTTAATATAACGAAAACATCGAACCTCATGCCACAGTTAGAACTGAAACAAAACCTGAAGTTCATTACTCAAGGTTTAGCATTCAGAGGTATGGCCTATATAAGAAGAACCTCTGCATTTAGTGTTACCAGACAATATAATCCGTTTTATTACCAGCCTGTAGTAAATCCCCAAACAGGAGAATACACCTTAATAGTATTGAATGATGGCCAAACTGGATCCATTGGCACCGTTGGCTCAGAAACTTTGGGCTATGCTGAATCTTATAAAAATGTAAATTCTATGATTTGGGCTCAGGGAGCACTGGATTATAACCACAGGTTTGATGTACATGATGTTAGCGGTATGCTTATCAGCTATCTTTCCAGCTATGAAACCGGAAATGGAGGAAATGTTGTAGCATCGCTACCACAAAGAAATACAGGTATTTCCGGTAGGTTTACCTATGGGTATGATGATCGTTATTTGGCTGAATTTAATTTTGGCTATAACGCTTCTGAAAGGTTTGCTGCCGGTAAGAGATGGGGCTTCTTCCCTTCCGGAGGTATTGCCTATAGAATTTCTAATGAGAAATTTTTTGAACCGCTTCAAAAGGTTATCAGCGATTTAAAGTTCCGCCTTACCTATGGTATTGTAGGTAATGACCAAATTGGAAACGTTGACGACCGCTTTTTTTACCTATCTAATGTAAATTTAAATAACGGTACTTTTGGATCTAGTTTTGGAAGAAATGAGGGAACAAGTGTTTACTATCAGCCGGGTGTTTCTGTACTTCGCTATGCTAATCATGAAATAAGCTGGGAAATCTCACGTCAGTTAAATTTGGGGATGGATTTGAGAATGTTTGACAATGATTTAGAATTAATCGTTGATGTATTTAAACAATACCGCACAAATATACTCATGTCAAGATCCAATATTGATAATACAGCCGGGTTTATGGTAATCCCAATCTCTAATTATGGTAAAGCAGAAAGCCGAGGTATTGAATTTTCGTTATCGTACAAAAAATTGGTATCAAAAGATTTAACTGTTAACCCAAGAGGAACTTTCACTTATGCCACCAACGAACGTACTGTTGTTGATGAAATTTACTACCCACCCTCAATAGCCTACAGATCTGCAGTTGGTCAACCCATCAGCCAACAATGGGGTTTGATTGCCGAGCGTTTATTTATCGATCAAAATGAGGTGGCAAACTCCCCACGCCAATATGGCGATGCCGGATTGCTGGCGGGCGATATTAAATATAGAGACATTAATGGAGATGGTGTTATTAATGATGATGATCTTGTACCTATTGGTTTACCAACTGTCCCTGAAATTATTTACGGATTCGGCTCTACCATTACCTATAAAAAATTTGACTTTGGATTCTATTTTCAAGGGTCTGCACGCTCATCATTTTTTATTAACCCCCAGAATATTCAGCCTTATTACAGAAACGGAGGTTTTGAAAATGGACTATTAAAAGTTATTGCTGATGATCACTGGTCTGAGGACAATCCGAACGTATATGCTTTCTGGCCCAGATTAAGCACCTGGAATGTAGGACCGAACAATGTTCGATCTACCTGGTGGATGCGTAATGGTAATTTCCTCAGGTTAAAAAGCCTTGACTTAGGATATAATATAGGGAATTTAAAAAGAATAGGGATTAATTCAGCTCGGGTATATTTCTCAGCAATTAATTTGGCACTATGGAGCAACTTTAAAGAATGGGATGTGGAAATGGGAGGTAATGGTTTAGGCTACCCTATTCAGTCTGTATATGCACTTGGCCTACAGGTTTCTTTTTAATCCTTTCAATTTTATAACGTAATAATAAGCTTAATATGAAATACTTTAAAAATAAAATTGTTCAAACAGTTGTATTCGGCTTTATGCTGATAAACCTGTTGGGCATTACGGCTTGTAAAAAATTTCTGGACATTGTCCCTGACAATGTAGCTACGGTAGAAAGTGCCTTCAAATTGCGTAACGAAGCCGAAAAATATCTTTTTACTTGTTACTCTTATATACCCAAAAACGGAGACGGATGGTTTAATGCATCCCTGACTACTGCGGATGAAATTTGGTATCCGCAAAGTGATCAGGCCACCTGGCATGCGGCTTTTAGAATTGCTCAAGGCCAACAAAACAGAAGCCAACCGCTCTTTAATGAATGGGCAGGGAATATGAAAGGTGCCAGCGATGATAGCCGGGCATGGCCTTTCAAAATCTGGTCGGGCATCAGACAATGCAATATTTTTCTGGAAAATGTGAGCGATCTGAATAAGGTACGGGACATTACTCCGTACGAAAGGGAACGTTGGTTAGGAGAAGTTGAATTCTTAAAAGCATATTATCATTATTATATGTTACGCATGTATGGCCCCATTCCTATTATTGACAAAAGTGTAGATGCGAACGCCGAAACTGTTTTTGTAAAAAGGCAACCGGTGGACTCCTGCGTAAACTGGATAGCAAACCTTTTGGATAGTGCAGCTGCAAAATTACCATTTAAAGTAGCCGACGAAAACTCAGAAATGGGCAGGGCTACCCAGGAAATGGCATTGGCTGTTAAAGCAAAATTGCTAGTAATGGCGGCCAGCCCCCTATTTAACGGCAATACAGAATTTGCCAGCTTCACAGATAAAGAAGGAGTGCATTTGTTTAACGCAACATACGATCCTCAAAAATGGGTATTAGCCAGAGATGCGTGTAAAGCCGCTATTGATACGGCTGAATTTAACGGTCATGCACTTTATACATATAAAAATGATGTTTACAATTTAAGCGACACCATGAAAACCCAAATGAATATAAGGGGAGCTATAACTACCTGGTGGAATCCCGAAATTATTTGGGGCAACTCAAACAGCTACTTTGTAAACGAGGCATTATGTATGCCGCCAGTTGAACGAGGTACTAACTTTGACAGATTTAGCTTACAAGGGGTACTAGCCCCTCCTATGAAAATTATCAGACAGTTCTATACCAAAAATGGTGTACCTATTGAAGAAGACAAAACACTCAATTTTACAAACCCTACCGAATTACGAACCGCCACAACAGCAGATCGTTACTATGTAGAACCCAACTTTATTACGGCAAGGCTTCATTATGATCGCGAACCCAGATTTTATGCGGATATTGGTTTTGACGGAGGCATTTGGTATATGAAGGATAGCCCAAGCGGCAGTGATGAAAATACTTACTACTTAAAAGCCAAAAACGTGGAAAATGCAGGGTACGGACATTTTAGAAACTATTCCGAAACAGGCTACTTTGTAAAAAAATTGGTGAACTGGGAAAGTACAACACGTGGCTCCACCAATCCTACCTGGAAACAATATCCATGGCCAATGATACGTTTAGGAGATCTTTACCTGTTATATGCAGAAGCATTAAATGAAGTACAAGGAGGATCTGCCTTAGCCGTACAATATGTTGACAAAATTAGAGAAAGAGCCGGGTTAGAAGGTGTTGTAGCTTCATGGACAAACTACTCAAATAATCCTTCAAAATATACAACGCAAGAAGGGCTAAGAGCCATCATACAAAGAGAAAGAGCCATTGAAATGGTTTTTGAAGGGGAACGCCTTTGGGATTTAAAAAGATGGAAAACAGCTGTTGAGGTATTAAACGAAGATATTACAGGTTGGAACGTCTTTGGAAAAGCAACAACAACCTTTTATCAAACAAGATTTGTTTTTGACCAAACATTTATTACGCCACGCGATTACTTCTAGCCAATAGGCGATTATGATACAAGAAGGAATCCGTTATTAGTAGAAAATTTAGGCTGGTAAACAATACAATTCAATCTTATAGATATGAAGACAGAAATAAAAA
>JBKEEB010000103.1:0-9931 GCA_047975735.1 Niabella sp.
AAAACTTTGAATTTTTTTATGTGTGTGGATTAAGGTTAATAAAATATCTTCAGGAGTACTTATTTTATCTTGAAGCGGGTGATTATTATATTTTGCTACCCACCGCTCTCTAAGATAAATTTCCTTTAGTACCGGCTTGGATAATGTTTCGTATGCTTCTTTTACAAGGTTGAACTGTTGCAGGGCGAATGTATCGCCCGGATTCCTATCTGGGTGATACTGAATAGCCAGTTTCCTATACGCCGCTTTTATTTCTTTGCCGTTGGCAGATGGGGGCACTTGTAATATCTTATAATAGTCTTTTATCATACGATATGAAAAAATGGAGGAAAAATGCTTTTTTCCCTATAAAAATGTAAAATGTTAAAGAAATTTGCAAAAAATTTTCTTAATACTATTAAAAACAGGCATCTATGTAAATTTATTGAGCAACTTTGTTTTAAATTCCACGTCATAAGTATAGCAAATAAATCCAAAAAAGCAATCAAAAAGGATTCGTTGCAAAGAGTTTTTAACAATTAAATTTTAGTATCATGAAACGTATCATCAGCTCCATAGGTATTAGTTTATTCCTTATGATGGCATTGGTTATATCAAAAACAGCCGATGCTCAGCCAAGGTTAGGGGTAAATATTTCCTTCCAAACATTTTATGATGAGTTAAGCCCTTATGGGGAGTGGGTAGATTATCCTGATTATGGATATTCATGGCGCCCTAATGTAGGAGCAGATTTTAGGCCTTATGCCACAAACGGGTACTGGATGTACACCAACGATTATGATTGGATGTGGAATTCCGGTTACGACTGGGGCTGGGCTCCTTTCCACTATGGCCGTTGGTTTTATGACGATTTTTATGGATGGATGTGGGTGCCTGGTTACGATTGGTCCCCTGCATGGGTAGCATGGCGCGGTGGGGGCAGTTATTATGGTTGGGCTCCATTACGTCCCGGATTTAGTATTAATATTGGTTTTGGTAATTACCATTGCCCTAACAGTTACTGGACATTTGCGCAAGGTAGGTACATGAACTCCAGATATATTAGCAGGCATTATTATCCTTATGGAAGAAATACGACCATCATAAATAATACAACCATTATAAACAATTATGGAGGCCGTAACGATAGGGGTGGCAGAAATGGAGGTTACTACACCAATGGGCCCCGCCGTGCAGATGTGGAAAGACATACCGGACGTATTAATTCGTACAATGTAAGGGAAAGCAGCCGTGCCGGAAGATCCAGCGTTAGCAGAAATAGCGTGTCTGTTTATCGCCCCACAGTACAAAGAGAGGGACGTAGTAATACCTCTTACCGCCCTAATTCAGTACAATCTTATAACAGGAGTTCAGTTACTGCAAATAACAACAGAACAAGTGAGGGTAGAACAACTAATGATAGGTCTGTACAAAGCAATCGTAACAATAGCGATACCTATTCAAATAGTAGGCGTACAACTGGAGGTAATGATACGTATAGCAATAGAACAGATAATAGCAGAACATCTGCCCGAAATCAAGAAGCAATAAGCAGAAGCAGAGAAGCTTCTATGCAAAATCAAGATCGGATGCAAAGGTCTCAGCAAAGCCAGCGTTCTATTGAAGCCAGTCAACGCAATGCACAAATGCAACAACAGCGTCAGACACAAATGCAAAGTCAGCGTAATGCTCAAATTGAACAACAGCGTAATGCGCAAATACAACAGCAACGTCAATCGCAAATGCAAAGTCAGCGTAATGCACAAATGCAGCAGCAGCGTCAGGCTCAAATGCAAAGTTCTAGAGCTACGCAACAACGTTCTGTACAGTCTCAAAGTCGTTCAAGTAGCCCGGCATATTCGCAAAGGCAAAGTTCTTCATCTTACAGCCGTGGCAGCTCCGGGGTTTCGCAACGTTCATCCTCTTCAGGATCAAGCAGCAGAAGTAGCAGAAGATTATAAAGGCAATGTTTAGATTGATATACGGGAGTCCGAAAGTAGGGCTCCTTTTTTATTGAGTAAAAAATATTTTAATCAAATGATTAAAATATTTGGTTAAATCATTTTTTTAATATTAATTTGTGTTTGTAATTAAAAAATATGAGCCAGAAGAAAAATAAAGAAGCAACGGATATTACAACCGAAGAAAAAATAAAGGAAGCTGCACGTACGGTTTTTTACAAAAAGGGCTATGCCGCCACCCGTACACGAGATATTGCAGAAGAGGCCGGCATTAATCTGGCCTTACTCAATTACTATTTTCGTAGCAAGCAAAAGCTGTTTGAAATGATTATGGTTGAAACGCTATCTTTTTTTGTTCAAAATATGATTGAGGTTTTGAATGATGAGAAAACTTCTTTAACGGAAAAAGTGGAAGCAATTGTATCGGGGTATATTGATTTGATTATACGAGAACCGGAAATCCCCGGTTTTATTGTTAGTGAGGTTCGCAATAATCCGGATGTTCTTCTTCAAAGAATTCCTGTAAAAAAATTCATAAAAGAATCGGTTTTCTTTGTGCAACACCGGGTTGCAGTAGAAGATGGAAGAGTTGCTGAACCCGATCCTATTCATTTTATGTTAAATATATTGGGCTTAACGGTTTTTCCTTTTATTGTAAAACCTATGATTACCAGAGCCGGAGATTTAAGCGAAGCAGCTTTTAATAAATTGATGCAGGAACGTAAAACCCTGATCCCGGTTTGGGTAAAAGCAATGATACAAGAAAAATGATTTTTTTTGAAATTGTGTTAAGCAAATGATTAAAACAAAGTATTAATTTTTTTGAATAAAATACTAATGATGCGAAAACGTATATTTTTTCTTATTGGGATGTTTATTTTTTTTACTGGTTTAAGGGGGTGGACTCAAACAGATGCGCTTCTCTTAGACGATTGTTATCGTATGGCAAAGGAAAACTATCCGGCCATAAAGAAATTACAACTGATAGAAAAAACTACCGAATTGAATTTGAACAATGCCGGAAAAGGATACCTGCCCCAGGTTGCATTTTCAGGTCAGGCCACTTATCAGTCGCAGGTGATTAGTTTTTCCAATGCCTTAGGAGGACAATCAGGAAGTATGCCTTTTCCAACGCTTAATAAAGATCAATACAAAATACAGGGAGAGGTCGACCAGTTGGTATATGATGGAGGTAAAATTCGTAATCAAAAGGAAATAATAGAAGCAGATGCTCAACTACAAAAGCAGAATATTGAAACCTCCCTTTATGCCATCAAACAACGAATTAATAATCTTTTCTTCTCGGTATTGTTAATGGATGCGCAATTGAAGCAAAATGAACTGAATAAGGCCAGCTTGCAAACACAGGAGCAAAAGGCAGAAGCCGCATTAAAAAACGGCGTGGCGTTTAAAAGTAGTGTAGATGAGTTAAAAGCCGAAATTGTAAATATAGAAATGAGGAGTACTGAGTTTAAGTCGAACCGGGAAGCCTATCTTACAATGCTGTCGCTTTTTATTGGTAAAGAACTACCCTCCGATATACAATTAGAACTGCCGAATGTATATGCACTGCAAGGAGCCATTAACAGACCGGAGTTGAAATTACTAGATCAGCAAAGCACCTTATATGATATACAGAAAAAACAACTGCGGTCAGATTATTTACCTCGGGTAAGTGCTTTTTTTCAGGGAGCTTACGGAAGGCCAACACTTAATATTATTGAAAATAAGTTTGGACCCTGGTATATTACGGGCCTGCGTTTTAATTGGTCCTTGGGCAGTTTATATACGCTTTCTAACAGAAAAAAAATACTAAGTATAAATCAACAATCGGTTGAGGCAGACAGAGCAACTTTTTTATTGAATACGCATTTGGATTTATCGCAGCAAAGCGAACAGGTAAAAAAATATACAAATCTTATAGCACAAGATGAGACCGCTATTGCACTGCGTGTTTCAGTGGCAAAATCAGCCGAGGCGCAATTGAATAACGGGGTGATAACAACGCACGAGTATATTCAAAAAACCAATGCAGCGCATTTAGCAAAGCAAACACTTATTTTACATCAAATACAACTATTGCAGGCTCAATACAACTTAAAGTTTTTATCGGGCAATTAAAAAAATAAATGTATTAAAAAATAAAACGAATGAAACAACTACTATTCATTATTTTGGCGGCTTTGTTATTGAACGCATGTAAGCAAGAGAATGATTTTGACGCTTCCGGAAATTTTGAGGCCGATGAGGTTATTGTTGCTGCACAGCAAAACGGGGAATTGATTGCTTACACGGTACAGGAAGGTGCCAAATTAATTGCCGGAGATAAAGTAGGACAATTGGATGTTCGTATGGCTGAACTGCAAAAACAGCAGGCTGAAGCAAACATACAATCTTTGCAGGAAAAAATGGTGAGTCCGGTTGACCAAACCCAATTAGTACAACGCCAGCTTGCCGTACAAAAATCTCAATTAGCACAACAATTGCGAGAGCGTACACGCACCGAAAATTTAGTAAAGGCTGATGCTGCTACTCAAAAACAACTGGACGATATGAATGCAGCTATTGATCAACTACAAAAACAAATTGCCGTAACACAGCAGCAGTTAAAGTTGAACACATACAATACCACCACTCAAAATCGTAACGTATTAAGCCAAAAACTGCCTTTAGAAAAAACGGTAGCCCAGTTTCAGGAGCAGATTGATAAAGGACAAATTATAAATCCCACCACAGGAACGGTTTTGGTAAACTATGCTTTACAAGGCGAAATGCTGATGATTGGAAAACCATTATACAAAATAGCAAATATTGATACGCTTTTTTTGAAAGCGTATATTACCGGTACCCAATTACCCCAAGTGAAGCTGGGGCAGCAGGTTACGGTAAGAATTGATGATAGTAAAAACAGTTATAAGCAATACAATGGAGTAGTCTCCTGGGTATCGGATAAGGCTGAGTTTTCTCCCAAAAATATTCAAACTAAAGACGAAAGAGCCAATTTGGTATATGCCATAAAAGTAAAAGTTAAGAACGACGGTTTTTTAAAAATTGGAATGTATGGCGAGGTGTTATTTAAATAAATAAAAATATAACAATTAATACATGAGCTCCGTAATAGTAAATCAAATTATAAAAAGTTATGATAGCGTAAAGGCGGTCGATAATGTTTCTTTTGATGTACAAAAAGGAGAGTTGTTCGGCTTAATTGGACCCGATGGTGCAGGCAAGACAACCCTATTTCGCATACTTACAACATTAATTTTGGCAGATAAAGGCACTGCTACTGTAGAAGGCTGTGATGTGGTAAAAGACTATCGTACCATTCGTAATAAAGTAGGATATATGCCGGGCAGGTTTTCATTGTATCAGGATTTAACTGTAAAAGAAAATCTAAGTTTCTTCGCAACTGTTTTTGGTACAACCATTCAGGAAAACTATGAGTTGATAAAAGATATTTATGATCAAATAAAACCATTTAATAATCGCCGCGCAGGAAAACTTTCCGGTGGTATGAAACAAAAGCTGGCATTATGTTGCGCACTTATTCATAAGCCAGAGGTATTGTTTTTAGATGAACCAACAACGGGTGTAGATGTAGTGTCCCGTAAAGAATTTTGGGATATGCTCAACAAATTAAAAACTCAGGGAATTACTATTGTAGTATCAACGCCCTATATGGAAGAAGCTAATTTGTGCGATCGTATTGCTTTAATGCAGGGTGGTAAAATAATGTCGGTAAATAGGCCGGATGTTATAGTACAAAGTTTTCCTAAATCCCTGTTTGCGGTAAAGGCCGATAATATCTATCAACTACTAAAAGAATTAAGAACTGATGCTGCCGTAGAAAGTTGTTATGCTTTTGGCGATAACCTGCATCTTACACTTTCGTCTAATTTGGGTAATGAACAAAACCTGCAAGTACTGGCTGAAAAATATAATCCTATAAATCTGACAATAAAAAAAATAGCACCTACTATTGAAGATAGTTTTATACGTTTAATGAGTGAACAATATTTGAATAGTGGTGAAACTAAAGTTTTGGCACATGGATAATAAATCAATTATATGTAAAAATTTAACCAAGCAATTTGGCGATTTTAAAGCGGTTGATTCAATAAGCTTTGATGTTGAAAAAGGTGAGATTTTTGGATTTCTGGGAGCCAATGGTGCCGGTAAAACCACTGCTATGCGTATTTTATGCGGCTTGTCGTTTCCCACTTCCGGTGAAGCTACTGTAGCAGGTTTTAATGTATATCGCCAGCAGGAGCAGATTAAAAAGAACATTGGTTATATGAGCCAGAAGTTTTCTTTGTATGATAATTTAACGGTGTTGGAAAACATAACTTTTTATGGAGGTGTGTATGGTGTAAGTCGTAAAGAAATAAAAGAAAGAAGTCGGGAACTATTGATAACACTGGGTTTGCAGCAAGAGGCTGATAAAATGGTAGCATCGTTACCTTTGGGATGGAAGCAAAAACTGGCCTTCTCGGTGGCAATTTTTCACCAACCCAAAATTGTTTTTTTAGATGAACCTACCGGAGGTGTTGACCCTGTAACCCGACGACAGTTTTGGGAAATGATATATGATGCCTCGGCCAATGGTATTACCGTTTTTGTAACAACGCATTATATGGATGAAGCAGAATATTGTAATCGCATCAGTGTAATGGTGGACGGACGCATTGAAGCAATGGATACACCTGCTCATTTAAAGCAACGTTTTCATACATCGTCGATGGAAGATGTTTTTTATCAACTGGCCCGTGGTGCCAAAAGATCGGGAGATTAAAATGAAACAGTTATTTGTATTTGTTCGTAAAGAGTTTTTTCATGTTTTCAGGGATAGAAGAACCCTGTTAATTATGTTTGGTTTACCTATTGTACAAATTATATTATTTGGTTTTGCTTTAAGTAGCGAAGTTAAAAATATAGGTATTGCTATACAGGATAATGCTAATGATGTACATACGATGAATATAACCGAAAAACTTCGTTCAAATGCATATTTCAATATTACGGATCCGGTAATTAATTATAATGATATTGAGCACCGCTTTCAAACAGGCAATATTAAGGGTGCTATTATTTTCCCTATAAATTTTGGTACTGATCTTTATAAAAAGGGGGGTGCACATGTACAGGTAATTGCCGATGCATCAGACCCCAATACGGCAACCACTATTAGCAATTATTTGGGAACAATCATTAATAATTATCAGCAGGAATTAAATATTGGTGCGGCTGCATCTTACAAAATTGTTCCGGAAATACGCATGTTGTATAATGAGGAGCAAAGTGGTTCGCTAAATTTTATTCCCGGTGTAATAGCACTTATTTTTATGATAGTAAGTACGGCACTTACATCAGTAGCTGTAGTTAGAGAAAAAGAAACAGGTACTATGGAAATATTGTTAGTGTCGCCTTTTAAACCCGTGATGGTTTTAATTGCTAAAGCCGTACCTTATCTGGTATTATCCATCATTAACTTTATCATCATTTTAATACTCTCAGTATATTTTTTAAACGTTGAAATTAAGGGTAGCCTGTTATTGCTTTTTGTTGAAAGTATATTGTTTATTATTACCTGCCTTTCCTTAGGGTTGTTAATTTCTAATGTTACTAGCACACAGCAGGCAGCAATGTTAGTCTCTATGATGGTTATGATGTTGCCAACATTGTTACTTACGGGATTTATGTTTCCTTTAGAAAATATGCCCAAAATATTTCAAATTATTTCTTATGTGCTGCCATCTCGCTATTACTATATTATCATAAAAGCTGTAATGTTAAAAGGGCTTGGCTTTGGGTTTGTATGGAAGGAAACATTAGTACTGCTGGTAATGGCAGTATTATTGTTACTTGTAGCTTTAAAAAGATTTAAAATAAGATTATCGTGAATTCACTCGGTTTTATATTGCAAAAGGAGTTTCTGCAAATCTTTAGAGATCGTACTATTTTGGCTATGATGTTTGCCATGCCAATTGTTCAATTGATTATTTTGCCATTGGCTGCAAATTTCGAAGTGAAGAATGTGAATGTAGTATATGTTGACAATGACCATAGCTCCTATTCTCAAAAATTGTTGAATAAGTTAGAGTCCTCCGGTTATTTTATTATTGCCGGCACGCCCGGTTCTTACAAAGAAGGATTGAAATTTATTGAACATGGTGATGCCGATCTGATTCTTGAAATCCCGTCTCATTTTGAGCGCAATCTGGTGCGCGAAGGAAGTCAGAAAGTAAATATTTCGGTAGATGCAATTAATGGGACGAAAGCCTTTATAGGGGGTAGTTATTTAATGGCTGTTTTGGCAGATTTTAATAAAAATTTGGATGTAAAAATAAAGACTGACAGCGGAGCGTTATATACACCCGATGCAGCTATAACATTAGATAGTGTAAACTGGTATAATATTAGAGCCGAGTATAAATATTATATGGTGCCGGGCATTTTGGTATTATTACTTACGCTGGTGGGTGGCTTTTTAACGGCATTAAACATTGTGCGAGAAAAAGAAATAGGAACCATAGAGCAAATAAATGTAACACCTGTTAAAAAATGGCAATTTGTGTTGGGCAAACTCATTCCATTTTGGGTAGTTGGTATAATAGTTTTTACGCTGGGTCTTTTGGTTATGTATTTAGTATATGGCATAGCCTCGCATGGTAGTTTACTTACATTGTATGTGTTTGCTGCTGTATATTTAATAGCTCTATTAGGGTTGGGTTTGCTTATTTCTACCTTTGCCGAAACTCAACTACAGGCCATGTTTGTAGCCTTCTTTTTTATGATGATATTTATTTTAATGAGTGGTTTTTTTACCAGTACTGATAGCATGCCCGATTGGGCGCGAACACTTTCAAACCTTACGCCTGTTACTCATTTTATAAAAGTAGTCCGCCTGATTGTATTAAAAGGCAGCAGCATGTCAGCTGTACTAACGGAGTTGGGATATCTTGGTATTTTTGCAATATTGCTGAATGGATTTGCCATATATAATTATAAGAAAACAAGCTAAGAAATTATATCGAAATCTATTTATTTAAACATCAATCAATCTTATCTTTATAGAACTTTGGCTTTTAGAAAAATAATTGAATTCATTAAATGTTATGTCAGATATTCAAAAAGATTTGGACGATTATTTAGAACCTCATTACATAACCCGTAGCAACTGGCTAAGAGCTGCGGTATTAGGAGCCAATGACGGTATCTTATCTACCGCCAGTATTGCTATTGGGGTTGCAGCAGCCAGTGGATTACGTGAGCCGGTAGTATTAGCGGCATTAGCCGGATTAGTAGCTGGTGCACTGTCAATGGCTGCTGGGGAATATGTATCGGTGAGCTCCCAAACAGATATTGAAAAGGCCGATATTGAACGAGAAAGGCAGGAGCTGAAAGAAATGCCGGAAATTGAATTACAACGCTTGACACAGATTTTTATAACTCGCGGATTGCAGAAACAAACAGCGGCATTAGTTGCTAAGGAACTTACTGAGAAAGATGCTTTAGCGGCTCATGTAAGAGAAGAGTTAGGAATTAATGAAGTAAGTAAAGCTAACCCAATGCAGGCTGCTTTTGCTTCGGGGGCGGCCTTTACATCTGGCGGAATTTTACCTTTATTGGTAACATTGTTTTTCCCTTTGCAATATATGGAGTATGCTTTATATATCTCTGCCATTATATTTTTGGCCATATTGGGAGCTGTGGCCGCTAAGGCAGGAGGTTCCGGCGTAACAAAAGCCATTGTTAGAATCACCTTTTGGGGAACCATAGCTATGGGGCTTACTGCGTTAGTGGGTTATTTGTTTGGCGTAAATGTGTAGCTGGTAATTAAAATGTAAAATAAGACTGTGAGCGTGGGTGTTAGTATGAATGTACAGTGAATACAGTGGAGATTTTTACATAGTATAGCAATAAAAACATAACTAATCTATTACGAATATCCAATCGCTAGAAAATACTTTTTCCCGTCATTTATAACCACA
>JBKEEB010000074.1:0-18183 GCA_047975735.1 Niabella sp.
TAACATCTAAGGTAAAATTTTTATATGAAGCAGCTCCATGATATATAATATTTTTACAAATTTAATATAGTAGATTTACTACAAAAATTTATATACAGCTGTATTTATCTATAAGAGTATTGTAAAATTCATTTTATTGTTTGTTACAATAATATATATTATGCCGCTATAAATCAAACAAATAGAAGATTAAGGCAATTGCAAAACGACTAATGCCGATTGGATATTTGTAATTCCCGAATGTTTTCGGGAGCATTATACAAAGTATCATTGGTCCGTTTTATAAATATGTTTCGTATAACATATACTCGATGGAGTATGCTTTGCTTTCACATCAGGCATTTCTACCGGTGTTTCGTAGCAGAACGATGTACTAATTAAAGGCTCTTTTTTACAATCTGCTTTTTACATTTTTCAGTTCTTATTTGTATAAGTTTAAAGCTGTTACTTTGGCTTTTGGTGATAGGGAACAAATCTTAATCTACAAATTCCCATTGTTTAATAGGAGAATGCCGATGTTCTTTTTTTACAATAGCATTAAATTGCAAAACCAGTTCGGGATGTTGGCGGGCTATATTGTTTTTTTCGTAAGGGTCGTTTTTCAGATCATAAATTTCCCAAGTTGCATTTTTATCTTTTTTCATATTTAGTTTTACGCCTTTCCAATTACCCATTCTAATGGCCACGCCACCACCATTTTCGGGATATTCAAAATATAAATAAGCATGTTTTTGTTGTTTTCGCTTTTTGCCCAATAGTTCGGGCAAAAAAGAAATACCGTCAGTATCCGTTACTTTTTGTTTTGTTATATCGGCGATAGTAGTTAATAGATCATATTGTGCGGAAATTAGATTGCTTGTAGTTCCTTTTTTTATTTTCCCCGGCCATCTAACAATAAAAGGCATTCGGATACCGCCTTCATATAAATCCATTTTAAAACCACGTAATCCGGCCATACTATTAAAAAACCGGGCATCAACCCCTCCGTTAAAAGTAGCTCCATTATCGCTACTGAACATGATAATCGTTTTTTTATCTAACCCCATATCTTTTATTTTTTGCATAATAATTCCTACCTGTGCGTCTAAGTAAGTAATCATGGCTGCATAAGCAGATAGTGGATATTTGGAAGCAGCATAGCCTTTTTCACCATAATATGGTTTTTCATCAAATTTTCCTTTATATAGTTGTATCCACTCATCTGGCACCTGTAACGATGCATGAGGGATGGTATAGGGAAGATATAAAAAGAACGGGTGCTTTTTATTTGCATCAATAAAACCAAGTGCTTTTTCCGTCATCTTTTCCGGAGCATAATCTACACCTTTAAAATAATCAAAGTCTTTTTGTGTAACCGTATCCCGGTTAAGGCGTTTGTGTACATTTATAAATGGCTGCCGTAAAGTATCCCAACGATTATTTTCCCAGAGATGTGTGGGATAATAGTTGTGCGCCTGTTTTTGGTCTAAGTATCCGTAAAAATAATCAAACCCATGCCGCAAGGGACTGCCTTCGGTATCAGCCATTCCCAACCCCCATTTGCCAATAACGGCTGTAGCATATCCTTTTTGTTTTAATAAATCTGCAATGGTAAATATGCCTTCTTTTAAAGGCAGTTGCCCACGTTCTGTACTATCAGGAAAACCACCCAACTCATAATTGCCTCTTATGTAGGAATGACCGCCATGCTTACCGGTTAGCAACATACAACGTGCCGGTGCACAAACCGGTGTGCCGGTATAATGCTGCGTAAACTGCATTCCTTCTTTGGCCATACGATCCAGATTAGGAGTTTTTATTTTTGTTTGGCCGTAACTGCCTAACTCTCCATACCCCAGATCATCGGCGTAGATGTATATAATGTTGGGTTTGTGTTGTGCAAATAGTTGCTGCGAAAGAATGCATAATAATAAAACCAGATAACGCATCGGTAAAATTGTTTTTAGAATAGATTGAGAATAGCAAGACCTTTCAAAGTTAGTTAGTAATCCTTTGAAATGCAATAAGAAAATCAAATTACTGCAATCGGTTGTGCAAGATGAAAATAAAAACTACCGCAATGGTTTACTTTACCACCCCTATTTCTTTAGCTTTTGTCATCACAAATTCATAAGCTGCATCAAAATTGTTAGCCACTTCGCCATCTAAAATTGCATCTTTTAAAGCATCTTTTAAAAAACCTACTTCTCTGGAGGGCTTTAGGTTGAACAATTGCATAATCTGATTCCCGTCAATGGGTGGCTGCCAGTTTCTAATCTGATCTTTCTCTTCTACTTCTTTACAACGCTCCCTTACTATCATAAAGTTTTCGAGATAACGTTTTACCTTGTATTTGTTTTTGCTGGTAATATCGGCTTCGCAAAGCATCATCAATGCTTCAAAATCATCACCGGCATCAAACAATAATCTTCTGATGGCAGAGTCGGTAATATTTTCTTTGGTAACGCTGATGGGGCGCAAATGCAACTCGACCAATTTCTTTACCTGCCGCATTTTTTCGTTTTGCGGTAATTTGAGTTGTGCAAAAATTTTAGGCACCATGCGGCCACCCACTACCTCGTGGCCATGAAAAGTCCAACCGTGTCCTTCTTCAAATTTTTTAGTGGCAGGTTTTGCTATATCGTGTAAAATAGCAGCCCAGCGCAGCCATAGGTCATTGGTTTTTTGGGCAATGTTATCAAGCACTTGCAGGGTATGGTAAAAATTATCTTTATGCCCTTTTCCTTCAACAAATTCTGCTCCGGATAAATCAACCATCTTGGGGAAAATTATTTTTAGTAAACCGGATTTGTATAACAGTTCGAAGCCAATAGACGGTTTTTCCGCTAAAATAATTTTATTGAGTTCATCTGTAATACGCTCTTGCGAAATAATTTGAATGCGCTCTGCATTATTTTTTATTGACTGAAAGGTTTGAGGAGCAATAGTAAAACCTAATTGTGTTGCAAAGCGTATGGCTCTCATCATCCGCAGTGGGTCATCACTAAAAGTTTGATCGGGCTCCAGCGGGGTAATAATTATTTTTTCATCCAGATGTTGTAAGCCCCCAAATGGATCGAGTAGCGAGCCGTAATTTTTTTTATTTAAACTAATGGCCAGCGCATTAATGGTAAAATCTCTCCGGTTTTGATCGTCTTGTAAAGTTCCGGGTTGTACCTGAGGTTTACGGCTATCATGCTGGTAGCTTTCCTTTCGGGCTCCTACAAATTCAATATCAAAATCGGCAGCACGAATATGTGCAGTACCAAAGTTTTTAAAATAATTTACATGAGGTTCCGGCGAAAACCGTTTGGCTACGGCCTTGGCCAGTTCAATACCATCGCCCACACATACAATATCAGCATCTTTGGTGGCTCGGTTCAATAATTTGTCCCGCACAAAGCCTCCTATCAAATAACTCTCCATGCCCAGTTCCTGAGCAGCTTCAGCTACTTTATCAATAATAATTTTTTCGGTATCGTGTAATTGAATATCCATTAAACGGGCAAAGATAAAATTAGTTTGAGTTTTATCAGTATGGAATCTGCCCTTGCAATTATTTTTTATCAAAAAGATTATCGTATTTTTTCAACCTTCCCGTTTTCCCATCGAATAATAGAACTGGGCGTTGCCGTAGTATTATCATCCTGCCGGTATTGTACTACATAATCTACTGCCGTTTTAATGGCATCATTTATTTGTGAAAAATTAGTGGCTGCCGCGCTGCCGGAAATATTAGCCGACGTTGAAACAATAGGTTTCCCAAATCTTTTAATTAAGGTTTTACAAAAAACTTCTTCACAAATTCTTATGGCAATACTTCCGTCTTCTGCTAAAAGATTTTCGGCAAAGCCGATGCCATGCTCATATATAACCGTTGTAGGTTGGGTGGTTTCTTTTAAATAATCAAAAAGACTTAAATCTACAGTGGCTACATGCTGCATCACCTCTTTTTCGGAAGCCGCCAGTACAATCAACGCCTTACTATCGCTTCTTTGTTTAATGGTATAAATTTTTGCTACCGCTGCTTCATTGGCGGCATCGCAACCTAATCCCCAAACCGTATCGGTTGGGTATAAAATCACACCACCGCTTTGTAATACCTCAATACATTTTTTTATATCATTTTCAAATTGTTCCATTATTATTAATTGTGTTACGCCCATTGTAGTTTCCCATCGGGCTGCATTTTAATATTTCCTTCTTCCACCAAAAAGTTAATCACAGCCCATGCATGCTCTTTTTTAAATCTCTTTAATAAGTTCAACATAGCTGCAGCTTCTTGGGGTATTTGTAAATTTTCTTTTAATATTTTCTGTATGCTGTTAAAATCTTCTTTTGATATTTCGGCTTTCTTTTTGCTTAGGCAATTATCGCAAATGCCGCAATCCTTCATTGCTGCATCGCCAAAATAATTACCAATCATTTTACTGCGACAAAGTTGCTTGTTGCTAATAAAATCTATCATCTTGCAAACCCTTTCGGTAAAAATTTTCTTTCGTTCTTCTAAAAATTTTCTGTCAATTTCTAATAAAGAAGATTTGATGCGTGTACGATTTAAATACACTTGCGGCGTATCTTTTTGCGGCTGGTAGTCTATTACGCTGTCAAAATGGAGGCGACGGAGTTGCTCTTTAATAAATACGGCTTCTTGCTTTAATATATAGGCTACAAAAGTTTCTGAAATTGCCACCGGATAATCATAAATACCTTCATAAGTACGTAATAGTGTTTTAATAATCGGTTCCAGATGCGGATTAGCTGCCTCATACTCGTACAAGCTGTTTTTAAAAATAGTAAAGCGTACTGTAGCCGGAATAAAAACCTGTTCGTTAAAATTTAACCAGCCATCCTGCTCTAAGGCTTTTAATCCGTATATGGTGGTATGAATATCTAATTTGAATCTTTTAATAAAATCTTTCAAATCAAAATCATAATAATTGCCGGGTTCTTCGCCATCTGGTAATTGTAAATAATTAACCACACTGCTATAAACGTTTCTAATAATTTCTGCATTGGGGTAACGAATATCGGGCAGACTTTTCAACGCTTCAATTTCTATATTATCGTATAATAAAACGGCAAAAGCTTTTTGGCCATCCCTGCCGGCACGGCCTGCTTCCTGATAGTAATTTTCTAAACAATCGGGAACATCAGCATGTATTACTGTTCTTACATCGGGTTTGTCAATACCCATTCCAAAAGCATTGGTACAAACCATCACCCGGGTTTTGTTTTGTAACCAGGCTTGCTGTTTCTTAGTGCGAATTTCGGTTGATAATCCAGCATTATAATAATCTGCCGATATGCCCTGCATTTGTAATACATCGGTAATTTCTTTGGTACGTTTACGTGTTTTACAATACACAATAGCCGAGCCCGATACATTAGTCAACACATCTATAATTTTATTAATGCGACTTTGTACATTAAAAATGCTATACGAAAGGTTAGGCCTCTCAAAAGATTGTTTAAAAACGGTAAAATTGTTATCAGCGTTAAGGCTGAGTTTAGCGCAAATATCTTGTTGTACTAATGGTGTTGCCGATGCAGTTAAAGCGATGAGGGGAACACCGGGCAGCTCTTTACGAAGCTCCGAAATTTTTAAATACGGAGGCCGGAAATCATAACCCCATTGCGATATACAGTGTGCTTCATCTACTGCAATAAAATTCACATCTAATCCCGGTAAAAACTCTTTAAATAAAGCCGATTCTAATCTTTCGGGCGATACATACAAAAATTTACAATTGCTGTGAATGGCAGTTTCCAACACATTAACCACTTCATAACGAGGCATACCGCTATAAATAGAAAAGGCCGTAATGTTTTTTTTTCTCAGGTTTTGAACCTGATCGTTCATTAATGCAATAAGCGGAGAAATTACCAGACATAAACCTTCTTTGGATAATCCGGGAATTTGGTAACACAAAGATTTGCCGCCGCCTGTTGGCATTAGCGCCAACACATCCTTGCCATCCAAAGCAGCGGTAATAATGTCCTCCTGCAATGGCCGAAAAGAATCATAACCAAAATATTTTTTAAGAACCTGTTGAGGGTTTTGCTGCATTTGAATTTAAAAATTGTTTGTTATGTTTCTTCTGCCTCCTCTACTTCCAAATGATCGAAAAGGGAATTGTCCTTTACAAAATTACACCAATGACAATCGGGCTTACCACATCCTTTATAAAAATCTTTTTGTTGAATGCTGTTCCAAACCGTGCCTACCTGCTGTTTTACAGTTTCAATATCGGCCGGTGTGATGGCTACCTTTTCTTTAATAAAATTCTTTTTACTATCGGGTTCAATAAAATCAAACTCCGTACTTACAACATGCCAGTTTTTTTGCGGATAATTATCTACCAATAGTTTGTAAAATATTGCCTGCCGCCAGTAATCGCCGCCATTGGGTTCTTTTTCTGAGGGTCCTTTTAAACGGGTTTTGGCTTTATCGGCATTACCGGTTTTATAATCTACCACATTCACATCATTGCCTGTAAATTCTATCTTGTCTAATTTACCTTTTAGCGGTACACCATTTACTACTACGCCTCGTATATTTACTTCTACCAAGGCTACTTTGTTCCAGGTATCAATATATTTATTATAATATTCCGGAATAATAATGCTGCCCTGCTCCAGCCTGCGCTCATAGGCTTCTTTTGTAAAGTTTTCACGATGCCGTTGTAAGTACCAGTTAAAGTCGTCTATAACATTAGCTACGGGTTCAAATTCTTTATCATCAGATGCCTTCATTTTTCTAAACAATCTTTCCAGGGAAAAATGTATGGCACTGCCAAATTCTGTAGCCTCATTTCTTCCGCTGGGAATTCTAATTAAATTTTGATAATAGAATTTTAACGGACAACTTAAATAATTATTCAGGGCGGTAACATTCATCACAAATTTTTCCAGCAGCGCATTAATAAAATCATCTTCCGTTGCCTGCAAAACAGGTTGCTGATTAGTAAATAATAATTGCTGAAAGGCTGCCAGTTCATCGGTACTCATTTCCTGTGGCTCTGTTTCTAAATGATACCCGTCTTTAATCTCTGCTATAAATTGCGAGGGTTCCAGTTCTTTATTGTCGTTATTTCTTTTGGCGTAAGAAATAAACAGTTCCTTTTCTGCGCGGGTAAGTGCTACATAAAAAACACGGCGTAGTTCTTCCTGGTCATCACCTTCGGGAACAGATGAAAATACGGTGTCCGGAATTTTATAGCCACCGCCGGGTTTTCTTTTCTTTTCCCAGTTATTGGCGTTTGTGCCGGCCAAAAATACATACTCAAACTCTAATCCCTTACTGCCATGAGCAGTTAAAAGATTTACGCCTTTATCGTTACCGGTTACACGTACCATTGGTAGCGGTACGGCCTCCTGCTCCATTAAATCAATAAGGCTGATGAGCGAGGCCAGCGTCATGGTTGGGCGGCGGCGGTTTTCTTCTTTTACAAAATTAAAAAAGGCTGTCAGGTAGTTGATGAGTGCTACTTTTTGCGGATGCTCTAATACATATTTTAATACCCCTGCGTTGCGAATAACATGATCGAGTAATTGCTGCAAAGTAATGTTTGAAACATCGGCTATCAATTGTTCCAATATATGGCTTGCCTCTTTTAATTGCGGGTAAATGCCGCCAGCGTCAAACAAATCCTTTTGCGGAGCATCGGACTTATCGGCCAATAAACTGCGTAAAGAAACCTCTTCTTTGTCGTATCTTTTTTTGTTGGCCTCTACTGTTAGTTTTGCTATTTCAATAGGAGGTATTTTATAAAAATCATAATGCAATATTTCAAATAAATATTCATCGCCGCCATAAGGAATATCATGTTCGGCATTCAAATACCTTAGTATAGTAATAATTTTTTTTATAAACGGCTCGTTCAGTAAATTAATATTTCTTTTGGTATAAACAGGCACATTGTTTACTGCTAAATATTGAGCAAGCTCTTCACCATACTTATTTTCTTTATAAATTACCGCTATTTTACCGGGAGCCGCCCCATTGTTTACTAATTGGCAGATGCGTAAAGTAATCCCGGCCATCTCCTCCGCCACCGAATTATATTCTAACAGGAGCGGCAAATGTTGTAAATTTTTAATGGCTTCATTGGCCGCCATCAGGTTTTTATTTAAGCCCGGTATTTTTTTTATGAGCCTTTCTTCATTGTTATCAATCACCGATTTTGATACATCTAAAATGGGCTGCGTACTCCGGTAGTTTTTAGTGAGCACAATGGTGTGCAGATGTTTGGCATACTGATTAGCAAACTCGAGCATGTTTTCTACATTGGCTCCCTGAAAACGGTAGATGCTTTGATCATCATCGCCCACTACAAAAACATTGGGTTGTTCCCAGTAATTGATTAATAACTGAATGATTTTGTTTTGAGTTCCACTTGTATCCTGAAATTCATCTACCAAAATATATTGATACTGTTCCTGATAATCGGCCAGCAGATTAGGATTTTCTTCAAACGCCTGTATAACCCAGTTAATCATATCGTCAAAATCATACCGGTTGTGTTTTCGCATGATGGCTTGAAACCGGTCAAATTCGTTGACGGCGGCTCTTAGCTTTTCAGCCTTTTCAGTTGCCTCTTTAACAGCATCTTCTTTTAAATCCCCCGCATTATATTGTTTGTATTTTCGTTTGTATTTAAATTCATCGCGCTCCGGTAAACTTTCAATATATCCGTCAATTTTTTCATTCAGGTATGGTGTTGTCCAGCCCTCCCGTTTCATGGTAGAAAAAAGCTGTTGCAGGTTGTTAACCTCATAATATACATCTCCCCGGTATCTTTTTAAAGGATGCTCTTTACCAAAGCTGTCAATTAAAGTTTTAAAAAAATCTATTCGTTCTAAATCCGATACGGGGTCGAGTGCTGTTCTTTCAAACAAATGCAGATTATCCTGAATTACATCATTACAAAAAGCATGAAAGGTGTAAATATTTACTTTGTAGGCTGCGGCACCAATAAATTGCTGTAATCTTTTGCGCATGGCCACCACGCCGGCATCAGTATAAGTAAGGCATAAAATATTCTCAGGGTCGGCATCTGTTGTTAAAAGTATTTTTCCGATTCTGGCTGCCAGTATTTGTGTTTTCCCGGTTCCGGGCCCTGCAATTACCATTACCGGGCCTTCTAAGGTATCAACAGCCATTTGCTGTTCTTTGTTAAGACCGTTATACACTTCATTAAACTTTTCTTCTAACGTTTGTTTATGATGGGTCATTGTTATTTTTATATTACTACAAAATAATGGTAATTATATTTTTAAACAAAACCTGCCGGCATTAGTTTTTGTAGAATAATTATACCTTCGCCAAATGTAACCAATCGCTATTTGTTTCATTTTAATTGTAGTTGCTATGCTCACTCGTTACGGGGTTTTATTATTTGTATTTTGTATTATGTCATTTTCGGGGTTTGCCCAAAAACAACCCAATATTATTGTATTTATGGTAGATGATATGGGTTGGCAGGATTGCAGCGTACCCTTCTGGAAAGAAAAAACACCCATCAATAAAAAATTTCATACACCTGCTATGGAAAGAATGGCTGCAGAAGGCATGAAGTTTACCCATGCTTATGCTACGCCGGTTTGTACACCTACACGCATTAGCCTGCTTACAGGTATGAACGCTGCCCACCACCATGTTACCAGTTGGACATCGCCCACAAAAGACAACCCTACAGATGCGCCCGATAAACAGTTAGGTATTGCCGATTGGAATTATAACGGATTAAACCCGGATGCAGGTATGCCGCATACCATACAGGCTACCAGCTTTGTTCAGTTATTGAAAGATGCAGGTTATTTTACGGTACATATAGGTAAAGCGCATTGGGGTCCTAACGGCAGCCCCGGCAGTAGCCCCTATAATCTGGGTTTTATGGTAAATATTGCAGGTAGTGCTACCGGCCATCCGCAAAGTTTTTTAGGAACAGAAAATTATGGCAATATTCCCAATAAAGCCGGCATACATGCTGTTCCCAATCTCCAACAATATTACGGCACCGATACATTTTTAACGGAAGCACTCACATTAGAAGCGTTAAAATCAATAAAAGAACCTATTGAACAAAAACGCCCGTTTTTCCTGTACCTCTCGCATTATGCCGTACACCAGCCCATTACTGCCGATAAACGTTTTTATCAAAAATATATTGATGCCGGCCTTGACCCATTGGAAGCACGCTATGCCAGCATGATTGAGGGTATGGATAAAAGCCTGGGCGATGTTATGGACTTTTTACAAAAGGAAAAAGTTGACAAGAATACCATCATTATTTTTATGAGTGATAACGGCGGCTTAAGCAATCCCGGAACCAGAGGCGGACAGGCTTATACACATAATCTGCCGCTGAAAGCCGGTAAAGGCTCGGTACACGAAGGCGGCATACGAGAACCCATGTTGGTAAAATGGCCTAAGCATGTAAAACCGGGCTCCGTTGCCAACCAGTATGTTATTATTGAAGATTTTTTCCCAACAATTTTAGAAGCGGCAAAAGTGAAAAATTATAACACCCTTCAAAAAATTGACGGGCAATCCTTCCTGCCGGTTTTAAAAAATGCTACTTATACCAATAACAACCGTTACCTGATTTGGCATATGCCTAATAAATGGATTGGCACTGATACGCTTGGCATTAATTACAGCAGTGCCATCAGGCAGGGTGATTGGAAAATGGTGTATAGCATCAGAACCGGGAAGAAAGAATTGTATAATCTTACAAATGATATTGGCGAAAATAATGATGTGGCCAAACAATACCCCGATAAATTAAACGATTTGAGTACTAAACTATACACACAATTAAAAGAATGGCAATCACCCATGCCGATTGATAAAAGTACCGGCAAACCGGTTCCTTATTATCAATAAAAATGTATTTCAATTCATCAACAACCAATAAATACTATAAAAATACTGCTTTGCGAACTCCAAAAGCCTTATGTAACAAGTCTTTTGCTGCGCAAACGGTTTCCTATAATTTTTATCAATCATAAATTATTATGATATTTGATTGTCAGGAACATTGCATCTACAATAAATTTTTTTATTATGAACGAAACCTTTACACAACGCATTGCCAAAGAAGTAGAAGATATTAAGGCCTCCGGCTTGTACAAATCGGAAAGGATTATTGAAAGCCCACAGGGTGCAGAAATTACGGTTAATGCCCGCCTGAATGACGCAGCTGGACAGGGTAAAACCGTTTTAAATTTTTGTGCCAATAATTACCTCGGCTTATCATCGCACCCCGATGTAATAAAAGCAGCACATAAAACCATTGACGAAAGAGGCTACGGTATGAGCAGTGTGCGTTTTATTTGCGGCACACAGGATATTCATAAAGAGTTAGAACAAAAAATATCTGAATTTCTGGGTACCGAAGATACTATATTATACGCAGCAGCTTTTGATGCCAACGGCGGAGTTTTTGAACCCCTGCTAAACGACCAAGATGCGATTATTTCCGATGCCCTTAACCATGCCAGCATTATTGACGGTGTTAGGCTATGTAAAGCCCAGCGTTTTCGCTACGAGCATAATAACATGAACGATTTGGAAGCCAAATTACAGGAAGCCGCAGGTTGCCGCAGCCGTATGATTGTTACCGATGGCTCTTTTAGTATGGATGGTACCATTGCACAGTTAGATAAAATTGTAGCCCTGGCCCAAAAATACGATGCCGTTATTATGATTGACGAATGTCATTCCTCTGGATTTCTGGGTAAGACAGGGCGCGGCACACACGAATACCGTGGCGTAATGGGCAAAATTGATATCATTACCGGAACATTGGGTAAAGCTTTGGGCGGTGCCTCCGGCGGATTTACCTCCGGAAGAAAAGAAATTATTGATATGCTGCGCCAAAAATCAAGGCCCTATCTTTTTAGCAATACGCTCGCGCCTTCTATTGTTGGCGGCTCTATTGCAGTATTAGATATGCTTTCGGCTTCTACCCATTTAAGGGATAAATTAGAATTTAACACAAAATATTTCCGAGAAAAAATGACGGCTGCCGGTTTTGATATTAAACCCGGCGACCACCCCATTGTCCCCATCATGTTATACGATGCGGTATTGGCGGCCGATTTTGCCACCCAACTGTTAGATGAAGGCATTTATGTAATAGGGTTCTTTTTCCCTGTGGTTCCCAAAGGCCAGGCACGCATTAGGGTACAGTTAAGTGCCGCGCACAATCAGGAACATTTAGACAAAGCCATTGCAGCCTTTACAAAAATTGGTAAAGAACTGGGAGTGCTGAAATAGTATAACGGGCTTAAAGTAACGTAGCTTCTGGATGTTTTTTATTGAAAATCAAGATAGCATATCGTCATGTCGATTCTGTTCCAAAAGCATTCGGAACGGAGAGACATCTCTTACCAATTTTGAGAGATTTACCTACGGTAAAATTGTTCTCTTCATCTATTTGCCGTAGCGTATGAAGCATTCTTCTGACTAATTATGCCTACAATAACATCCAAAATTCACTTAAAGTCATCAAAGTGGTTGTTCTTTTTAGAGCAATCACTTTTTTGTAAGTAGAGTTTATTGAATTCATTATGAAATAATACAACTGTTTAAAATGCAGTTGTTATTTTTACAGTAGTGAAACAGTTATTGTTTATTGCTATTCTTCTTTCAGGTATTGCATTGCCTGGTTTATCGCAATCACCTGTCAGCCAGTTTCCATCCCCTATGCAGGAAACGGTTCGCAAGCATTCTAGGGTGCATTTTGATACCACAAAAGGCATTTCTTTTAGAATAGAGGATGTATTGCCTAAACCGATTTTTGTTTTTATTCCACGAAACGTTCAACAAAAAAAATACGCAGATATTTATATTCACTTTATGGGCAGCCCCGAAATTGTGGCTCATGCAGCCGAAAAAAATAAAGTAATAGGCGTAGCTGTTAATCTGGGTTCAGGTTCATCAGTTTATGTGGCTCCTTTTAAGAAGCCGGAAAAATTTGACAGTTTATTAAAAATTGTAAAAGAAGCAATATCCTATCGGCTTAATAAAAGTATTGTGATAAAGAAGCTGTATATTGGTTGTTTTAGTGCGGGGTATGGAGCCATCAGAGCCATTCTTTCAAATGAACATCATGCCCGCATAACAGACGGCGTTTTGTTATTAGACGGGTTACATACCGGCTATATACCGGAAAGAAAGTTATTGGCTGATGGAGGGGTAATTGACTCCATGCAAATGCAGCCGTTTTTAAATTACGTACAACAGGCTGTTCAAAAAAAATCTAAAAAGAAATTTTTATTCGCCCATTCCGAAATTTTCCCCGGCACATTCTCCAGCACTACAGAAACCGCAGAATTTTTATCCAATGCGGTAGGTGTTCCGGCAAAGCCAATACTTCAATCAAAGCCCGGAGGTATGCAACAAATCAGCAACGCCAACAAAAACAATTTTACCGTTATGGGTTTTGCCGGCAATACGGCACCCGATCATTTAGATTATGTTCATAACCTGTCCTATTTTTTAAGAGTATTAAAAAAGTAATCGGGCAGGCAATATTTATCATTAATACACCCGTATCTGCATCCTATTTTATTTTAGTGCGTTATTTAAGGGTTTCTTTATTTTTGCAGCAATTAAATTACAAAAGCTTACATGTCTGATTTACCAAACGGTATAGAAAAATCAATGCTCCCTTCCCACATTGCTATTATTATGGATGGTAACGGACGTTGGGCGCAGGAGCAGGGCGAAGACCGCCTTTTTGGCCATTACCAAGGTGTAGAAAGTGTACGGGCTGTGGTAGAAGGCTGTGCAGAATTGGGTGTTCAATTCCTTACGTTATATGCATTTAGTACCGAAAATTGGGACAGGCCGCAGGAAGAAGTGTCGGGCTTAATGGAGCTATTGGTATCTACCATAAAAAAAGAAGCCGAGATATTAAATAAAAACAATATCAGGCTTCATGTAATTGGCGATACGTCCATGCTGCCACCTTCTGCCAGAGAAGAATTGCAGGAGGCTTTAACCTTAACAGCCGGGAATACAGGCTTAAACCTTATTATGGCACTCAGTTACAGTGGCCGTTGGGATTTAATTAATGCTACCAAAAATATAGCGGAGCAAGTAAAACTTGGCAATATTGCTTTGGAAGATATTACAGCCGATACTATTAAATCTCATCTATCTACCGGGCATTTTCCCGACCCGGAACTGATGATACGAACCAGTGGCGAGTACCGCATCAGTAATTTTTTATTATATGAAATGGCTTATGCCGAGTTGTTTTTTACCGATGTACGCTGGCCGGAATTTAGAAAAGAAAACCTACTGGAGGCCATTTTGGACTATCAAAGCAGGGAAAGAAGGTTTGGCAAAACCTCCGGACAAGTACAATAAACTGGTACTGCATGTATAAAATAGCTTTATTACACCTAAAATACTGTTTCATTTTAACATTCAGTTTCCAAATTTTACCGTTAATTTGCCGCCGCAATGTGCTTTAAAGCCTTAATAATGATTATTATTGCTTTTTTTATACACATTGACAGTAATTGATTACCGATATTTAACCATATATGCAATTTTTATTAACCCGGTTCTGTGCATTTCTTGTTTTTACAACAGCAGTACAAACTGCTATTGCTCAAACTGATACGATACCTACAACATCGTTAGACCCCAAACTGATAGAATGGCAAAATGCCCGCTACCCCAGGGAGTATAACATTGCTGATTTAAAAATTAGCGGAGCCAGTTCTTTAGATTCATCTATTGTGGCATCAGTTTCGGGTCTGCAAAAAGGACAAAAATTTGTTTATCCCGGTACTGATATTTTTTCTAAAGCTATTACCAATCTATGGAAACAAAGGCTATTTGCTGATGCAAAAATTTATATTACAAAAATTGTTGACGATAAAGTAAGCATTGAAATAGCCGTAACCGAGCGTCCGCGTTTGGGCGACTTTAAATTTGAAGGCGTAAGAAAAACCGAAACCGAAGAACTTACCACAAAAATAGGTTTGCAAAAGGGTACTATTATTTCTGAAAACATTCGACGTAATATTAACGAAGTTGTAAAAACTTATTTTGGTGAAAAAGGGTATCATAACGTAACTGTCGATTTGGTTGAAAAACCAGATCCGGTATATAAAAACTCCAACGCTTTACTGATAAAAGTACATAAAGGCAATAAAGTAAAAATTGAGCAGGTTAATTTCTTTGGTAATGAAAACATCAGCAGTACCAAGCTTAAAAAACAAATGAAGGGTACTAAGGAAAAACCCCGCCTATCACTTTACAGATTAGATTACCAAAGCCCTTACGGTCAAAAAAGCGAATACACCGGTAGTGAATATTTGAAAGATTGGGGCTTTTTGTATGGCAGTAAAACCATGGAGGTTTTAAACCCTTATTTCAGGCCTAATATTTTTGCCTCGGCTAAGTTTAACCAAAAGAAATATTTGGACGACAAAGAAAAAGTACTGGATTATTTTAACTCCAAAGGATACAGAGATGCTCAAATACTGGCCGATACGCAAATCATCAGAGACGGTAATATGTTTGTGGATCTGAAGGTTAAAGAAGGCAGACGGTATTATTTTGGCAATATTACCTGGAAGGGAAACTCAAAATATTCCGATACTATTTTAAACAGGGTGTTGGGTATTAACAAAGGCGATATATATGATGCCGGTGTTTTAAACAAAAAATTGGGGATTGAGCCCAGTCAGGATGGTGGAGACCTTACCACAGTTTATCAGGATGAAGGATACTTGTTCTTTCAGGTAATCCCGGTAGAGACCGGCATTCATAATGATACTATTGACCACGAAATACGGATTATTGAAGGCCCCATAGCGCGCATTAAAAACGTGAACATTATGGGGAACGAAAGAACCAAAGAACATGTAATACGCCGCGAACTGCGTACCTTACCCGGTGCTTTATTTAGCCGTTCCGATTTGATGCGCTCCGTTCGCGAACTAAACAATCTGAACTATTTTGAGCAGGAATCCATCAATCCGCGTCCGGTACCCAATCAGGAAGATGGTACGGTGGATATTAACTGGAGCCTGAAAGAAAAATCCTCTGACCAGTTAGAGCTTTCTGCCGGTTGGGGTGGCGGTATCGGCCTTACCGGTACGCTGGGTGTAACTTTTAATAATTTCTCTATTAAAAATATCTGGAAAAAATCGGCTTGGGATCCGCTTCCTGTAGGTGATGGGCAAAAACTGAGTTTAAGGGTACAATCTAACGGTAAAGCCTACCGTTCTTATAACTTTTCCTTTACCGAACCCTGGTTAGGTGGTAAAAAAAGAAACTCTTTAACCCTTGCGTACAATAATACCAAATACCACAACTACGACCCAAGCAGTTATTACTCCGGTAACATAAAAGTTATAGATTCTGTTTATCTGCTGGTAAATGGGTTTAGTGTAGGCCTTGGTAAGCAGTTAAAATGGCCCGATGATTATTTTTCAATAGGCTATACCATAGCTTTTACACGGTATAATGTGAGCAATATGGGATATGCCTACGGATTACCCTTCAATACCGGTATTTCCGATAACCTCAGTTTTAAGATTGGTGTGCAGCGGTCTTCCGTATTTGATCCTATTTTCCCACGCAGTGGTAGCGATATTATGGCCAGCGTGCAATTTACGCCACCTTACTCCGCCTTAAAAGATGTTTCGTCTGTAAATCAATACCGGAATGTGGAATATCATAAATGGAAATTAAGTTCTACTTGGTATATTCCTCTTGGAAGGCCTAAGGGCGAAGACAAAAACAGACAGTTTGTTCTAAAACTGGCAGCTAAATATGGCTTTATGGGCCGGTATAACAGGGATATTGAATATTCGCCTTTTGAAAGATTTCAGCTGGGTGATGCCGGTATGAACAATACTTATGCCCTCACCGGTTTTGATATCGTATCGCAGCGGGGGTATCCTATTTATGTAAATTCTGACCCAACCATTAATCCTGAGAACCCGAATACCAATAATAGGTTCATCATTTTTAACAAATATGTAACCGAACTGCGTTATCCTTTGGTTACCAACCCCGGCAGCACTATTTACGGGTTGGGCTTTTTTGAGGCGGCTAATGGTTGGTATAACTATAAAGACTATAATCCGTTTAAGCTGCGCCGTAGTGTGGGTTTGGGTATGCGCTTTTACCTGCCTATGTTTGGTTTGTTGGGCTTTGATTATGGTATTGGTATTGACAGGCTTACACCCGGTGGCGGTATTAAGGGTGCCGGCAAATTTACCTTTATGTTAGGTTTTGAACCGGAATAAACAATCTAATGGGTCATGGTGAACCTGTCATCAAGAATCTGTCATGGAGAGTTCGTTATGGTGTATGACGACTGATTTTTAAAGCGGTCATTATAAAATTATTATCCTACTTGTCATTCACAGCCTGTCGAATCAGGATTTAAGTAGAAACGAACAAACCTTTTCTATTTTCTTTGCATCATAATAAAAACATTTAAAACGATGAAAAAAATAATTTTACTTACCTGCGTAGTTTTATTTAGCACTGTCGCAGTTTTTGCCCAACGTTATGCTATTATAGATACCCGGTATATTTTTGAAAAAATGCCAGAGTACAAAAAAGTTCAAACAGAAATAGATAATACGGCAGAAAAATGGCAAAAAGAAATTGACGGCAAACAAGCCGAGTTAGATAAGTTATACGACGAGTATGAATCGCAGGAAACTATGATGAGTCAGGCCACAAAAAGGAAAAAAGAGGACGAACTTTTTAATAAAGAAAAAGAGTTAAGGGATTTACAAAAAAAGCGTTTTGGTTTTGAGGGTGATTTGTTCCAGAAAAGAGTAGAACTGATGAAACCTTTACAAGACAAAATTGCCGATGCTGTTAAAAGGTTGGCAAGTGCTTATGGTTACGATTTGATTTTTGACAAAAGTGAAGGGAAAACCATTATATTTGCCGACCCGAAGCTGGATAAGAGTGATGAAATCTTAAGAGAATTAAGATTAAAATAGCAACCATCTGCGGATTTATCACATCATAAAAATTGAATAAATATTTTTAAATGAAAACAATAAGAACTAGTGCATTGGCATTAGCCGTAATTATCGGTGGTAGCATTACCACTAATGCTCAACAAAAAATTGGTTATGTAGATGGCGAAGCCCTTGTTTATTTATTACCTGAAATTAAAGATGTTCAGGCAAAATTAGATA
>JBKEEB010000089.1:0-5735 GCA_047975735.1 Niabella sp.
ATCAGTTGTGTAGCTTTTATGTTTGGTCTAAAACCCAAAACAGTTCATTACTGGTATAAAGAAGCGTGGAGCGATTACCGTAAAGACATTGCCGAAGGCAAGTGGGGCGATAAGAAAATACAAGTGGTAGACAAAAGCAGTGGCGAGGTCATTAAAGAAAAGCCTGTTCCCATAGCCAAGCTGGAAAATATGGGTAGCCACATGACCATTGACGAAAAACAAATAGGTAAAAAAGATAATTGAAAAGCATCATGACGACATTATCAATTATTTTAAAGAAGGGCAAACCAATGCGAAAGTAGAAAATATGAACTCAAAAATACAACGCTTCCTCGCCAACAATTTTGGTATCAAAGACCGGGACTTCTTTCTTTACCGTGTAGCCGGATACTTCGCTTAGCACCTCAAAAAAAGAATTAGCCTTTTTTTAGGTGTATTTAAAATTGCCGCATTCCCTGCCGTTACTGCTTACTTTTAATAAATAGCCCCCATTCAAAACTCTCATTTCTGAGATGTGCCACACAGTTTTGTACTTCTGTAATTGCAAAATCAATTTCTTCATTAGTTGTAAACCTTCCTAAGCTAAAGCGTAAAGCAGCCTTTGCCAAACTATCATCAATACCCATCGCCTTTAAAACATAAGAGGGGTCTAAAGAACCGGAGGTACAGGCAGAACCGGAAGAAATAGCCAAGGTTTTATTTAAAACCGATAGCATTTGACTGCTGGTGAGGTATTTAAAGGATATGTTGCAGATATGCGGCAATCGGTGGATGGTACTACCATTTACGCATGATTCCTGTATCTGCAATAATGATGACGCTAAATAATCTCTAAGTTTTTGTAATTTTTTATACTCCCCGTCCATTTCGGCAATACAAATTTCGCTTGCTTTACCCAGCCCTACAATGCCCGGTACATTTAAAGTACCACTGCGCAAGTTTTTTTCCTGTGAACCTCCGGTAATTTGCGGTAATAATTTTACACGGGGGCTTTTTTTGCGAATGTATAATGCGCCTATCCCTTTTGGGCCATACATTTTATGGGCACTCATTGTCAACAAATCTATTTGGCTGTTCTGCACATCAACAGGTATTTTTCCTATTGCCTGTGTAGCATCACAAAAAAACAATACTTTGTGTTCCTTTGCAATGGCACCAATTTCTGCAATGGGCTGAATTACGCCTGTTTCATTATTGGCGTACATAACTGCAATTAAAATGGTTTGCGGTTGTATAGCAGCTTTTAATTCTTCCACATCAATAATACCATGGGCATTAGGTTTTAACCATGTAATTGATGCACCTTTTTTTTGTAATGCCTTACAGGTATCCATTACGGCTTTATGTTCAACAGCCGTGGTAATGATGTGTTTTCCTTTTACGGCATAGGTTTCAAATACACCTCTTAAAGAAAGGTTACACCCTTCGGTAGCACCGCTTGTAAAAATAATTTCCTGGGGAGTAGCATTAATTAAAGAGGCAACCGACTGTCTTGCTTTTTCAACCACTACACCTGCCCGCCAGCCAAAAGCATGGCTACGGCTGGATGCATTACCATAATTTTGCATAAAACAAGGCAACATAGCCTCAACTACCCGTTCATCGCACGGCGTGGTAGCAGCATTATCTAAATAAACTGGAAACTGCAACATTGTAGGTGTAATTTACATTACCTGTTGCAAACTACCATTTAAATATTTTAGAAAGTATAGTTTTTTGTTTTCGTAGTAACCCAGTGTACCATTTAAATATACCGGCTGAATATGATAATCATAAAACATTCTATTGCCTTTATCGTCTAAATGTTTATTAATATCTTTACCATACTGGTTTAATAAACTTCCAAAACGGTAGGTAAGCCCGTAACTCCTATAAACAAGATCGGATGGCCTGGCAAACATTTTTTTATTATAAGCAGTACTAATTGCACGGCTGGCAACATCATTACCCGACCTGTAAAACGGCGTTCCATAAATTATTTCTACATCCTTAAATTCAGGTTTTGAAAGATTTAGATTCTCCCATGTTGGCATTCCCAGTGCCGTTACTTTTGGAAAATTTTTAGTTTCATCGGCTGCTCTTATTATTACGTTATTACCAAAAGTACCATCTAACGAACCGGCAACAAATATGGCCGGCTTTGTATTGTCTAACGCTTCAATAGCTTTACTTACAGCATCCGAATTACCTATTTCTACATATTTTAAACTAATTGTTTTAGATGAACTATTTAAAACCTCAAATCCTTTTTTAATATAATCTTCTGAGTTGCCACCACTATGTGTAAAGAAAATAATTTGATTGTCTGTATAATTTTTTTTCAAGTATTGGTACAAGCCTTCAATTTGTGTATTTAAGGTTGGGTTTATTACTACAAAATACGGATTCTTTACTGTATTGGCATCATTCGGCACTGTTGCATTAATCAATGTAATTTTTTTATCGGCCGCCAGACGCGCCAAAAGCCCCAGTTCGGAAATGGAAGTGTTTGCCAAAATAAGTTCTACACCATCTGCTGCACACTTACTAAACTGCTGCTCTATCGTTTCCCGGGCAGATTTAGAATCATATACATAAACATCCAACGGAATATTTAATTTGTTAAGAGAATCTATAGCCATTGAAACACCGTGATAAAATTCCAATCCCGTTAAAGAGTTTTTAGGAAAGGATTTTGATGAAAAACGATATTCCCCAGCCGAATTAAAAGCATCATCAAGATATAAAGGCGTAAATACGGCCATTTTATGTTTTTTTTCCGGAGCTACAGACACTGATTGCTGCGCATACATACCAATACTAAGAAAAACTAATGGTAAATAAATTAATAATTTCTTCATATTCTTTGTTGATGTTCATGTAGTGGAAAATTCTTTATTCCCACTCGATTGTGGCCGGTGGCTTGCTGCTTATATCGTAAACAACACGGTTAATGCCCCGTACATTATTAATAATTTCGTTTGACACGTTTGCCAGAAAATCATAGGGTAAATGTGCCCAATCTGCCGTCATACCATCTACGCTTGTTACCGCCCTTAATGCTACGGTAAACTCGTATGTACGCTCATCGCCCATTACACCTACGCTTTTCACCGGTAATAAGATAGTTCCTGCCTGCCAAACCGTTGCATATAATCCTGTATCTTTCAAGCTTTGAATATATATATAATCTGCTTGCTGCAATAATCGTACCTTTTCTTCTGTAATTTCTCCAAGAATTCTTATGGCAAGCCCCGGACCAGGGAAAGGATGACGGTCAATTAACTCGGCAGGAATGCCTAATTCTCTACCTACTTTTCTTACTTCATCTTTAAAAAGATAGCGGAGTGGTTCTACAAGGTCTAAATGCATTTTCTCGGGGAGCCCGCCCACATTGTGGTGCGATTTGATAGTTACAGAAGGCCCGTGCACCGACACACTTTCAATCACATCGGGATAAATGGTTCCCTGCCCCAATAACTCAATTCCCTGCACTTTTTTGGCTTCGTGCTGGAACACTTCAATAAACAAACGACCAATGATTTTACGCTTGGTTTCCGGCTCTGGGTGTCCTTTCAGCTCATTATAAAACATTTGTTTGGCATCAATACCGGTTACATTTAACCCAATTTTCTTATAGGTTTCAATTACTTCTTCAAATTCGCCTTGGCGTAACACACCGTTATCAACAAAAATTCCTTGCAGGTTATCTCCAATAGCCCGGTGAATTAAAGTAGCCGCTACTGTACTATCCACACCGCCACTTAACGCCATAATTACTTTACGATCGCCTATTTTTTCTTTTAATTCAGCTACGGTATCTGTAATGAAATGCGCGGGTGTCCAATCCTGCGAGCAACCACAAATATTTACCAAAAAGTTTTTAAGGATTTGTTTACCTTCTGTACTATGATATACTTCGGGGTGAAACTGCAAACCGTAAATGGGGTTGCCATCCTCGTGCTTAAAAGCCGCCACAGGTATATTTTCTGTAGTTGCCAATACATCAAAACCGGCTGGAAGTTCTAAAATACTATCTCCGTGGCTCATCCACACCTGGCTTAAAGGTGATACATTTTCCAACAAAGCGTCTTTTCTTTGCTTTATGTGCATTTTTGCACGGCCATACTCCCGCTTATTACTTTTTTCTACAACACCGCCATAAGTTTTAGCAGTTAGCTGTGCCCCATAGCAAATACCCAGCACAGGCAGGTTTTTAACTATCCCTTTAATGCCAATTACCGGAGCGTTTGGGTCGTTTACCGAAAAAGGGGATCCCGAAAGGATTATTCCTTTTAAATTGCCATCAATTTCAAAGGATTTTGAGAAAGGAATGATTTCACAATATACATTAGCTTCTCTTACTGCACGGGCAATTAATTGTGTATATTGAGAACCGAAATCGAGTATAAGTATTCTTTCTGTCATAGTGCGGCGAAGGTAAAGAAAGTTTGAATGCACAGAAATATATCAATATAAATGTTTACAAATTCCGTTTTACCATTTTATTAAAAACCATGAAGTATTTATTTTTTTTACTACTAACTACCATTACTATAAGCTCTTGCAATATCGTAAACGACAAGATTTCCGGTAATGGCAATATTATTACCAAAGATTTTAAGGTAGATGATTTTAAAAATATAGATGTAGGTAATGCTATTCAAATATTTTTAACACAGGATTCCGGTTATAGCGTTAAAGTTGCTACAGATGAAAATCTTTTTGAATATTTGAAAATACGAGTAAACGGCGAAACCTTATATGCCGATATTGAAAATGGTTACTGGCTGCAATCCACCGGAAATATAAAGCTATACATATCAATGGCAATGGCAAAAAACATCAGTCTTAGCGGTGCTACTACACTCACTACCGAAAATCAATTTAGCCAGGACGAAAAATTATCCTTACACCTAAGTGGGGCATCCGATGCCGTAATAAGCGTTAAAGCCCCCGTATTTTATGTAGATGCCAGCGGGGCTTCTAAAATGACGGTTGAAGGCGAAACCCGCGATGTGATTTTTGATGCAAGCGGAGCCTCCACCATTGATGCCCAAAACCTCAAATCGGAAAATGCCAATGCCGAAGCCAGTGGTGCCAGTTCTATTAACCTGTTTGCCAGCATCAGCCTAAGAGCCGATGCCAGTGGAGCCTCTACCATCAGCTATAGCGGCAATCCATCAGTTAAAGAAAAAGCCAGCGGAGCCAGTAGTGTTGAGAAGGTAGAATAAAAAGCCTTCAACATTATTAAGGGTTTTCAGTTATTTTATTTCCTACTATAATTAGGTGCTTCCTTGGTTACATCCACATCATGGGGATGGCTTTTTTATATTATAAAATTATTTTTTTATTTCAATAACATCTGCTAATTTCATCCTGATTTTATCTCTAAACAAATTTTAAACTTAAAAAACAAAACTATGAAGAAGTATCAAAAACCTATGTGGGGGGGGTAATTTTTTCTCTCCTACTTATTGTCGGTTGCTCAAAGCAAGAAAATGCTAACCAAACAATCAGATTAACCAAAGAAGAAACATTGAACGTACAAAAGGAGATAGGAAAAATAATCGCTCCTGCTTTGCAAGATCCTGAAGCAAAGAAAGAAATCTTATCGAAGTCTATTACCAATTCAGGCAATGATTATTATGTAAAGATTTCCGACATTATTGCTTTAGCAGAAACAAACACGAACAGCACGATTGCTAGATCTGTAAAAAGCAAAACACTTCAACTAAGCGAGTTCGCATCCAAGC
>JBKEEB010000023.1:0-113431 GCA_047975735.1 Niabella sp.
GTAGTTTTAGAAATGAGCAAAAATGATGTGGCTATTATATTGAAGGAGGCTAACGCAATACAAGAAAACAAAGCGGTATATAAAAAACTTTACGATGCCGTAAATGAATTAATACAGAACGATTTTCCGCAATTAATAAACTTGCTATATCGTTTTGACATTTCGGAAAAAAAGCTCAAACAAATGTTACAAAACCATACTGATGCCGATGCGGCTGCTATTATTGCCAATCTTTTAATAGAGCGGGAATTGCAAAAAATAAAAACCCGCCGGGAATATAACCGGCAGGATAATAATATTAGCGATGAAGAAAAATGGTAACTACTTTGCTTTTTTCTCAAACATGAGCTCCTTTACTTTTTCTTTATCCTCTTTTTCTTTTTTCAAATCGAACATGGTACCAAATACATGATCCCAAATGGTACTGCTTACACCAAACCCCTTCCCTTCATCTTTGTAATGATGCAGGTGATGATTACGCCATAACCCTTTCATCCATTTATAAGGAGGGTTCCAGGCGTGAATGGCGTAGTGCATGGTTCCGTACATTAAATAACCTAACATAAAACCCGGGAAAAACATGAATGCCCTTGTTCCCATAATCAAATAAAATATTCCTATTAAGGTTGATGCGATAATAAGACTGGGTACTGGTGGCATAAATAATCGTTGCTTATCTCTGGGGTAATGATGGTGATTACCATGCATGATGTAAGCAATTTTTTGAATAGTAGGATTATCACTTACCCAATGAAAAATAAAGCGGTGTGCTAAATACTCAAAAAATGTCCAGGAAAATATACCGGAAAAAAATACTAATAATACGTACCCTATGGAAAAGTGTAAATTTGCATGGCTATGGTACAACATATATCCTATTACCGGAATATACAAGCCCCAAATAACCAAAGGGTGCGTTTTAGTTAGCATCTCCAGATAGTCGTTTTTGAATAGCCGGGCTTGTCCTTTGTTATGAATTTTTTCGAATTTCATAGTACAAAAATCAAATATAAAAGTAATACAAAAAGACTAAAAAAAAAAATCTTTGAAATAGTTGACTGCAATCATATTGACACTAACAACTATTCATATTCAAAAATCCAATGGCTTAAATCGGGAGTAAATTTTCTTTTTCTGTTTAACTCGTAAGTGTATATTTTTTCGCCTATTTCTCTAAAGAAAGGGTAGCCAATTTCAGCGTATTCATATTTATTATCGTTCAACACACCATCTTTATTTACATAAATATTGCCGCTTAGCATAAACTCTACCTTATTCTTAAAATCAACAATATAACATACATCCGTAAGGAAACCATAGCTCCAACCTGTTTTGTTAAAGGAGCGTATATAGTTTGGTATTTTTTGTTTACCATCTTTAAAAAAGAAAAATTTGGTATAGCTGTCAAAATACTCCGTTGTATCGTATTTGGGATATTTACTTTCCGATGGTAATTGCGACATATATCGGTATAAAACTTTCAAATCTTCTTCAGCAATATCAAATCTATTTTTGGCAGGAACTGATGACGGATACAATACAGCCTGTAGCATTTGTTGTAACTGCTCTAAAGGTGCATTGTTTTGCGTTGTAAAATCCATCGGCTCGTTTACAAGCTTATCCTCTTTATCCAAATAGGCTTTTCCTAATAATATTTTACGGCTTTCGTCAAAAACGGTATTTCCATATTGCGGCTGTTGTATATAAATTGTTTGTCCTTTTTCCACAAAGCGTATTGGATTGGTGTGGCGGTTTTCTTCCAATGTCATATCTGTATAAAATCTTCTTCTTATGCGCATATCTTTATACCCTTTTTGCCACAAAGATTCGTTCAATTGTTTTTGACCTACAAATTCGTATAACCGGTTATAAGCATCATTATCGCTAATTAAAAATATTTTTTTGATATAATGCTCAATTGATGGTAGCCCATTGGCAGCCGTTTCATCTTTTTCCACACGGGTTTGTTTGTTAAAAGAACTATCGGTAAACATAGCAGTATTTATAGTTACAGGTTCTTTTATAGCATGGAGTTTTTCAAGAGCCATTAATGCTGTGGGCAATTTTACCATAGATGCCGGATTGAAATACCGATTTTCATCTACATTCAAATAATAAGGAGTAAAATGAGGTTCATTATTCTTATTTCTGTCAATTTTGGTATAAATTATTTGATACCGAAATTCATGGGGATTGTCCAACACCTGTAATAACTGTTGTGATGCATTTTTGCGAAGCAGTTTATTAAACCAGGAAGAGTATTTAATCTGCGAGTGTCCTGTACTCATAAGCATTGAAAATATCGTAAATAGAAATAAAAAGCGCATGAAACAAATTTACCGACAATATAATTGAATTAAGTAATATAATAAATGTTGAAACACTTATTTTAAACCGATTGAGCATATTAGCTTCTTTACAATCAAATTCTTAAGAGCAAAACAGTATCTTTGCCGGCTAAAAATACTCTTGCATGAAACAAACTCCTTTTACACAGAAACACATAGCATTAGGGGCTAAAATGGCTGAATTTGCTGGTTACAATATGCCCATCAGTTACAGCGGAATTAACGACGAACACATCTCGGTTAGAAAAAACGCCGGCGTTTTTGACGTAAGCCACATGGGCGAATTTATTTTAAAAGGAGAGCAGGCCTTGGATCTGATTCAGCGTGTAACCACCAACGATGCCTCTAAATTAAAATTAGGTCAAGCACAATACAGCAGTCTTACAAATGAGCAGGGCGGTATTATTGACGATCTTTTAGTGTATAGAATTGAAGAAGCTGTGTATATGCTGGTTGTAAATGCTGCGAACATCGAAAAAGACTGGAGTTGGATTTCTCAGCACAATACCAACAATGCCGAGATGCACAATATTTCCGATAAAACTGCTTTATTAGCCATACAGGGGCCACATGCCACAGCAATATTGCAGCCCTTAACGGATTTAGATTTATTAAATCTTAAATATTACACTTTTGCAAAGGGAACTTTTGCCGGAGTGGATAATGTACTTGTAAGTGCTACCGGTTATACTGGTGCCGGTGGAGTTGAAATTTATTTTGAAGATAAAGACGGAGCAGCAGAAAAAATTTGGAATGCTATTTTTGAACAGGGAACGCCCAGAGGTTTAAAACCCATTGGGCTTGCCGCCAGAGATACTTTACGGTTAGAAATGGGGTTTTGCCTATATGGTAATGACCTTAACGACAGTACAACTCCTTTAGAAGCCGGTTTGGGTTGGATCACAAAATTCACCAAAGATTTTACAGCAAAGAGTATTTTACAAGAACAAAAAGCATCCGGAGTTACACGCAAACTGGTTGGTTTTGAACTGTTAGATAAAGGCATTCCCCGCCATGGTTATGAAATTTGTGATGAAGACGGGAACTCGATTGGACAGGTTACTTCTGGCACACAATCCCCATCGCTTGGTAAAGCCATTGGACTGGGTTATATACAAACAGATTTTGCAGATATTGACACCAGCATCACCATTAAAGTAAGAGATAAATTATTAAAAGCGCAAGTTGTTAAACTGCCGTTTGCTTAAGCCCTTTTAATTAAATTAAAACATATTCTTTAAAAAAATTGTGATGGTAACATGAATACGAAACCAACATTGTTTACTGCACTCTCTCCGGCATTATTGCATTTATATGATGTAACTAATAGTGTTGTGGTAATTATTGATGTTTTTAGAGCTACATCTACCATTGCTGCCGCATTGTATAATGGGGCACAATGTGTAATCCCTGTTGATGCTATACCAGAGGCTATCAACATAAGTAAAAAAGTAAACGGAGTAGCCGCAGGGGAAAGAGACGGGAAACTGGCAGCAGGCCTTAGCCACGGAAACTCTCCACTTGAGTATTCAAACGAATTTATTAAAGATAAAATATTGGTATTAACAACCACCAACGGCACCCGTTTATTACATATGGCACTTGCCAATGGTGCCGACGATATTGTAACAGGAACATTTCCTAATTTATCTGCCGTTTGCAATTACTTATTACAACAAAACAAAAATGTGGTTTTAGCCTGTGCCGGCTGGAAGGATAAGTTTAATATGGAAGATACCCTGTTTGCCGGAGCTGTTATAAACCGGGTTAAAGACCATTTTCAAATACATTGCGACAGCTCCCTGATGGCAGAATATTTATACAATACCAATAAAAACGACTTATTAGGGTTTGCCAAAAACTTTACCCATTACCACAGGCTGGTACGGCGTTTTGGTTATATTGCAGATATAGAATTTTGCCTCACCGAGGATAATACACCTGTATTACCTTTATATAAGCAGGGAAAACTAATTAACGCCACCAAAACGGCTTAATAAAACTGCTGTTTTTTAATAAAGATTCTTATTTAATAAAAAATACTGTCAAAATAATTCGGAAAACTGCCAAACTTTCTTTTATTTTTGCCGATTGTTTTTTTTAGAAGCTATGCCGGGCAGGAGGATTTGTTATTGTAGCGTAATAAGGATAGCTCCCTGTTAATTCGTAGCCTAATTTAAAGAGCAATGTAAGCTATAAAATAATTATACCGGCTATTTTTAAAAAACCGGTAATTTAAAAATATTAGAAAATACATTGGCACTACCACATTTATTAAAACAGGTTTATACTTACGGAACAGATGAAGTGATTCAACGTGGAAAAAAAACACATGCGTTGGGTTATACCGAATTGATAGAATACGATAAACTTTCCGGTTCCGTTTCCTTTCGCGTAAAGGATGATGCTGTTGGCAGTTTTTATAAAGTTTATATTAATAAATTCAGCGATCCCAAATCTATTTCGCTCAAATGCACCTGCCTCTATAGTCTGGGCGATATCTGCAAACATGAAGTAGCCGCTTTATTTCAACTTCAGGAGTTAATAGACAAAGGGCAATTAGGCGATGAGGAAATTTATTACGATCAGCAACACACCGTTGTAAAACTCCGCAATTTAGATATACGCTCTGTGCGCCATCTTTGCTCACACGAAGTTTTTAATGAGGCCGAAAAGTATCTTCAAAAAAAGAAACCTAAAATTTTGCAAGCCAAGGACGAAACGGTTAAAGCCTCGGTAGATATTGATGGTACAGCCTTTACGGTGGTTATTAAAAAAAACGCAGAAAAGAATTTTGATACCAGTTGCGAATATGAAGATACCGGCCATCCTTTATGCCTGCCCAAAGTAATCGTGTTCCTCTATCTTATCAGAACCCACGGTTCAAGTTATTTCGATACCATCCGCAACCGCGATGTAGAAAAAAACAAACTACTGGAAGCCTATGGCTATTCTTTAAATGACGACCTGAAGGGTAAATTTGAATTTGTTTTTAAAGACGGAAAACCCTTTTTGCGCGTTTTAAACAGTAGTATTAAAAGGGTTAACATGGTACCCGGAGCATCATCCAAACCAATACCCACACAAAAAAAGCAGGAAGCCGCTACAGGAGAGATAAAAAAGGAAACCGAAAAAACCGAACCCGCAGTACGATTGGGTTTCGTAATCAATTTCAATAAAAAAACATATCCCTACTTCTCTATAGAAGCCATTAGAGGAGAACCCAATCAGAAAAAAAACGGCTTTTCAGAACCTGTAGAAGTACTGGATATTACAAGATATATTGATACGACTGCTTTTAGCGAAGGCGACAATTCTCTGCTCAACGCCATTCGGAAACTGCAGGATGCTGAAATTTTAAAATATGTAAATCGCAACTCGCCTTTTGCTGACATGTTGGAGGAATCCGGTATGCCCGAAAGCAATGAGATTTCAAACGAAACACGGCAGTTGATTAACGAATACATGCTGCCCCGTTTAAAAAAACTTGTTGCCGATACTGATGACGACATTTGGGCTTTTATTTTACCCAAAGGCAAAAAATTTGTTCCACAAAACATTGAGCATATTGATGTTTTTGCAGAACCGGCAGTACCACAGTTTTATGTAGATAAAAAAGAAGATGGCCATTATGAAATAGATTGCCTTATTAAATTACGGGGCATGATACATGGTGTGGAAGAAAATGAAAACTCCTCACCCCTCCTGTTCATTTACAATCATCAGCTGTTTTTATTCAATACTGCAGAAGTAATTACTCTTATTGAACAGTTTTTACCATCCGGGCGTATTACGGTAACACCTACAGAATGGCCTAATACCCTGCACCAAATGATACTTCCGCTGGCAAAAGAATATAAGGTAGATTTTGACGATACAATGGTGCAGCAAGTAAAAGATGTGGTTCCCGATATTAAATTATACCTGGTAGAAAAAGGTGATTATCTTTTATTTAAACCCGTATTTTCCTATAACGGTTTTGAAACCAAAGAAACCGGATCTGATCTTATGCTCATTCCCGAAGCCGACAAAGTGCTTTCTATACAACGCAATCAAAGCATAGAAACCTCTTTTATAGACAGGTTAAAAAACCTGCACTCCAATTTTACCGAGGCCGAAGAAAACTGTGCGCTGGCATTAAAAGGAAGCGATGTAATAAAAGATAACTGGTTCTTTTTATTTGTAGATGCCATGAAGGAAATGCAGGTTCCTGTATTTGGCTTTGAGGCCCTGCAAAATTTCCGGTTTAATACCGCCAAGCCGCAAACAAGAATTTTCATCAGCAGCAATACGGATTGGTTTGATGCTAAGGTGGATATTATGTTTGGCGACCAAAAAGTATCAATTGCAGAGGTAAAGCGCGCCTTAGCCAACAAACAGCAATACGTACAACTAAATGACGGTTCTCTCGGTATTTTGCCTGACGAATGGCTTAAAAAATACGCTTTACTGTTTCGCGTAGGTGAGGGTAATAGTAATAAATTAAAACTATCTCACTATCACCGCAGCATCATTGACGAACTATATGAGCTTAAAAATGACGAAGAATTATTTTTTGAGTTAGAAGAAAAATACAGCCGCCTGCGCGATAATGATACGATTAATGATGTACCGCCACCCGATCATTTGCAGCCCATCCTGCGCCCTTATCAGGTAGCCGGTTTTCAATGGTTGAACTACCTGCACACCATCAACTGGGGCGGTATTCTGGCAGATGATATGGGTTTGGGTAAAACCGTACAGGCACTTACGTTTTTACAACATTTTAAAGATAAGTATAACCACATCAGGGCATTGGTAATATGCCCCACAACATTAATTTATAACTGGGAAAACGAAATTAAAAAATTCACCCCATCACTTACATACAATATCCACCATGGCAGTACCCGTACAAGAGCAATGGATGATTTACAAAAGCATCATATAACCATTACTACCTATGGTACTTTACGCAGTGATATAAAGTTTTTTATGAGTGTGAATTTTGATTATGTATTGTTAGATGAGAGTCAGGCCATTAAAAACCCCTCCAGCAAAGTAACAAAAGCCGCTTGCTTATTAACAGCGAAGCATAGGCTTTGCATGAGTGGTACACCGCTACAAAACAACACCTTTGATATTTATGCGCAGATGAATTTTTTAAATCCCGGTATGCTGGGCAGCATAGAATTTTTCCGGCAAGAATTTGCCATACCTATTGATAAACTTGGCGAGGCAGACAGAAAAGAACATTTACGCCGCCTGTTATATCCTTTTATTTTAAGACGCACTAAAGAACAGGTGGCCAAAGATCTTCCCGAAAAGCAAGAAATGATTCTTTGGTGTGAGATGGAAGAAGAGCAAAGGAAAATTTATGACGCTTATCGTAATGATTATCGTGATAAGATTATGGGTGTTATCAGCAATCAAGGAATTGCCCGCTCTCAGTTTACCATTTTACAGGGCTTGATGAAGTTGCGGCAGATTTGTGACTCTCCGGCAATTTTAAATGAAGATGAAGTTTTTGAAAATCATTCTATAAAAATTGACGAACTGGCCAGGGAAATTACCGAAGATATCAGCGATCATAAAGCTCTGATTTTCTCTCAGTTTCTCGGCATGTTAGGCCTTATACGTCAAAAATTAGAAGAACTGGGCGTTAAATACGAATACTTCGATGGCAGCACATCTGCACCGGACAGAGAAAAAGCTATACAAAGCTTTCAAAAAAATGACGAAGTACGCGTCTTTCTTATTTCCCTTAAAGCCGGTGGTGTGGGCTTAAACCTTACCGCTGCTGATTACGTATATATTGTGGATCCTTGGTGGAACCCTGCTGTGGAACAACAGGCTATTGACCGTACCCATCGTATTGGGCAAACAAAAAATATTTTTGCCTATCGTATGATTTGTAAAGACACAATAGAAGATAAAATTTTACAACTACAAGAAAAGAAAAAAGCCCTTGCCAGAGACCTTATTTCTGATGAAACGGGCTTTGTAAAATCGCTCACGAGAGAAGATGTGGAATACCTGTTCAGCTAACAGTATTCATACTTTATTATACAAAACCATTACCGCAGGGTAGTGGTTTTTTTATGAATATATATCGGCGACTACATGACGCAGCACCGTTCCAAAAATAATTTATGTAATATTCAATTTCCTGCATCATAGTAACACAAAAGCCGTTTTGGGAAACAGCTCAAACAATTGGCGGTTTCTTATAGTATCAAAATGAAACATTAAGTGATGAAGCAATTTTTTGCGTACCTATTGGCCGTTGCTAGCCTTTTACATGCTAATACTACAAAATCACAGGTTCCTTTAATCGAAATTAATGAGAATGGGCGATTTAAGGGATCGGCAGAAGTTGTGATGCAACAGTACAGTGCAGATTTAAAGATTTATGGAAACATTGCTACCACTACTATCAAAATGGTTTTTTATAATGGCACATCCCGATTGCAGGAGGGCCGGCTCACACTGCCCCTGCCTGAAGGAGTAACAATTAGTGGGTTTGCTCTGGATATAAACGGCGTAATGCGCAAAGCCGTTCCTGCTGAAAAAGCAACAGCTACTGCAGTATTTGAAAGTATTGAAAGGAGAAAAGTAGATCCTGGCATTATTGAAAAAACTGAAGGTAATAATTTTAGAACGAGGATTTATCCCCTTCCTATAAACGGAGCAAGAACAGTAGAGGTTGTATATAATCAAAAATTGGATTACGATAATGGTAACCTAGTATATTCCTTACCCTTTGCAAAGAAACCGATTAAAAATTTTGTACTTTCTACAACCGTATTTGATGATATTTCAATGCTCGTATTAATCGAAAAGCCAGACGGTTCTTATATTTTTAGAAAACAACCCAATGCATGGGTGGCTAATATCAACAAAGTAAATTTTACACCCGAAAATCCATTAAAAATCGCACTTCCATCCAACTACGAACAGACTAAGCCCATCGTTAAAAAAAGAACTGAAGGGGGCTATTATTTTCTCTCTGCAATAAATGTTGATAAAGCCGTAGTACCCATTAAACAAATTTCAAAGGTTACTATTATTTGGGATAACTCTTTAAGCGGATTAAAAAGAGATACTAAAAAAGAGAAAAACTTTCTTGTAAAATTCTTTACAGAACATCCAAATGTTTCTGTTCGCATTTGTGCGCTAGCTACCAAATTGCACTGCGTATCAGAATTTGAAATTAAGAACGGTGATGCGGCGGCTGTATTAAAAGCTATTGACGGCATAGTGTACGATGGCGCTACTGACTACACCAACCTCAACAATTTTTCAGACAACAACTCAGATATTTTATTTTTTACTGATGGGTTAAGTAATTATGGAGAATTAACAATAATGCCCAAAAACCCTGTGTACACAATCGTTTCAACACCGATTGCAGATTACACCAAACTAAAATTTATCAGCAACGCTACTGGTGGGCAATTGATCAACTTAAATGTAAAAAATATTGAAGATACGTTGCTTGTTTTCGAATCAAAACCCTATCGCTTTTTGGGAGTGAAACCTAATAGCGTTATTAGTGAGTTCAATCCCGGTAATTCACAAATTTTAAATGGTCAATTGCTGGTTACTGGCATTGCAAACACATTGCCAGTGCAAATCACCTTACAGTTTGGATTTGATAATGCTGTAGACAAAGAAGTGGTGCTTGAAATAAACAGCAGTAATGAAACGAACAATTGGGCAATAGAAAAATTTTGGGCGCAACAAAAATTAGATGCACTTGAAACAAATTTTGACGAGAATAAAAACACCATTGCACAATTAGGCAAGCAATTTGGATTGGTTACAAAAAACACCAGCCTCATTGTTTTAGAGAATGTGAACGACTATGTAAAATATAAAATTGTTCCTCCACGCGACCTGTTAGTAGAGTATAACTCCATCATGAAGCGGCAACAACAATACCAACAGGAGGCTTGGAACGATTTGTTAAGTGAGTCAAAAGAAACCATGAAGGATTTAAAAGCGTGGTGGAAAACAGATTTTTCAAAAATAGCAATACCCAAAAAACCAAGAAGAAGATACGAAGAGCAAATGGTCGTCGAAGATGCTCCACCTACTGCAAATTCTCAAGAAGTAAAAATTGGAACTACTAGTACAGATGGAGTAGCAGACAAAGCATTAGAGCCTCCTCCTTCTGTAGAGATGATGGCCTTCACGCCTCCAGCAGTTGTTGATGAAGCAAAGGGTATTACTACGGTCGCAAAAAAGGATGCGGAATATTTGGATGAAGTAGTATTAACAAAACCACAACCCAAAGGAAAAATTATTACCGTAGATGTAAAAAGCGATGCGGCTTACATGAAGGAAATAGAAGCTGCACCCTCAAATGGAGAAGCGTACACCACATACTTAAAGTTGCGCGATGTATACCTAACCACACCCGCATTTTATTTTGATGTAGCCAATTGGTTTTATAGTAAAAATGAAATAGAAAAAGCATCAACCGTATTAAGCAATCTGGCAGAGCTGGAATTAGAAGATGCCGAATTGTATAAAACCATTTGCTATATGCTTAAAAAATTCGGACAATATGACAAGCAACTTTTATTGGCAAAAAAAGTTTTGGACTGGCGGCCGATGGATCCGCAAAGCTATAGAGACTATGCACTGGCATTGCAGGATAACGGCAAATACCAAAATGCTTTAGATACATTGTACGCAGCTCTTACACAAACCTACACCGAAGAAACCCTAACAAGAGATGAAGGTATTGAAGAAGTACTACTCATGGAGATCAATGATTTGATATCTCTCTATAAAGATCAATTAAACATATCTGCAATTGATAAGGATTTAATTTATAATCTACCTGTTGATATTCGTGTAGCATTAAACTGGAATATGGACAATGTGGATATTGACCTACATGTAACAGACCCTAATGGTCAGGAATGTTATTATGGTGATAACCGCTCCACCATTGGCGGCAGAATCAGTAATGATTTTACAGACGGTTTTGGACCAGAACAATTTTTACTAAAAAAAGCAATTAAAGGCAAATATAGAATTGAAACTAATTTCTTTGGAGAACAAAGAGTAACAGCATCCGGCCCATCTACACTAATGGCAGAAGTATTTCTGAGTTATGCCAGTAGGAGGCAGGAAAGAAAGATCGTAGTTTTTCAAGCGGCAGAACAGATTGGGGAAAATGAATCGGGGAAAGTATATATTGGCGAATTTGTTTTTTAACATTGTCTTTTATACATACTGTTAATTACGATTTTGTACTTTTGCAAAGACAAATAAATTATAAAAGTGTTGCTACATCATCAATGTATTGCAACGCCAATTGAATACATGAAATTCAGGAGACTTGTTTTTGGAGTACTTATAACAGCTATTATTGCTGCTTATTTTACCAAGCCCACAAAGGAGGAATTGGCTCCCTACATTCAACCTACTATTACTAAAGTGGGAGCACCTCCTATTATTGAATTTGAAGATAAATTTTTATTTGTAAAAGTAACCGCTACGTATGTATATCCCAATAATCTCACTATAAAAAATGGCCGTACCATTGCCCATGCAGGAAAAGAAGCGTACATTGGTATATACGGGAAATATTGGAAAATAAATTAATACATGGTGTAGTCCAAAATTTCAATCCTCTCGGTGGGCAACAGTAAATGTGTTTTTAATCCTACACTTTCGGCATTGGCCAAATTAATTTTTGTATCATCAATAAACAGCGTTTCAGATGGCTTTAATCCGCCATCGTTAATTATATATTCATATATTTCTATATCCGGCTTGCGTAATTGAACAATATGCGAATACCAGGCTTTCGTAAAAAAATCTTCTACCCTTTTATACGAGGTAGTTTCAACAAGTAATTTTGAAAAATAATCATAATGAATAGCATTAGTATTACTTAACAGGTAAAGATTATATTTTTTTTGCAAGGAGGTTAAAAATTGCAGACTTTCTGTTCTGTAACTAAGTAGCATGGCGTTCCAAGCCTGTTTTATCTGTTCTTCCGTAACCGGCTTTGAGGCTAATTTCTGCATGGCTTTATAAAAAGCATCAGGACTTATTTTTCCGGTTTCCATTTTTTGAAAAAGATCAATGGCTTTGTTTTGAGAATATAATTCGGCAAAATTCTCATATCCCAAATTTGTAAAAGCGGCAAAAGATTTTTTAAAATCCAAGTTTAGTAAAACACCTCCAAAATCAAAAATTATATGCTTTATCATAGTAGCTAAAATAGTTTATATAAATGAAAAAGCAGTAATTTGTCTAATCTTCTGTTGCCGTTGTTTCTTTATCCTTTTTTTTCTTTTTAAAAGGGTTGGGCGGACTTGGCGGTTTAGGCGGAGCCTTTCGTTCTTTTACTTCTTTTTCTTTCTTTGTGTCGTCCGATGCTTTATCATCTGTTGCTTTTTTTCCTTCTTTAGCCTCTTTAGCCGCTACCCTTTCTTCATGCTTTTCTTTCCAGTAATTGCCTACGCCTTTCCACTTTTCTTTTTCTTTTTCGTGCCGTTCTTGTCGTTTTTCTTCCTTGGATATTTTTTTATCTGTGTTTTTTTCTTCTTTGTTTTCTGTTTCGGTAGTTTCTTTTTTAGTAGTGCTTTGTGCCAATAAAAAGCCCGTACTTAATATGACCGTTATAAGTAGTAGGATTATTCTTTTCATGATGTTGTTATTTTGTTGTTTTCAAAAATACAGTTTAAACAGGTATATGGGTTGAATAAACCATCAATAACCATCGCTAAAATACGTGATACTAACGTTAAAAAATTTCTATTTGTGTTGGTGTAATCTTAAAACTTTTCCGGTGATGTTTACATAATCCAAAATTTTCAATAGCGTTTCTATGTTCTGCGGTTCCGTATCCCTTATTTTTTTCCCAGTTATACTGCGGAAAAGATATATGGAGTTTTTGCATATACGCATCTCGATGGGTTTTTGCCAAAATACTGGCTGCCGCTATGTTAGCATATTTTCCGTCGCCTTTAACAATGCAGGTATGCGGAATGTTTTTATAAGGAATAAAATAATTACCATCTACACCTATATGTTGCGGAGTAATACTAAGTGCTTCCAATGCCAAATGCATTGCTTTTTGCGAGGCTTTTAAAATATTAATAGTATCAATTTCTTTTACATCTACCTTAGCTACTGCCCAAGCCAGTGCATGTTCTTCAATATAAATTCTTAATAAATTTCGTACTGCCGGTTTTATTTGTTTACTGTCGTTTAACTGTACATGATAAAAATCGAGCGGAAGTATTACGGCTGCAGCAAAAACTGGTCCGGCATAGCAACCTCTACCCGCTTCATCGCAACCGGCTTCGTATAAATTTTTATTAAAACAGTTTTCTAATTTTGCCAAACCGGGCTTCATATTTTCTCTTTATTGGTCAGTAATTTAAAACAACGGTTTTCAATTACAATATTTACTTTTCTTTCTGAAGCAACAGGATCCCCGTCAATATGCATTGGGGCCATGCTACGGTTACTGATTGTTATTTCTTCTGTCTGAAAATAAATAATACCTCTTTTATTATCAATTTCTTTTTGATGTAACAGGCTTTTTTGCCCTCCAACTTGTAACATCGTATTATATAACATCGCCAACTTCGACTGTTCGGTAACAATTACAATATCTAACAAACCATCGCAAAGGCTGGCCTTTGGCGCAATGGTAAAGTGATTGCCAAACTGGTTGCTGTTGGCAATACTAATAAAATAGGCTTCGGTTTCAAATGTTATTTTGGGCAGGGTTATTTTAAACGAATAGGGTTTGGCATTAAAAAAATTTTTAAAAACCTGTTGTACATAAGTAATTAGTCCCCGCCGGCTTTGGTCAGCAAAGTCGTGCGCTACCTTAGCATCAAAACCAAGGCCGCAAAGCATACAGGCAAAGCGGCCGTTTATTCTAAACCCATCAGTAAGTACCGCATTATTATTAAAAACAGTTTGTAGTGCTTTTTTGGGTGTTTTAGTAATGCCCGCACCAAAGGCCAAACCGTTTCCCGAACCTGCGGGAATAATTCCAAATTGAACAGGCAGTTTTTTTAAACTCTCTATTACCGGACTAATTGTTCCATCACCACCTACAATTACAATGTCGGTAATTTTCTCCTCCACAATCATGGGGTGCAAAAAAGAATAATCGCCATTGGCAACAGATGGCATAAACTGAAAAGAGATACCCTCCCGTAATGTTTCGGTGGCAATTATATTCTGTATAGCATCTTTACTACTGGTACCGGATATAGGATTTACAATATAAATTATCTTTCGCTTACGACGCATACAAGTCAAAGATATTACTTGTTGCCGAATAATATTTTTCCCTTAAACTATTACTATCATTACAATACAAATTTTACCACCTCATAATCGCACTACCCCAGGTAAAGCCGCTGCCAAATGCTGCCATACAAACCAAATCTCCTTTTTTTATTTTACCAGCCTCCCAGGCCTCACATAAAGCCAAAGGAATAGAGGCCGCTGTAGTATTACCATACTTTTGAATATTATTAAAAACACGGTCATCGGTAAGTTGCAATTTTTGCTGTATAAACTGCGATATACGAAGATTTGCCTGATGGGTAATCAACAAATCAATATCTTTTGTTGTAAGATGATTGGTCGCTAACGCCTCCATCACAGCCTCGGGCATTTTAACTACTGCTTTTTTAAAAACCGCCTGCCCGTCCATATATGGGTAAAAATCTTCCTTATCTATTAATTCCTGATTTACAAACAGGCTCGCATAAGGATTTTCCGGAATGGGTGGCCGCCATTTTTCATTATGCACACCCCCATGAAATCCGGGGTTAGGCATAGAAAGTATTTCCGCATCGCTGCCATCGCTATGTAAATGGGTACTTAAAATACCCCTGTTACTATCAGGCGAGGGTTGTAAAACCACCGCAGCAGCCCCATCGCCAAAAATTACCGATACGTTTCGCCCGCGTGTGCTAAAATCCAATGCATAAGAATGTGTTTCGGAACCAATCAACAGAATATTCTTATACATTCCTGTTTTAATAAACTGGTCGGCAATACTTAGCCCATAAATAAAGCCGCTGCATTGGTTCCTAATGTCCAAAGCACCCACTTCTCCCAGCCCCAACATTCGCTGCACCAACACCCCGCAACCGGGAAAATAATAATCCGGACTCAGCGTAGCAAAAATCACAAAATCCACCGCTTCAGCCGTAATTCCAGCACGCTCAATAGCCTGCTTTGCCGCTTCCGCACCCATTGTGGCTGTAGTTTCTTCAAATTTTTTGGCATAATGGCGTTCTTTAATTCCTGTGCGCTCGGTAATCCATGCATCGCTGGTATCCATCAACTGTGTAAGATCTTCGTTTGTTACCACTTTTTCGGGAACATAACTTCCTATGCCGGCAATAATTGTTTTGTTCATAAAGCAATATTATTAACCGAAAGATAAGCAATTGTACCGCTATGGCAATTTTCAAATACTAACAATTTTATAAAAAAACAGGGGCTGTTGGGCTGTAGTGCATATCCCGGCAGCAGTTCACCGCCCGCCTGCAATCTCCATCCTGCCCCGCACAAATCCACAATGGAGGATTTCCGGCTAAGCGGTGCAGCCTTGGGGCAATAAATACCTATCAAAAAGCGATTATCCTTGTTCCCTTCCAAAAGTTTCTACAGTTGAACGATAATGTAAAGTAAAACTCAGGCAACAAATAAGTAAAGTTATAACTTTACTTATTTGTTTGAAAAGTCAAAATATAACTTTACTTTTGTAAATTATTTGTCAAGTTATAACTTTAGTATTATGAGTAAAAATTCTTTAAAAATACAGCACCTTAATAATAAGATGTTGACATACAAAAATTTACAAAAAGTAATTCCTCCCCCTACCGGATGGATTAAAGCTATTCGTACCACACTTGGAATGAGTATGCAGCAGCTGGGTAAACTCCTTTCAATTACCAAACAAGGGGTACAAGATTTAGAACGAAGGGAAAAAGATGGTTCTATTACTATTAAATCTCTAAGGGAAGCCGCAAAAGCATTGGATATGCAGCTGGTGTATGGCTTTGTTCCAATAGATGGAAATTTGGAACAACTTATTGACCGCAAAGCAAAAGAATTGGCAACACAAATTGTAATGCGTACTAATAATACAATGAAACTAGAAGATCAGGAGAACCCGGCAAAGCGCATTGAAAAAGCAATTGAGGAAAGAACTGCTATCATTAAAAATGAAATGCCAAAAGCCTTATGGGATTAAACATTGACTATATTGAAGGACAAACTCCGCTGGATGAGGAAGAAATGGAAGCGTTGTTAATTCCAACGGTTACCTCCCGCAACGAATTGGATGAATTTGAACAGCAAAATATCGAAAATGCTATCGCTTTTTATTGGAACCGCAACATTACCATTGATAAATTTTTTACAGAAGAGTTTATTAAAGAAGTACATCGTAAAATGTTTGGTGATGTATGGAGGTGGGCTGGAAAGTTTCGTACTACGAATAAAAATTTGGGTGTTGATAAATGGAGCATTGCCTCTTCTTTAAAAAACTTATTGGATGATGCTCTGTATTGGGTAAATAATAACATCTACGATCACGATGAAATTGCTATCCGCTTTAAACATCGTTTAGAAAGCATTCATTGCTTTTCAAACGGCAACGGTAGGCACAGTCGTCTTATGGCAGACCTATTAATGTATAGAGTATATAAAGATAATCAGCCTTTTAGTTGGGGTGTAGTTGGTTTGGTAAAAAAGGGTGAAGCAAGAGCCTCATATTTAAGCGCACTAAAAGATGCCGATAATGGAAACTTTCAACCATTAATTAATTTTGCAAAATCATAATAAGAACAAGCCTTATTCCTTGCTTCGAGTTTCCGCCAAGCGGTGCAGCCTTGGGGCAAGGAGGTTGCTATTAGAAGCTGTTGGATTGGGTGCTCTTCATTCATCCTAATATAAATTGTATCTTTGCCGCCCTAAATAAGAGCTATGTTCAACAAAAGAGTTAAGATTAAAGAGTTATTGGCACAGGAGCCAAAGGAACAACAGGTAACCGTTATGGGTTGGGTACGTACTTTTCGTAACAACCAATTTATAGCCTTGAACGATGGTAGCACCAATACTAATTTACAAGTAGTTGCCGAGTTGGGAAAGTTTGATGAGGCTCTTTTAAAACGTATTACTACATCGGCTTCCTTAAAAGTTACCGGTACCGTTGTACCCTCTTTAGGCAAGGGTCAGAAAATGGAAATTAAAGCCAACAGCATTGAAATACTGGGCGACAGCGATGCAGAACTGTATCCGCTACAGCCTAAAAAACATTCCCTTGAATTTTTAAGAGAAAAAGCCCACCTGAGGTTTCGTACCAATACTTTTGCTTCTGTTTTTCGCATCAGGCATGCTTTAGCTTTTGCCATCCATAAATTTTTTAACGAAAAAGGCTTTGTGTATATGCATACGCCCATCATTACAGCCAGCGATGCAGAAGGTGCGGGAGAAATGTTTAGAGTAACCACACTGGGCTTTGACAATACGCCCAGAAACGAAGATGGGTCTGTTAATTTTAAGGAAGACTTTTTTGGGAAATCTACCAATCTTACGGTAAGTGGTCAGTTAGAAGGTGAGCTTGCAGCTACGGCTTTTGGAGAGATTTATACTTTTGGCCCAACCTTTAGAGCCGAAAACAGTAATACCGCCCGCCACCTGGCCGAGTTTTGGATGATTGAACCCGAAATGGCTTTTTACGATTTGGAAGATAATGCTAACCTGGCCGAAGCGTTTATTAAATATATTATTAAGTATGCACTGGATAATAACCGCGATGACCTTGATTTTTTAGCAAATAGGTTATCTGAAGAAGAGAAACAACTGCCGCAGGATAAGCGCAGCGAAATGAATCTGATAGAAAAATTGGAATTTGTTTTAAGCAATAATTTTCAAAGGTTAGATTATACCGAGGCAATAGAAATTTTACAAAACAGCAATCATAATAAGAAAAAGAAATTCCAATATCCTATTACAGGCTGGGGTATGGATTTGCAAAGTGAGCACGAACGCTACCTTGTAGAAAAACATTTTAAGAAACCTGTTATTTTAATGAACTATCCTGCCAGCATTAAAGCTTTTTATATGCGTGTAAATGATGATGGCAAAACCGTAGCCGCCATGGATATACTGGCTCCCGGCATTGGCGAAATTGTAGGCGGCTCACAAAGGGAAGAAAGATTAGATGTGCTGCTCGAAAAAATGCAGGCAATGGATATTCCGGCAGAAGAAATGAACTGGTATCTTGATACCCGCCGCTTTGGAACAGTTCCTCATGCGGGCTTTGGCTTAGGGTTTGAGAGAATGGTACAGTTTGTTACCGGCATGGGTAATATAAGAGATGTGATTGCTTTTCCCCGAACGCCCAAGAGCGCAGAGTTTTAATGTGATTACGAGGATTGTAGGAATGAATTATTTAGCCTCCCAATAAGGCTTTGCACAGGGCTTGAGAAAAACAGATTCTGTGTTTACCATAACGGGTAAACCTAAGTAAAAAAAGTGCTTATTATCGTTCATAGACCAGCGCATTACTTTCATAAAATATAGCAAGTTTCGGATTTTATGAACGCAAAACCATTCGGACATTTGCAGTATAAAGTTCTGAGAAATGGAAACACAAAACCAAATCAATTATAACCGAATTGCCGAAGCGATTGAATACATTATAACAAACTTCAAATCGCAACCCAATTTAAACGAAGTAGCAGAAAAAGTTCATATTAGCCCTGCACATTTTCAAAGAATGTTTACCGATTGGGCGGGAACAAGTCCGAAAAAATTTCTGCAATTCATCAGCGTTGAACACGCCAAAAAAATCTTAAAAGAAGGACAGGCAACTTTGTTTGATACCGCTTTTGAAACAGGACTTTCCGGCACAAGCCGATTGCACGATTTATTCGTGAACATTGAAGGAATGACACCTGCCGAATATAAAAATGGCGGAAAAAACCTGCATATCAATTACAGTTTTGCCGAAAGTCCGTTTGGAAATTTAATTGTTGCTTCCACACGAAAAGGCATTTGCTATATGGCTTTTGAAGAAGATGAAGCAATTGCTTTTCAAAACCTACAAGCGAAATTTCCTAATGCCTTGTTCCAACGAAAATTGGACCTAATGCAACAAAACGCTTTGTTCATTTTTCAAAATGATTGGAGCAAGCTCAATAAAATAAAATTACATTTAAAAGGAACAGATTTTCAACTGAAAGTTTGGGAAAGTTTACTAAAAATCCCGATGGGCAGACTTTCTACTTATGGAAGTTTAGCCGAAAAAATTGGCAATCCAAATGCTTCACGAGCTGTTGGAACTGCTATCGGATGCAATCCCGTTGCGTATCTAATTCCTTGCCATAGAGTTATCCAATCCACCGGAAATTTTGGTGGGTATATGTGGGGAAACATCCGGAAAACAGCTATTATTGGTTGGGAAAGTGCGCAAGTAGTAGTTGCGGATATTAATCAGTAAACATAGTCAAAAATTACACCTACATTTACTAATCACTAAAAATAAATTGACCTTGCAAAAAATTAAAAGACCTATTTGCTTGGCAGAAAGTTAAAGAGATAGCTGTATGGGGAAATACCGGCTTTAATAGTTTAAAGAAGTTGGTATTCCGCAACCAAATTTATAGAACATGAGTATCGGGGTTTCAACAATATTACAGCGTGGTTTGGCCAAATGAGCAATAGAGAATTTGTGAGATCTTTCTACATAACAGTAACATCCTTAAGAGCTGTAAAATCAAGGCCATAGATGTGAAAACGGATCAATTATGAGGAAGAACAAAAGTTCATTTACGGGTAACCTAAACTACTAAAGTTCCCAAAATAATACCCATACTCGTCAAATAACTCATAGCAAAACCATAGAATAGTCCATTCTGTAATGGCTGTTGATTACTACTAAAATATCTGAAAAATGAATCTATTCCTCTATCCAATCAACCCAAACCATAACTATCTTCCCCAAGATGGAACTGTTAATTATTATGGGCAAATTTTAAACAAAGAACAAGCGGATTTTTACTTAAAAAAATTATTGGAAACTATTAATTGGCGAAATGACGAAGCGATTATTTTTGGCAGGAAAATTATTACCAAAAGAAAAGTAGCTTGGTATGGCAACAAACCTTTTGAATATACTTATTCCAACACTTCAAAATATGCTTTGCCTTGGACAAAAGAACTGTTGGATTTGAAACATTTAGCTGAACAAGAAACAGGCGAAACTTTCAATTCTTGTTTACTAAATTTATACCACAATGGCCGTGAAGGAATGGCTTGGCATAGCGACGGGGAAAAGGATTTGAAAAAAAACGGAACAATCGGATCATTAAGTTTTGGAGCAGAAAGAAAGTTTGCTTTTAAGCACAAGCAATCCAAAGAAAAAGTAGAATTATTTTTGCAACACGGAAGCCTTTTGGTTATGAAAGGTGCCACACAAACGCATTGGTTGCACAGATTGCCTCCCGTTACAAATGTAACAACACCAAGAATAAACCTAACATTTAGAACAATTGAAGCGTAAAGAGCTGGAGCTAAAAAGACGGTAAATGATAATTTGGACTGGCTTATTAAGTATAAGAAAGCTACAAGTTATGTAAAGCGGCAATAACCGATGAGGAAGTATTGGCAAAAAAGAACGATACTTTATAATCCGCGGCTTTCTCTTAAATAACTTCTTTGCCATCAAAAACAGACGAATTAGGTTTTGTTTTTTTACGTCATGGGAGCTATAATGCGATTTATATTTACAAAACAATTACGGCATACGCCACAGCGCACAGGTTTAAATGAGTTTCCTGAACGAAAACGAAGAGAATAATTTCACCATAGGCAGATTTCATTTTAATTATTTAAGCCGTTTTTGGAAATTTTGATGGTGTTATTTTTATTTTTTATAATATTTTTATAATATTTTATTAAGAGTATCTACCATAGCCCGGCATACATATAATAAAACGGGTATAGCTTATACAAATCATCAGTAAAAAAAACAATCAATTGATTTACTGCTTTTTATAAAAAAACTTTGTAGGGTATAACAAAAACAGGAGGCCTTCGCACGGCCTCCTGAATACGTATTGGGAAAACAAAACCATCAAAAAAAAGATTGTTTAACCCAAACAGCCTATACGGCTTTTGTAAAGATAATGTACAAACATTAAAAAATCTTTATACCTTTACTGCGTCAACTGCTTAATTAACGTCTCTATATTATTTTTTTGTATAGCGATTTACACCATAACGACTTATACCAATTAGATGAGAACCTGATGCACTTAGTATCCCAAGGTGATACGAAAGCCTTTAATAAATTGTTTAAAACTTACAGTAACAAAATTTACTCTATAGGATATTACCTTACCAAGTCTGAATTAATAGCCGAAGAAATAGTACAAGAAGTGTTTATTAAGGTATGGGAAAACAGGAAAAAACTCACTGATATTAACTTTTTTAACTCCTGGCTGCGTGTAGTTACAAAAAACACCTGCTATAATTACCTGCGTAAAAAAGCAACGGAAGTGTTAGCTATATCTACAATGAGTGAAAACCATGTTGTTGCCTTACCGGAGCCTACGCCACAGGAAATTACAGAGTTCAGGGAGTTTGAGCGATGTTTGGAAGCCGCTATTCAAAAATTACCGACACAGCAACAAAAAGTGTTTAGACTGAAGAAGTTTTCCGGGAAAAAAGTTTGTGAAATTGCAGAAGAGTTAGATATATCAACGCATACCGTAAAAGAGTATTTAAAAATAGCCCAAAAAAGCCTTAAAACCAATCTGAAAGCCGAAATTACATTAGCGGCTTTAATTTTTTTTATGGGGTAATCCCCCCGTTTTTCCTTTTGGATTGTCTATAATAGGTATTAGCATATTATTATCAAATTTATATTATGCACCTGTACAAGTATGAATATCTTTTAGAATTGTATCTGAAAAACAAAATTGGTTTTCAGCAGAAGGTGGAATTGATGCAAATGATTAATGATGAAGACAATAAAGATTTGGTTACAGATAGTATTAACTACGTATTAGACGAAAATTTACAAGCATTTTATTTAACTGAAAAAGCAGCAAACAGAATTTTTGCTAATGTTATAAAGGATGAAAAGCTGATTAAAATAAGACGAATTAAAAGGGGGTTGATGATTGCGGCTGCCATTATTATCACAATGGGTTTAATTGGGTTCTTATATTACCACTCGCAATTAATGGAAAAATATAACAACTCACTTGAGCAAAGCATTAACAAAGAGATTATGGCACCGGCAGTGGTAAAATCTTTAATAACACTTTCCAATGGCAGTAAAATAGCCATTAGCGAGCTAACCACAACCGATACAATACATATTGACGGTTGCGCTATTACCAAAAAGCCGGATGGTACAATTTCTTATGATGGATTTGCTGACAATAGCGGTCTTAATACATTGGAAAATCCTACCGGAAGCAGGGTTATTTCCGTTAAGCTAAACGATGGTACAGCAGTGTCCTTAAATAGTGGAAGCAAACTTACTTATCCGGTATCTTTTAATAACGCAGAACGCATTGTAGAAATTTCGGGCGAAGCGTATTTTAGTGTAGCACATAACCCCCAAAAACCATTTATAGTAAAAAAAGGAAAGGCAAGTATTAAAGTGTTGGGCACTGTATTTAATGTAAAGGCTTTTGAGGAAGATAAAAATGTAGAAGTAGTGCTTTTTAAAGGACGTGTAGAAGTATCAAACGGAAAAAAAGACCATATAAAGGTATTAAAACCGGGGCAGGCTGCTAAAATTGGCGACCAACTTACCATTTTTGAACCCGACCAGATTGACGAAACAAGCTCTTGGAAGGGAGAAGAATTTGTTTTTAACGATGCCCCCATTGAAGAAATTGCAAAAACCCTCTGCCGCTGGTATAATATAGAATTAGAAATAAAACAAGCCTCAAATACTGAAAAATTTTCAGGAATTATTAATAAGCAAAATAGTTTAAACCAAACTGTAAAAATGTTACAGGCCGCCGGGGTAAAAATTGAATTATCAAAGAATAAATTAATTATTTAAAAAGCTTTTATACACATGTTCGCACCATGTATATAAAATAGAAAACAAAACCATCAAATAAAATTATTGTTTAACCCAAACCTGCCTGAGGTAGTCAGGCACAACGATTATGAGCATGAAATATAGTTTCAGGTTTGCTCCGCCACCAGTCAAACTTAAAAGAGGGCTACTGTTTATGAAATTTTTAAGCATTTATTTATTTGCCATTGTGCTTAATGTTAGTGCCACAGGATTTTCACAATCCATAACACTAAAAGAAAAAAATATTACCTATCCCACGCTGTTTCGTTTAATACACAAGCAAACAGGGTATCAGGTAATATACAAAGCCGATGTTTTTGATACTAAAGAGACAATTAGTATAACGGCCAAGAACTCTTCCGTAGAGGATGTTTTAGCGTTAGTATTAAAAAACAAACCGGTTAGCTATACCGTTTTGGAAAAATCAATTGTACTTAAAACTTCGGTAAATAATAAAACTGCGGCTTTAAGTGTAAAAGAAATGGTAAGTACGCCGCCCTTAGTACAACAGGTAAAAGGTATTGTAACCGATCAAAACGGAAGTCCATTATCCGGCGTTTCTGTTTTGGTTGAAGGCACATCAAAAGGTACTGTTACTAACGATGACGGTAGCTTTATGATTGATATTAAGCCCGGCGAAAGCCTTATCTTTTCCCGAATTGGATACAAATCTGTAACGGTTAAACCCGGTGCTGATGCCAGCTTAACGATTAAGTTGGTACAAATAGAAAATACTTCCGATGAAGTAATAGTAGTGGGTTATGGCAAGCAGTCAAAAGCCAATTTAACCGGTGCGGTATCGGTAATTAACAGCCAGCAAATAGAAAACCGGCCGGCAACCAATGCCTTAGCCGCTTTACAAGGCCTGGCTCCCGGTTTGGTGGTTACGCGTAATAACGGACAGCCCGGCCGTGAGGGATGGGATATTTTAATCAGAGGTATTTCATCGGTAAATGGTACCAACAGCCCGTTAGTAATTGTAGATGGAGCCCCCGGTACTATTTCAACACTTAACCCAAGTGATATTGCCAGTATTTCGGTATTGAAAGATGCCGCCGAAGCTGCCATTTATGGTGCCGAAGCTGCAGGTGGCGTTTTAATTGTTACCACCAAATTAGGATCTTCAAAAAAAATGACCATTGGTTATAATGGCTTATTTACAAATAATAAAGCTTTTAATATCCCCGAACGTAACCCTTCATGGATAGAGGCAGAACAGTTAAACCTTGCCAGAAGGAACGCCGGACAAAGCAACTCCTGGTCTGACCAACAAATTAAGTGGATGCAAGACCCCGATACCAATTATGTAAAAAATACAAATGGTACCTGGGGCTATTACGAAAATATTGACTTTGCTAAGATGCTGCTGAAAAACAGCACAACAAGCAACCAGCACGACCTTAATATTAGCGGCAGCACCGACAAAACCCGGTACCTGTTCTCAATGGGCTACTATTCTCAAAATGGTATTTTTGTTTTAGGCCCCGATTCGCATAAGCGTATTAACGCACGTATGAATATGACAACACGCCTAAGTAAAGTGTTTAATTTTTCCAGCAAAATAGGCTACACCAACCTTAATACCTTATACCCCATTCAAAACACAGATGGTGATTACGGAATGCTGTACCAAATATATCAGTTAAGAACGTTGGCTCCTTTATACCTGCCAAAAGACGACGGTTCTGTAGCCGGTAGTTACGATTCTACTAAATATTCCAATGCCGGTGGCGGACAGGTTTATGCGCAGTTAAAAGACGGTGGATATAACCAAAACAGATCGCACCGCTTAGATGGTGTATTTACTTTAAAGGCAGAAAATATACTCAATGGCCTTACGCTTACCGGGCAGTATAGTCCGCGCCTTTTTGTATATCAAAATGAAACGCTTACTAAACAATTATATACCTGGAGTACGGCTACATCTTTTAGCAGATTAAATGCTACTAATAATGATTCAAAAAGCACCGGTATTACCACTACACAAAACTTACAGTTTTTAGCAGATTATGATTACAAAATCAATGGTCATCAGTTTCATTTGCTGGGCGGTTACCAGTATGATGAGTATATAGCCAGGTCAGTAAGTGCAACGGCTACCAATATTATTTCTCCGGAATTGCCTTCTTTAAATTATTTAGCAGACCCGGTTACTAATCCCCCTACTATTGGAGATAATTTTGATTCAAAAGTTCTGATATCGGTATTTGGAAAATTGCAGTATAATTATTTAAGTAAATATTTGTTGCAACTAACTGTTCGTAATGATGCCAGTTCTCAATTAGCACCCGGTTACCGGTCAAAAACATTCCCGTCGGTTTCTTTAGGTTGGAATATACATAAGGAAAAATGGTTCCCACAATTCGATTGGTTGAATACGGCCAAACTAAGAGCCTCTTTTGGTAAACTCGGTAACTCTTCGGTATTAGGATATTATGATTATCTGCAATTATTAAACAGAGGTAGCTATTATCCGTTTAACAATCAAAAAGCTAATTCATTTTATGTAGGTTCCTACGCATCTCCCGAAAAAGGTTGGGAGGTAATTGAAACAAAAAACATAGGGTTGGATATGGGTTTATTTAAAAACCGACTTACAACTAGCTTTGATTATTTTGTAAGAGATAATAAAAACATGTTGGTTACACCCACCGTACCTAACATATTTGGCCTTTCTGCAGCACAAAGAAATATAGCTTCTATGCGTAGCTGGGGTTGGGAATTAGAATTTAAATGGACTGATATAATTGGAAAGGATTTTGCTTACTGGATTGGAGGTAATATTTCCGACCAAAAAAATAAAGTTACAAAATACCTGAGCAGGAGTTCCGTAGGATTAGGCATCAACGGTATTATTGAAGGGTATCCAATCAATACTATCTGGGGTTACCGCACCGGAGGCCTGTACAAAGACTCTGCAGATATTTTAAATAGTGTGCGGCTTAACCCAACAAAAACCGGCCCCGGCGATGTGAAGTACTTAGATTTAGATAGCAATAATGTAATTAGTGTAGGTGGCAGTAGCGTAGTAAACCCTGGCGATATGGCTTTACTGGGCGAAAACAGCCCACACTATAGCGTTGGCCTCAACTTTGGTGCCATGTATAAAGGGTTCGATTTTTCTGCTATGTTCCAAGGTGTACTACAACGTAAAATGTTTCTATATGCCAATGCTGTAATGCCATACATGGAAAGTTGGAGACAGGGATGGGTATCGCAAAACGATTATTGGACACCCGATAATCTGAACGCTTCTTTACCACGGTTATACCTCGGCGGTACACATAATACGGTAGCATCCGATTTCTGGGTGCAAAAAGCTAATTATTTCAGGCTTAAAAATTTACAGATAGGATATACTTTGCCTAAAAAGTTGACCGAGAAGGCAAAAATCAGCAGGCTACGTGTATTCTTTTCCGGACAGGATTTATGGGAAACAACCGGTATGAAATTTAAGAATTACGATCCGGAACAACCCAATAATGCCAGTTTCAACTATCCTTTCTTCCGTTCTTATGCAGCTGGTATTAATCTTAATTTTTAAAACTCGTACAAATAATATAAAATGAAAAAATATTTATTAAACATACCATTACAACTCCTTAGCATCTGCCTTATTTTGGCGGTAGCTACAGGTTGTTACCATAAGTTAGACCAGATTCCGCAATCTGATCTTTCGGAAGCCAGTTATTGGAAATCGACCAATGACCTTAAATTGGCAGCCAACTATTTCTATGCCTATTTACCCACTATTAATAGTAGTGATTATGGTGCTTTTATGGATAGGTATAGTATTGATGCCTATTCTGCCCAAGGCCCTAATAGCGTTAGCGACGGCTCGCGTACCACACCCGGTAGTGATGGGGTATGGTCCGGCAATTACCGGTTGATAAGAGCCTGTAATAATTTCTTAGAAAAATCGGCAGGTGTAATTGGCGATGCAAATGAAATAAGAAAATATAAAGGCGAGGCATATTTCTTTAGGGCTTTGGCCTATTATCAACTGGTTATCCGTTTTGGAGATGTGCCACTAATTACCCGCACTTTTGGGATAAGCGATAGCATCATTAATGCTCCTCGTAGCCCCAGGGAAGATGTTATTAATTTAATTTATGCCGATTTAGATACTGCAGCAGCCGGCCTGCCGCAGCCTAATGCTATTGCTGCCGCCGATTATGGCCGTGTTTCTGCCACAGCAGCTTTGGCATTAAAAGCCCGTATGGCTTTGTTTGAGGGTACCCGCCAAAAATTTCATGGTTATGGCAATCCTAACCAGCATTTGCAAATAGCCTTAGATGCTTCTAATGCTATTATTAGCGGTGGTAAGCATGCTTTATTTAATTATACGCCCCGCCCGGATAGTAGCTATTATTATAATTTCCAATATGCCGGAGAAGGAGCTGCTAATAAGGAAAATATTTTAGTAAGGCTTTATGGGCAAAATAGTGCCAACAATATTTCGGGGCATACTTATGCCCGTAATTTGGAGCAGGGTTATATGATTCCTACGCGTACACTTTGCGATGCGTATTTATATACCGACGGATTGCCTTATACAAAAAGCCTGTTAGATTCAACAACACCATCAAAACAAATACGCACGTTAAGCGAGTTTTCAAATCGCGATAGAAGAATGGCACAAACCATTTTTAACAGGAACTCGTTTTTCTTAACGGCAAAATATATTCCTACATTTTCATTTAGCCCTACGGGATATAAGAGCATGAAATATTTTGTAGTGCAGGATTGGAACGATAACCCGGGTTATATAGATTACCAGATTATCCGCTATGCAGAAGTGTTATTAACAAATGCAGAAGCACAGTATGAACTAAGCGGCAGTATTGCTGATGCGGATTTAAACAAAACAATCAATTTATTGCGTGCAAGAGCTGGACTACCAAACTTAACGAATGCTTTTGTAACAGCAAACGGTTTAAACATGCGCGAGGAGATTAGGCGCGAAAGAAGAGTGGAACTGGCTTTTGAGGGATTTAGGTATTGGGATCTCCTCCGCTGGAAAACCGCTGAAACGGAATTGGTACAAGATGTAAAAGGAATTAAGATAATTCCATCAGAACATACCGGGCAAAGTGCCCCACCATCTAATGTGGCAAAAGATGCAAATAATATTGTAATTGTACAAGCAGTTTCTTTTAGAAAATTTGATCCTGCCAGAGATTATTTATGGCCAATACCATCGCAACAAATAGCATTAGAACCGGCGTTAACGCAAAATCCTAAATGGGAATAAAAATACTACTTAAGGCTCTCTAAAACCAATACTATCTGGTCAAACCCGATATCGTTAGATACCGGGTTTGTTTTTTTTATTACGTAATGGTTAAACGAAATATTTCTGTAAAACAGACCAACAATATTTTGTATATGCCAATAAGAAAGCGGTTTAACCCAATTGCATGGGGCTATTACGAATATCTGATTGGTATTAATTCCGAGAGTTGTGAACCATCATTCACTGCCTTTGTAAATAATGGAATGTATTAAACAGCTACTACAACAAATGATTGGGATTAGGGATTAGTTTTAAAAACTTATGCAGGTTTTGTTCGTAATGTTTTTTATCAATTTTATAATAAAAGGCACCTTTTTTAGAATTGGCCTTGTCTTTCTCTTTTTGTTTTAACAACAAGCCGGTAGAAAGCATTTTCCTACTGAAATTGCCTTTATCAAACTTTGTGTCATATACATCTTCAAAAAGGCTTTGTAAGGTGGGCAACGTGAATTTTTCTGAAAGCAGCTCAAACAAAATCACATGCGAAGTGGCTTTGTATTTTAATGTGCTTTTAGCAAGTTGTACCATATCGTTATGGTCAAAAATCAAATCGGGAAATTTGGTTACGGGAAACCATTTGGCCTGATAGTCGTTATTAATTGCTTCTTTGTATTTCTTAATATCAATTAAAGCAAAAAAACAAATGGAGATGGTTCTTTCCAACGGATCTCTTTCGGGGTATGAAAAAACTTTTAATTGTTCCTGATAAATACCGTCCAAACCGGTAAGTTCCTGTAAAATTCTTTGTGCCGCATCTTCAGCACTTTCAGTTGGCTTAATAAAACCACCCATGAGGCTCCATTTCCCTTTGTCCGGTTCAAAACCTCTTTTGATGAGTAAGATATTCACATGTTCTCCGTCAAAACCAAAAACAATGCAATCGACAGCAACCGTGTATCTTGACTGATTTTTATATTTCTTAACAGCAGTCATTTATTTTCAAATGTATTAAACATATAACAAAAAATTAAAAAAAATTTGTATAAAAAAGGTGAAAATTGAGCATTTTAATGTCTTTTATTATTTGTAAAAAAAACAAATAATTTTTGTACCTTGCTTCTATTCGATTGTGAGCCTCATTTTTGTTTTAAGAAGATTATTATAAATATTTACCAATGAATAGATTACTACTGTTGTTTAGCCTTTTTTTTGTAATTACAGTAAAGGCACAAACAAAAACCTTTGTGATTAATGCTAATGACCGGGGCGCAGCTATTTCCCCAAAAATGTATGGCGTTTTTTTTGAAGATATTAATTTTGGTGCCGATGGTGGCATTTATGCAGAGCTTATAAAAAACAGGTCTTTTGAATTTTTTAAACCCTTGATGGGATGGAGCATTTATCAAAAACCATTTATAGAGGGTGCTGTAACAGTTCTCAACCGCGGCAATGCCAGCGCAGCAAACCCTCGCTTTCTTAGAATAATATTATCTGATACCCAACAGGAAAATCCTTCCATAACCAACGAAGGGTTTAGAGGTATGGGCATTAAAAGGAACTTGCGGTACGATCTTAGTTTTTTGTATCGCACCACCTCGGGCATAACAATTAAAGCTTCGCTGTTAAATAGCCGTAATCAGGAAATTGGAACCACCACTTTTAAACCCTCTGCTACCAATAACATATGGGAAAAATATACCGTAAGTTTCAATGCTACTGATACTGCTCTTAAAGGAAAATTTAGACTAACTTTTGAAGGAAAAGGAGTGATAGACTTGGATATGATTTCATTATTTCCCTCCGATACCTGGAAAAATCGCCCCGGTGGACTAAGGGCAGATATGGTGCAGATGTTGGCTGATATGAAACCCGGTTTTATTCGTTTCCCCGGTGGATGTATTGTAGAAGGATTTGATTTATCAAACAGATTTCAATGGAAAAACACCATTGGCCCGGTAGAAGATAGGGCCTTACAAATAAACCGTTGGAATATTGAATTTCCGCACAGGGCAGCACCCGATTATTTTCAAACTTTTGGCTTGGGATTTTTTGAATATTTTCAATTAAGTGAAGATCTTGGCGCAGAACCATTACCTATTCTGAACTGTGGTATGGCCTGCCAGTTTAACTCAGCAGAGCTTGTACCCGTTGGCCAGTTGCAACCTTATATACAGGATGCGTTGGATTTAATTGAATTTGCCAATGGTGATGTAAATTCTACTTGGGGAAAAATTAGAGCTAACATGGGTCATCCACAACCATTCAATTTAAAAATATTAGGTGTAGGAAACGAAAACTGGGGTCCACAGTATATCGAACGCTTTAAACTATTTCAAAAAGCCATCAAAGAAAAATATCCCTATATACAATTAGTGGGCAGCTCAGGAACCGACCCAGATAGTGAACGCTTCCGCTACCTTAATCATGAGTTGCGGGAATTAAACGTGGAATATATTGATGAACATTATTATCGTCCGCCGCAATTCTTTTTTGGGAATGCAAAAAGGTATGACGATTATCCGCGCAACGGTTCAAAAGTTTTTGCGGGTGAATACGCATCGCATGTGCCGGGCGTACCCAATGGTGTAACCAAAAATAACTGGTTGGCCGCACTTTCCGAAGCGGCGATGCTTACCGGTTTTGAAAGAAATGCCGATGTAGTGCAATTGGCCAGTTATGCGCCTTTATTTGCCCATGTAGATGGTTGGCAATGGACACCGGATATGATTTGGGTTGACAATTTGAATATATATGGCACACCCAATTATTATGTACAAAAACTGTTCTCCTTAAATAAAGGAAATTATACGGTTCCCATCTTATTAAATAATGATGTTATAACCGGGCAGGATAGTTTGTATGCCTCGGCATCGGTAGATGTTGCAAAAAAAGAACTGATTATTAAAATTGTAAACGCCGCAAATCAAACACAGCGTATTAGTTTGCAAATAGAAGGCATCAAAAAAGTAAATGAAACTGCACAAATTACTCAATTACAAAGTAACGACTTGTATGGTGTCAATTCACTTCAATCCCCCAAACATATTTTTCCTACAGAAAGCAGCAGTGCATTAAAAGGTAAAAAACATTTGATAAATAGTATGCCCTATTCTTTTAATATTATTCGTATAAAATATTAAAAAATGGTATTATTGGCGAAAATAATTGCATGCTATACAGAAATTTGATTCGTATAATTTTAATTTTCGTAGTACTAAGCCAATACTCTTTATCAATTTCTCAAAATATTGATTGGGCTGCTTTTTTAAAACGAAACGATATGGTGTTTGATACGCTTACAACCAAATGGGAGGAAGGTATCTATACCGGAAATGGATTGCTGGGCAATATGATTTATATGCGCGATTCAAATTCTTTGCGCATTGAGATTGGCAGAACTGATGTATTTGACCATAGGGGGGATTCAGGCGTTAATAAATTGTTTACTAAAGCACGGCTTCCCATTGGCCATTTTCTTTTAAAACCTGTTGGCAAGATTATTAAAAATACGGCACACCTCAATCTTTGGAATGCCGAAGCCACAGGTGTAATAGCAACCAGTAAAGGAAAAATAAAATGGCGCAGCCTCTCCATAGCCAAAGAAAATATTATTGTTTTTGAAACAGAAACCGAGGGTCTTGAAAAAGATTTTACATGGTCATGGGTTGCTGCCGAATCAATAAGCCCAAGGGTTTATTTCAGACAAATTGCTGATTTCCCTGCTAATCCTCAAAGCATATCCGGTTCAAAAAATAGGATACAATATACATACCAACCTATGCTTGCCGGCGGAGATTATGCTACAGCTTGGCATACACAATTTCTCCAAAATATAAAAACAACATATATCACCGTTGCTTATAATAAACAGCAATCATCCTTAAATACCGCACTTGAAACCATAAATAATGCACGGAAAAAAAATTTGAATGACATGATTGCATCCCACAGAAATTGGTGGCATCAATACTATCAGAAAAGCTTTTTGTCTGTACCAGATCAACGTGCTGAAAGTTTTTACTGGAACCAACTTTATAAATTAGCATCCGCAACCAGAAGCAATCGCTTACCAATAGACCTGATGGGGCCTTGGTTTAAACTAACACCCTGGCCAATGTATTGGTTCAATTTAAATATTCAACTTACGTATTCTCCACTGTTTAAAGCTAACCATCTTGAGCTGGTAACTCCTTTAATTAGCAATATTGATAAAAATGTACAGCATCTGATTAACAATGTTCCTGATATATATAGGCATAATGCTGCGGGTATATCAAGAACTGCAAGCCCCGATATGATTTCACCTTTAAAGGTTTTTAAAAATCATGATACAACTGCTACAGAAAGCGAACTTGAAATGGGTAACCTTACTTGGCTATTATATTACTACTGGCAGTATTATTGTTATAGCCAGAACAAAGCTGCTGCAAAAAAATTGTTACCGATTTTAAAAAGATCGGTAAACTATTATATCAATGTAATGCAAAAGGGTGATGATGGTAAATGGCATCTGCCTAAAACATATTCTCCGGAATATCCTGGTGGCATAACCGTTGATTGCAATTACGATTTGTCGTTATTTCGTTGGGGATGTACTACTTTGTTAGCGTTAGCTCCTACCGATGCATTAGCACATACGTGGAAAGATGTATTGATTAACCTCACACCGTATCCTACAGATAGTAATGGTTTACGTATTGGAAAGGATGTGGCATTTAATATAACACATCGTCATTTCTCGCATTTATTAATGATATATCCATTACATATAATGAATTGGGATGATATTGATACGCGCGAACTCATAACAAAGTCATTGCATCACTGGCATAGCCTTAACGGAGCTTTGCAGGGTTACTCGTTTACGGGAGGAGCATCTATTTATGCCACAATGGGTATGGGCAACAATGCATTAAATTACCTAAACCAGCTTTTCTCTAAATATATTAAACCAAATACCATGTATATGGAAACCGGGCCGGTTATTGAAACGCCATTATCTGCTGCTACGTCTTTGCAGGAACTATTGTTACAAAGTTGGAATGATAAAATACGGATATTCCCTGCAGTTCCAAATCAATGGGAAGATGTATCTTTTGCAAATATGAGGGTTGACGGTGGCTTTTTGGTTTCTGCTGTTCGAAAAAACGGCAGTACAAAATGGATTAAAATTGAAAGTACTGCTGGAGGAAATTGCGTATTTCAAACAGATATGGCGGGCAGGCTAAAAATATCTTCCGGTAAAGGAACCCGGCTTATTAGTAAAGGAGGGGGAGCCTACTCCTGTAACTTAAAAAAAGGTGAAACCGTTGTAATTTTTGCAGATAAAAATGATATAAAAATACCAATGGCTATGGTTCGGCAAAATAGTGTAAATAATTATTATTGGGGAACCAAGTCATATTAAAAACCTTTATAAATTTGATGAACATTTTATGAAAAGCAGTATCCTGTTCTGCATTTTTATGTTAATGGCTTTACCAATTTTTTCGCAGCATAAAGCAAACCCTGTTGGCACTATCACAGCCACAAGGCAAACCCCTGTGCACGACCCGGTGATGATAAAAGAGCATAACAGGTATTATATTTTTAGTACAGGCTTTGGCATCAATGTTTTTTCATCGGCTGATATGAAAACCTGGCAAAGGGAAAAACCTGTTTTCTCAACACCCCCGCAATGGGCGTTGGAAGCCGTACCGGGATACAAAGGCCATACTTGGGCACCCGATATTAGCTATCATGATGGCCTGTATTATTTATATTATTCCGTTTCGGTTTTTGGAAAAAACAGCTCCTGTATAGGGTTGGCTATTAATAAAACATTAGATGCGGCTTCGCCGGATTTTTTATGGAAAGATATGGGTATGGTAATTCAATCATTTCCCGGAAAGGATAACTGGAACGCTATTGACCCAAATTTAATTATTGACGATAATAAAACAGCTTGGCTAAGTTTTGGTTCTTATTGGAGTGGTATTAAAATGATACAATTACGCAATAGTTTAGATGCCCCATCTAAACCACTTGTATTAAAAAGCATTGCATCCAGAAACAGCACTTTTTCAAATAACGATTCTACTCAAAAAACAAAAGCTATTGAAGCTCCTTTTGTATTTAAAAAAGGCAAATACTTTTACCTTTTTGTTTCATGGGATCTTTGTTGTAAGGGAATAAAAAGCACCTACAAGGTGGTAGTAGGAAGAAGCGAAACCGTTGATGGAATTTATTTGGATAAACAAGGCAACCCTATGCAGCAAAATGGCGGCAGCTTGTTAATTGAAGGCGATGGTAAAGAATGGTTTGGTATTGGCCATAGTGCTGTTTTTACCGATGATGACGGAACCAATTATTTTGTAGCTCACGGATATGATGGATATGACAATGGCCGTTCAAAACTCATTATTAAAAAAATGAACTGGGATGCTGATGGCTGGCCTGTGTTAGAATGAAAACACCAACTTATTGTTTTGCTGCAATTTTATACCCTAACCAAGCCATTGGCAAATAAGCCAATAACAAATCAACAACTGTAAACCATAGCGGAGAGGGTATTTGAAGCACCATCATAAAACCTCCAGCCAAAAAGAATAGGCCAATAAGCATGGCTAACAACCTTATGTTTTTTACTGCAATTTTCGACGTTACAAATGCTCCTGCTAAGGTACCCAGCGCATGTGCCAAAAAAGGTGTCAGAAAATTAATGGGTTTAAATAAATGTAAGCCATCTTTTAAACCTTCGGTAGTGGTAATATCCACACCTTCAGGCGGTGCAATAATTGTGCTGCCGGCCATGATAATGCCCATGTTTACTAAGCTGCCAATAATAATACCCGCTACAACGGCAATAATATTTCTAAGTAGTGGACTCATTATGTAAGGTTTTAAAAAATTATACCGATTGGATATTCGTAATAGACCAATGTAATTGGTCTAAACGACTATCGTCCCGAATGTTTTCGGGAGCATTATACGAAGTATCATTGGTCTGTTTTATAAATATGTTTCGTATTAGATATAAACCAATGGTAAAACAGGATGCCTATAATCAGCTGCCAATAGCATACTGTCTAAAAATATTGTTTATTGTACTACTAAAACAAATGCTGATATACTTCTTCTACCCTACTCATGGCCACAATTTCTATATTGAATTTATTTTTTTGTTTTAGGCTTTGGTTATACTTGCTAACAATTATTTTTTCAAAACCCAGCTTTTCGGCTTCGGCAATGCGTTGGTCAATTTTATTTACGGCTCTAATTTCACCGCTTAAGCCTACTTCGCCGGCAAAGCAAATGTTTTGCGGTAGCGGCACATCTTCGTAAGATGACAATAAGGCACAAAGCACCGCCAGGTCAATACTGGGGTCTTCTACTTTTATCCCTCCGGCAATGTTTAAAAACACATCTTTTACGCCAAAATGAAAGCCGCCTCTTTTCTCCAAAACCGCTAAAAGCAATTGTAGCCGGCGGAGGTCAAAACCGCTAACGGTACGCTGTGGAGTGCCATAAACAGACTGAGTAACAAGGGATTGTACTTCAATTAGCAAAGGACGCACTCCTTCCAAAGTGGCCGCAATAGCTATGCCGCTTAGTTGCTCTTCCTTTTGGGTTATGAGTATTTCGCTGGGATTGGCAACGCCACGCATCCCCCTGTCTGTCATTTCGTAAATACCCAGCTCGCTGGTACTGCCAAAACGGTTCTTTAAAGTGCGTAAAATGCGGTATGCATAATGCCTGTCTCCCTCAAACTGTAAAACCACATCAACCATGTGTTCTAAAATTTTAGGGCCTGCAATGCCTCCTTCTTTTGTAATATGTCCTATTAAAAACACAGGCGTATTGGTTTCTTTGGCAAAGCGTTGAAACGCTGCAGCACATTCTTTTATTTGCGATACACTTCCTGCACTTGCATCAATAAAATTAGATTGTAAGGTTTGAATGCTATCAACAATTACAATGTTCGGTTTGAGTTTTTTTATTTCAGAAAAAATGGTTTGTGTAGATGTTTCTGTTAGTAAAAAAAAATTATTGTTATGTAAAACTCCACTATCACCAGCCAATCTATCTGCCCTCATTTTAATTTGTTGTTCACTTTCTTCACCGCTAACATATAGCACCCTGAAATTTTGCAATTGCAAACCGGTTTGTAAAAACAAAGTGCTTTTACCTATACCGGGTTCTCCGGCTACTAAAACAAGACTTCCTAATACAATGCCACCGCCTAAAACCCTGTTCAGCTCTACATCGTGCGTTGTATAGCGTTTTTCTTCTGTACTACTTACGTGGTTTAAAGGAATAGTTTTATGGGGTCTTTTTTTTTCTTCGGTATAACTGTTCCAGCTTTCTTTGTTACTGCCTTTATCAATCACTTCTTCTACAAAAGTATTCCATTGGTTGCATGAAGGACATTGCCCTAACCATTTCACACTTTCGTACCCACAATTTTGGCAAAAAAAAGATTTTTTAACTTTGCTCATAAAGTAAAGATATACCCAAAGCAAATGAGTAGTGGTTAAATGTATTGATTTTTTTTATGGCATGTGTTGATATTGTGATATGATTAAATTAAATCAACGCATACCATTATTTAAATTTATAATAGTTGTTGAATAAAAAAGATAAAAATAAAGACACTATATATTTTATAAAGTAAAAAGGCCAATCTTTAGACTGACCTTTTACTTACTAACCCATTAAATTCTGATACTAAGATACAAATCTGCACCAAAAATAAAAAATGAATTTGCCCAAATGGTACATTAAGAAATTATGAAAATTAGTAATTTGTTTATTTAAGTATATATAAATCAATTAAATACGATTTTGTTGCCGAAGGCAGCACATTGCAAAAAGTTTTCTACATGACAAAATGTCGCTTTTTGGGCTATTTATTAAATTGGTTTTAGATTTGATTTGTAGTAGTACAAGATTTAACCTATTTTAGGTATAAATTTTATTTTTAAAACATAAAATATTCAAATAAGATGACTCCTGGAATTATGATTGTATCGCTGATTTTTATGGGAATCAGTATGTTAGTTTCGATGGTTTTAAAGAGCAAGTTTAATAAATACAGCAAAGTGCCGTTACAAAATGGTATGAGTGGCCGCGATATTGCCGAAAAAATGCTTCGCGAAAATGGTATTTATGATGTGCAGGTAATTTCTACCCCGGGTTTTTTAAGCGATCATTACGATCCAACCAAAAAAACGGTAAACCTAAGCCCCGATGTTTTTGAAGGACGAAGTATTGCCGCCGCAGCGGTTGCAGCGCATGAGTGCGGGCATGCCGTACAGCATGCCAAAGCTTATGCACCTTTAAAAATGCGCAGCCAGTTAGTACCGGCTGTACAGTTTAGTTCCACTATTGTGAACTGGGTGTTGCTGGCCGGGTTGGTAATGGCAGCATCAGGTAGTTATACATTGTTATTAATTGGTATTATTTTAATGGCGGTTACGGTGTTGTTTAGTCTTATTACTTTACCGGTAGAATTTGATGCCAGTAAAAGGGCCTTAGCTTGGTTGCAAAATACTAATGTAACCAACCCACAGGAGTATCCCGGTGCTAAGGATGCTTTAAAATGGGCGGCAACAACTTATGTAGTAGCTGCATTAGCTGCTGTGGTAATGTTATTGCAATACATTGCCATTTTTATGGGTAGGAGAGATTAGGAGCAACAGTATTAAAAAGTAACCCTTAAAAGAATATTCTTTTGAGGGTTTTTTATTGAAAAAAATATTTTGAAAAATGATTTTTTGATTCTAAAAAAGAGTATTTTGCTATTAAATATTGCAGCATATGAACAAAATTCTCTTCCTTGCCCTTTTTGTCATACCCGGTATGGCATGGTCACAAAACAAAACAGCATCAGGAAAAGTAACCGATTCCAACGGCGATCCATTAGGCCAGGTGTCTGTAACTATAAAAGGAACCTTAACAGGCACGGTTACTAAAGATGATGGAACTTTTAATCTTACACTATCCGAAAAAGCAAAGTGGCTTGAGTTTTCGCTGATAGGATATCAAACAACAGAAATACAGCCCGGCACTAACATGGTGGTTGTTTTAAACCCTGCAGGAGCTGATAACTTGGATGAAGTGGTTGTTGTTGGTTATGGTACTAGAATTAAAAGAGACCTTACAACTTCTATTGCAAAAGTTACTGCCAGTGATTTCGAAAATCAGCCCGTAACAACTTTTGAGCAAGCCCTACAAGGTAGAGCCCCAGGCGTTTTTATTAATGCAGGTAGCGGAAAATTGGGTCAGGCAATGAAAATAAGGGTACGTGGTATTTCTTCCATTTCTGCCAATCAACAACCTTTTGTGGTTATTGACGGAATACCAGTTGTAAACCAGGCGATGAGTAGCTCCGATGAACCGGATAACCCATTGGCTACAATAAATCCTGATGATATTGAAAGCATTGAAATTTTAAAAGACGCATCTTCCTCTGCCATGTATGGAGCACGTGCTTCTAACGGCGTAATGCTGGTAACCACAAAGAGTGGAAAATCAGGTAAAACTAAATTGAACATTGGTATAAACAACGGCTGGAGTAAGCCCACAAGAATAGCAGAGTTTTTAAATGCCGATCAGTACAGAGAGTTATTTACTGTAGCGGCAAAAAATTCATATTATGGAGAACTGGATCCTGCAACTGATTTTGAGGATGAAACAGGAACAACAGATTGGAACGACAATTACAACACAGACTGGGCAGGAGCTGCTTTTCAAAATGGATATTTAAGACAATACAATGCTTCTTTAACGGGAGGAGATGCCCGCACTAAATTTTTATTATCTGGCAGCTATGATGATACCAAGGGTATTATTATCGGTAATAGATTGGCCAGAGGAAATGGCAGACTGAATATTGACCACACTATTAATAATATTTTTAAAGTTGGTGCTAATATATCGCTAAACAAAACACGAAACTACAGGGTTACCAGCGATAACGCCTTTAGTAATCCGGTGCAGTTAAATGCTTTGCCACCCATACAGCCCATGTACGACCCAACAACAGGGCTCCTTAACAGAAACACTTTGTATTATAACAATCTAATAGAGCTGGAAGGTAATAACAGAAACCTGAATGATATTTATAAAACACTTAGCAATGCTTACGTTGAGGTAGCTCTTTTACCGAATTTAAAATTCAGAACATTGAACGGGATTGATTGGACCAACTTGCAGGAAACGCAGTTTTTAGGAAGAAGAACAGAAGATGGCGCTCCGGGAGGGTATAGCTATGAAAGGCAATATACCAACTCCATTTTCACCTCTTCCAATACCTTAAACTGGTTGAAATCATTTAACAATGTAGATATAGATGTATTAGCCGGTATTGAATATCAAAACGGAAAGCTTTCTGGAACCAGTGTGGAAGGTAAGGCTTTTCCAAGTGATAAATTCACACGTATTGCTAGTGCAGCAATCATTTCAGGGGGGTCTTCTACCTCTACACAATATCGCTTTTTATCCTATTTAACAAGAGGTAATTTTAAATTTTATAATAAATATTTACTCACATTAAGTGTAAGGGCTGATGGGTCTTCAAGGTTTAGCAAAAGCAAACCTTATGGCGTGTTTCCCGCAGCTTCGCTGGGTTGGATTATTAGCGAGGAAGGGTTTCTTAAAGGCAATAATGCCATCAGTTTCCTGAAACTTAGAACCAGTTATGGTAAAACGGGTAATGCCGAAATTGGCAATTTTAGTGCACGTACATTATTTGAAAGTCAGGCATATGCCAATATAGCCGGTATCGTGGCCGCTCAAATTGGCGATCCTAATTTAAGTTGGGAGAAAACGGATCAGTATGATATTGGGTTAGATTTTGGTTTTTTAAAAAATCGCATCACCGGTGAAATAGATTATTTCTTTAAAAAAACAAAGGATTTATTGTTGGATGTTCCGCTACCCTCGGTTAACGGGTTTACTACAATTACTAAAAATGTAGGGGATATGGAAAACAGGGGTGTGGAATTTATGTTGAGTGCAGATATTGTTCGTTCATCCGATTTCAGATGGAACTCATCATTCAACATCTCTACTTATCGTAATAAGGTAACCCGCTTAATTGCTCCAGTACAACCTACCGGTCGTTATTTAAGCAGATTAGCAGTAGGCCAGCCGTATGGGCAGTTTTATGGTGTGAAATTTTTAGGGGCTGATCCTGCTAATGGAGACGCTTTATATATGAAGGCAGATGGTACTGCAACCAATGATTATACTGAAGCGGCTGACACAATTATTGGCAATCCCAATCCCGATTATTTTGGTGGCTGGAACAACAAAATATCCTATAAAGGAATTGACCTGGACATTTTACTGCAATTTGTAAAAGGCGTAGATGTATATAATATGGCCGGTGTGTTCCAGTCAGTTAATGGCGACTATTATGACAACCAAACTGTTGACCAAATGAATTACTGGAAAAATCCCGGCGATGTTACAATGATACCACAACCCAGAATGTACGATGGTAATGGAACAGATAAAAGTAGCCGTTGGATACAGGATGGTTCTTATATGCGATTGAAAGCAGTAACACTCAGCTATAATTTCCCTGCTCAGATTTTAAGAAAAATAAAGATTGATAATTTAAAATTCTTCCTTTCCGGACAAAACTTAATAACCTGGACAAAATACAAAGGGTATGACCCCGAAGTAAATACCCAGTATGTTTCCTCATTAAACCTGGGACACGATTTTTATACGCCGCCATTAGCCAAAACTATTGTAGTGGGCTTAAATATAGGATTATAAACAATTATGAACAGGTATTAAAAAACAAAAAAAATCATGATAAAGCATACATATATATTACTTGTTTTAGGAATAACTCTTTTATTGGGCTCCTGTAAAAAAATATTAGAGTTAGAGCCAGAGCAATCCATTGATGCAGCTACTGCTATTGAAAACGATGGCGATGTAGAAGCATTAACCATAGGTGCTTACTCCATAATGGGAGAAGGCGGTTTGTACGGCACCAATCTTTTTATGATAACCGATTTATTAGCCAATGAAGATTATTGCTCCTGGGCGGGTACTTTTTCCAGCTATCGGCAAATAGCTCGCAGAAACATGACACCAGATAATGTAGATGTTACCAGAACATGGAGAAGAGCATACGCCGCTATTAATAATGCCAATATTGTATTAGCCAATCTGGATAAAGTTTCTGATGCAGATTTGAAACAGACTTTGGATGGTGAGGCTCATTTTATAAGAGGTATCATGTTATTTGAATTAGTACGGATATATGCACAACCCTGGAATCCCGGTGGTACAAATGCGGGGCCAGGTGTGGTAATCAGACTAACACCCACTCTCACAGAAACGGAAGCATTTACCAAAACAGCTCGCTCTTCCATTGCGGATGTATATACACAAGTTATAAAAGATTTACAGGATGCGGCTACTAAAATGCCTGAAGAAAATGGCACAAGAGCAACAAAATATACAGCTTTGGCCTTTTTAAGCAGGGTATATCTGCAAAAATCAGACTTCCCTAATGCACTATCAGCGGCAAACGATGTAATTGAAAGCGAAATGTATAAAATGAATGCATCAGTAGGGGCTGTATTTTCTAATAAAAACACCGCAGAATCTATATGGGAAATTCAGCAGAATGACCAAAACAATGCCGGAGAATCTAACGATGGGATGGCTACATTTTATGCCAGTTTCGATGGCATAGGACGGGCCGATCTAAGGATAAATACTGATTTTGTAGATACCTATGCTGCCGGAGATTTGAGGGCAACAGAATGGTATTATATTGGAACTGGTAGAAGGTCGGGAAATACATATTGTAGAAAATGGGCATCTTTTTCACAAAACTTACCGGTTATAAGAATTGCCGAAATGTTTTTAACAAGAGCGGAATGTAATGTCAGACTCTCCTCGTCTGTTGGAGATACCCCGGAAAACGATTTAGCGAAAGTGCGTAATACCGTAAGAACCAATTTGGCAACAATAACAACCCCAACTTTAAATGACATTTTAAATGAACGTTTTCACGAACTGGCTTTTGAAGGAACCCGCATTCATGATTTAAAAAGGTTAAAAATAAATACCGGTGATTATGCATGGAATGCTGATGAGTTGGTTTTTCCCATACCTCAGAGCGATGTGGATGCTTCGGAAGGCGTGATTGTTCAAAACTCAGGGTATTAATATCTCATTCAAACACCAATGAAAAATTTTTATTTACTATTAATAATAGCAATTGGGCTATACGTTTTTACAGGATATAAAAAAGAAAATAATAACAATGGTTGTAATAATCCAACAAAAACAGTTATTGAGAATATTCCGGCAGCTGTACAAATAGTAAATGGAACAGTAAGGATTGTCCCGAAGGAGCAATTGATGTGATTTGGATCTTTTGTAATATTGTAGAAGATTATAAAATAAATGGCTTGAAGGTATCTGTTAGCGGTAGTATAAAAGAATCATATCCAACAACAGTTTGTTGTATTAATCCTTTTGAAATTACGGCCATCGCAAAAGAATAAATTGCATTATTGTGCAAACAAAAGCGGGAAATAGTGTTCCCGCTTTTTGTTTTTTACTATCTTTCGTTTTAAATCAATCTATATTGAAAAAAGCATTCTTTTCCGTTTGTTTTGTACTACTAGTACCATTTGTCTTATTGGCACAGATCCAAAGCCCCGAGCAGTTTTTAGGCTATAAAATAGGCACACAATATACACCTCATTACAGAGTGGCGGAGTATTTTAAACATTTGGCACAGCAAGCACCCAATATGGTAAAGTTACAGCAATATGGTACCACTAACGAAGGCCGGCCTTTATACCTCGCTTTTGTTTCAAATGCTGAAAACATTCAGGATTTGGAAAATATTCGAATGAATAATTTAAGGCTTGCAAAGCAAAGTAGCGATGCTGTGGGCGGTAATTCAAATGCACCTGCAATTGTATGGCTAAGCTACAATGTGCATGGTAACGAAACATCTTCTACCGAAGCAGCCCTTCTAACAGTTTATGCGTTGATTGATCCTGCAAACCAGCAAACTAAGCAGTGGCTGAAAAATACGGTAGTAATTATTGACCCCTGCTTAAATCCGGATGGGAGAGAACGTTATGTAAACTGGTACACCTCGGTTTTAGGTAAACAATATAATGCAAAAGGGTATGCTCGCGAACATTTTGAGCCCTGGCCGGGCGGCAGAAGCAATCATTACTATTTTGATATGAACCGAGACTGGGCCTGGCAAACACAAAAAGAAAGTAAGGAGCGCGTAAAACAGTATAACCAATGGTTGCCACAAATTCATGTAGATTTTCATGAGCAAGGCTTTAACGAACCATATTATTTTGCGCCTGCGGCAGAACCCTATCACGAAGTTATTACACAATGGCAACGTGATTTTCAAAAAACCATCGGCACTAATCATGCAAAACATTTTGATAAAAACGGATGGTTGTATTTTACAAACGAACGCTTTGATTTGTTATACCCTTCTTACGGAGATACTTACCCAATTTACAATGGCAGCATTGGTATGACTTATGAACAAGGCGGCATCAGAGCCGGATTGGGAATTATTACTGCCGATGGGGATACGCTTACTTTGGTTGACAGAGTGCTACACCACTTTACAACATCTTTGAGCACTATTGAAATAGTCTCGAAACACGCATCAGAACTCGTAAACGAGTTTAAAAAATATTTTGATACTAATCATTCAGGCGTTTACAAATCGTACATTATTAAAAATAAACCAGAAGATAGAGAACGCATACAGGCTTTGCTGCAACTTTTCAATAATAATAAAATTGAATACGGCCATGCGTCAGGCAGCGGCAATGGTTATGATTATGCTACCGGTAAAAACAGTAGTTTTAGTATTACAGGAGAGGATATTGTGGTAAGTGGTCTGCAACCCAAAAGTGCTTTAGTAAGAGTGTTGTTTGACCCTAATCCGAAATTAACAGACTCTGTTACTTATGACATTACCACCTGGGCCTTACCTTATGCGTACGGGCTTACTGCTTATGCCTGCAAACAAAGTTTTACTGTAAATAATAAAGGATTTTCATTAGCTGCTCCACAAAATAATATTACTGATGCTTATGGTTATATTATTAAATGGCAGGGTGTACAATCCGCTGGTGCAGTAGCGAAATTGTTGAATGCTGGTGTCAATATTCGTCAGTCAGAAACAGCTTTCAGTATTGGTGCCGAAAGTTTTCCGGCAGGTTCGGCCATTATTTTAAAAAAAGGGAACGAGACTTTAGGGGATCTGCTTTCCCACAAGGTATCCAATATCTGTACACAAAAAAACATACAGTTATATACTGTAAATACAGGTATGGTACAAAAAGGATTTGATTTTGGAAGTTCAAGAGTTCATTTGTTAAAACCACCTACAGTAGTATTACTTACGGGCAAGCAAACGTCTTCATTATCGGTTGGCGAGGTATGGCATTTTATGGAACAAGAATTGGACTATCCTGTTACATTGATTGAGGCCGACCAGTTATCCCGCTTCAATCTGGATAATATAAATGTACTCATCTTGCCCGACGGAAATTTTAATTTTGATGAATTCTTATCAAAAAAATTAGAAGATTGGGTAAAAAGTGGTGGTCGCATTATTGCATTTGAAAATGCCGCTGCACAATTATCAGCGTGTAAATGGAGCAAAATAAAACCTAAAAAAACGAACAATAATGACAGTGCAAATACCAAAGATGTGTATGCAAGTATTAAATCTTATGAAGACAGAGAACGTAATGAAGTGCAAAAATACACACCTGGTGCAGTAATTAAAGTAGATGTAGATAATACGCATCCATTAATGTTTGGTTATCCTAAATATTATTATTCTTTGAAAATGGATGATAAGATATATGAGTTTATTAAAGATGGCGGTTGGAATGTGGGTGTGATAAAAAACGAGAGCCAGCTATCAGGTTATATCGGATATCAACTAAAACCACTTATTAACAATGCGCTGGTTTTTGGCGTTCAAAATATTGGAAAGGGAACAGTTGTGTTTTTAACAGATGACGTGTTGTTTAGAAATTTTTGGCAAAACGGAAAATTGATTTTCGTTAATGCACTGTTTGCGAATATGGAGAACTGATGTAAAAAAGAAAATTAACTAACGGGCTGTTGAATTTATATTCAACAGCCCGTTCAAAATTTTAATCACAACTACTCTCCATTAGCCACAAACTCTTCTACTTCATCGGCTTCGCCTTCAAACCGGCTAGCTAAGTTGTCAATAAAATCGGCAAACTGATCTTTAAGGTCGTTGCCTTTATCCGCAATTTTTTTTCGGGTATTATTGCCACTTTCCGGGGCATATAAAATCCCAACAATCAGCCCTAAAGCAAACCCTGTAATTAACTTATTCATAATGTGTTTTTTTATTTATAATTTATTGTAGTTTTTATTCATAGCGCAAATTTTTTGCCAAATCCCAAGCAACTAATTTACTTATTTTTTATGAATAAAAAATGGTTTAATCGCGGTAATCTCTTCCCGTAAGTTCCAAAAAAAGACCTTCTAAGCCATCCTGATGATGTTTTTGTAACAGTTGTTCAATAGAATCTTCGGCAATCAATTGTCCCTGATCAATCATAGCAACATACTGGCAAAGATCTTCGGCTTCTTTTAACTGGTGCGATGTGTAAATAAGCGTTGTGCCGTTTTCTTCGTTTATTTTTTTAAGATAGGCAACAATGGCATTGCGAGAATGAACATCAACCCCAACGGTTGGCTCATCTAAGAACAAGATACGGGGATCATTCATTACTCCAATAGCCAGATTTACACGTCTTTTCATACCGCCGGAAAACTGTTTCACAGGTTTATGGCGTACATCATTAAGTCCCATAACCGTTAGCAACTCGGCGGTTTTTTGTTTGATTTGTATCGTGTTTAAACCATACCAGGCTCCAAAAAATTCCATGTTTTCAATGGGCGATAGCTCTTCATAAAAAGAAAAATCCTGTGGTACCACTCCTATAAGATTATTTAAGTATTTACTGCTATCTTTTACTTCATATCCCAGTACTTTTATAGATCCTAGCTCATAGCGCAATAAGCCGGTCATCAATCCCATTAATGTTGTTTTGCCTGCTCCGTTGGGTCCAAAAATACCAAACCGTACTCCTTGTGGTACGTGAAAATGTAACGCACGAATAAGCGGTGGTTGGTTTTTATAATTAAAATTCAGATCCTGTATGTGAACGCCTAATGACATGGAAGCGAAAATAAGCCAAAATATTATTTACTATATACTGCCGGCTGTGTTTATTAAAACTTAAATACAATTGATTTGCATGCTCCTGCTTAAATTTTTTATAAACATCCATGAATTTTCCATAAAAATCTTTCTTATTTTTAGCCAATGTCAAATAAAAAACTCACAATTTCCAATATAGAACTCTTTAAAATTTCAATACCCCTTATTGAGCCCTTTGTTATTTCTTTGGGGCCTATTTATAATGCAGAGAATGTAGTGGTGGTCATACATTCGTCAGAAGGAATAACCGGCTGGGGAGAATGTAGTCCGTTTATGAGTATTAATGGTGAGAGTGTTGATACGGGGCTTGTTGTAGGCCGATACTTACGTGAGAAATTGATAGGTACAAATGCCCTGGATATTGAAGAGCGTATAGCCGATATGGACAGCGTTATTTATGCTAACAATAGTATAAAAAGTGCTTTTGATATGGCTTTATACGATATGGCTTCGCAGCACCACGGGGTTTCCCTGTATCAATTTCTTGGGGGGGAAAATAATACTCCAATATACACAGACTATACGGTAAGCGTAGGTGAAATAGATAAGATGGCTGCGGATGCGTTCAAAATAAAACAGAAAGGTTTTTCTGTGATTAAAGTAAAATTAGGCAAAAACGGAGCTACCGATGTACAAAGAATAAAAGCCATCAGAGAGGCCGTAGGGGATGATATACCTATACGGATTGATGCCAACCAGGGATGGGGTTTTGAAGAAGCTGTTGAAACCCTGAAACAATTAACCCCTTATAATATACAACATTGTGAAGAGCCCTTGCCTCGCTGGGACTTTATGCGCTTGCGTGCTATAAAAGAGCAAAGTAACATTCCTATTATGGCAGATGAAAGTTGCTGCGATCATCATGATGTAAAAAGATTGATTGACCTACAGGCTTGCGACCTGATTAATATTAAACTGGGCAAAAGTGGCGGTATTTTTAAAGCACTAAAAATGATAAAACTGGCCGAAGCGGCAAATATGAAAATTCAAATAGGTGCTTTTTTAGAATCTCGTTTGGCTATGACGGCCTTTGCACATCTTGCATTGTGTAGTCCTAATATTGTTTTTTACGATTTTGATACGGCACTCATGTTTAGCGAGGATCCGGTAGAAGGTGGTATTCAATATAAAAATAACGGATTAATAGAATTGCCACAAGTTGCAGGAATTGGAGCAACCATAAAAACTTCGTTTTTACAAAAAGGATAAACTATAAACTGGTTAAGCTTTTGCAGCCTCTAATGCCTTTAATTTTTCTTCCCATTGCCAGGCTGTCAGCATCATATCATCAATACCAAACTTAATTTCCCAACCCAAACTTTGTACGGCATGGTCGTTATTAGCATAAATTGCAATAACATCGCCGGCACGGCGTGGTCCAATCACGTAATTTAATTTTACGCCACTTACTTTTTCAAAGGATTGTATGGCTTCTAAAACAGTAACGCCATTACCGGTTCCCAAATTAAATATTTCGTAATTGGAATTGTTTTTTTCTTCCTGTAAAAATTGAATGGCCAGCGTATGTGCATGAGCTATATCGCTTACATGTATAAAATCTCTGATGCAGGATCCGTCACGGGTATCATAATCTGTTCCAAAAACTTTCATTTGGGGTAGTTTGCCAATGGCTGTTTGTGTAATAGCCGGTACTAGGTTTTGCGGCCTGCCAATAGGTAGTTCTCCAATTTCAATAGAAGGGTGGGCACCTACGGGATTAAAATATCTTAAAGCAATAATTTGTGTATCGTTTACTTTGGCAAAATCGGTAAGTATTTGTTCTCCCATTTGTTTGGTAGCACCGTAAGGCGATTCTGCCGGTTTGGTAGGTGTGCTTTCCGTAACCGGAATACTATCAGGATTGCCATAAACCGTGCAGGAAGATGAGAATACGAAATAAGGAATATCAAATTCCTTTACACATTTTAATATGTTAAGCAGCGAGTTTAAATTATTTTCATAATACATAATGGGTTTGTCAACGGATTCCCCAACGGCTTTATAAGCTGCAAAATGAATGATACCGCCAATGTCTGGATTTTCCTGAAATATGGCATAGGTGTCATCAAAATTGCAAAGATCAACTTTATAATTCTTAATTTTTTTACCGGTAATACGCTCTACACCATTTAAAATATCGGCATTAGAACGGCTGTTATTGTCAGCGGATAAAACCTCGTATCCATTTTTAATTAAATCAACAATTGTGTGAGAGCCAATATAGCCACAACCACCGGTTACTAAAATTTTAGCCATAAAAATTATTTTGAATTGCAAATGTAGCGTAATGCAAACTATTAATCTAAAGCAAACGGTTGAATTATGATTTTTTGCTGTCTAAAATCATTTAGTAAAATTTCTTGCAAAAAAATGCCGGAATAAATCCGGCATCAAAAAAAATAAATTCAAAATAGTTTAATGAGAAAATAAGCGGACTACAAAATATACAAGCCCGGCAAACAAGGCACTTACCGGTATGGTAAGTATCCATGCCCACACCAAATTAATGGTTACGCCCCAGCGTACAGCAGAAAGGCGTTTGGTGGCTCCCACTCCCATAATAGCCCCTGTAATGGTGTGTGTGGTACTTACAGGGATTTTCATGGCTTCGGTGGCAAACAACGTTAAGGCACCGGCGGTTTCTGCAGCAACCCCTTCAAACGGGGTTACCTTTGTTATTTTGGTTCCCATTGTTTTCACAATTTTCCAACCACCACTCATTGTTCCTAAAGCAATAGCGGTATAACAGGCCAATGGTACCCAAAAAACCATATGGTCTAAATGGTAAGTTTGTGGGTCATACGCAATTAAGGCGGCCATAATAATGCCCATAACTTTTTGTGCATCGTTGCCGCCATGCCCAATACTAAAAATAGCTGATGACACCAATTGCAATCTTTTAAACCACTGGTTGGCACGGTGGGCATTTAAACTGCTTAAGAATAAAGATACTGTGGCCATAATAATTAGTATTAAGGCCAAAAGGATATACTTAAAATTATTGGAGTAAAAAATTATTTTTAATAGGTATGAGTCGTAATGCGATTTTAAATTATCGGGATTGGTTTCTAATAAAAAATAAAGCGAAACAAACACGCCAATAATAATTAATATAGAAAACAGTTTTACGCCCCAGCCTTTTTTAAAAGAGTTGATAAACCATATAGAAAAAAGATACGCTACAATCATACCAATTAATGGTGCCAGAAAAATAAAGGCTGCTATTTTTAATACAACAGCCGAGTTTACCGAACTGAGGGTTTGAGAGTGGGCAATGGCTGCTCCTGCAAATCCACCAATTAAAGTATGCGAAGAGGAGGATGGAATGCCGCGCCACCAGGTGAACAGGTTCCAGGCAATAGCTGCTATAAGACCGGAAAAAATTACATTCAAATCAATATATTGCTCTTTTACTGTTTTGGCAATGGTATTGGCTACTCCATGATCTTTAAAAATAAAATAAGCCACAAAATTGAACATAGCTGCCCAAAGCACAGCCTGAAAGGGTGTAAGTACTTTGGTAGAAACTACTGTGGCTATTGAGTTGGCAGCATCGTGAAAGCCGTTAATAAAGTCGAAAATTAATGCAAGCGCAATAATAACAATAAGGTATGAAAGCATAAGGATTTACAATTTTTAGATTTACTATTTACTATTTAAGAGCTACAACCAATCGGTAAATCGCCAATAGTAAAATTGTAAATAATGTTACGCATATTTAATAATAATCGATTCTATCACATTGCCGGCATCTTCACATTTATCGGTTACAACTTCCATTACCTGATAAATTTCTCTTTTCTTAATCACTTCCTTCGCATCGGGTTCTGTATTAAACAGGTTTTCAATGGCCATATCAAAAACATCATCGGCCTGATTTTCAATACTGTTTATTTTTACAAGAGCCTCAGTAATATTGCGGATTTTTTTCATATCCCTCAACTCCCTTACGGCAACCTGTACCTGAGATGCTCCCTGATCAATTAACTCTGCCATCTTTTGCATACCCGTTTCGTTGGGGTTCACTTTATAAAAGCTGATTTTTTTTGCTGATGAATAAATGTAATCAGCTACATCATCTAAAGCTGTAGCCAATGCATGTATATCTTCCCGGTCAAAAGGGGTAATAAAGTTTCTGCCTAACTCAGTAAAAACTTTATGCGTTAGTTCGTCGTTATCGTGTTCTAGGTCAATAATTGTTTGCACTAAAGAACTGCGCTTGTCAGCATCGGGTTCTGCAACAACTTGTTTGAAGATATTGCCCATCTTGGTAACGTTGCCCGAAATACTTTCAAACAGTTCAAAAAAAACAGTATTGCTTGGCGTAAAAATTTTTAAAATAGAGTTCAGTCCCATAAAGAATTTTTTATTAGTTGGCAAAATTATTGTCTTAAAGCTAAGAGTAACGTAAAATTACAGGAATTAATAATTCCTTAATATTGAAAAATGGTTTTTAAAAGTATATTTACGCCTGCGCAATGCTAAAATATACATTTTCAGTGCTTTTCCTCAATATATAAACACTGTATCAAGCACATAACATTTCGGTAACATTCTGTTGAAGATTTGGTAACACGGCTATAACAATGTGGTAACATTGGAATTTGAATTTTGCATCAAATTTCAAATATGAGATCCAAGCTATTACTGATGGGGTTGTTGATTGTTATAACTAATTATTTATCAGCGCAGGTTTTATCGGGCAAAGTTACCAATGCTTTAAATGAGCCTGTTGTTGGTGCTTCTATAAAGGTATTGGCCGAAGCAAACAGGGGTACGACTACCAATATAGAGGGACGTTATAACATGGCTTTGCCGGGCAGCAGAACCTATGAAATTGAAATAACCGCTATCGGCTATGTTCCTAAAATTATAAGTGAAATTATAGCAAACAACGGTGCATATAGTGAACTAAACATTACATTAGAAACAAAAGCTGCCGAAATGGAAGGCGTGGTGGTAACGGCTAAAAGAACCAGTGCGCGCTTAGAAACTGCAGCTTCTGTTATTCAGTTTCAAAAAAATACTAATACGGTAGCTTCGGTATTATCAGCTGAAACAATTAGCCGCTCACCGGACAGAAGCACCGGAGAAGTGTTAAAAAGAGTGTCCGGTGCCTCCATGCAGGAGGGTAAATACATTATAGTTAGGGGGCTTAGCGACAGGTATAATACGGCTTTGCTTAATGGCGTACAATTATCCAGTACCGAGCCGGACAGAAAGGCTTTTGCTTTTGATATGTTTCCGGCAGCCATGGTGGACAATATTATTATTAATAAAACCTTTGTACCTGAAAACCCCGGAGAATGGGCTGGTGGCCTTATTCAGGTAAATACAAAAGATATACCTAACAAAAACTTCTTCAACTTACAACTGGGAACTGGTTTTAATACAAACAGTTTGGGTAAAAAGTTTTATACATATAAGGGCGGTAAGTTAGATTGGTTGGGTATTGACGATGGTACAAGGGCTTTACCGGATAATATGCCCACTAAAACCAATTTTTCAGCTTTATCAGATGCAGAAAAAATTGGGTATGCAAAAGAGTTTGCTACCAATTGGAGTGTACAGGAAGGCAGTATTCCTGCCAATGCCTCTCTTCAAGCCAGTGGCGGGTTTAATACATTTCTTTTTAATAAAAAATTTGGGGGTATTGTTGCATTAACCTATAGCAATTCGGCCAAGATAACCCCTTTTGAAAATCGTTTTTTTAATATTAATGGAACACAGGCCGATATTAATTTTGATTATAAAAGTAAGAAATACAGCAGAGATGTTTTAGCAGGTGTTTTGGCAAACTTTTCGATTATGCTGAACAACAATAATAAAATCTCTCTTAAGAATATGCTGAACAGTAACAGCTCTAAGTATGTAACATTAAGAACTGGTATTGACTATGAGGCAGATCCGGTAAACGGCGAAAATATTAGAGCCAGAGAGTTGGCTTTTAAAAACAATACTTTTTTTAATACAATATTAAAAGGTGAGCATAGTATTAATGTAGGAAACGAAAAATCAACCTTAAACTGGTATGGCAGTTTTGGAATTTTAGATCAGTATGTACCCCAGCAAAAACGCTTACAATACAATCAGGCTTCCGATGCCGGAGCTCCTTATCTCGCATTAATTTCCAGAGCACTTTCTCAAAAAACAGGTAGTGTTTTTTATTCAAACCTGTCGGATTATTTGTACAATGTAGGTGGAGATTACACATTGCCCTTCAGAATGTTTGATAAAAAGCAAACAGTAAAAGGCGGATACCTGTTCCAGGTAAAAGACAGGTTGTATGACGCAAGACCTTTCTCTATATTTCTGCAAACAGATAATCCTACTTTAAGGGCTTTGGATGAGGATCATATTTTTGTTGCAGACAATTTTGCTGAGGACAAATTTAATTTTGACGAGCTGGAAGGAAGTCAGTATCGGTATATGGCCAATTCTATATTAAATGCGGGCTATATACAATTTGATAACCAGTTTAGTAGTGTAGTACGGGCTATTTGGGGTGTACGTTACGAAAACTTTGACCAGCTGGTGGGCAGTACCAAACAAAGTGATCCCCGCCATGTTCGCTCACAACAGGGCGATTGGCTGCCGGCCTTGAACCTGATGTTTAAAATCAACCCCAAAACCAATATTCGTTTATCAGGTTCACAAACAGTGGCAAGGCCGGAGTTTCGTGAACTATCACCTATGGCCTTTTATGATTTTGAATTAGGTGCTACCATTCTGGGTAATAAAGATCTTCAAAGAACAAAAATTAGCAATATTGATTTGCGCTATGAATTGTACCCGCGCTCCGGCGAATTATTTACTGTAGGTGCTTTTTATAAATATTTCAACAACCCGATTGAACTGTATTTTAATCAATCTGGAGTGGGAACCAGTAACACCTTTAATTACCTAAACGTAGATAAAGCCTATGGGTTTGGCGGTGAAATTGAGTTCCGTAAAAAATTAGACTTTACTGATGCCTTAAGAAACTTCACGTTTCAGTCTAATATAGCCTATATATTTAGTAAAGTAACAGATCCCAATGTAAAAGTAAATCGTCCCATGCAGGGTCAGTCTCCTTATCTTATCAACGCCTTATTGCAATACGATCTTGAAAAATACGGTATTAACGCTACTGTTTTATTTAACCAGATTGGCAGGCGTATTTTATATGTAGGAAATGATCAGGTACCCGAAATATGGGAGGCTCCAAGAGCATTGGTAGATTTTCAAATAGCTAAAAAGTTTGCCGGAGATAAAGGACAAATAAAACTGAACATCTCCGATATTTTTAACCAATGGGCAAATTATTATCACGATTTAAATAGCGATGCAAAATATAATAATGGTATTGATGCTACAGCTATCAGAAGGCTCTATGGTACAGGCATAGGCTTATCCGTTGGGTATAATTTTTAAAAAGCAAAAATCAATTAAAAATACAAAAATGAAAAAAATCATTATTTACACAGTTCTGGCAGCCGTTGTTTTTGCCGGATGTCGTAAGATTGAAGTGGATGGTATAATTGTAGGAGGCGATGGTACCGGCTCCGGAAGCAGCAATATACTGTCTGGTAAAATAGGCACAGATAAAACTTTAACAGCAGGTACAACCTACAAGTTAAGAGGTATGGTGTATATAGTTGATGGGGCTACCCTAACTATTGAACCCGGTACACGCATTGAAGGAGAAAAATCAAGCCGTGGAGCATTAATCATTACAAAAGGTTGTAAGCTTAACGCTAATGGAACTAAAGACAAGCCTGTTGTTTTCACTTCCGATCAATCAACCCCTTCATCAGGAGATTGGGGTGGTATTGTTTTATTGGGACGTGCTAAAACAAACAATAGTTTTAATGGTGCTTCTGGTGTTGGTGAAATTGAAGGCGGTGTAAATGACGGATTTGGTAATGGTTTATACGGCGGTGCCGATGATGCTGATAATAGCGGTTCTTTAACCTTTGTTCGCATAGAATATGCAGGATATGCTTATCTACCAGACAAAGAGTTAAACTCCTTAACAATGGGTGGCATTGGTAACGGAACTAAAATTGATTACGTACAGGTAACTTATGCATTGGATGATGCTTTTGAGTGGTTTGGCGGTGCGGTAAATTGTAGTCACCTTATTACTTATAAAACATTAGATGATGATTTTGATACCGATAACGGTTACCGAGGAAATGTACAGTTTGGTATTGTGTTTAGAGATTCTGCCAGAGCCGACATTTCAAAAGTAGAAGCTTTTGAAAGCGATAATGATGCCAACGGCACTACAACAACTCCGCAAACAGCCCCTGTTTTCAGTAATATTACCGCAATAGGGCCAAGAGCAACTACCAGCAATACAGGTAGCAGCTTATTCCTTGCCGGGGCTCAGTTAAGAAGAAATACCAGTACTTCTATTTTTAACTCGGTAATTATGGGATGGCCTACGGGTTTATTAATTGATGCCAGTAAAGGAACACCTGTTCAAAACAACATTACAGCAGGAACATTGGTAGTACAAAACACAACTATTGCCGGATGCGCGTCTCCCACAAAATTTGCAGATAATTCAACTACGCCCACGGGTTGGAGCAATACCGACGTAACAAATTGGTTTGGTACAGCCGCCAGTAATAATCAAATTGTAGCTGATAATGCCGATTTAAAAATTGCAGCTGCATTTAACTATGCTAATCCCGATTTTACGCCTCAATCGGGTTCACCTTTATTAAATTCGGCGGCATTTACGCACAGTAAAGTATCGGGAAGTTTTTTCCAAAAAGTTACTTTTCGCGGTGCTGTAGGCCCTGCCGGTACAGCCGAAGGAGAATGGTGGAAAAGTTGGACAAGTTTTGTTAATTAATATTCTTTAATAATTTTACAGGCAGCTTTCTTTATAGGAAGGCTGCCTTTTTATATATTTAAATATGAAGCCAGTAATATTTTTTTTGATGGTGATTGGTATCGCCGCTTGTTCGCAAAATCAATCACCGGTTGAAAAAATTTTTATAGATCAACAAAAACTCGACTCTATAAGAAGTAATAGCGACTCCGGTTATACAAGAACCATTGGAGCTGCTGAATATTACAAGGCCGAGCAATACATCAATCTCAAAGATGATATTACTACAAAAATCATGAAGGACACTGCCGATCACGTCATTGGTTTTGTGCAATATAAAAAGGGTAAAAAAATTGACTTTGCCGAGTTTTATACTAACGGTCAGTTAAAAGCCAAATTACTATTAGATGAGGAAGGGCAATTTAATGGCTACGCCAGATATTATTATGAGGACGGACGTGTGAAAAGTGATGGATACTACCTGCATGGTTTGTACACCAGTGAATGGAAAAATTATGATGTATCAGGTATATTAGAATCAGTTGATCGCTATGATGAAAAAGGACAACATATTGGCAATAGTAAAAAATAAATTACCCAAACAACCGCTCCATACATTTTTCGATGGTTGTACTGTAATCTATTTGCACGGGTTGATAGTTTTGCATCCAGTTTTCAAAATGAGCAGTAAAATTTGCGTCAATTGCTTTTAAGGTCATAATACCCATTTGCTGTAAAGCAGCGGCATTGCAGTTTTGCTCGTATTGCCCGCCAATGGGTATGGCAATGATTTTCTTGCCAAGATGAATGGCTTCGGATGGTGTTTCAAATCCGCCGCCGGTAATAATACCTGCACTGTTAATAAGGCTTTTGTTAAACAATTGTTTGTTTACAGGGATAAAACTAAGGTTACTGTTTTTGCGGATATCGGCACTTTGTTGGCTGAAAATTTCAAACCGATGATCTTTGAATTTTGAAAAAGTTTCGGTGAGTTGTTTCTCGCAATAGGAAGGCAGATACACGGTAATATGCCCGAGGTTTTTAGGTTCGGTGTCAATAATTTCCTGCTTTACAACAGGCGGCATTATAAAATCATCATATTCTTTAAAATGCAAACCAAGGTAACGCTCGCTGGTGGCAAAGCTTTTCAGCATCCACTCTCCCACAATGTTTTTTTGATGAGGTCTTGGCACTTTATCTGATTGAAAACTGGCCTGATGTCCAAAATTTACGGAAGGAATATTTTTTGCTTTGCAGGCTTTGGAGGTAATGTAATCGTAATCGTTAATCACCAGATCATATTTTTCGACCGGTAAGTCCTTTATTTCTTTTTTAAGCGCAATGGGGTTAAGGCATTTTGCAATTTTCCAATAATCTAACTTGCCGTTGCAGGTATAGTAAAGGCTTAAACCTTTGCTGCGGTAGGTAATAGGTGCATCTAATTTTAAATTACTGTTATTGCCGCTTAAAAAAATATCTACGCTGCCCCGTTTTCTAAGGTGGGGTAAAAGTTCCATTGCCCTGCTAATATGGCCATTGCCTGTTGCCTGTACGGCATAAAAAATTTTCATGAACGTTATGTACTAAGTGAGTATAAATAAAAAGATATTTCGTTGGTATGCACTTCGGTTAAAACCTTATCCTGCTTACCCTTTTCTGTTTCCATCGTTGTGGTATCATAGTTGTAAATATGCCAGTCATTATTGTAGTATTCTAATGCGGTCATGTGTTCCAACCAATCGCCGGAGTTTAAGTAACAAACCGAGCCTTTTTCGGTTGTAATCGTTCTTTTCTTCGGTTCGTGAATATGCCCGCAGATAACGGTATTGAATTTTTTTTCAATCGCCAGTTCCGCAATTTTGTTTTCATACCCTTCAATTTTTACAAACCGTTTGTGAAACTGCTCCATTACTTTTTTTGACAAAGACAGTTTTTCTTTACCAAATAATTGGGAGATGTAGTTTATGCACTTGTTAAACCCGAGAAGTATGGCATAGCCGTTACTGCCTAATTTGCCCCAAAATTTTGCTTGACCGGTGGTAGTATGGTCAAACACATCACCATGAAAAATCCAGGTTTTTTTATTATTAACTTCAATAACTATTTTATCGGTTAAGGAAAAATTGCCCAATTCTAAATCGCTATATCGGCGTAGTATATCATCATGGTTACCTGTTATATATACCACGCGGGTTCCTTTAGAAAGGTGATTAAATATTTCTTTAATAGCTGCAATATGGGCTTGGGGAAAATAACGTTTGCTAAACTGCCACCCGTCAATAATATCGCCGTTGAGGATTAGCAGTCGGGGTTCAATACTTTTTAAATAAGCGGCAAATTCTTTAGCACGGCTGGCGTAAGTACCCAGGTGCAAATCTGATACAATAGCTATTTCTATTTGACGCTTTGGCATTCCTACTGTTTCGCTAAGGTCAATTATTGATGTAACCAGAATGTTACGCTGACGTTAGAAAATTATTAAATTTGGAAAACAATACAATACAATGTGGACTGAACAAAACAATAAACTATACCAAAAATTCACATTCAAAAACTTCGGCGAAGCCTTTGCGTTTATGACAAGCGTAGCAATGGAAGCAGAAAAAATGAACCATCATCCAGAATGGAGAAATGTGTATAATACAGTAGAAATATGGTTAAATACGCACGATGCCGGAGATATTGTAACAGAAAAAGATTGGCAACTTGCTCAAAAAATTGACAAATTTTTGTAATAATTTTTCAACCATTATTTTGCAGGTTTGTTATGGCTTTATAAAGAAATAACAAAGCAGGAAACAAATTACAATAACAAATAATATTAACAAGTGAAAGCTGCAATCATCTTGATATGTACCCTGTCAGTACTGTTTCTACAGTGCGGATATTCGCAATCACACAACCCAAAAGATTCTGTAAAAATGAGTAAAGAAACAAACCCTTCATATTCAAAAACGGATACTTCTAAAGTAAATATGAGTGAGGAAGAGTGGAAAAAAATTCTTTCGCCGGAAGTCTATTATATTGCCCGGCAAAAAGGTACGGAACGACCCTGGACCAGTAAATTTGAAAAGTTTAATGAAGTAGGCACGTATTATTGTGCTGCTTGCGGCAATGCGTTGTTTAAAAGCGATACAAAGTTTGATAGCGGTTGCGGCTGGCCCAGCTTTTATGAACCCATTAGTAAGAGTAGCATCATTTATTTAGAAGATAAATCGCACGGCATGGTACGTACCGAAGTGCAATGCGGCCGGTGCAAAAGCCATTTGGGGCATGTGTTTGAAGACGGTCCGCTACCCACAGGCTTGCGCTATTGTATTAATGGCGTGATACTGGATTTTGAAAAAGCCAAGAAGGCGGAAGAAAAATACAAGAAAAAAGACTAAGCATTGGGTGTATAAAAGTTTTCGCTTTTTTCCGTAATATTTGCGTGCACTTTGTGTACCTCTGTAGTAAAATAAAAGCAAGGAAAGTTTTTGTATGTCCTACGTAGGGTGCATTTAAAATTGTCGCAATTCGTATTTTGTAAAACCAATGCAAAATTTTGATGCTAATTCCACTTCTACGGACGGAGAAGGGATTAGGGCATGAGGCGTTATAAATTGCTACAATAAATCACAACGACAATTTTAAATGCACCCTACGTATTTATAATCGTTAGTGCAATGAAGCTAAGGCTTATTTTTGCAAAAAAACATTCATGAAATTGTTCAAAAACCTACTGCTCTTTCTGTTATTTGTATGCATTGCCACGTTCATGCTTTCATTTTTTGCACCGGCTAACCAAAAGGTTGAAAAATCAATTTTAATTAATGCATCGCCTGCCGAAGTGTATGCGCAAATGATGATGTTGCAAAATTTTAGAAAATGGAGCATCTGGGGCAATGTGGACTCATCTATACAATATACCGCAAACGGGGAGGACGGTGTAGTGGGGAGCATATTGCAATGGACGGGAGATCCGGCATTATCCGGTAAGGGTGAAATAATGATTACCGAACTAAAGCCCAACCAGCTGATTATGCATGATTTGAACCTGTTGGAACCGCAGCCTTTAAAAGCACATTCAAAATTCATTATATCACCGGTAGGCAATCAAACAGAGGTGAAATGGATTTTTGTAATTCCATCAAAACGTCCGTTTAATATTTTTAATATGTTTTTTAATTTGGAAAAAGAAAAGGGCAAAGATTTTGAAGCAGGACTACGGGCGTTAAAAATACTGATTGAAAAACAACCGATACAGGACAGTAAATCTCTTTCAATACAGCGTACTATGTTTCCGGCCACCAATTATGCCGCCATCAGGCAAACGGTTTTATGGGTTGATTATCCCGTTTTTTTTCAGCAACATTTCGACCATTTGAAACACTATGTTTTAAATGGTAAAAACACCTTGCCAACAAGACTGATTTTTAATGATAATGATTCGTTACACCAAAGTACCGTGGCAGCTGCATTACCACTACCCTCAGGATTTCAACCGCAATTAAACGTTCCAGAAGAACTGATAAAAATACCGGCATCCCCATCCGTGGAGGTAACATTTACCGGAGAAGAAAATATAAAACAACAGGCCTATAAAACGTTAAACGATTATTTAGTAAAAAATAATTTAAAAAGTAAAAAACCGGTAATAGAGCAATACCTTACCAATGATAGTTTACCTACGGTAAAAATTATTTATTTGGTGCAGTAAAATCTATATAGTGCTACTTAATATTCAATTGTATTTAAAGATAGAGCCGGTGATTGCCCTGAATCATTATACTTATATCACCTTTTTAAATATTACAAGGAGTTCCTTAAAAATAGTTAAAGAATAGAGTGAGGATGAGACAATATTAATTTTTTGCCGGTTGTGAGTGGCACAACTCAAAAACTTGCATTTTACACCCTAACCAAACTATTGTACCTTTGCAAGCTATTTATACAGCTATGGTAAAAAATCAGGAAGTATTACAGGATGTAGTCATAAAATTTGCCGGAGATAGTGGTGATGGTATGCAACTTACCGGAACACAGTTTACTAATAATGTGGCATTAGCCGGTGCCGATCTTTCCACCTTTCCGGATTTCCCGGCAGAAATCAGGGCTCCGCAAGGTACATTGCCGGGCGTTAGCGGCTTTCAGCTAAGGTTTTCATCAAATAATATATACACCCCCGGCGATCAGTGCGATGTATTGGTGGCCATGAACGCAGCAGCATTAAAAGCCAATTTAGGGTCGCTAAAAAAAGGAGGAACCATTATTGCCAATACAGATGGCTTTGATAGTAAAAACCTGCGTTTGGCTAATTATCCCGATGGTGTAAACCCTATTGAAAACAATAGCTTGGAAAGTTACCATCTTAAAAAAATAGATATTACAAAACTTACCCGTGAGGCATTGAAAGACATTACGATGGGTACTAAGGAAAAAGACCGTGCAAAAAACATGTTTGTACTGGGCTTTTTATATTGGATGTATAACCGGGATATGCAGAGCACCATTAAATTTCTTACAGATAAGTTTGGCAAAAAACCCGAGATATTGGATAGTAATATCAAAGCCTTAAAAGCGGGATTTAATTATGGGGATACTACTGAAGCTACCAATACAACTTATGTTGTTCAAAAGGCTAAAATGGAACCGGGTGTTTATCGCTCTGTGATGGGTAATAAATCGCTGGCTTTGGGTTTGGTAGCGGCTTCAAAAAAAAGTGGTTTGCCCATGTTTTTAGGCACATACCCAATTACGCCGGCATCGGATATTTTACATGAACTAAGCAGGTATAAAAATTTTGGTGTTCGTACCTATCAGGCCGAAGATGAAATTGCCGGCGTTTGTGCGGCCATTGGCGCATCATACGGGGGATTAATGGGTGTAACGACCACTTCCGGCCCGGGAATGGCTTTAAAAACCGAGGCGATGGGATTAGCCGTAATGCTGGAAATTCCTTTGCTCATTGTAAACGTGCAAAGGGGTGGCCCATCTACCGGATTACCTACAAAAACGGAGCAAAGCGATTTATTACAGGCCTATTATGGCCGTAACGGAGAGTGCCCCATGCCCGTAATTGCGGCTTGCTCTCCGGCAGATTGTTTTGATGCCGTGTATGAAGCAGCAAAAATTAGTTTACAACACATGACGCCGGTAATTTTCCTAAGCGACGGGTATATTGCTAATGGTGCCGAGCCTTGGAAATTTCCACAGGAAGATGATTTATCACCCATTAAAGTAAACTTTAAAACAGAACTGGGTCATAACGAAGAAAAATTTCAACCTTATTTAAGAGATGAAAACTTAGTACGTCCCTGGGCTGTACCGGGTACTAAAGATCTGGAGCATCGTATAGGTGGTTTAGAGAAACAGAATATTACCGGAAACATCAGCTACGACTCCGAAAACCACCAGCTGATGGTTAAAATTAGAGAGGAAAAAGTAGAAAAAATTGCCGACCATATTCCCGAGCAAACTATTGATACCGGCGCAGCAAATGGTAAAGTACTGGTTCTCGGATGGGGTTCAACCTTTGGTGTAATTAAATCGGTTTGTTTAGCATTGCAGGCACAGGGAAAATCGGTTAGCCATGCCCATTTAAGGCATTTAAGACCTTTCCCTAAAAATTTAGGCGATATTTTAAAGAATTTTGAAACGGTTGTCATCCCCGAGATTAATAACGGCCAATTAGTTAAAATCATCAGAGATAAATACCTGATTGATGCTAAACCTTACAATAAAATAATGGGTGTACCCATTACTCGTGCCGAGCTAATGGAGGAGTTGAATAAGTATTTGTAGATAAAAATTGCAAATTACAGATTGACAAATTAAGTTAACACAAACTAATTTGCAATCAGCTAATTTGTAATTTGCCAACCTGCATTTCATATGGCTCCTTTCCGGTTTCAAAAATCCTCGCTGTTAGCGTTCCTTCAAGCGTAATGGTATTGCCTTTTATTCTAATCCAGCTTCCTTCTCTAAGCCCCACAACAGGTGTGTCGTTTTGTGTTAAAAACTCCAGCAGGCGGGTTTCTCTGGTTTCGCCGTTATGTTTTAGTTCAGGATGAGGGTCTAAATAATGCGGATTAATATTAAAGGGTACAATGCCCATGGCATCAAAACTGGGCGGGTAAACAATTGGCATATCATTGGTAGTACGAATGTTTTGCCCGGCAATATTGGTGCCTGCACTGGCTCCAAGATAAGGTTTGCCTTTCTCAATTTCCTGTTTTAAAACCCCCATCAAGCCCTTTTCGTGTAGGGTTTTGGTAAGCAAAAAAGTATTACCGCCTCCAGTAAAAAAGCCCTCAGCTTGTTGAATAGCAATTTTGGGGTCTTTAAAGCTGTCTAATCCAACAACTTTTATGTTCAATCCGGTAAAAAAGTCGGCAGCTTTTTTGGTGTATGCCTCATGTGTTATACCTCCCGGTCTGGCAAAAGGAATAAATACAATTTCGTCAATACCGGCAAATAGTGCTGCTACTTCGGTTTTAATATAGTCTAAATATTGTTCGCCATAAAGGGTAGAGGTGCTGGCGAGAATTACATTTTTCATTAAAAATTTTTTGTAAAGATAGGGTTCCGTCATTCGTTGCAAATGCACCTAACGAGTTATCTTAGTTTTTCCAAACCTGTATTTTTCGTACCTTCGCACTCTTTTTTAACCAGATATGAGTGTGAAATATAGAGAATTTACAGGCCTCAATCTTCCAACAATAGAAAAGGAAATACTGGCCAGGTGGAATGAAAGTCAAGCTTTTGAGAAAAGCGTTTCCCTGCGCAACGGGCAGACACCTTTTGTTTTTTACGAAGGGCCGCCCAGTGCCAATGGTATGCCCGGTATTCACCACGTTATTTCCCGTACCTTAAAAGATTTGGTTTGCCGCTATAAAACCATGCAGGGTTTTCAGGTAAAGCGCAAAGGCGGTTGGGATACACATGGCTTGCCGGTAGAGTTGGGAGTAGAAAAAGAACTGGGCATTACTAAAGAAGATATCGGTAAAAAAATATCGGTTGAAGAATATAACCAAAAATGCCGCGAGGCAGTTCTGAGGTTTAAGGATAAATGGGATGATCTAACCCGTAAAATGGGGTATTGGGTCGATTTAAACGATCCCTATATCACCTTTAAAAACGAATATATTGAAACGCTTTGGTGGTTGTTAAAACAGTTGTACAACAAGGGTTTACTGTATAAAAGTGTTAGTATTCAGCCCTACTCCCCGGCTGCCGGAACGGGTTTAAGCTCGCATGAGCTAAACCAACCCGGAACGTACAAGGATGTAAAGGATACCTCTGCAACTGTACTTTTTGATGTTGTTCGAAATGAAAAAAGCGAGTTTCTTTTTGGGTCTCGGGCTCCCTCTCCTTTGGAGAGGGCGGGGGGTGAGGCCATTGGCCTTCTGGCATGGACGACTACTCCCTGGACACTACCATCAAATTTGGGATTAACCGTAGGAGCTAACATTGATTATGTATTGGTACAAACCTTTAACCCTTACACCACCGAGCCGCAAAATATAATTATTGCTAAAGCATTATTACACAAATATTTTAAAGAAGAAGGACAGGTTATTGAAGGCGATTTACTACCGTTTAAAGGTGAAAAAGGTGAAACCTTAGGGTGGAAAATACTTGCCGAATTTAAAGGTGCTCAACTCGAAGACTTAGAGTACGAACAGCTAATGCCCTTTGAAGCCAGTACGCTTGAAAAAATTCAGGGAATAACCTCAGGTGCACAACCCTTCCGTGTGCTTTTGGGCGATTTTGTTACCACAGAAGATGGTACCGGCATTGTACATACGGCCCCTGCTTTTGGAGCCGATGACTATAAAGTGGGTAAAAAATATAATATCGGTATTTTAACATTGGTTGACAGGGAAGGAAAGTTTGTAGAGGGTATGGGCGAATATAGTGGCCGCTATGTAAAAGATTATAAAGACGAGAAAGATTATGTGGATGTGAACGTGGACATCAGCGTTGACCTGAAAAAGAAAGGCAAAGCCTTTAAGGTAGAAAAATACGAGCATAATTACCCCCATTGCTGGCGTACCGATAAACCCATTTTGTATTATCCTTTGGATGCCTGGTTTATTAAAACCACTGCCATTAGGGAAAGAATGGTAGAACTAAACAAAACCATCAACTGGAAACCCAAAAGTACCGGCGAAGGCCGTTTTGGCAATTGGTTGGAGAATATGGTGGACTGGAACCTGAGCCGCAGCCGCTTTTGGGGTACACCACTTCCTGTATGGAGTACCGAAGATGGAACACAGCAAAAATGCATCGGTTCTATTGAAGAACTCAATACAGAAATTAAAAAAGCCAGCGAAGTTTTAGGCGGAGAGGTTAATAAAAATTACCTGCATGATGGTATCTTAGATTTACATAAACCCTATGTGGACGATGTAATATTGGTGAGTGATGACGGACAACCCATGCGCCGCGAACCGGATTTGATAGATGTGTGGTTTGACAGTGGTGCCATGCCTTATGCCCAATGGGGATTAGATTATGAAAAACTAAAAGCAGGTGATCCGCAGCCGTTTAACAGCGGTTTCGACGGTGCCTTTCCTGCCGATTTTATTTGCGAAGGTGTTGACCAAACCCGTGGCTGGTTTTACACGCTACATTCCATTGCCGCTTTGGTATTTGATTCTGTGGCATTTAAAACAGTGATGAGTAATGGCTTGGTGCTGGATAAGAAGGGCAACAAAATGAGCAAGCGCTTGGGTAATGTGGTAGATCCCTTTGAAACCATCGAAAAATTTGGTGCCGATGCTACAAGATGGTACTTGGTTACCAATGCTTCTCCCTGGGATAATTTGAAGTTTGATATTGACGGCATTAAAGAAGTACAACGTAAATTCTTTGGAACCCTGTACAATACCTATCAGTTTTTTGCATTATATGCCAATGTAGATGGGTTTACTTTTAAAGAAGATTATATTCCTTTAAATAAAAGACCCGAAATTGACCAATGGGTACTTTCTTCCTTAAACACACTGGTTAAAAATGTAACCACCGCAATGGATGATTACGAGCCTACACAAGCCGGCCGGTTAATTGAAGATTTTGTAGATGAACATTTAAGTAACTGGTATGTACGCCTTTGCCGTCGTCGTTTTTGGAAACCCGCCCGTATAAATGATTTGGATGGAGAACAGCAAATATTAGATAAAATATCGGCTTACCAAACACTTTACGAATGTATTGAAACGGTTTGCTGTCTGATGGCACCTATCGCGCCGTTCTTTAGTGATGCTGTTTTTCAGAATTTGAACGCAGTAACACAGCGTAATGAGGTAGCATCGGTTCACCACGCATTGTTTCCTGCAGTAAATGAAGCCGCTATTGACCAATCTTTGGAAGAAAGAATGCACTTGGCGCAGGATGCTTCTTCGTTAATTCTTTCTTTGCGTAAAAAGGTGAATATCAAAGTGCGTCAGCCATTGCAAAAAGTATTGATTCCGGTGCTTAATCACGACATGAAAGAGCAGCTGGTTAAAGTAGAAGATATTATCAAATCTGAAGTAAATGTGAAAGAGTTTGAATACCTTAGTGCAGATAATACCTTTATTAGCAAAAAGATAAAACCAAATTTTGTTGCACTCGGTAAGAAACTGGGACCTAAAATGAAAGCAGTTGCTGCCGCATTAACCAATTTTTCTCAGGAAGATATAGCCCATATAGAGCAGGCAGGGCAGTATGAGTTAAACATTGAGGGGGATAAAATTGTATTGTCTATTGATGAAGTGGAATTAACCAGTGAAGATATTCCGGGTTGGACGGTTGCCTCAAAAGGATCATTAACTGTTGCGTTGGATATTACCATTACACCGGAACTACAACAAGAGGGAGATGCCAGAGAGTTCGTAAACCGTATTCAAAAAATCAGAAAAGATAGCGGATTTGAACTAACAGACAGGATAAAAGTACAGGTAGATGTAAATGACACTCTAAAAAGTTCATTACTCGCCCATAAAGACTATATTTGCGCGGAAATTCTGGCTGATGAGTTAGAATTTCTTGCTATTTCTGAAGGGGGTGTTGAGATTGAAGTGAATGATAATCAATTAATAACGATTGTAACAAAAAAGGAGTAAGTAAAATGGCTACAAAGAAAAAAGTTGCACCTAAGAAAGCAACACCTGCGAAAAAGGTAGCAACACCTAAAAAAACAGTGAAGCCTGCACCTAAAAAAGTGGTAGTAAAGGCAGCACCAAAGAAAGCTGCGCCTGCCAAAAAAGCAGCAGCACCTAAAAAAACAGTGAAGCCTGCACCTAAAAAAGTGGTAGTAAAGGCAGCACCAAAGAAAGCTGCGCCTGCCAAAAAAGCGGCAGCACCAAAAAAGTTAGTAAAAGCGGCACCAAAAAAGGCTGTTCCTGCACCTAAAAAAGCAGTAGTAAAGGCAGCTCCTAAAAAAGCAGCCAAAAAGCAAGCAAAAGTTTCAAAAAAAGTAGTGGTTCCAAAACTATCTACTAAGCGTGCAGTTAAATATCAACCCGATTTTACTAAAAGTGTATTAGATTCTCCAAAAATTGAAAAAGCAAAATCCGTGATAAGATATTCTGATGTTGAGCTTCAAGAGTTTAAAGATATTATTTTAAGAAAATTAGATGCTGCCAAAAAAGAACTGGCATATTTGCAAGGGCTTATTACCCGCCGCGATGAGGGCGGTGATTTGGACGAGGGTAGGTATATGACCATGGAAGATGGTAGCGTGAGCATGGAGCGAGAGCAATTAAGCCAGTTAGCCAGCAGGCAAATAACTTTTATTGACCATCTGGAAAAAGCACTGATGCGCGTAGAAAATAAAACCTACGGTATTTGTCGCGTTACAGGAAAATTAATTGAAAAAGCTCGTTTACGTGCCGTTCCTCATGCTACTTTAAGTATGGAAGCCAAATCGAGTATGAACAAGTAAAGCAACTATAAAAGAATGTAAGCGGGTGTTATACAATGTAACCCCGCTTTTTTATGCGCCTTAACAAAGGGAAATTTTTACCTTTAAAAAAAAATGACACATGACAGTTGAATTTGGTTATAATAAAGCCCAGGTAATACAAGCATTACGCTATCATTTTATATCAAAAAAAGAACTGCGTTTAATGATTATACTGGTAAATGTTTTCGCTATTTTTTCGTTAGTATTATACCTTTTCGGTAAAATAACTCCCATAGCTTTTATAATAAATTCATTGTTATGGATTGTTTTAATGATAAGTATTTGGTTTATTTTACCGGGTGTTGTGTATCGTAGGGCGCAAACATTTCAACATCATTTTACCATGTATTTTAACGAAGATGATTTTACGCTGGAACACGATAAAGGCAGGCGGAACTGGCCTTATACAGCTTTAAAAACATTTAAAGAAACACCTAACTTTTTTCACTTGTATTTTGATGAACGCTCCTTTTTATTAGTACCTAAAGATGGTTTTAAAACAATTGAAGATATTGCAGCTCTCAGGAATTTGTTAAGGCAAAAACTACAATAAAAAATAAGGTTATATTTTTTTCTTCATTAAAAAATGAGGAATAGTAAGCCTGGTAAAGGCATCACCGCTAATAGTATAACCCAGCCTTTCGTAAAACACGGCAGTACTGGCCCGGGCATACATATTCATTTCATTATAACCAATATCATGAGCAATATTTTCAGCAAAATTCATTATTGCGCGTCCTATTCCTTTACCCTGTAAAGCATTTTTTACAGCCATTTGCCTTAATAATACTATACCCTTGGTTTGTACCAGCATGCAGCAGCCCAAGAGCTGTTCTTCTTCAAAAGCTCCAATCAGGATATTGTCTTTATCCTCATCAATATCACTATTCTCAAGTTTAAAGCCTAACGGATAACGCAAAATTTCATTGCGCAGGTCGAGCATCTGATTGTACTCCTTTGTTCCGTGATCTATTATTTTTAGCGGCATACAAGCAAAATATTGTTACAAAACAGGCTAAAGGTTATTTATTATGGCAAAAACAATTGGACATAGTACTGTAAATTAATTATCTTTTTTGTTTTAACAATAATTTTATTTTTTTTTCGTTTAGTGTGCAGTTTTAATCAAAAAGGCTATTTTTGCAGTCAATAACAAAATTAAAAGAATATGTCAGACATTGCATCAAGAGTTAAAAAGATAATCGTTGACAAATTAGGTGTTGACGAAGCAGAAGTAACTACAGAGGCTTCTTTTACAAATGATTTAGGTGCAGATTCTTTGGACACCGTAGAATTGATTATGGAGTTTGAAAAAGAGTTCAATATTTCAATTCCCGATGAACAAGCTGAAACCATAACAACTGTTGGTCAGGCTGTATCTTATTTGGAAGAACACGCCAAATAGTTTTAAAAAATTTGATGCTTTTTTACTGTTGAGTATTTAAGCAATCAGTAATACCACCGCCTTTGACAATGAATATCATGACAAAGGCGGTTTTTTAACATAAACCAACTGGCAGCAATATATGGAGCTTAAAAAAGTTGTAATAACAGGCATGGGGGCATTAACGCCACTCGGAAATTCAGTAGATGAGTATTGGAACGGTTTGCTTAATGGAGTTTCGGGAGCCGCGCCCATTACTTTGTTTGATGCCAGTAAGTTTAGAACAAGGTTTGCCTGTGAAGTAAAAAACTTTGATGCTACACAGTATTTAGACCGTAAAGAAGCGCGTAAAATTGACCGCTTTACACAATTTGCATTAGTAGCCAGCGATCAGGCTGTAGCCGATGCCGGACTTACCAAAGAAAATATTAACCCCGACCGTATTGGCGTTGTATTAGGTAGCGGTATTGGCGGCTTAATTACCTTTCAAAACGAGGTAACAGAATTTGCTAATGGCGATGGTACGCCTCGCTTTAATCCGTTCTTTATTCCCAAAATGATTTTGGATATTGCGGCCGGACAAATTAGTATGCGCCACAGTTTTAGAGGGCCCAACTATGCTGTGGTAAGTGCCTGCGCCAGCAGCACCAATGCCATGATAGATGCCGTAAATCTGATACGCTTGGGTAAAGCCGATATTATTGTAACCGGCGGAAGCGAAGCTGTAATTAGTGAAGCCGGTGTAGGTGGCTTTAATGCCATGAAGGCCATGAGCGAGCGCAATGACGACCCCGCTACAGCCAGCCGCCCTTATGACAAAGACCGTGATGGCTTTGTAATGGGAGAAGCTTCCGGAATATTAATTTTTGAAGAATTAGAACACGCTAAAGCCCGCGGAGCAAAAATTTATTGCGAGGTAGCCGGTGGCGGTGCTACTGCCGATGCCCACCATATTACAGCCCCGCACCCGGAAGGGCTGGGTGCCAAAAACGTAATGCTGGCAGCATTAAACGATGCAGGATTGCAACCCGGCGATATTGATTATATTAACACACACGGCACATCAACCCCCTTGGGAGATATTGCCGAAGTAAAAGCTATTGTGGATGTTTTTGGTGAACATTCTTATAATTTAAACATCAGTGCTACCAAAAGCATGACGGGCCATTGCTTAGGGGCAGCAGGCGTAATTGAAGCCATAGCCTGCATTAAAAGCGTGATGCATAATATAGTTCCTCCAACCATTAACCACTTTACCGACGATCCCGAACTGGATGCCAAATTAAACTTTACCTTTAATAAAGCACAGCAAAAACAGGTAAATGTAGCTTTAAGTAATACCTTTGGATTTGGAGGGCATAATGCATGTGTGATAGTGAAGAAATATTCATAACCCCCTTTGGTGAATTTTATAAAAAACCTTTTCGGTAAAAAAGCTGATTTTATTTTAAAAAAAGAGCTGAAAAACATTCTGGGCTTTTGTCCGGGTAATTTAGCATTATATAAAACAGCCCTTACCCACCGCTCCTTATGCGATTCGGTTGACGAAAACAACGAAAGGTTAGAATACTTGGGCGATGCCGTTTTAAGTGCACTAATCGCTGATTATTTGTTTAAACGCTACCCCTACCGGGAAGAAGGGTTTCTTACTGAAATGAGGAGTAAAATGGTAAACCGCCAACAGCTAAATGAAGTAGCGGTTAGAATGGGGTTGAAAAAAATAGCAAAGTATAACAGGCTGGACTGCTCTTTAAGAATCAGCCATATTTTCGGCAATACACTGGAAGCTCTGGTAGGAGCTATTTACTTAGATTACGGATACAAAAAAACCTATAACTGGGTTTTAAATTACGTAATTACGCCACACATGTTTATGGATGAACTGGAAAATTTGGAAATTAATCACAAAAACAAATTATATGGCTGGGTAAATAAAAACGGAAAAAACCTTGAGTTTCAAACAATAGACGAAACACTTGAAAATGGCAGAAGATTGTTTACCGTTGCTGCAGTGATTGATGGGGAAGCCATTTCTAAGGGAAGAGCATTTAATAAAAAAGATGCTTCGCAAATTGCAGCCAGCACTGCAATTAATTTATTGGGTATTAATACCTGAGCATACACAGCCCTGTGTTAAAAAAACGGCAAACGTAATATACAGATGAAGAAATATCTTTTAATTTTTAGTATGGCATTTGCTTTTATAGCCTGCGGCAGTTCTTCCGATAAAACAGCAACAGCTACAGCCTATGACGATTTTGTTACATCCAACATCACACAAATGCAGCAGGCCGTTTTAGCTATTCAAAACATTGCGCCGGATAGTACCGAAATTGCAGAAGCAATAAAAAAATATCAAACTCAGATAGATTCCATCAATAAAAAAATTAAAAGCAAGCCCGCCTACGATGACAATAAAGCATATAAAAATGCTGCTGTAAATTTGGGAAATGTATATAAAAATGCTGTAACTAATTATTTTGCCGATATTGCTGCCATCTACAATAAATCGCAGGATAGTACAGCTGTGGCCGATATTCAAAAGATTATTGATACATTAAAACAGGAAGAAACAAAAGCCACTAAAAGCTTTATTAAAGAACGCGAAGCCTTCGCAGAAGAATACGAGCTTGATCTTATGAATAAACAGTAATATATTTTTTTACAATACTTATTGATAACCGCTGGCAATTGATGTTGTTAGCGGTTTTTTAATATCTATAATCAGATAAACTTTGTGCCTATTTTAAACGATTCAATGCTTATTTTGTTAAATGAAAAGTAAATTTGCATAATAAATCGGGAACATGTCAAAGAAGGGTATATTTTATATTTTGTTTTTTGTATTACTGGCTGTGGGGTTTTATATGGGTATTAGTTATTTAATTCCCGGCTATAACGACAGAAAGCTGGAACCAATAAGCAAAGTAACTACGTTTAGTTTTACTAATCAGGACGGAAAAGCAATAACCAATGAGGATGTTGCTGGTAAGGTATATGTGGCGGAATATTTTTTTACCACCTGTCCGGGTATTTGTCCTATGATGAACACCAATATGAAGCAGGTATATGAAAAATATAAAGGCAATCCGGATTTTTTAATTTTGTCGCATACCTGTGATCCTAATAACGACAATCCGGCACGCTTAAAAGTGTATGCCGACTCTATGGGCGTGAGTACCCAACAATGGATTTTTTTAACAGGTAGAAAAGACAGTTTATATAATATGGCTCGGTTGAGTTATGCTATTGACGACCCGGCCAATAATTTTACCAATATTGAGGACGATTTTTTACATACACAATTTTGGGCATTAGTTGACCGCAAAGGAAATGTGGTTAAAATATACGATGGCTTAAAGCAGAAAGAAATTAATAAACTTATAAAAGATATTGATAAAGAGTTGCATACAGAAGGGCAAAAGAAAATTTAACGGGAAAACATGTCGGTATGAATAAAATATCAAGGATATTAAAGGAAAATAAATTAAGCGTTACCGAAGGCAGACAAAAAATATTGCAACTTTTTTTTAATGCATCGGGAGCACTTTCTCATGCCGATATAGAAAAAAACATAGGAACCAATTTTGACAGGGTTACTATTTACCGCACATTGAACAGTTTTGTAGATAAGGGCATTATCCATATCATTCCCTCCTCCGATAATTCTATAAAATACGCTTTGTGTAAGGATGATTGTGAAGAAGGCCATCACCATGATCATCATATACATTTTCAATGCAATAAGTGTAACAGTACTTTTTGTTTAGATGAAGTGGTAACGCCTGCCATATCTGTTCCTTATGGATATAAAACAAAAACTATTGAGGTTGTGGTGCAGGGTATTTGTAAAAAATGCAATACCGGAGCATAAAAAGCCCTTATGTAGAAACATAAGGACTTTTGATTAATGTTTTGATTAGCTGCAAATTACTAATATTATAAATGAATGCCAAAATTAATTCTATCATTTCCGGTAGCAGCAACTCAACTATTATCCTTACCGCCTACAAGGGAATATAATATGGAGGAGCCGATAGAAAGCAGTATGCTGAACAATAAGGCCCACCAAAATCCGTCAATGCGAACACCGTCAAAAAAATAAGCAGCCATCATAATCATGAGCGCATTAATAACCAGTAAAAACAAGCCTAAACTAAAAACAGTAACCGGAATAGTAAGTATTACCAAAACCGGTTTTACAATTGCATTTAAAACGGCTAATACCAGTGCAAACAGTGCCGCTGTTTTCATATCCACAATATGTACACCGGATAATACGTAGCGTTGTAATAAATAGGCAATAAGGCCAGTGATTAATACTTTCAATAAAAAATTCATAGTTTAAGAGTTTATGCTTTGGAGAATTAGGTATAAAGCCCGCCGTTTACCGACAATACCTGCCCTGTAACATAAGCGGCCTCTTTGGTTACAAAGAAACTTACGGCGTGTGCTACTTCCTCAGGAGTACCAAAACGGTTTACGGGAATCAATTGTTTCATTTCGGCTTCGTTAATCTCGGCGGTCATATCTGTGGCAATAAAACCGGGCGCTACAGCATTTACGGTAATATTTCTTTTGCCTGTTTCCTGCGCTAACGCTTTGGTGGCGGCAATAATACCGCCCTTGGCGGCGGAATAATTGGTTTGCCCGGCAAGGCCTTTAATACCGCTTAAGGAAACTACGTTTACAATGCGTCCGTATCGTTTTCTAAGCATACTATTTACAACCAATCGTGTAACGGCAAAAAAACCGCCCAGGCTGGTATTTACCACGCTGTCCCATTGCTCATCCTTCATCCACATCAGTAATACATCGTCCTTAATACCGGCATTATTTACCAATACCTCAATGGTTTTGTCTTCGTTGCGCTCCATCCAGCCACCTAAAACCTCCTGCACGGCTGCACGGTTGGCTACATCAAATTGCAATAACTCGCCATCAACGCCTAATGCTTTTACCGCAGCAAGGGTTTCGTTGGCTTTGGCCAGATTGCCTTTATAATTGATGAGAATATTGTAACCCATTGAAGCCAGTTTGATGCAGACTGCTTTTCCTATTCCTCGGGATCCGCCTGTTACTAATGCCCAGTTCATGATTTGTAATTAAGAATGAATAATTAATAATTGTCAATTGATAATTAGCTGATAGTAGTACAACAGCCGAAGAGTGCGACGCCCGCCTGAACGGAACGGGTAGGCAAGAAAGAAGCCATTTGTTCTACAGCCGGCTACATCATTGTTTTTTATAAATCGAATGGTTGCGATTTTTTCAAAAAGTCTCTTACCGTTGCCAGTGACTTATAAAGTGGCGCATCTTCCACAAACTTTGGAAATATTTTGCGCAACTTATTGTAAACGGCACTTGTTTTGAACGCCATTTTTTCCCGGCAATCCAAAAAGTCGATGCCCTGCAATAAGGTCATGGCTTGTATGGCCAACACTTCGTAAGCATTGTCAATCACCATTTTTGCCAACCTTGCACTATTGTATCCCATGCTTACGATATCCTGATTATCATTGTTATTAGAAATACTGTGTACATACATGGGGAAGGAAAGGGTTTGGTTTTCGGCTGTAGTGGAAGTGGCTGTAAACTGTATGCCCTGCATGCCAAAATTAAGCCCTAAAATGCCCAGATTTACAAATGGCGGGAATTTTTGATTGAGCCTGCTGTTGAGCAAATAATTCAACTGCCTTTCGCTGAGCATGGTAAGTTTGGTAATGGCAATTTTTATTTTGTCCATTTCAAAACTTACATAATCGCCGTGGAAATTACCGCCGTGGAAAATATTGTGATTGGCCACATCTACAACCGGATTATCATTTACCGAGTTAAATTCATTTACTACGGTTTCTTCGGCATGTGCCAGAGTATCAAATACGGGGCCTAAAATTTGTGTAACACAACGTAGCGAATAATATTCTTGTACTTTATCCTCAAAAACATCGTGCTGAATATTTTCGGGATTGTATAAATGTTCTGAGCGGCTGCGAATCATGTCGCTACCCGTTAACACATCGCGAAAAAGTGAGGCTACATGATTTTGACCTTTATGATGTTTTACGATGTTTAACTCATGCGAAAAATGATCGTCATACACTTCCATAATTTCGTTGGTTATGGCAGAAAGTGTAATGGACCAGTTGAGTAGATTTTTGGCTTGAATAAGATTAAGCAGTCCCACACCGGTCATAGCGGATGTGCCGTTTAAAATAGCCAGTCCTTCGCGTATATGCACTTTAAGTGGGGTTAACCCGGCTTTTTGAAAAGCATCGGCTGCGGGCACAATTTCGCCTTCGTACCAAACTTCTCCCTCGCCAATAAGGCCTAATGCCAAATGGGCTAATTGTACCAAATCGCCACTGGCACCCACACCACCGTGTTCGTAAATACATGGTATGAGATTATTATTAATCATAGCGGTTAGCAGTTCTACCGTTTCAACGTGAACACCAGAGTAACCCTGTAAGAAATTGTTTAAGCGGGCTATCATTACGGCTTTACCTAATTGCGGCGAAAGTATTTTTCCGCCGCCACTACTATGGCTGCGTATTAAATTGTATTGCAGCTGAAGAATGTTTTCTTCGCTGATTTTATACTGAGCCATAGGCCCAAAACCGGTGTTTATACCATAGATGAGTTTATGGTCTGAGAATTGCTGTAGAAAATCAAAAGCGGCTTTTACGTTTTTGACAGCGTTGTCTTCCAGCTTAATTTTTTTTCCATCGATAAGGATTGCTTTAAAATCACTTAAAGTCAGTCGTTTACCACCTACCTGTACCATCTTATAGTTTAATTAGTCAAGTTGCAAAAGAACAAAATAAAACGGTGGAAGCAAAAAATGTTTTCACCGGTTATTATGCAATGGGTTTTCGTTTGTCAATAAATTTTACCGGTTTTCTTTTTCCTTCGGGAAACTGAAGTTTATGGATAGCTTCAGCCGAAACGAATTTTATATGCGGCATTACCCGCAACCGGGCTTGCAAATATACTTTAATATGGTTTAATGTGTCTTCGCCGGTATGAGTGGGTACAATATATAAAAGCACTTCATCAGTACCAATATCGTTGCTATACACTTCGGCTACGTATTCTTTTATGGCATCTATTTTATGAATAATCTCAAAAAGTGCAGGGGCAAAAAGTGTGGTGCCTTTAAACTTAATCATTTGTTTTTTACGGCCAATTACGGGCGATAAGCGCATGGTGTGCCGGCCACAAGCACAAGGTTGGTAATATCCACGGCAAAGATCGCCGGTTTTATAACGCAGTAGTGGCATACCCTCTACTCCTAATGTTGTAATGGTTACTTCGCCAATATCACCTTCTTTTACCGGGTTGCCGTTATCGTCAAGCAGTTCAATAATGGCCAGTTCGGGGTTTAAATGGCCGCCCTTGCCTTGTCTGCACTCGGTAAAAGCGGTTTGCATTTCGGTAGAGGCATAGGTAGAGTACAACTGAATATTCCATTCTTTTTGAATATTTTGGCCTAAAACATTCAGTTCCAGATTTTCGTTGCGGAGGTTTTCGCCAATACAAACGGCTTTTTTTACGGAAGATGCGTTATAGTCGATGCCATTTTCTTTGGCGTATTGAATCAGTTTGATAATAAAAGAAGGTACGGCAACAATCGCAGTAGGTTTTAGCCTATCAATGACCTCCCATTGCAAACTGGGAACACCGGGGCCAACTCTTACAAGGCCTGCTCCTAATTTTCTGATACCCATATAATAAGCCATCCCTGCCATAAACTGCCTGTCGAGTGTGAGCATCAATTGGTACACATCCGTAGGATTGCCATCGGCGCAAACAAAAGAGCTGTACTCGTTATAAGCCAACCTTTGCAGATCGTTCTCCGTTAAGGCAATAGTTACCGGGCTACCTACCGTGCCGGAAGTAGCCATATATTCGATGATCTTGCTTTTGGGTACACATAAAAAATCGTTGTTTTGTGTTTGTAGTTGCTCCTTTTCTGTTGTAGGAATATGTACAAGGTCTTCAATAGCCTTAATATTTTTAATATCAATATGATGTTCGGCAAAAAGCCGTTTGTAATAAGGAGAGTTTGTTTGCAGGTATAATAATAGATCGGCCAGCCTTATTTCCTGATAGGCTTTAATATGTGCGGCCGATTGAAAAGCGATAGATGGAAACTCGTTCATGGTTCAAACCTAAGCAAATTAATCTTCAATAACTACTACTGCGGCTGCAATATTTTTTAAATGGCTGAGGGAGATTTTTATTTTGGCGAGATTAAGGTGTTGCAGCGTGTGGGCGGTTTCTCCGGTAAAACTTAGTTCCGGCTTGCCGGCCTCATTGCCTAAAATAACAATTTCGTTATAGGACGTACCGGAAGCCCAACCGGTTCCTAAGGCCTTGTACAGGGCTTCTTTTGCAGCAAAGCGAGCGGCATAGTGTTCGTATTTGTGGGTTTTAGGCTCGCAGTATTCAATTTCTGCCGGGGCAAAAACCAATTCCCTAAAGCCTTGTTCTTTTTCAATTTTTTCGGCTACGCGCTCTACTTCAATTACGTCTAAACCAATTCCTGTAATCATGCTTTATGTAAAGTAAAAATTCAAAATTTAAAAGTAAAAATATTTTACTGATTATCAAAACCGATAAATATTGTAACCTTTAAGGCACAGGATCATAACCGTGGCCGCCAAATGGGTGGCAGCGGGAAATTCTTTTTACCGAAAGCCAAAACCCTTTAAACAAACCGTATTTTTTAAATGCCTCTAATGAATATTGCGAGCAGGTGGGTGTAAACCGGCATTTAGGCCCCAGCCAGGGCGAAATAACATATTGGTACACTTTTATAAGGAAGATAAAAGGCCAACTGAGTATGCGTAAAATAATCTTCAACCAATAAAATTTATGCAAAGCTACGCCAGAAGGCTATAAAAGCCTTCTTTTTTATGTTAAATGAGTGTTTTTTAGAAATCCTTACCAGGTGATTTCAGTCCACTCTACATCATAATGGTCGCTGGTAAAATAGGCCGAAAGTAATTCTCCAGATGGAGTTAACAAGGCAACAAGTCTAAATCTTCCTCTTCCTCCAAATCGATCTTCTCCAACATCATATTCGTAGTAATTATTACCCGTTCCGGCATTGGGTAATTTTTTCTCGGCATTATGAAATACAGTTGCTCTGTTGGGGGTGTTTCTTACTTCGTGTAACAATTGTCTAAAAGGCTCTCTAAGATCTTTGGGTAAATTATCCCGTGCAATTTTTTTTAAGTTCATGGTGTTTTATATTTAAGTAAAAAAGGGCTATGACTGCAATCAGTTTAAAGGTATTGCTTTTTAACAATAATATTAATGAAAACCCGCTATCAATTTTTTCAGCACATCTCCCACCCAATTGTAAGCGGGCTCGTATTGCGGTAATTCTTTTCCTGTGTAAAGAAAGAAGATCGATATTTCTTTTTGGTGATTTTGAGCATATTCCTGTAGTTCGTGCTGCTGAACCCGATAGGCTTCACGTAAAAGGCGTTTCACCCGGTTGCGGTCCACCGCTTTTTTAAAATTCCGGCCGCTAAGGCCTACACCACATTTTACGCCGGGGTTTTTAGTGTCTTCAATAAGATATACCAGTTTTACCTGCTTTGCATATACAGCCTGCTTTGCAGCAAAAACCTGCTGTAGTTTTTTACGGCTTTTTAGCCGCTGCTTTTTGGAGAAAGTGTTATGTGGCACGTAAGGTATTTGGGTAAAAGTAAATTTATCGTATCAGTTTACCAATTACGGGCAATTTGCTTAGCTCTGCTTTTTCTACCCTAAAAATAAATAGTGTAAATAATAATAAAAGCATTGTGGCAGTTCCTAAATTATACCAAATATTATCTGATGCTAATACCAGCACCCTGTGTAAACCATATAATACTATAACTATTAGTATGTAAGCAGTTAATTTCTTTACTGCATAAGGAACGGGGTAATGTTTTTGTCCAAGCATATAACTGGTAATCATCATTACTAAGTAGCAACTAAAGGTGGCAATAGCTGCGCCGGTATAATGGTATTTAGGAATTAATACTATATTTAATATAATTGTGATGGCGGCACCCAGTAATGTAATATAGGCACCTTTCATGTTTTTATTGGTGAGTTTGTACCAAATACTTAGGTTGTAATAAACACCCAAAAATATATTACCTAATGCTAAAACTGGTACTACATTCAATCCTTCAACCCATTGTTTGCGATTAATGGATGTAAAAAACCAGGCAAACAAATCAATATACAAAGCAATAAGCAGGAACATAAAACAACATACGATTACAAAAAACTTCATTACCCGTGCATAAATTTTTTGAGGATTTTCTCCACCCGACTGATTGAAGAAAAACGGTTCGGCAGCCATTCTGAAAGCTTGAATCATAATGGTAATGAGTACGGCAAGCCGGTAAATATTACCAAAAATACCCAGCTCATGCTTAGCCTGTTCTGTGGGTAAATCCACTACATGCTGGTAAATAAGCCGGCTCATCATATCATTTATCATGCCGCCCATACCTACAATGATTAATGGTAAGGCATATTTCATCACTTCTTTCCAAAGATGTTTATCAAACTTGAATTGTATTTGTAAAAACTCTTTTTGCAGGATGAGGAAAGTTGCAATGCTACCCGCTATGTTTCCAATTAAATAGTAGCCGGTACCAATATCAGGGTTATATATAAAGTTTAAAAATTTGTTTGGAGGATGTGATTGCAAATAATGCGGAATAACCCCGAGGAAAACAATCACCACAAAAATCATTACAAAAGCGGTTGCCAGTTTGGCAAATGCGTAGCGCCGGGGACGATTTTCCTGCCTAAGCTTAGCAAATGCAAGTGTAGAAAGCGTATCGAAAAAAACAATGGCAATCATATAATCTACAAAAGCCGGGTTTTCTTCCAGCATTGCCAGCGTAACAATTTGATCTCTAAACAGGCACAAAACAATAGTGAACAATACGGTAGAAACCATCAGTGAGATGGATAGTGTGTTGTATAGTTTCTTTCTATCCGTATTTTGCGAAAAACGAAAATAAGCGGTTTCTAATCCGTAAGTAAACAATACATTTAAAAATGGGAAGATGGCATATATCTGTGTAAGATCGGCCGTTTTGGCCGGTTGTGCAAAGAAAATGGGTAAAGCCAAATTGGTTAAATATCCCACAAATCTGCTTACAATTGTAGGAATGCCGTACCAAAGTGTTTGTCCTGCCAGTTTTTTAATGCCGCTCAAAATAATTAAGTATTGGCCACAAAATTAAAGGACTTCGGGCTAAATATGTTTATTATCCTATAATTGAATTTAATTTACATACAACCTTTTAACTTTGTTCCGTATCTATAAACTAAATAATCATATCCTTGTTTTATAATAGGAGATATGGAAATACATGATGGATTGTATATTAATATGATTTTAAAATTTTAAAAATGAAAAAAACGCTGTTTACTGCAGTGGCCGCCTTTTTATTTACAACTTTTGTAAATGCGCAGGCCTATGAAGGAAGTTTAAAAATAAAAAAAGTAGAAGAACCCGCTATTGTAATGGTATATAATTACAGTGAGGATATTGTAGAAAATGCTTTTAAAGCAGCCTTAGCAGATAAAAGGTTAAAAGGCGATAAAAGTAAAGGGTTTTTAGTATATAACAGATCCATTATCAGCGATATTTCCGGCACACCGTTAGATTATTCATTTAAGTTTGATGAAAAGGGTAAAAAGGGCAAAGAAAGTACTACTGTATATATGCTAATGAAAGGTGATAATAGCTTATCTAACGACCCGGCTACAGTGTCAATAAACGCCAAATTGTTTTTGGAAAATATGATTCCTCATGTAGGTAAAAGTTACCTCATTTTCGAAATTAAAAGACAGGAAGATGTATTGGTAAAAGAAGAAAAAAAGTTAAAAAGTTTGCAAGATGACCATAGTGATTTGGAAAAGAAATTAAAGGATAACGAAAGCAAGCAGGGGAGCCAGGAAAAAGTTATCGAGTCTCAACAAAGAATATTATCTGATCTTAAAGCAAAATCTAATTCATAATATAAAAGCCCCTCTCGGGGCTTTTATATTATTCCATCAATAACTAAGTTTCATTTCTACCCGCCGGTTTTTTGCTCTTCCCTCTTCTGTATTATTGGTGGCAATCGGTTGTGTATCGCCATAACCTTTATTAGTAATGCGGTTTCGGTTAACACCTTTATTCACAAAATAATTGGCTACAGATCTGGCACGTCGGTCGCTCCATAACTGGTTTCTTTCCGAAGTTCCGTTATTATCAGAGTGTGCGGTAATAGATAATTTTAATTCGGGGTTTTGTTTTAAAATTGCTAAAACCTCGTTTAAATATTTGTGGGAACTAGGTTTAATATAATCGCTGGCAAAGTCAAACAATATGTTTTTGGCTGCAAAATTTACCCTTTCGCTAACCTCTTTGGTTATTACCGGGCAGCCGGAATTAGCAGCAGTTCCTATTTCATCAGGGCATTTGTCTGCCTCGTCGTTCACGCCATCACCATCACTATCAGGAACAGGGCACCCCTTATATTTTGCAATACCGGGTACCTCTTTACATTGATCATCCTTGTCGGCAATGCCGTCCTTATCGCTATCGGGGCAGCCATTGAGTGTTCCGTATTGGTTAGGACATTCGTCTAATGAGTCGGGCACATTATCAAAATCGGCATCAGCAATTTTTGTTACAGCCGCCGGTTTTATAGGCTCATCGGGAACAATAGGTGCTTTAGGTGTTGCGGCTTTACTTTTTTTAAACAAAGCATGTGCTATGCTAAAACTGTAAAAAGTATAGTCATTGCTAATGCCGTCGGTTAATTTTTTACGGTATTGTAATTGCAGTACACCAAAAGTATTTTTAGAAAAATTAAACCTAAAGCCTAAACCTAAAGGGGCATAAGCCACCAATTGTTTCGGAAAATAGCCGGCACCGGCACCTGCTGATAAAAACGGATTAACAGCTACTCTGTCAGAAAACATTTTTAAATGAAGTAACACATCTGCCTGCGGGCTAAACCGGGCTTCACCAATGGCATCATCCTTTACATAATTGGGAGGAAAATTGGAGAAGCTGCCGGTAAGCGTGCCGGAAAAATCTATAATTTTTGCCAGTTCTTTCCAATAGGTTAATCCAAATCCTACTGATTTATTGCCCGGCGAGTACCACTCTTTCCCCTTAAACGCATCGCTGATAGAAGAGGCTTCTATTGTTGCCGGAAGCTGATAATCGGAAAGGCTGATATTAAAAGACAGGGCTGATTTCCTTTTATTTAATTCGGATTGGGCATTTGCCGCTACAAAGGATAATAATACCCACACAGTTAGTAAGCAGATTGTTTTCATTAAAAATATATTATTAAAATCACTATTTGCAAAATAGCATTATTTCAGTCAAAAATAAAATTTTATATGTGGTAATACCTATAACCAAATACCTACAAACCCGAGAATCAATCAATACCACACGGGAGTATAAAAATCTTTAGATGAGCCCTATCATACAATCCTCTTTATTCCTTAATTGTGTTTGAGTAACCCCTGATAATGTTTAATAAACCAATAAGGTTTCTGTTATCCTCTTTTAATTTATCTACTTTACTGAGCGTATCAACCAATAATAATAACAGCTCGTTCTTTTTCGCTAATTCTTCTTTAAAGAGTTTGATAATTTCTCTATAATCTGCCAATTGTTGATTCATAGCCGAATTATTTTCCAACTCAAACAGCTTATTAGGCATTATTTCCAATACCCGACATATTTCAGAAACTAATTCGGCATCAATTTTAGCACTTCCTGCCTCTATCTTACAGTAGGCGTTTTGGCTTTTATGTAACAGGCTTGCCATTTCTGCTCGAGTAAGTCCTTTGGCTTTTCTGAGTAATTTTAGTTTCTCATGTATCATAGGGAAGGTATTTAATATATAAATATAAAAAATATACAAAAATTGGTTAGGAAATTTACCCCCCCCCACTAATTTTGGATTGCGTAAACTTGGTAAGTTTATGCAGGTAACAGTTGCCAACCTAAAGCTAACCACTTTAAAACCGCAACAAAGATAAGATTGGCAGACGTGCCATGAGGGAATAAAACTGTATGCCCGGTGTACGCCATACACCCAAGACGAGAAACACTAAATTTTAACTAATGCAACGGTGTAATCTCCGAAACCCGTGCTTAATGCAAAAAAGTAGGAGATATTAAAACAATTAAAGATGAAAACTTTGATTTCGAAAACATTTGTTATCGCTTTTGTTGTATCGATATTATTTTCATGTACAAAAATGATGTTAACCCAATTGATAGTTTGTCTGATTTAACAAAAGAAGTTATAACAAAAGCAACTTTGCAAGAAATGAAACAAGGCCAAGCTATGCTTTCTGTAAAAGAACGAGAAATTTTATGGAACACTAAACTTGATATGATTTTATCCAATAAAAATGAAAAACTCTCTGCTGAACAAAAGGCCATTGTTGTAGAACTTAAGATGTTTTTAAAAAAATACGGTATGGCTGAACTAATGAGGAATCCAGAACTTGGAATTCGATTTTTAGACGAAAAGTTATCTTTCTATAGCAAATATTTTAATAAAGAACAATTAAACATTTTAATAGAAAGCCCATACCTTAATGACACGCTATTAATTTCTAAAATAAATTGGGAAACTATGAAAGCTCTTGTTTCACCCAAAAAGTTAAATAATACGGTGGCTAGATCAGTTGCTGCTTATGAGGGTGGCTCTTGTACTTGTCTATACGACTTGGGTTGTCCTGGACTAGGAAATAATTGCGAAAATACAGGATGCGTTGTTAATAGTTCCTATGAAATGTGCGGCCTGTTTGGAACTAGCAACTGTAAGAGGAGATGCTCTGGGTCGGAGCCAAATCTTAATCCAGATCCTAATGGAGGGAATCCTTTTTAATAAGATTTTAAACAAATAGTATATGTTTTATCGCAAGAAGGAAATGGTTTTTTTAATAGGTAGTATTCTGTTCACTCTTATTACAAATTTCTTAATTTATAACCTACGTGTTATTGCTGAATATGTATTTAAAGCAAGTTTCGGACCTTTTACACAACCCAACATTGCTAGATTTATTTGCTATTTCCTTTTTGCACTTTTTATCCATGGCGTATCTATACCCCCTAAAAGAAAATTTTGGATTTTGTTTATTCCGGTTTTCATTATAGACTCATTAACCTTAATTACAGGACGCGACTTATTACCCTTAAGATTTCCGTTTGCAACTTTATACCCGCTATTAGGTATCTATTGTGGTATTTCCTATTGGATAAATCGACTAAAGTTTATTGCTGCAATTATAATTTCAATATTATTTATGCTTTTATCTCATTTTTATTTTATACCGGCTATCCTTAACTATATGCATGAAAAATATAATGTAAATCAAACTAAAAACACACTCCTAGTTAATAACTCTTTCACAGGAATTGATAACAAACCGGTAATACTTTTTGATACTTTAAAATTAAACCCAGCAATTATTGAATTTTATTTTGTTGGTTGCAAGCCTTGTGAAGAAAAATTAAACTATCTAAAAATGATATACGAAGAATTTTGGAAACGCGAACTTAAAATCATCCTCATTTGCGACGGAACTGCCAGTTCGTATAACCAATTTATTAAGCATTGGCAAAAAAATAAATATCAGGGCATTGTTTTTCTTTATGACTCCGACAGTACCATTAGCGAATATAATATTGAAGGGTATCCAACCGAATTAATGACTGATGGGCACTTTATTGTAAAACAAGAAAAAGGTTTTGGAAATAGTATGGCTAAAGACTGGTTATACAGGGAAAGATTTTTGATTAATAAAATTTTGAATCGTGAGAAATAAACTACTATTAGGGGTTATAATTACGCCGTTGCTATTTGCAATAATTGGTCTATTAGCGTCTTGCAAAACAGAACCTAAGATTTCAATTGATATTTCTAATTTAAACAACCAAAGAGACAGTATCAGAACATTTACTATTCGTAATATAGGTACTGGAAAATTGTCAATACTTGACATTGTTACAAGTTGTGAATGCACAGCTCTGAACTTAAAGAAAGGAGCTATTATTGAACCTAAAGATTCAGTTAGGGTTAATGTAAAAATAAATCCGAAAGAGCAAGATGCAGACAACATGAACATATTTGTTACAATAAAAACAAATGCAAAGCCACAACTAACTTCATTTCATTTTAGCCTTTAAAAAATTTAGGTTTCAGCTTGGGTATTTTTCGCCTTTGGTTGGTATCCTTTATATAATCCATACGGCAAGGCCATCACCAACAATTAAAGACAGGGACGATAAAGGCTGTTGTGAAGACTTCTTACTGTACTTGGTAGAACGCAAACAGTAAGGGAGAACGCATTCAAAACTAAAATGCGATGCTCTATCTTGAATTTCAATTGAGAATATCTCAAACTCCCCTTTATTATTTGAATCAAATAATAAAGGGTTCAACAATCCGTTTACTAAAAACATCAAAAGCCGGTTGTTTTTCCCAGAAGCATCAGGTAAATTAGGGATAGCTATATATGGCAAAAGCACCTATAATTGGCTAAATTCATACAATCAACAAAAAATATATTATGAGCGGGTATAAATATGCGGCCGTTAATGAGGCACCCATTTACGAAACGGTTCAGAACGGTAAGGGCAAAAAGATGATTAACAGGATTTTGCTGGGTACTTATGTAAAAATTTTACAGGAAGATGGCGAATGGTATAAGGTAGCTACGGCCGGACCCGATGGCTGGATGCATGCCAGCCTGCTTTCCGATACTATGGGATTGAAAATGTTTTTTTTAGATGTTGGGCAGGGTGACGGTCTTTTGATAGAAGTGGGTAAGCATAAGATTCTTATTGATGCCGGGCCGGATAATAACATGTATAACTATTTAACAAAATGGCAATATACCTATTTGCTAAAAGCCAATGAGAAAGTACATATTGATTATTTAATTGTCAGCCATTTTGATAAAGACCATTATAAAGGGTTTATAAAAATCATAAACGACCCCCGGTTTACTTTTGGCACTATCATACATCCGGGAATCTTAAAATTTGCTGCAAAAACAAATCCTTATAATTCGGGCTTAGGCAATCTTACGGAGTTTAACGGTATAAAATATCTTACCCAAATATTCAGCAATTTATTAACGGTAAGTAATAAAGTACCTTTTAACAGAGATGTTACAGCATTTTTAACTGCTATACATACTGCAAAAAGCCAAGGACGTATTACAAAAGCTAAAAGATATGAAGAAGGTGATGTTATAATTAATAAAAATATAGAAGGAATAGATTTTAAAATGGAGGTGTTGGCACCTTTTTTAGAAAAAATTGGTAATAAAAAAAGTTTTGTTTATTGGAGGGATGATAGTAAAACGATTAACGGACATAGCCTTGTAATAAAAATCAGTTTTGGTAGGCGTACTTTTTTAGCGGGCGGAGATTTAAACAGTCTTTCACAAAACTATCTTATGGAAAAATACAGTCGGGAAAATCCATTTGAAGTTGATGTTGCAAAATCCTGCCATCACGGTTCTTCAGATTTTGACGAGGCATTTTTAAATAAGATCAACCCTTATGCCACTGTAATTTCTTCGGGAGACAATGAGTCCTTCTCCCATCCACGTGCCGATGCAATTGGCTGCGCTGGAAAATATTCCAAGAGCATACGTCCGCTGGTTTACGCTACCGAGTTAGCCAGATCTACCAATTTGAAAGGAAATAAAATACTTTTTGGAATGATTAATTTACGCAGCAATGGCAAAGACATTTATATGAGCCAAATGAAAGAGGTGAGGAATAATTCCGATTTATGGGATTCGTATGAGGTGGGGTAATAATACAAAAAAGGATGGGCACTAACCCATCCTCTTCAATATTCTTTTCAGATTGATTTTACCAGCCCAATATCCAGGCAAACATCAGCGGAGCTACTATGGTAGCATCGCTTTCTACAATAAACTTAGGTGTATTGATATCTAATTTACCCCAGGTTATTTTTTCGTTAGGTACTGCACCACTATAAGAACCGTAGGATGTAGTGCTATCGCTTATCTGGCAGAAATAACTCCAAAAAGGAACATCATGCCATTCCAAATCCTGATACATCATGGGTACTACACAAATAGGAAAATCTCCGGCAATACCGCCACCAATCTGGAAAAATCCTACGCCCTTACCACCACTGTTCTGCCGGTACCACTCGGTTAAAAATACCATATATTCAATACCGCTTTTTACAGTGCTGGCCTGTAATTCGCCTTTAATAACGTAGCTGGCAAAAATGTTACCCGTGGTGCTATCCTCCCATCCCGGAACAATGATGGGGATATTTTTTTCTGCTGCCGCAATAATCCAACTGTCTTTGGGGTCAATTTCATAATACTGTTGCAGATCGCCGCTTAATACTACTTTGTATAAAAATTCGTGTGGAAAATAACGTTCTCCTTTTGCCTCAGCCCCTTTCCATGCTTTTTCCAAATGCGATTGCAATCTTCTAAAAGCTTCTTCTTCAGGAATGCAGGTGTCTGTTACGCGGTTATAATGGTTTTCCAATAAATCCCATTCCTGTTCGGGGGTAAGGTCTCTGTAATTGGGTACACGTTTATAATGACTGTGTGCCACCAAGTTCATCACGTCTTCTTCCAAATTAGCACCTGTACAGCTAATAATTTGTACCTTATCCTGCCGTATCATTTCAGCTAAAGAAATGCCCAACTCAGCCGTACTCATGGCACCGGCAAGTGTAATCATCATTTTACCACCTTCGGTGAGATGTGCTTCGTAGCCCTTGGCGGCATCCATTAAAGCGGCAGCATTAAAATGGCGGTAATGGTGTTCAATAAATTGTGAAACGGGTCCTTTACTCATTATCTAAAATTTTATAGGGCCGCCTTCAGATCACAAAACCGTGAGACATTGCGGATTGCAAAAATAAATTTTTTTGAACTTAGAATAAAATGCAATAAAACAGCCGGCAAATATTTTAGGTATGCATTTAAAAATTGTCGCAATTCGTATTTTGTAAAACCTATGCAAAATTTCGATGCTAATTCCTCTTCTCCGGATGGAGAAGGGGTTAGGGAGCCTGCCCGCCGTGGCGGGATGAGGCGTTATAAATTGCTACAATAAATCACAACGGCAATTTTAAATGCACCCTGTTTTAGCTTTAACATTATTTTCAAGCTACTTTAAAGTATCTTGTATCATATTTAGTCTTGCAAAAAATTAATAATAAGCAAACGAAAAACCCTGTTATTTGTAAATGAATTACCTCGCACACGCATATTTATCCTTTAACAACAACGAAATATTGTTGGGTAATATGATCAGCGATTTTGTAAAAGGCAAACAACAATATCAATATCCCGATGTTATTCATAAAGGAATTGTATTGCATCGGTTTATTGATGATTTTACCGAGACCCATCCCGCCACAAAAGAAGCCAAGCTGGTTTTCAGGCAGGCTTACCGGTTATATAGCGGTGCTTTTATTGATGTGGTATATGACCATTTTCTGGCAACGGATACAAATGAATTTTCGTCAGAAAAAAAGTTGTTCGATTTTTCCCAAACAACTTACCGGCAATTAGATGAGCTAAAACAATGGATGCCGCCTGTTTTTGAACGTATGTTTTATTATATGCAAAAACAAAATTGGTTGTATGAATACAGAACCAATATGGGTACCATGCAAAGTTTTGGCGGTTTAGTTCAACGGTCAAAATATTTACAGGACGCTTCAATGGCCGGAAAAATTTTTGAAGAGCACTATTATTTTTTACAGTCGTGCTACCAGGATTTTTGGAAAGACATGAAAAAAAATGCAGAAGAAAAATTTAGCGAGGCTATTAATAATATAAAATAAACACATGAAAGAAATTATTGCAGTAGTATTATTGTTGTTATCGGCACAGTTTATACAAGCCCAAAGCTGGGTACCTGTAGATAAATCACCAATGGATCAAATTTACTTTCCGGTAGATTATCCTTCAAAAAAATTAAGGGGAACAAAAGAATCTTTGCGGATGCGGGTTATTTATAGCCGGCCTTTTAAAAACGGCAGAGAAATTTTTGGGTCAGATATTGTGCCTTACGGAAAAGTATGGCGCTTGGGTGCCAATGAGGCTACTGAAGTGGAGTTTTTTACCAATGCTGTTGTGGGGGGTAAAAAAGTAGCTAAGGGTAGATATACATTGTACGCCATACCTACCGAAAAAAATTGGACTTTTATTATAAACAAAGAAACCGATGTGTGGGGAGCTTTTAAATATGACGCTACCAAAGATGTGGCCAGAGCCACAGTACCGGTTACAGAACTGGAAAAACCTGTTGAATCCTTAACATTTAATTTTGTAAAAACAACTACAGGTGTTAACTTGGTTGTTGGTTGGGATAAAGCCACCGCATCCCTACCCATAACATTTTAACAATAACAGAATGAATTATTACAAGCAGCCACTCTTATACCTGCTGTTTTTTGCCCCGATATTTTTACCAGCCTGTAAAAACAAGGGCAACAACAATACCCGGCCCGATACCCTGCCAGATAGTGCAGTACTTATTAATAATATAACGCCCTCACCGTCAACAGTTCGTAAAAATGCTTATGCCGATGTGGACGTTTCGCCAATGGACATGTGTTATTACCCGCAAAATTATCCGCAGTTAAAAATGACCAACCCTAAAATGGCACCACCCGTTATGCGCCTTATATACAGCCGCCCACACCTGCAACACAGAAAGCTGTTTCACGATATTTTAAAATACGGGGAACCTTGGCGTATGGGGGCTAATGAAGCTACAGAATTAAACGTTTTCCAAACCGTAAAACTCAATAATAAAACGCTGGCTACCGGTCGGTATTCTATATATTGTATTCCGCAAGATCAGTACTGGACAATAGCCATCAACAGTAATTTAGATACCTGGGGGCTTAAAATTGATGCTACTAAAGATATGGTAAGGGCAAAAATACCAGTAACTCATAATAACCCTCATTTAGAATATTTAACCATGATGTTTGAAAAAAATGGCGAAGATGTAGATTTGGTAATTGGCTGGGGCGATGTAGTTGCCAAATTACCCTTTCAGCTATAAGTGAATGATTGACCGGTATTTGTAGAATACTTTTTTACAAACTCACAAAAAAATAAATATTCGCACAATATAAAATTCCCTTATTTTCACCGTATGGCAGTAACTATTTGTTTTGATTTTGGTAATACCAGAAAAAAAGCGGCAGTTTTTAATAATAACGAAATTATTAAAACCCTTGTGCTGCAAGACGATGCTACCACTACAATAGAGTCGTTACTGGATAACTATAAGCCGGATAAATCCATTTTATCGTCGGTTATAGAACATAATGCAGATATAGAACGTATTTTACACAAAAGGTCAAAATTCCATTTATTAAATCATACGTCTAAGCTGCCTTTTACCACACCGGTAGGCAAGCCGGAAACTATTGGTGCCGACAGGCTGGCTATTGCCGCCGGCGGGGTACAATTTTACCCCGGTAAAAATCTGCTGTTAATAGGCTTAGGAACCTGTGTAACAACCAATTTTGTAAATAAATACAGGGAGCTGGTGGGTGGCTCCATTTCTCCGGGGTTGGAAATGCGTTTAAAATCATTACAATATTATACGGCAAAATTACCTTTTGTTACACCCAAAACCGATGTGCCGTTAATTGCGTATGATACAGATACTAATATACTCTCCGGTGTAATACTGGGTATGGCCTACGAATTGGATGGTTTTATTGCAGAATACAACGTTAAATTTGACAACTTTAACGTGGTATTAACCGGTGGAGATATTATACATTTGGCATCACACATGAAAAGCAGGATATTTGCCGACCCGGAATTAATATTTAAAGGTTTATATGCGATTAGTGAAGTTAACAACGCTTAAAAAATATATTACAGGAAAGGGTATCGTATCCTCCCTGTTACTTTTTGGTTTTAGCCTGACCGTTCAGGCTCAGGATAATTCGCCCTATTCAAGATATGGCATTGGAGATAAGTTTCCCGGTACTGGTGCTACTAACAGGGCTATGGGCGGTATTTCCGCTGCTTATAACGACTATTTTAACATCAATTATAATAACCCGGCCTCATATGCCTTTTTTCAGGCTGTTCGGGAGCCAAACTCGCACAAGCTGTCCTCCGGCAGAGCTGTATTAAATATTGGTGTAGATGGGCAAACCCGTACACTTATTGATAATGACGTTAAGAAAAGATTTACTTCATCCGAGCTTTTGTTCAGCCACATGATGTTAGGGCTTCCCTTACGTAAAAACTGGGGTATGGCTTTAGGATTACGTCCTTTATATCGGGTAAACTATAAAATGGAAAGTTCGGGTATCATAGCAGATCATAATACTAATCTTCCTATTGATTCGGGCTATACGCTTTCCGAAGGTCAGGGGGGGGCTTATTTAGCCACCATTGGAACCGGTGTAAAATTTGCCATCACTAAAACCAGTTATTTAAGCCTTGGTGTAAACGGAGGCTATATGTTTGGCAAAAAAGATTATAGTACCCGCTTGTCTTTAATAGGAGGCGATGAAATATTTGCTGCCGGTAATAAACAAACAAAAACAGGAATAGGCGGCTTGTATGTTGATATGGGAGCCCAATACGAGTTTAAGGTTAATAATAAACTCTATATGAATATAGGGGCGTATGGTAATATGAATCAAAAAACAAACACATCTTCCGACAAAATAAACGAAACCTATACCTATAATACTGATCAAGGTTACATACGAAAAGACAGTGTGTATGAGGAAACCGGTATCAAAGGCTCCTTTGATTATCCGGCCAGTTTTACCGCCGGTTTTGTATTGCGCAGGCCGCAGTTTAATAGTACACAAGAGGCCGGTTGGTTAATAGGATTGGATTTCACACAAACCTACTGGGATAAATACCGCTTAAACGGTGTTGCAGACGCCAATGTAAAATCTAACTGGCAGTTGAAATTGGGTACAGAACTAAATCCTGTAAGAAAAAATAATTATTTTAGTTTGGTTGCTTACAGAATGGGACTATTTACCGGGCCGGATTACCTGTATATAAACAATAACACGATACCCACTTATGGCGTAAGTTTTGGTTTAGGAATGCCACTTATAAATTATAACGGGGCAATGGCCGGTTACCAGCAAAGTGTATTAAACCTTGGGTTTGAGTATGTAAAGCGGGGCAATGATAAAAATGTGCTGAAGGAAAATCTTTTCCGTATTTCGGCAGGATTTTCTTTAAGCGATCTTTGGTATATTAAAAGACGCTACCGCGATTAATGGTACATAGTCCTCTTTTGGAGATGTCTAATAGCCATCATCCGGTTTTAATCAGTAGGTATTTAGTAAAATTTTATTGAAATACTTTTTTACATACTTCATTGCATTAGCAACAATTGGCTTGTTTTCCTGCGAAAACACAGACGAGGAAATTGCTGCCATTAATAAAAAAACCTTAATGGTCGATCAGGCCACGCGTATTGAAAGCTATTTAAGCCAGGGGGGTAAGGTAAAGGCCAAACTTACAGCTCCCTTAATGTTACGGGTTACAGCCGATACTATTTATACCGAATTTCCCAAAACCCTGCATGTAGATTTTTACAACGATGCCAAAGTAATTGAAACCAGGTTAGATGCGAAGTATGGAAAATATTTTGAACACCTCAACAAAATATACTTACGCGACAGTATTAGGGTAATTAGCACTAAGGGCGATACCCTCTATTGCGAAGACCTCTGGTGGGATCAAAACCAAGAAAAGTTTTATACCCATAAACCCACACAACAACGTTCTCCGGGGCGAAAAATCAACGGGAAAAACGGATTGGAAGCTACACAGGATTTAAAGAATATTACATTTTTTGATGTGGATGGCTTTACGCCTACCAAGGAAGGCGATATACCCCGTTAAGTAATCCTTTTTAGGGCTATTATTTCTAAGTAAATAACTATATTGTAGTATAAAATATTACGCCTTATGATTTTTCAAAATAAAACAATATTCATTACCGGTGCTACCCGGGGTATTGGTAAAGCCATTGCAATAAGGTTGGCAAAAGAAGGTGCCAATATTGTAGTAGCTGCCAAATCGGTTACTGAAAATGAAAAATTAGGCGGTACTATTTTTTCTGCAGCTACTGAAATTGAGAATGCCGGTGGTAAGGCCCTACCCATTCAGTGCGATATTCGCAATGAAGATCAGGTAAAAAATGCTGTAAATGCCGCTATTTCAAAATTTGGCGGTATTGATATGGTGATCAACAATGCATCGGCCATTGCTTTAACTACTACCGAAAAAACGGAGTTGAAACGTTTTAACCTGATGTATGAAATTAATATAAGAGGCACATTTTCTGTAGTACAAAACTGCCTGCCTTATTTAAAACAATCCGGCCATGCGCATATTCTAACACTATCGCCACCCATAAATCTAAATCCCAAATGGCTTGGTAACCATGTAGCTTATACGCTTTCAAAATATAATATGAGTATGATGGCTATGGGCTGGGCCGAGGAGTTCAAAAACATTCCCATTGCCTCCAACGCATTATGGCCAAAAACAACTATTGACACGGCTGCCGTAAGAAATTTGTTAGGTGGCGAGGCGTTAGCAAAAATGAGTAGAACACCACAAATAGTAGCCGATGCTGCTTTTCATATATTAAAAGAAACTCCTGCATCCTGTACAGGTAATTGCTATATAGATGAAGAAGTGCTGATAAAAAACGGCGTATTAGATTTTGCAGATTATGCTGTGGTACCCGGTGTACAACTTTACCCCGATTTGTTTTTGGATTAATGCACCCAACGGTAATAATACTTATGGCTTAACCTTTAAATCACGTAGCTTTGCGCCATGGCAATCAGAATTTTTATAACGGGCGGCACTTTTGATAAAGAATATAATATGCTGAATGGGGAACTGTATTTTAAGGATACTCATTTACAAGAACTGTTAGAAAAAGGCCGCAATACAGTTCCGGTTGAAATAAGAACTTTGATGATGGTGGACAGTCTTGAAATGACGGATGAAGATAGAGAACTAATTGCCCATCAATGTAATCAGGCAGAGGAAGACCGGATTGTAATTACCCATGGTACCGATACAATGGCGGATACAGCCAAAATGCTGTATGAAACCGTGAAAGGTAAAACCATAGTGCTTACAGGAGCTATGATTCCCATTAAATTTGGTAGCTCTGATGGTTTGTTTAATTTGGGTAGCGCACTGGCCTTTGCGCAATCCTTGCCGCATGGTGTATATGTAGTGATGAATGGAAGGTATTTTAAAGCAGGCAAAGTACACAAGAACAGACAAACAGGAGTTTTTGAAGAAGCATAACACTGCTTTTGCTGGAACAGAATGTCAAAACCTTCGGAAACTGTAGTGAAACAACCTCTCATCTTCATATACAAATTTTATCGTAACCTTTAAAATTCATCATATCCCAATTTATTAAGTTTTTTTAGTATGCGGGTTTCAAAAAATGCTGCAATAGGGTTTATTTTTATAACCATGACCATTGATGTGATTGGTTGGGGACTCATCATACCTATAATGCCCTCACTGATTGCCGAAGTAAAAGCAATACCCTTAAAGGAAACCAGCCGTTGGGGCGGCTATTTAATTTCGGTATTTGCCCTTATGCAATTATTGTTTTCTCCAATTATGGGCAATTTAAGCGATCGTTTTGGCCGGCGGCCGGTTATTCTTATTTCGTTGATAGCTTTTTGTGTAGATTATATCATACTGGCTTTGGCACATAATTACACACTTTTATTGGTGGGTAGAATTTTAGCCGGCATTACAGGTGCCAGTTTTACGGCAGGCACGGCTTATATTGCCGATATTAGCACACCCGCCACCCGGGCTAAAAATTTTGGCTTAATTGGAGCCGCTTTTGGCTTGGGTTTTGTAATTGGTCCGGCACTTGGCGGCTTATTATCTACATGGGGGTTAAGAGCTCCTTTTTATGCTGCAGCTGTGTTGTGCTTCGTTAATTTCCTGTATGGCTATTTTGTGCTACCCGAATCTTTAAAACCGGAAAACAGAAGACCATTCAGTTGGAAAAAAGCCAATCCGGTAGGTGCTTTTAAGCATTTAAAAAAATACCCGTTAATTAGTGGGTTAATTATTGCCTTCTTTTTCTTATACCTCGGGGCTCATGCTGTACAGTCTAACTGGAGCTATTTTACAATGTACCAATTTAAGTGGACAGAAAAAGATGTTGGAATTTCGCTGGCCGTAGTAGGCATTTTGGCCGGGCTGGTGCAGGGAGGGCTAATTCGTGTAGTAAATCCTTGGCTGGGTAATGCAAGAAGTATAATTGTAGGTTTAGCTTTTTATACGCTGGGGCTTTTGTTGTTTGCTTTTGCCACTAAAGGGTGGATGATGTACGTTTTTCTATTACCCTATTGCCTGGGAGGTATTGCTAATCCGGCATTACAAAGTGTTATTACAGCTAATGTTCCGGCAAATGAGCAAGGCCAGTTACAGGGTGGGCTTACGGGTATTACAAGCCTTACCTCTATTATTGGTCCTTATATTATGACGAATCTGTTTTATTATTCCGTGGCAGATAATAGCCGTTTTTATTTTCCGGGGGCACCCTTCTTATTAGGCGCGGCCTTTATATTCATCAGTACCCTGCTTTCGTGGCATTATTTTAAAAAAATAAAAGCCTGATGTTTTTTAAAAAATATGGCAATTAACCATCATTTTCCTACTTTGCTAATGTAAATCCTATTCCTTAATAAACAAACGGCTTGATTATTGCAACAAATTACCTTTGAAAATAGTCTTTATAGCAATAATATGGAATTATACCCTATAAGAAGATATAAAATGAGTAACAAGTTTACATATAGTTTAAAAATAACCGCATTATTATTGGTTGTATTCGCTTTTATGGTAGATGCTTCAGCACAGCGAAGAAAAAAGAAGAAGAAAAATGAAGAACCGGTAAAAATAGTATCTGATGTTGTGCCACCATATACGGTGGCCATAGGTAGGCAATTGATGCAGGAAGGCATTGATAAGGAGCAAAAACTACTGCTGGCGAGCGATGGTGTAGCCGATACTTTATTAAAGGCCAGCGAAGACCCTCAGGTAAATTCGGCTGTTAGCTATGCCCTGCAAAATAAAGTAGATTGGTTACAGTATGAAATTGAAACAGATTCAACCCTTAACCATCGGTTGAAAACAAACTACCTTTCAGGCCTATTAGATATTTTAAAATACGTGAGAACTAACTGGCGTTACAAGCGGGTAGATGCGGCGTATTTACCACAAATAATTGCCACTTATAAGTATGCTATGCAGGCAGATTTGAAAAAGCAATCCGTAGCACATATTATTCAGCCGCTGGCTTACGATATAGCTTATACTTCTATGTTACCACGCGTATTTCAGGATAATGTAGGATATACAGATGTTAAAAATATTCTATTGTTAAAACTGGCTCAAAAATTTCCTCAAAAAACATTTGCGGCACTTAGAGCCTACCCCGATGCTCCTTTTGCTGATAGCCTGATAAAGGTAATGGGACACCGGTATCCACAACAATTGTACGATTATGTACAGGCTAATAATAAACTCAGTTATCGCATACAACGTATAGACGATGACCCACTGGTACAGGCCATTGCTAACATGGCCAGAAACCCCAACAGAAGCGGACAGTTTTATTTTCCTTTTTTAGATAATGTAGTAAAGGGTAAAACTACTATTGAGGAAATTGATGCCGCAAAAAACGACCCGGTAAAATATTTCAGGCTACTGGTTCAAACACAAATAGATTATGCTACAAGAGCTGCCCATGGCGATACAGCCATTGGGTTTAAAGATCTTACCAAAAAATTAGAGACAAAAGCTAAGGACGATTTTGTGGCAAAAATTAACGGATTGCACGAACTGTCCGATGCTATCAGGTTTAGAAGCATTCAACCACTAACTGCCGAGGAATTGTATTATGTAGCCGTACTAACCGATGGGTTGATATATACCAGCAGTTACACTAATGGTGTTTATCCGTTAATGATGAAAAAGACTGATAATAAAGGCGATGAACTGTTAAAAAAACTAAGTTTTGACCATTACAGAAAATTCATCAGTCAGGCGGCAGCCTATAATAAGCTGCAAAACTTTTTGGGTAGTTTTTCGAATAAGCAGGACGCAGTTGATTTAATGAAAACATTCGTAAGCCGCCTTGAAACATCTGAAGGGCTTGAGGACGGGGTGGATGTGGCCGATTCGTATGCCAGTATTTACGAAACCATGCCAGATTTGGCTGCCCAAATGCTGGATAATATAAAAGACAACTACAATCGAAATATACAAAGCGGTAATAAAAGAGGTATTGCTATTTACAATATTTTATACAAACTATTTTTGAGTGCCGACTCGTCCAATAAAATAGACTTAGCCAAAGAACTTGGCATTCCACCTGTTTATACAGTGCCTTTTGGTAGCCTTAAAAATAGTGAAGGCCGTGTAGTGGCGCAGGTATATTTTTATGGTGATAAAGACGGAATGGGTGTTTTTAACGGGTTTTTAAATACTTATGGCAGTGGTTGGAGTATTGATCGTAGTAATAAACAATGGGTTGTTATCAATTCAACCAAAGGTGAGCCCGTATCAATTTATGCTAACAGGCCACTGCCCGAAGATACAGGGGAAGACGATGAGGCGCAGCGTGCATTAGGAGCCTATCTCGAGGAAAATAATTTACAACCCTCCGTAACCATACACCGTGGGCATAGTTATTATGCGCCTACTACCATTGAATATATGGCTCCCAGCTCAAAAGTGGTATTTATGGGGTCTTGTGGGGGGTTTAACCTTATTGATTCTATTTTACATAAATGCGAAGATGCCCATATTATCGCCTCAAAGCAAATAGGCCGCACTGCTATTAATAAGCCCTTTTTTGCGCTGCTTAGCGAAAAACTACGTACCGGAAAAGATATTGAATGGATCCCTTTTTGGTTAGAGTTTAGGCATAGTACCAGAGCACCGGGCTTTGAAGATTATGTACCACCATACAAAAATTTAGGTGCCATATTTATTAAAGCTTACAAAATTGAAACCGGGGATGAAGATAGTTGATGGCAATCTTACAATTACTTGAAAACCTATTGAACTAAGTATTTGTAAAAACGTTTTAGGTTTGTTATAAATCACTTATTTTAGTATTTGTTCATCCTCATGGCTTTAATTTTAAATATTGATACGGCATTACAGTCCGGCTCTGTTTGTTTAAGTAACAACGAGGTCTTACTTGCACTTAAAGTTAATACGGAACAGCATCAGCAGGCTTCCTGGGTTCATCAGGCCATTGCACAAGTGATGGCAGAAACCGGTATTGCTTTGCATGAGTTACAGGCTGTAGCTGTTAGTAACGGACCAGGTTCCTATACCGGCCTTCGCATTGGCTTATCTACAGCAAAAGGCATTTGTTTTGCCTTAAAAATACCCTTAATTTGTATTAATACGCTGCAAATGATGGCATCTGTAATTGTAAGTAAGGAATATGATTTTTTCTGCCCAATGATTGATGCCCGGCGTATGGAAGTGTTTACAGCTGTATATGACAAACAATTGAATATTATAGAAAAACCACAGGCAAAGATTTTAGATGAGAATAGTTTTGCTGATATACTACAAAACAACAAGGTATTGTTTACCGGAGACGGTGTTCCTAAATTTCAGCAAATAGTAAATTTCCCTCAGGCCAACTTTATTCAACAACATTTCAATGCGGGTAATTTAATACCTTTATCATTACACAAGTTTAAAAGCACCACATTTTCTAACCTCGCTTATACGGAGCCCGAATATTTAAAAGCGGTACACCTTACTTAATATTAGTAAAAAAAATATATGTTTCTTGTTGAAATATATAAGGAAAACAGCAAATTGATGCTTAATTTTGTCTCTCTTAACTTTTAATACATACGATGAATAATTATCAAATTTCTTTTACGCTTAAAAGCGAAACAGATGACCATTTAACGGTTGATACATTGAGTGTTAAAAAAGCTGCCCTTATACTTCGTGCCTTTAATCACAAACTAAGGCAGCAAATATTAAAATTGATAGACGAGCAAGAAAAAGTAACCGTTACGGAAATCTATGTAAAGTTGCGAATTGAACAGTCGGTGGCCTCTCAACATCTTGCCATACTACGCAAGGCAGAGTATGTTAAAACAGAGCGTGATGGAAAGTATATTTACTATACTGTTAATACCGACCGCATGAAGGACCTAAACCGTTTTGTATCAGATTTATTGAAGCACTAATCATTATTTTGTAAATACCGTAATGGTCTTTTGTGTACATTTGTGCGATGAAAATATTAGCCCCCGACGTTTTTTTAGCACATCAACAACAAGGTATTGATATTATTGACACCAGAGATGCAACTGATTTTAAAACAGGCTTTATACCCGGTGCTATTAATATTCCCGTAAATAAAATAAAGGAATGGGCTGGCAGGTTTGTTAATACGGATCAGCCGATCTTGGTAGTAGCAATACCGTATGCCGAACAAGAAACTGAGGAACTGTTAACGCAAAATGCTCATACTAATATTATTGGATGTTTACAAGGTGGCTTTGATGCATGGAAACAGGCCGGGCATCATACAGATATGATTATTGATGTAGAACCGGACGAATTAATGATGGATATTCCCTTTGATGATAAGTTAGTAGTAATTGATGTACGAAATTCGCTGGAATATGCTCAAGGCCATTTGCAACAAGCAATTAATTTACCGTTGAACGAAATAAGCGACCCGTTAAACATTGCCCGTTTTGACGAAACAGATAATATTTATCTGCATTGCGGAGGAGGAAGCCGTAGTATTATGGCAGCATCGGTTTTAAAAAAACACGGTATTCATAACCTGCGGAACATTGTTGGGGGTTGGGTAAAAATAAAAGAAGAACCCAAGGCCGAAATTGTAAAAGAACCAACAGTATTAAACTAATCAATAGCTTAACCCTTAGGCTGTTGTTTATGAAAATTTTCCGGCGATAATTTGGTAGCAGTAAGGTTCTTTGATTTTTGCAATATCATAAAAACAATCGCTGTAATAAAACCGGCAAAAATAAATCCTAATACCCATAGCAGCCTGTCTGTATCGCCCATGTTAGGATTTTTCATTACCATAATAATGCCGGTAACTATATAAGTTAAAGAGGCAATCATAGTTATAATCCAACTGCCGATTATCTGCGGTGTAAAAATATTTTCAAAAACCCAGTCCGGGTTTTCATGACCCACATGTTGTACATTTTTAAAAAGGCTGAATATAACCTGAAAATAAGGGACAAGGAAAAAAGCAACAGCTATAATGCTAACCACAAAGGCTACAACAAAAATGGTATATAATTTCATAAAAAAATTTTAAATAATTACAAAATCGATATTTCAATTCCCTGTTGGGTGAGCTTTTCTATAATATGTTTCGGCACACCGCTATCGGTAATAATCTGATCAACCTCATCAATATTACAAATTTTACCAAAACCTCTTTTACCAAACTTGGTGGAGTCTGCCAAAATAATTGTTTTTTGTGCTGCCGCAATCATTTTACGGTTTAGCTGTGCTTCCATCATATTGGATGTGGTAAGACCGAATTCCGGATCAATGCCATCTACCCCTAAAAAAAGTTTGCTAAAAGAAAAGTCTAATAATGCGGTTTCTGCATATATACCTGTTACGGAAGAGGAGGTTTTTCGCATAATTCCTCCCAGTTGTATTACTTCTGTATCCGGGTGATGAATCAGCTCCAGTGCTACATTTAATGCAGATGTTACCACGGTTAGGTGTCCGTTGGAAATAATATTCTTAGCAAAATATTGCACCGTGGTACCCGAAGCCACTAAAATACAATCGTTCTGTTCTATAATACTGGCAGCGTATTGTCCGATTTTTCCCTTTTCGTTGGTTTGCAAACCAAATTTTTCATTCACCGGCCTGTCGGCAATATAAGGGTTGCTTATGGTGGCACCGCCATGTGTTCTGTACAAAAGACCTTTTTCTTCTAAAAAATGCAAGTCTTTTCGTATAGTTACAGAACTTACGTTTAGGGTTTCACACAAGTTAATTACTTGTACACTACCCTCCTTTTTCAGTTTACCCAATATTTGATTATGCCTGTCCGCTAAATTGCTCATATATACACTTATTCTGCTCGTACTAATATCTGCTACAAATCTATAATAAACCCGGCGCAAATAATAATTTATTATAAAAGCAAAAAAATACACTTTTATTTCAAAAAACCAATAAAAAGTTATAATATTGATTTCGATAACTTTCGTTTTGCTTTCAGAAAGTATCATTTTAATCGTATTTTAAAAAGAATAGCCATGACCTTTAACCGTAGTGAATTACTAAGCAAAGCAATAAGCGAGCCTGTAGTATGGGATATTTTAATCATTGGAGGAGGTGCCACCGGGCTTGGTATTGCATTAGACTCTGTTTCCAGAGGTTATAAAACCCTGTTGGTAGAACAAGCAGATTTTGCCAAAGGCACTTCAAGCCGCAGTACTAAATTGGTACATGGCGGTGTGCGCTATTTGGCGCAGGGAGATGTTGGCTTAGTGCGCGAAGCGAGTGTGGAAAGAGGGCTGCTTCAACGCAATGCCCCACATTTGGTAAAAAACCAAACTTTTATTATCCCTATTTACAGTTTTTTTGACCGCATACAATACACTATCGGCCTAAAATTATACGATTGGATAGCGGGGCGGTTATCGCTCGGATCATCGGTATTTATTTCACGTAAAAAAACGCTGGAGGCTCTTCCCGGTGTAAAAACAAAAGGGCTTTTAGGCGGTGTTTTATACCACGATGGGCAATTTGATGATAGCCGGCTGGCCATTAACTTAGCACAAAGCATCATAGAAAAAGGAGGAATAGCCGTAAACTATACCAAAGTAAAAGAATTTCTAAAAAACCCGAAAGGAAAAGTAATCGGAGTGGTGGTTGAGGATATTGAGCAAGGCAAATACTACAAAATAAATGAAAAAGCGGTAGTAAACGCAACCGGTGTATTTGTTGATGATATTTTATATATGGATACTCCCAATGCTAAAAAATCTGTTGTAGCCAGCCAAGGGATTCATTTAGTAATCGACAAAAAATTTTACCCCGCAAAACATGCGTTAATGATTCCTAAAACCAGTGATGGCAGGGTATTATTTGCCGTACCCTGGCATAACGAAGTGGTGGTTGGCACCACCGATACGTTGGTTGGCCAACCCTCACTGGAGCCAAAAGCATTAGAAAAAGAAATTCAATTTGTGTTGAATACCGCTGCTGAATATCTAACAACAAAACCATCGCGTAAAGATGTACTAAGTGTTTTTGCCGGCTTAAGACCTTTGGCTGCACCCAAAGAGGGAGCGCAAAAAACCAAGGAAATTTCCAGAAGCCATAAGATAAAAACGTCATCCTCTAACCTGTTTACGATTATTGGTGGTAAGTGGACAACCTACCGTAAAATGGGGGAAGATATGGTTGATACAATTGAAAAACACCTGCAGTGGGTTACACATAAGCCAACAACTGCCACCATGCATATACATGGTTATAAAGAGGATGTAGATTTTAACGATCCTTTATACTTCTATGGCAGCGATGCAGAAAAAATTAAAACCAAAATGAATGGCAATGCAGAAAACTGGTTGAGCAAAAGCCTTAAAATACACGAAAAGCAAGTGATTTGGGCTGTAGAACATGAAATGGCCAGAACGGTAGAAGATGTGTTAGCGCGCCGCACCAGAGCCTTATTGTTAGATGCTAGAGAAAGTATCATTATTTGCCCTCAGGTGGCAAAAATAATGGCAGATGTCTTAGGTAAAGACGTATCCTGGGTTAAGAATGAGGTAGAAGATTATACCAATCTTGCCAAACAATATTTATTAAACTGATACGATTTTTTTTAGAAGCTGTATGAATATTTTACATTTTTTAAAACCGGCTGTACATAAAGAGCCACTACCTGCGAAGGAGATTGACCCAACTTATAAAAAGCTGCGGTTGCAAGTGTTTTTGGGCATTTTTATTGGGTACGCAGGCTATTACTTAGTACGGAAAATCTTTTCTATGGTAATGCCGGATTTGATTGAGCGTGGCTTTTCCAAAGCTGAAGTAGGCCTTGCCCTTTCTGCTATTTCAATAGCCTACGGCATTAGTAAGTTTGTAATGGCCATAAAATCAGATAGGAGCAATGCACGAATTTTTCTTTCGCTCGGGTTATTTTTATCTGCCTTAACTACGGCGGCAATAGGTTTATTACCCTTTGCTACAGCCTCAGTAGTTGCCATGTTTGTATTCCTTTTTATTAACGGATGGTTTCAGGGAATGGGCTGGCCTCCTTGCGGCAGGGTTATGGTACATTGGTTTTCGGTAAAAGAGCGCGGCACCAAAATGTCAATCTGGAATGTGGCGCACAATGTAGGCGGCGGTTTAATGGCTCCATTAGCAATTGCAGGCCTTTCTGTTTTTGGGGTATGGCAAGGTAAATTATATTTTCCGGCAATCATTGCCTTATTTGTTGCGTTAATAGCATATTTATTAATAAGAGATACGCCACAATCCTGTGGGTTGCCGCCAATAGAAGAATATAGCGGAGAGCGGCCAAAACAGTACAATGCTACTCATGAAAAAGAATTTAGCACCAAGCAGATATTGTTAGATTATGTTTTGGTTAACAAAATGATTTGGTACATCGCTATTGCCAATGCGTTTATATATTTGGTGCGATATGGGGTTCTTGACTGGGCACCCACCTATCTTAAAGAAGCAAAAGGCTTTTCGCTTAGCGGAACCGGCTGGGCTTATTTTTTGTATGAGTGGGCGGGCATACCCGGTACACTACTTTGTGGCGTTTTAAGCGATAAGGTTTTCAAAGGCCGCAGGGCTCCTGCTACAATAATTTACATGGTGCTGGTTGTAATAGCAGTTTTAATCTATTGGAAAAATCCTGCAGGAAATCCTCTTGTGGATAATTTGGCTCTAATAGCAATAGGATTTTTAATTTATGGCCCCGTAATGTTAATAGGTGTACAGGCTCTGGATTTGGTACCTAAAAAAGCCGCCGGAACAGCTGCCGGTCTTACAGGACTTTTTGGTTATTTAGGCGGTGCCGTTTTTGCTAATGCGGCTATGGGTTATGTGGTGGATTATTGGGGATGGGATGGTGGTTTTATAGTACTGGTAGCCGCTTGTATATTAGCTATATTATTTACTGCTTTAACCTGGAAAAAAGAAAAAATATCACTTAAAAACGAAAACAATTAAAAAAGCATGAGAACTAAAACGCAACAGCTCAATTGTATTATTACCGGATTGTTTTTACTGCTTGTTCCGGTATTTCTTTGGGCACAACAAAAAACAATTACCGGTACGGTAAGATCAAAGTCAGCCGATGCAGCACTATCCAATATTAGTGTAGTAGTATCCGGTACCTCCAGGGGTGCTATTACAAATAATGTGGGTTATTATTCCATTAGCGCATCACCGGGCGAAAAACTAACATTTTCTGGTGTGGGTTATATTACCAAGGAACTAACCATAGGGAAAGCCAATGTGCTGAATATAGAGTTGGAAGAATCGGAAAGTGAAAGTCTGGAAAATGTTGTAGTAACCACGGCTCTGGGTATTAAAAGAGAAGCCCGGTCATTAGGGTTTTCTCAAACCACATTAGACAGTAGTGATATTACAGACGCAATATCCTCTAACTGGACGGATGCGCTTTCGGGCAAAGTAGCAGGTTTAAATATGATTCGATCGGGTTCAGGCCCAGTTGGTTCTAATAAAATTATTTTGCGTGGAGAAAATAACCTAACAGGAGAAAACGAGGCATTAATTGTTGTTGATGGCGTTGTAATGGGGGGCAATACACGCCGTACTGGTAATAGTGGCGAAGCTGTTTATGGTGTAGGCAGCGATAATATGCCGGCAGATTATGGTAGCGGCCTAAATGATATTAACCCGGAAGATATTGAATCTGTTACTGTATTAAAAGGCCCGGGTGCTGCCGCATTATATGGCCAACGTGGTGCTAACGGCGCTATTATTATTACTACCAAGTCTTCAAAAAAGAAACAAAAAGGATGGAATGTATCGCTTAATTCAAACTATGCTGTAGAGCAGGTAAACCGCTGGCCCGATATGCAATATAAATACGGCCAGGGTTTAGACGGTGCTAACTATTATTCTTATGGTACAAGTGCTGATGGATCCAGCACCAGTGGTACCAGCTCGGCTTACGGCCCAAAATTTGACGGCCAATATTTCTTTCAATATAATCCTAATTTACATACAGTAGATTCGGTACGCACACTTTGGCAACCATATACTAATAAAATAAATGATTTTTTTGAAGATGGCAACACCTTTACTAATGGTATTTCGTTGGATGGAAGTTTTGGTGCCGTAAATGCAAGGATCAATTACACCAATGCTACCAATAAATGGATTATTCCTAATACTGGATATGAGCGAAATACTATATCTGTATCGTTAAATACAACAGCATTTAAAAAGTTAAAATTATCAACAAAAGTAAATTATTCTAACAGATGGAGTCCAAATTTACCGGGTGCCGGCTACGGTAACCAATCTATTATGTATTGGTATATTTTTTGGCAACCCAATGCAGATTTAGATTGGTTAAAAGATTATTGGCGATACACAATTGTTAATAACCCAGATGGTACAAAAACATATATACAAAGAAAAGATAGCGCAATTTTTTATCCATATAGTTCATATCCTGAAAATCCGTATGCTATATCTTACGAATTTTTAAATAAATCAAACCGCAATTCCATTACAGGTAATTTTTCCGCTACTTACGATTTTACAAAAAACCTTAGTTTAATGGTACGCACCTCTATTGACTGGGGCGATGAGTACAGGGAGCAAAGGCGGCCTTATGACGCAGGCTCTAAATTGGTAAAAGGCAGTGTAAGGCAGCAAAGCATTCAATCACAAGAGTGGACATCTGATTTCTTATTGAGATATAAAAAAGATTTTTCAAAAGATTTTAAAACTACGGCTACATTAGGGGGTAGTACACTTACCAATACATATGATAGGATGGGAATTAATGCAGATTCATTAAATATTCCCGGCTATTATTATTTGTATAATTCCTTAGGTGATTGGGTGTATTTGCCCTATAGCAGCAAGTTTGTTGTAAACAGCCTTTATGGAATGATTACCACGGCATATAAAAATTACCTGTTTTTCGATTTTACCGGCCGTCGGGACTGGAGCAGTGTGTTAGCATCTCCATATAGAACTGCTAATTCAGGCTTCTTTTACCCGTCTGCAAATGTTAGCTATGTAATATCTGACGCTTTTAAATTACCGGAGGTCATCAATTTTGCAAAATTAAGATTCTCGGTGGCCGGTGTAGGTAGTGGGGGTACTACTCCCTATCGTAATACGGATGTATATGTACCGGATTATAATTTTATATATGACAGTATTTATCAAAATCCTACATTATTGGCCAATCCAAATATGAGACCACTTAAAACCATCAGTTATGAAGTGGGGGGTAATGCTTCCTTCTTTAAAAGCAGGTTAACCATAGATGTTGCCGCTTATATTGGTAATACCAAAGCTCAGTTGCTGGATCGGATCATTGATGCGTCATCAGGTTATAGAAGAGCTGGTATTAATGCCGGTGTGGTAAGAAATAAGGGATTGGAATTGGTGCTAAGTGGTACACCTGTAAAAACTAAAACTAAAAAAGGTTTTGTATGGAACAGTATTATCACATTTGCCACCAATAGTAATAAAATCATCAGTATGCCGGATACCTCGTTGGTAATTAGTACGGGTAAAGTAGGTGGAGGCCAGGTTGTGGCTAAAGTAGGCGGTAGCATGGGCGACTTATATGGTAGGGGTTATGTGCGCGCTCCCGATGGTCAGGTAGTGTATGATTCTGTAACAGGTAATGCCTTAATTACAACAGATGTAGTACATATCGGCAATACTATTCCTAAATATAAAGCCAGTTTCGGTAATAAGTTCAGTTATAAAAACTGGCGTTTAAACTTTTTATTTGATGGCCAATGGGGTGGTGTAGCGCATTCGCTCATGCACTATAAAATGGTGGAACAGGGAAAACTAACAGTAACAGTACCGGGAAGATACAACGGCATTATTGGAAACGGTGTAGTACAAAATGCTGACGGATCCTATAGAAAGAATGATGTGATAGCAAAAGATATTGATGAGTATTACCGCTCACACATGGGAATGGACAATGCCGAAGGCAGTACTTTTAGTACCGATTTTATTAAATGGCGCGAGCTAAGGCTGGAACATAATTTCCCACTTACAGGAGGCATAAAAAAAGCCGGATTTAAAAAAATAACAATTGCTGTCTATGGCCGAGATCTGTTTATATGGTCGCCCTGGCCCATGTTCGATCCTGAATTTGGCACATTGGAAGGGTCGGATATAGTTCGTGGCTTTGAAGTAGCGCAATTTCCTTCAACCAGAACAATTGGCGGTAGCATTCAAATAGGGTTTTAATTAAAAATTATTAAAAACAGCATAATGAAAATCAATATATTTCGTATCACAATACCGGTATTATTTATTTCTTTGATATTATCGTGTACAAAAAACTTTGAAGAGTATAATACTAACCCCAATGGGATAAGGGCAGTATCGCCCGACCAATTGTTACCGGCGGCACTATTGAACTCAATAAATACTGGCATGATTCGTAACCGGAATTTTAATAACGAATTAATGCAGGTTACTGTAAATATTTCCGATGCGGAAGGTGCGGTATTTAGGTATGATTTCAGGTCTACATGGTCCGATTATATGTGGAATAACTTGTACACCGAACTAACCAATTTTAAAGATATGTACCAGGATACATCTTCTGCCAACAACAGTAGCTACAAAGGTATTTCATTAATTTGCCAGGCATGGATATATTCCATTTTAACTGACACCTATGGCGATATCCCTTTTTCAGAATCCAACCGGGCAAAAGCAGCATATGGCGGTATTGTAGAGCCAAAATTCGATACTCAAAAAGATATTTATTTAGGCTTGTTTGAAATGCTGGAAGAAGCCAACACTTTGCTTTCTGCCAATGAAATTATCAATGCAGGCAGAGACCCTATTTACAATGGCGATATTGCCGGATGGCGCAAATTTGGAAACTCGCTGTATTTAAGATTGCTGCTAAGAGTTAGCGGAAAAGCCGATGTTTCTGCACAAGCTATTGCAAAAATTAAAGAAATTGCCGAAACCAATACCGTAACCTATCCCATTTTTGCCAATAATTCAGAGTCGGCGCGCCTTTTATGGAACGGCATTGCACCTTACTCATCGCCTTTTTCAACCATACGTGTGCAAGATTTCAGAGCTCCGGCACTTTGTAGCTTTTTTCTAGATTATCTTATAACTTGGAGCGACCCGCGTTTTCAAACCAGCACACCATATGGTTCGGGAAGTATTGGAAGGTTAGGGATTTCACAGGCAAGCAGTGGTGGTTTTTTTGGTGTGCAGAGCGGTTATTTGCCGGGGCAGGGAGAGGCGAAAGGTTCTTATTTTCAAAGCTCCGATAATGCCAGTACGGGTAGCTGGTCTTTACAGATCAATCCTAATACCGGCATTATGATGCAATATGCCGAAGTAGAATTTATATTGGCAGAAGCAGTAGTAAAAGGATGGATCAGCGGCAATGCACAAACCTATTTTTATCAGGGTATGGCATCTGCCATCAATTATTGGGTGCCTAGTTTTCCCGAAAGCATTACATCCTCAAATTTTGCAGAGCATTTGGTAAATCTTGGAAACGGTAGTGTTATTTGGGATGACGGCCTCTCTTTAGATGAAAAAATGGAACTGGTACACTTACAAAAATATTACGCTTTGTTTACAACCGATTACCAGCAATGGTTTGAGTACAGGCGCACAGGGCATCCTAATCTGCATTTAGGAGATCTACATGGATTAAAGAATGGAGGTGTAATGCCTGCCCGTATGGTATATCCTGTTTATGTACAGTCAACCAATCCCACCAATTATAAGGCTGCCGTTGCAGCGCAGGGTGCAGATCTAATCTCAACAAATGTATGGTGGCAAAAACCTTAAAAATAATATTCAGACAATAAAAAATTCAACATGAAGCAAATTCTATTATATACAAGCATTGCCCTGATAATATTATTTTTTGCAGGGTGTTATAAAAACGGGGACTATGGTAATTACCCCGGTGGTAACCCTTCGGAAATAATTGGCATTATGGATGTTCGCCCTATTTACAAAGGACAGGAGATTACACTTACCAAAGAACTTCTTTATGGTGCTACCAAATTGGGTGCGGTGGTTATCTCCGATCATACGGAAGGCAATCTACCTGAGGGATTATTAGTAGTGCAGGATAATCGTCGGCTAAATGTAATAAGAGGTATTTCTATTGATCTGGGAACAGCGGCAGCCAACTATCATCCCGGTGATTCGGTAATAATTGATATTGTTGGTAGCAAATTAACCCACAAAAACGGAATTTTAACAATTACGGGGATAAGCGAATCTAAAGTCTTCAGTGCCGGTAAAGGCATTGTAGGTATCAATGCCATCAATGTGGCACAACTGATGGCAGCTCCGGCTGATTATGAAAGCTCGCTCACCATTATTAATAAATCAAGCTTTAATCCGGCACCAACAGAAGGGGAAGTATTGAGCGGTACTAAGGTTATCAATGACGGTTTTGGCGATCTGACTATTTATACCAACCCCAGCTCCAGTTATGCCAATACGGAACCCTATGGTTTGGCAGCCTATGTGGGTATTCCTTTTCGTACATCAAGTGGTTCGGTAGAACTTAGAACAAGGGAGTTAGATGATATTATCAATATGGGTTCTTCTGCTCAGGATTTGCTTATTTCCGGCTTTTTGGGCGATCCGGTCGGTGGCGATGGTGGTTATGAATATGTACAATTGCTGGCTACTAAAGATATCAATTTTACTACTACCCCCTATAGCATCGTATTTTGCGCTAATGCAGGAACCTCAATTACAGCTACGCCGCTCAATGCGGGTTGGGCTACCGGTGGAGCCAGAACTATTAAATGGAATATTACTTCCGGCAGTGTACAGAAGGGCAAATTCTTTTATTTTGGCTTTCAGGGTAAAAAAATAAATGGCTCCGGTGGCGCATACTCTTTCCCAGCCGAAACAAACTGGTATCAAAAAACATATACGACAAAAGGAGATGGCGGCTTAGCAAAAACCAGTTCTTTCAGCACCTCAGGCCCTTTCCCTAACAGTGGGAATACCTGTGGCGTAGCTATATTCAAAGGTACTACAGTTACTGAAACATCAGTACCACACGATGTATTATTTGTTGCTACAGGTGGAGGTGCCGGGATTTATGATGTGAGTAAAAATCCGACATTAGGTTATCGTATTTGTAATAATGACTGGTACTCTATGTATTCTGTAGGTATTAATCCCGACACCTATAAGCCTTATATTGTTCCCTATTTGTATTATCGCTCATCAGGTAATACCACCTATATGCCTTATGCGGTAAATGCAGCACACCCAACAGCTTCTACCGATGCCGGCTTGTTTAATATGATGGGTGGCGTATATAATATTACATTGGGTAAATGGACAACGGCTCGTAAACAAACTGTAGTAGAACTATTTCAAGCCACAGCAACCATTGATAGTTTGGAAATAAATGATGCGGTAACAAAATTGGTTGAATGAAATGTGCATTAAGGTAAAAGATAAATAAACGGCTACAATATTATGAAGAGTGGCTAATTGGCAGCTCTACATTTTAAAAATTTTACAGAATGAAATATGCTTACTTGTTAATATGTGTGCTTGCTTTGTCATGTAATAGTGTCAAAAAAGCTAATACTTTTCCTTTCCCCCATTTTGATAAAGAAGGCCACCGCGGTGCGCGCGGGCTAATGCCGGAAAATACCATTCCTGCTATGTTAAAGGGCATTGATCTGGGTGTAACCACATTGGAAATGGATTTGCAAATTTCAAAAGATAAAAAAGTTCTGGTATCGCACGATCCTAATTTTAATGCTAATATAACTACTACACCGGATGGTAAATATCTGTCAAAAGATGATGCTAAAAAGTTGTTGTTATACCAGTTAAATTACGAGGATATTAAAAAATATGATGTAGGCTTAAAACCGCATCCCGATTTTCCCCGGCAAGAAAAAACAGCTGTTCACAAACCGCTGCTGGCCGACTTACTGGATGCCACAGAAAAATATGCAAAGCAAAAAGGTGTTGATATGCTGTATAACATCGAGATCAAATCAAACAAAAAAAATGATGGCGTTAATCATCCTCCGGTAGAAGAATTTGTTAATTTGGCAATGGCTGTTATTAACCAAAAAGGCATTGCTGGTAGAACCGTAATTCAATCTTTTGATCCTAGAGCATTGGTAGTAATGCATAGCAAATACCCCAAAGTAGCCACTTCATTATTAATAGAGGGTTTTGATAAGAGAACGCTGGAGGAACAAATAAAAGAGATTGATTTTACACCTACAGTTTACAGTCCTAATTATAAATTGGTAACAAAAGAATTGGTAACAGTCTGTCATCAAAAAAAAATAAAAATTGTGCCTTGGACAGTGAATGATGTAGATACAATGAAGATCTTAATAGCATTAGGTGTGGATGGTATTATTACAGATTACCCCGATTTATTTTTAAAACTATAATAGATTAATTAATAATGGATCTGCAAATAAAATGGGCGGCACTTCTTTTTACATCGCTTCTTTGGTTAGCTTGTAGTAAAAGTAATATCAGTAAAACCCCTTCGCCGTCGGCAGCAGATAGTTCTATAAAAGTAATTCCCGGTATGAATCTGGTAGGCAAAATTACCGATGGTAGCCTACCATTACAGGGTGTGGTGGTAAGCGATGGCTATACAGCCGTAATAACCAATGAGCAGGGCATTTATCAAATGAAAGCCAATGATAATGCAAGGTTTGTTTTTGTTTCCGTACCGGCAGATTGTAATATTCCTCTTGAGAACGGCATTCCTAAAATATACAAATCGCTGCAAGGCAGCAACCCGGCTTTGGTAACGCAACATCATTTTGAATTGACGAGGGGGACTAAAAAAACACGATTTAACCTGCTGGCTCTTGCCGATGTGCAAATTGCAAATGCAACAGATTTAGGTTTGCTAAAGCCCGATATCGTTACAATTAAATCCTATTTGCAAAGTATAAGCAGCACACCTTTGTACGGTATATCTTTGGGCGATTTGGTTTGGGACAATATGTCTTATTTTTCTAATTATACACAGGAGATTAAAAAGCTCAATATTCCCGTTTTTCAGGTTATAGGCAATCACGATCATAATAAAAGTATTGCAACAGATGCGCAATCCTCCAAAGATTTTGAAGCGGCTTTTGGCCCTACATACTATTCTTATAATATTGGAGACTGCCATTTTATAGTATTGGATGATGTGTATTATACCGGCGATAAAAATTATACCGGACAAATTACCGAAGAACAGTTGAACTGGTTACAAGAAGATCTGAAATATGTACCCAAAAACAAACTGATTATTATTGGAGCCCATATCCCTACCAAAAGGCGCAACGCATCAACGCAGGTTAGTAATAATATCAGCCTCTATAATATACTTAGCGGATATAAAGTAAGAATCTTATCAGGACATACACACAATAATTTTACAACCACTATTACGGCCGATATTGAAGAAAATACATTGGGTGCCGTATGCGGTGCATTTTGGACAGGGGCATTGTGTGATGATGGAAGCCCCAAGGGTTTTGCTTTATATGAGATAGAAGGCAACCAAATTATCAACACTTATTATAAAGGAACCGATAATGATAAAGCGTATCAAATGAAATTATATCGCCCGGGGCAGTCGGTAAGTACTAAGTATAATGCAGATTTTATTATTAATATATTTTCCTGGCACAGTAACTGGACCGTAAAAGTAGCAGAAAATAACGGCCCTTATAAAATAATGAGTACAAATATTAAAGAGTATGACCGGGCTGCTTATGATTATTTATTTGGAGACGAGAAGCCCGTGTACAGGCCGTTTGCCGAACCGGAAAATAATAACGACCATATGTTTAACTATCATCCATCTGATACATGCCGTTTTATTAATGTACTGGCAACGGATGGGTACGGTAACA